>NZ_CVTD020000010.1 GCF_002904165.1 Herbinix hemicellulosilytica | reverse complement strand
TGCAAACCCCGCAGCAAATGAAGATTGCTCCTGCATCTGCTACGGGATTTTGGAACGAACTTTATTTTTATAGAGCGAACTTTATTTTCCTGGAATCAACTTTATTTGATTTATACAACTACGAAGAATTTTTCCAGTTTACCTATTCCACCGTTACCGATTTTGCCAGGTTTCTCGGTTTATCTACATCAAGCCCTCTTGCTACGCTGATATAGTATCCCATAAGCTGCAAGGGTACTACTGCAAGACTGGCTGTAAAATGCTTATCCGTTTTAGGTATATAAACGGTAAAATCAACCGTATCTTCTATATTATAGTTGCCGTAGTTAGTAATACCCATCAGATAAGCCCCGCGGCTTTTTACTTCGACCATATTGCTTAAGGTTTTTTCATACAGATCCTGCTGTGTCAAAACCCCGATAACTAAAGTGCCGTCTTCTATAAGGCTTATGGTACCATGCTTAAGTTCTCCGGCCGCATATGCTTCAGAGTGAATATAACTTATTTCTTTCATCTTTAGACTGCCTTCTAGGGAAATAGAATAATCTATTCCTCGCCCGATAAAGAATACGTCCTTGGCATTGGCAAATTTGGATGCAAACCATTGTATTCTTTCTTTGTCATCCAATACTTTGCTTATCTTATCAGGCAGAGTCAAAAGCTCATCTATCAGATTCTTATATTCATTATCGTCTATCTGCTCTCTTACTTTTGCAAAATGAATTGCCAAAGCATAGCAGGCAATAAGCTGGGCACTGTATGCTTTTGTAGTTGCAACAGCAATCTCCGGACCGGCTAAGGTATAAAGGACATCATCGGCTTCCCTGGCGATAGACGAACCTACCACATTTACAATACCAAGAGTCCTTACTCCGAGATTTTTTGCTTCCCTTAAAGCAGCCAGGCTGTCAGCAGTTTCTCCCGACTGGCTTATGATTATTACAAGGCCGTTCTTATCCAGTAAAGGCTTCCTGTATCTGAATTCTGAAGCAATTTCTACCCGGACCGGAATTCTGGTTAAATCTTCGATAACATATTGGGCCGTAACTCCCACATGATAAGCAGAACCACATGCCACAATATATATCTGGCTTATATTTTTAATCACTTCGTCTGATAAACCGACGTTATCTAAATTTATTCTTCCGTCAGAAACCAAAGAATTTATAGTATCCGAAACAGCTTTTGGCTGCTCGTGGATTTCTTTCATCATAAAATGTTCAAATCCGGCTTTTTCGGCAGCTTCAGCATCCCATTTTATTTCAGTAATTTCTTTCTGGATTTCTTCACCGTCAATATTGTAGAAAGTTACACTGCCTTTCTGAAGCCTTGCACTCTCCAGGTTACCTATATAATAAACATTTCTTGTATATTTTAGAATTGCCGGAACGTCAGAAGCAAAATAAGCCTCACCGTTTTCAATTCCTATGATCATGGGGCTGTCTTTTCTTGCTACATATATTTCATCCGGATAATCCTTGAACATAACCGCCAGTGCATAAGAACCTCTTATACGCACCATGGAACGGTTTATAGCGTCTATGGGATTTCCGAAATATTTATTATAGTAATAATGAATTAATTTTACGGCTACTTCCGTATCGGTTCCGGAATAAAATTTATATCCTTTTTTAATAAGTTTTTCTTTAAGTTCCTGATAGTTTTCTATAATACCGTTATGTACCGCAACAACCGAATAATCATCACTGTAATGAGGATGGGCATTTACTTCGGAAGGTTCACCGTGGGTTGCCCATCTGGTATGTCCAATTCCGCAATTACCCGAAAGTGAATTTCCGCCGTTAGTCTTCTCAAAAAGTACTTTCAATCTTCCTTTGGCTTTAACAATTTCCATAGGTGAATCACCGTCACGAACGGCAATACCTGCTGAGTCATATCCGCGATACTCAAGTCTTGTAAGCCCTTCAAGTATAATAGGGGCAGCTTGCCTATCACCTATAAATCCAACTATTCCGCACATTTATAATTCCCCCTGCCTTTATAATTTATATATTACGCATTTTATGTAGTATTCAATTATTATGGAACATAAAAATGAATGAAGAGTTTCGCTTAGCGAAACTCCCGCAAGATTCGCAGTAATCGTAAGCGAGTAATAGCATTTTATAATAGTAATGCAACATATTGCTATTATAAAACCGTATTAATACCTTATTAATGAAATTATAACAGAGAAATTGGTTTAATTCTATAAAAAAATTTTTTATATTATAAATATGAAGAAATCCCAAATTTAGCACATAATAAAATCAAAAAATATCAAATAATTTACAAACGCTTTCTTTAATATTTTCTGATTTTAAACCGGAATAATTTATTACCAGAATGTTTTGTACGGCATTGACCCGGCTGTGATAATACTGGCTTAAGCAGGATATGTTTATCCCTTTTTTTACTGCCTTTGCAATCAATTCTTCATCCGTAAACTTTGTATCCACCTGCAATAGAAAATGAAGCCCTGCATTTTCTTCCATAATCCGCCCATTTTTTTCTTTCAAATGTTTTTTAATGTGAATAAGAATATCGTCTCTTATTTTCCTGTAGTGGTTTCGCATCCTGTTTATATGTTTTTCAAAATATCCCCGTTCAATAAATTTAGCTAAAGTATACTGCTCAAAATTTGACACTGTACAGGCATAAAAACTAAGTTCCCTGTTATACCGTTCCATCAAAGTTTTCGGCAATACCATATAACTTATACGGATTGTAGATGCTAAGCTTTTTGAAAATGTATTCATATATATAACTTTCTCGGAATTGTCTATGCTTTGAAGTGCCGGTATAGGTTTTCCGAGCAGCCTGAATTCACTGTCATAATCATCTTCAATAATATACCTGTCTTTTGATTTTGATGCCCATTTCAAAAGTTCATATCTTCTGCTTATCGGAGTTACAATCCCGGTAGGGAAATGATGGGATGGAGATATATGTACCACATCGGCATCCGAATTATCAAGCGCTTCGATATTTATACCCTGCTCATCAAGCGGAATATAGACGCATTTTACCCTGTTTGCTGCGTATATTCTTGATATTTTTCTGTAGCCCGGATCTTCCACCGCATATATTTTGTCATGACCAAGCAGCTGGATTAGAAGGCCGTATAGATATTCTGTACCGGCACCGACAATTATTTGATCCGGCTCTGCATCAATTCCACGAAATTGATACAGATAGTCAGCAATGGCACAGCGAAGCTCATATACTCCCGTGGAAGGGGACTTAAGCATCAGCTTGTCTTTATTTTCCGATAAAGTTTCCCGCATTAACCTGGTCCAGATAGTAAAGGGGAAATTTTCGGGAGCTGTATAGTTATTTACAAAATCTATCTCATAATCTTCTGCCAAATTTGTGGTTAAATCCCTCTGTATTAACTTAAATGACGGCAAATCTGCTGTTTTACCGTGACAATCATAATCAGGCTTATATTTTTCCGATACTATGTTGCTTACATAGTAACCGCTTTTTGGAACGGAATATATATATCCTTCCGCCAACAGCTGACTGTATGCGTTCTCAACCGTTATTGTACTGATATTCAGGTGTTTTGCCAAAGCCCGTTTTGACGGAAGCTTCTCATTGGGAATAAGTTTTCCTGAATTTATATCATGTTTTATTTGCTTATATAAGAATTCATACAAGCTGTCATTGCCCCGGTTTTCAAAGGAATATGTTAACATTTTACCTCCATCTGGACATATTAATTTTCTTCATTTTGAATATTTTATTATGGTCATTTATCAGTATAATGACAAGCAAATAAATTGTAAAGGGGAAGAATTATGAAACGTATTTTAACTATTCAGGATATTTCTTGTGTTGGAAAATGTTCGCTTACCGTGGCTTTGCCTATTATTTCAGCCATGGGTGTTGAAACAGCCATTATACCCACAGCCGTACTATCTACCCATACCATGTTCAAAAATTTTACTTTCCATGATCTGACTGATGAAATAGTCCCTATAACAAAGCATTGGAAAAGCGAAAATATAGGTTTTGACAGCATTTACACAGGATATTTGGGGTCTATAGATCAGATTGAAATAATAGCAAATTTATTTGACGAGTTTAAAACCGAAGACAACTTAATAATTGTCGATCCTGTAATGGCAGACAACGGAAAATTATACCCTGCATTTGATGAAGCTTTTGCTTCAAAGATGGCTACCCTTTGCGCCAAAGCAGATATTATTCTTCCCAATATTACGGAAGCTTCTTTCATGACCGGAATGGAATATAAAGAGAAGTATGACGAAGAATACATTAAAGAAATGCTAATTAAACTGTCAAATTTGGGCGCTAAGATATCCGTCCTTACCGGTGTTAGCTTCAATGAAGGCACTACCGGCGTAATGGGTTATGACAGGGAAAAAGGCGAATACTACTACTATCCTCATAAGAGAATAGATGCCGTATACCACGGAACAGGCGACATCTTTGCCAGCACCTTCGTAGGAGCCATGGGCAACAATCTTACATGGAAGGAAGCTATACCTGTAGCCGCCGACTATACTGCCAAATGCATTGAACTTACGCTTGCAGACAAAAAGGGCCGCTGGTACGGCGTAAACTTTGAAGAAGCCATACCTTATCTCCTTAAAAGAATCGGAAAATAAATACTAATTGTATGAATAATTTTATCGGTTAAATGAAACTATAATAATGTAATTTAAATCTATTTTATGAAAGGATGACCATGAGTAAACAGTCAGATCAAAGATACCGGAAAGAATTAGGGCTAAATCATAAAGAACGGGCTAAGGACAAAGACATGAACACTTCCTCAAAAGATATGGCCAGCAGAGAAGGATACGGAGACGGGGACCCTCACGGATTTACCGATAAAAAAACAGTAAAAAGAACTGATTGATAGCTTTAGCTCATAAGGTAAAACCATAATGCACCCTCAAAAACACCTGCTATAAATTGTGTTTAAACACAATACTACAGCAGGTGTTAATTTTTTATTAACCGGTTATTTGCTTATAAACAATTAAATCAATATGACAAGTCAAGACTTGTACTTATAATTTTAATTTGCTTTTGTTATATAAAAGCCATAAACTTAACGTTTCTATGTCTTTAAATTATGAATCTTCATATGCAATATCCATATTATAATCATCAATTGTAAAAGAAAATGCTTTTCCGTCAGCCGGTTTTCCGTTTTCGTAAAGATACAGGGAATATCCGCTGTAATATTTTGTATTATAATCAAATTCTTCCATTAACAGATAAACTTTATCCTGATATGAAATTAAGTCAAATGCCTGCGACGTACATTCAAAAGAACTGGTAAACGTATATTTCCCGCCCGGTGATTAACACCGTAATCTAAACTGCTTTATGTCAAAATCCTTTAACTATTTACTATATTTGTATACAAATAAAGATTATGGTATAATTATATACATAATTTGGCCCTTAAGTCATTAACTATTATTGTGTCTTTTTATACTAAATTGAATCTTTTACACCTCAATATACGGGAGGATATAATGGAGAAACTTTCATATGCCATGGAAAATTATCTGGAAGCTATATATGAACTTTCCGAAGGAAAATGTGGCGCCAGAGTTTCCGATATTTCACAGAGATTAGGCGTAACAAAGGCAAGCGTTAATAATGCCGTATTAACGCTTGCCAATAAAGGGTTGGTTATAAACGAAAAATACAAAGAAGTATATTTAACCCCTGAAGGGCTTAAACTGGCAAAAGTAACTTCCGAAAAACACAATATAATTAAAAAGTTTTTTATAGATGTGCTTAAAATAAATGCCGATATTGCCGATGTAGATGCATGTTTAATTGAGCATGTAATCAGCAACGATTCTATTCTTGCCATGCAGGAATTCCTTAAAACTTACAAATCAGATACTTAAGAATTTCTGTAACATAAACAAACTCAATTAATCTATGGCTTTTTCATGATATACGGATTGATTTTTTCATTGTATAACCTACATGAATAAATGAGCTAGCTGATTAATAAGTCCTCCAACCAGCAAGGCATTTAAGGTTGTGGCTAAAGATATGGCCAAAGCAGTTTTGGTATTAAACTCTTTTGACAAAATACCGAAAACCGATAAACATGGTAGATACAGCAATGCCACTGTTCCACCTACAAAAGCCTGAAGGGCTGTTAATCCCTCTATTTCCAATAAAGGTGCTACCGCCATCTCGCGGCGGATTATTCCTAATATCAATGCTATAACGGCACTTCTTGGCAATCCCAGCCATCCGCTGACAATAGGTTCAAGATAAACTGCTATTTTCTCTAACAAACCCGTTTCTTTTAATAAAGCAGCTATTACTATGGATATTAACATGGGTACTTCTGCATCAAGAAAGAAATTTTTCATACGAAGCATTAGTTTTTTGGCATATGCTTTTCCGTTAGGCATAAGCAAATTGGGGATTTCTATAATCATAGGGTCTACTTTTCCTTTTATTATACGGGATAAAACCGATGACACTATCATCATTACAGCAAATGACAACAAAAACATCAAAACAAGCAATATCGGTGAAAATCCTGCAAATAAACTGATTAAAGCACCGGTTTGAGAAATACAGGGTACTGCAAAGCAAACAATGGCAGATATCATCAGCCGCTCTTTCTTGGTAGTTGCGGTTCTTGAACCGATTATGGCGGGTACGGCACAACCGTAACCGAGTAAAATTGTTATCATACTGCCGCCCTGGACTCCCATTTTTCTCATGATACTGTCGAACAAAACACTCAGGCGGGGCAATATTCCTGAGTCTTCCAGAAAGGAAAACACAACATAAAACAAGAAAACAAATGGCAGAATAGATTCTATAATCCATTCTAATCCGATGGTAAATATACCGTACTCCCCAATCAGAACATTATGCAAAATACCCTCAGACACTATATAGGAAATAATCATTTTAAAGAACGGAACAAGTACATCACCGACCAAAGGTCCCAAAATATACTCCTGCAGAAACTTGCCGGCTCCTATAATAACTCCAAGGGACACAATAATAGTAAGAAGTGCTATAGGAATTCCGGGCCAAGGCTTTAGCATACTGTTTCCTAGCCGGTCTAAAAAAGACGGTTTTCCTTCGGTTTTTATTCTAACCCTGGCAGCAATTTCTCTGGCCCTGTCCCAGGTATTCATACCCAGTTTTGCACACCCCGGACAGGAAGCACAATTACCGCAAGTTGTCTTAGAACTGTTTAAAATTTTTTGAAGTTCTTCAGTCAGTTTATCTATTCCTTCGTTTTTAACGGCTATCGTAGGTATTACCGGTGCCCCAAGTTCTCTTGCCAGTAAACGTAAATTTATATCATAACCGCGTCTTTTTGCCACATCTACCATATTAAGTGCATATACAACAGGTATGTTGTACCTTTGAATGTCCAGCCCGAGCTTTATGTTTCTTTCCAGATTTGTGGCATCAAGAACGCATATAATAGCAGCAGGATTACTGTTTATAAAACGTACAGCAACCTCTTCTGCTTTTGAAGTCGCTTCAAGTGAATATGTACCGGGTACATCTATTAAAGTATAAGTTTCATTGCCTAATTTCATAGTTCCTTCCGTATAACTTACTGTAGTTCCGGCATAATTGGAACTTACCACACGGATACCGGTCAAATTGGAAAAGAATACGCTTTTTCCGACATTCGGATTACCCATCAGTAAAATTTTATTCGATTTTTGATATAATTTAGGATCCTCGTTTATCTCATGACATGCAGCCATACCCTTACCCCCTTACCAGTATCTTTTCGGCTATGTCTTTACCTATAGCTATTTGACTGGATTCAACCATAAGGAGTACAGGCCCACCTAATTTATGGGTCATTTTTTTAAACACGATTGCATTCTTAACTATGCCTAAGCTCTTTAATACGCCTATGTCAGGCGTATCTGCGATTATATATTTCTGATTGTCCTTGGCATAATACAAACTCTTAACGCCTTGAACAGGATTTTTCATTTTCATAACTCTCTCCCTGAATAATACTATGCATTATATATTTACGCCGATTTGATATATAAAGATGATCGCTTATATATCTGAAACCAATTAGGATGTTAGACACCCCTAACATCCATATATAGTGGTAGCACATTGTTTAAAGTTTGTCAATAAAATCAACCGATTTTTTGATAATAATTTTCATTTTCTAAAGCATTATATGCTTAAATACCGAATTGTAAATCTTAAATTATAAGAATTTAAATAATCCGGTATCAATATTTAAATTACCCTATTTAATCATAGTTAAAATATTCTAACATAAGTTTAACCTTATCCCAACTCAGGACAAGGTTAAATTTAAGACAATTATCATATGTTATTCTTATCACTAAAGTTTATTACAATATCCAATTATAATCCATGCCTGCTCCAGTGCAGCCGGAAATTCTTCCACCATTTCACGGATATCTTCATCAGTCAGTCCTAAAGATATTGCTATTTGCTTATCCATTTCATAATTAGGGTTAAGCCCTAAAAGTCTTTGATAGTAATTATTACTTATCACATCTCCTACATATAACATTTTTATGTACTCATTATCGCTTTGAGCATATAGAGGAGTATGATGAAATTCTATAATATTTATTATGTCTTCCCGTATATTCCACTTTCTGCAAATCCAAGCCCCTACATCGGCATGGGTTATTCCGCCCAAAACTATCCGTTCTGCTGCTACCTGATGAAGTCCTTTAAATATTTTCTCAATTACTTTGTCCATATAATCCGGAAGACAAATATCTAAAATTGTTATCCCTATATCATGAAGTAGGCCATATGAAAAAAGTTTATACTTGTCTCCTTTTTTTAATTTTTCAGATACCAAACAGCTTGCTACAGCCGTTCCCAATACATGCTTCCAGTACATTTTCATGTCAAACATTCTGTTCCTTTTTTCTTCTCCGCCGGAAAAAAGCTGTTGTATTATATGAATAATTAATAGATTCTGAACGGTTTTCATACCAAGGTAAACAACTGCTTCTTTTATAGATTTTATTTCCCTGCTTAAGCGAAAATACCCTGAATTAATATTTTTTAGCATTAAATTATTTAGATCATTTAATTGCGATACTTTTTCAATAAGCAAGTCAATATCTGTTTCCATTGGATTTTTGAGTAAAATAAAATCTGGCTGATATTATCAGGAAGTTTTGGTAATAAAGGTGAATTCTCAATTAACCCGTATATTTTATGTTCTTTCATTTATTCCTCCCGGACGTTAAATATAAGGCATTATAGCTGCCAAACGATGCATCAGGGTATTGCAAAACACATCATAAAATATCTTTTATAATAATAAATTACAATATTACTGGGCTTTTGAAAATATTTTTTTATTATTTTTTTATATAATTAATTTTTTACTTATATAGCTGTAAAAAACTATAAGCCCATTATACTTTCTGGTAATTTTTTTAAATATAAAAGCTCCTTTCCAAGCTACAAGCATATTTTGCTTGTATGCCTGAAAGAAGCATAATTAGTTCACTGCATATGAGCAAAAAGCCTATAGTATTAAGTACATTATTTTAATACTCTGTTTATATCCATTGTTTCAATTTCATTGCTTTAACTTGTGATAAGCATCCTTCATATTATTCAAAGCCTGCAAAAGCAATTTTCTTGATGCTGCAATATTAACACGAAAATATCCTCTGCCTTCCTTGCCAAAGTTAGATCCCATTTGGACTTCCACTTTCGCATCATTGATAAACCATTCACACATTTTATCTTCACTTATATTAAGTGCTGAATAATCTACCCACAGCAAATATGTTCCTTCTCTTGGCATTACCTTTAACTCTTCCATATGTTCCTTTATAAAAGTTCTAAAAAACTTATCATTTTCATTTATATAGGCATTAACTTCTTTCACCCATTCGTCACAATTATTGTACGCTGCTTCTATAGCTGCTAAGGAAAAGATATTAGGGCTGTTTTGGGACAGCCTGTCTAACTCTTTTTTAACTTTATTGCGAAGTTGTATATTGGGAATAATCATATATGAAATAATTATTCCGGGTATATTAAAAGTTTTTGTTAAAGAACTAGCATAAATCAGTCTGTCATAGATATCCTGCTTCAAATTCAATGAACTGTAAAATTGCACCCTATCCGCCAAAATATCGGAATGAATTTCATCTGAGAATAATATCAAATTGTTTTTTATACAAATATCAGCCAGTCTATCCAGTTCTTCCTTTGACCATACTCTGGTGCTGGGATTATCGGGATTGCTTAAAATAAACATTTCAGTTTCACTGTCTGTTACTGATTCTATATAATCAAAATCCATAGTGAATTTTCCGTTGTTAATAACTAACGGACTTTCAACCAATCTCCTGTTGTTTTTAGTTACCGCCTCTCTTAAAGGATTATATATCGGACTGTTTATTATAACTTTTGCATCCGGTTTTGTTAATATGTCTACACAGATACTGGATGCCATATTAACCTTAGGGCAAAAGACAATCCATTCTTTTGGAACACTTATCCCGGTTTTTTTCTTTATCCAGCGCTGAATGCTTGTAAAAAAGCTTTCATTTATACCTGTATATCCAAATATCCCATAGTCCAATATCTTCTGCATGGCTTCTATCACAGGTTCTGGAGACCTAAAATCCATATCGGCCACACCGAGATGAATAAGATCGTCCCTTTTATACTTGGCACCTACATAATCCCATTTGATGCTGTTTGTATTTCTTCTGTTTATTATTTTATCAAAGTCAAAATCTGCACCCATATACATCCCTCTGTTAAATAGTTTGTTAAAATCATCCATTTTATATCAGTTTTACGTATTAATAATTATAGATATATTTCCACTATTAGTCTATATAACGTAAATCATATCAAAAATTTTTCTTGTTTATCCAAATTCTTTTCTTAATTTTATTCTAAAACCAATAAGAATAAAATGTAAAGTTTGATGACTTAAATTATCCTTGCAGCCGATTTCTAATTGTAGGACTTTTGCTTGGACTTTTGGAGGTCGGTAAAACCGGCTTCTTAAGGTTTTTAAAAAAGTTATTCTACAGATTTAAGTGATTCAGCCATATTAATTCTTTCGATTTTTTTCATCAGTATCAAATTTACCAGCAGTGTAATCATAAATGTTACCAGGACCGAAATAAGGTAACTGGATGCAAAGATCTGCACTTTAAAAGATACGGCTTCCACCTTTATCTGCTGCATAATAAATCCGTGAAGAAGCTTGCCAAGCCCTAACCCCAGCATTGTTCCTATAAAGGTAAGTATAATTGTTTCCCTGTAAACATAGGCTTTTGTTTCCCTGGAGTAAAAACCCAAAACCTTTATAGTTGCTATCTCCCTGTTTCTCTCGGTAATATTAATATTATTCAGGTTATAGATAACTACAAATCCCAGGGCACAGGCACAAATTATAACAAGCCAAATGATATAGTCCATGCTTTTCATCATGTTGTTTACCATAGTTCTCATATCATTAAGTACCGATACGTTTATGACATTCTCGGCTTTAGATAAAGATGCCGATACCGAATATATATCCTCTTTATCCGTAACCGCATAAACGGTATCATAAACCGCTTCCTTATTAAACAAAGCTTCGTATGTTTCCTCTGTCATAAACAGATAATTATACAGGTAATTCTCAAATATAAATTCTATTTCTACATCTACATATTCGGTTTCCTTTACTTTAACCCTGATTTTATTTCCGGGCTTTAAGCCCAATTCTTTTGCCAGTTTATCGTTTACGGCAGCTTTACCGAAAGCCGGATATGATTTTACTTCACCCTTATACTGTAAGCCTACCACTTTTGTGATATCCGGATCATCGGTAGCAACCACTGTTACTCTTTTGGTTTTACTTTCATCTGCCGCTTCCAGTTCTTCTGAGGAAACGAAAATGCATACGGACAATAAATCTTCATATTCCGACTTAAAAGCTTCCTGTTCTTCTTTGCTTAAGCTTTTTGAAAAGGAAATGCTGTAATCATAAGTCATGATATAATCAAACTGGTCATTGACAATATTTTTTATGGAATCACTTATTCCCATTGCCGCAACAACCAGTGAGGTACATCCGGCAATACCTAAAACGGTCATAAAGAACCGTCGCTTATAGCGAAGTATGTTTCTGATTGATACCTTGTGAAGAAAACCGATCTTCTTCCATATAAACGGGATATGTTCAAGGATTACCCGTTTTCCTGCTTTGGGGGCTTTTGGCCTTATTAACTGTGCGGGCATCTGCAGTAACTCCGCCTTGCAGGAAGTATAGGTAACACCTACCGAGCAAAGCAAAGAGACAAGAAGTGATATAAGAGCCAGTTTCAAGTCAAATACATATTCTATATCAGCAAAACCGTATAAAATACCGTAAGCTTCCCATATTGCCATAGGAAAATACTTAGATCCAAGATAATATCCTATAATACATCCTATTACCGCAGCACTTCCCGAATAAGAGATATATTTTCCTGCTATCGAACCGTCACTATAACCCAAAGCTTTTAAGGTTCCAATTTGAGTTCTCTGTTCGTCAACCATTCTTGTCATGGTACTTGTACATACCAGTGCTGCCACCAAAAAGAAGAAAACAGGCAGTACCTTTGCAATACCCTCAACTATGGAAGAATCGTTTTCAAAACTGGAATATCCCATGTTTTGATTTCGGTTTAGTACGTATACCTTGGCTCTCGGGATATCTTCTATCTCTTTCCAGGCATCGTCTATTTCCTTTCTTGCCTTATCCAGTTCTTCTTTTGCTTCATTTAAGGACTTATCCGCTTCTTCTTTATTTTTAATGTATTCATTATAACCTTTTTCGTATTCGGTTTTACCTTCTTTAAGAGCTTCCCATCCTTTTTCTATATCGGCTTTATTTTTATCTATCTGCTCTTTGGCTTCATCCAGGGTTACTTTTGCCTCATTAAGCTGTAATTCGGCTGCTTTTAACTTGCGGTCAGCTTCTTCTATTGCCTTGTCAAGTTCTTTTTGCCCATCTTCAATCTTTAAAAGATTGGCTTTAAGCTCCTTATATTGCGCAATGACTCCGGATGCTTCGATTCCGGCCAAAGCTTTCTTTACCTGATATAACTGAGTCTCCAGACTAGCAAATTCCTCGCTGTCCTGACTAGGAAGCTGTAACAGGGCAGCTTCCAGAAACGCTTCATTCTCTTTTAGCTGATTATACTGATCTATTATTCCGCTTTCTTCTATCTGCCTTATTGCCGAAACAACGTCAGCCCTGTTCTTATCCAGTTCTTCCAGAGCTGAATTTAATTTAGATAATGTTTCTTTCTTTTCGCTTTCATATTTTTCCCGGGCTTTCTTATAATCCATCAGGGATTTTTCATACTCTTTTTCTCCCTCTTTTAACTCTTTTTCCGCATCGGTTAATTTTTCTTCCTGATTTTTTAATTCCTTTTCAACTTCCAGAAGCTTTTTTAATGCCTTGTCAAGTTCATCCTCTGCTTCGGATTTTTTAGCAAGATATTCATCATAAGCGTCCTTATATTCTTTTTCGGCTTCCATTACTTCTTTCTTTGCCTCTGCCACTATATCATCATGACGAAGCTGACCTCTGATTTCCAAGGCATCTTTTAGATGCTCTTCTTTTTCGGAAATAAACTCCTCATATTCCTTGCTGTATACTTCATGGGATACATTATAACGGACCATGATCTCCGTAAAGTAATCGGTTGCAAAACTATCCTTTGGCATATATACAAATCCGTAAACCGTTCCTCCTGCCAAATCGGTAATACCCCGGTCATAGTTAAGGTAATTTACGGAGTCGGCAAGCCCTACAACCGTGTATTCTTTATTTGCAAAAGATTCAACAATATCAGTATCATTTGCCATAGACACACGAATTTTTGTCCCTATAACATCTTCCGAAAAATATCTGCCGTCCAGTATACATTCATCGGCAAATTGCGGCATTCTTCCTGCTTTAAGATTTAATAGGTTAATATCCTCGGTTATAGAATGGGCTTTTAGTACGACTTCCTTGCCTATATCCGTTTCCGCTATAAAATCTAACGATACGGCTCCTTCTGCCTTTAGCCCTTCCATTTTCGCAAAGTACTCTTCATCATCTTTTGTAAAGCCCAAAGTTGATAGCAGCTTAAAATCATACATTTTATAATTGGCAGCATAAATATCGAGAGTCTTTACCATAGCCCTTTTGGTAATTTTAAGGCCTGAAAAGAAACCTACACCAAGGGCAATAATTGCCATAATAGCCAAGTAACGTTCTAATGTATGCTTTATTTCCCTGAAATTATTTTTATGCCATGCTTTTATTCGTCTCATTACCATTCAATCTCCTCTATCGGCAATGCATTTTCGTTTTTCTGAACGGAGATCACCGTACCGCTTTTTAAATGTATTACTCTGTCTGCCATAGCCGTAAGGGCCGTATTGTGGGTAACTATAACAACCGGTATATTGTTCTGCCTGCTTTGATCCTGCAAAAGCTTGAGTATTTGCCTTCCGGTCTGATAATCCAATGCCCCTGTAGGTTCATCGCAAAGCAAAAGTTTCGGTCTTTTTGCCAAAGCTCTGGCAATTGCTACCCGCTGCTGTTCTCCTCCAGAAAGCTGAGCCGGAAAATGGTGCATTCTCTCTTTTAATCCTACACTTTCTAAAACCTGCTCGGCGGGCAGGGGATTTTTAATCATCTGAGTTACAATTTCAATATTTTCAAGGGCTGTAAGATTTGGTATTAGGTTATAAAACTGAAATACAAAACCGATATCTTCCCGACGGTATCTTGTCAGTTCGTGCTTACTTAAAGATGATACTTCCTTATCACCCAGTAAGACTTTACCGGATGTTAAGGTATCCATCCCTCCGAGAATATTAAGAAGAGTTGTTTTTCCGGCACCGGATTGTCCGACTATGACACATATTTCTCCTTCTTCTATCTCAAAAGATACATCATGCAGTGCATTCAGTTTCACATATCCCGATTGATATACCTTACTTACATTTTCAAATTTTACATAAGAACTCACGCTGTCTACCTCCATATAATAAGGATCTTTAGCTGTTTTTAAGTTTATCACATGTAAATTAATTATAATATTAAGATCTTATATAAATTCCTAAAATTTCAATAAAATTTTTTCACATCTTTTATAATTCCCCAGGATTTTACCGTAAACTTTTAAGTTATTAAGAATAACACATTTTAATATATTTCAACAAATTTTGCCTATATCGGTTATTATGTAACATTAATCTTGTACCCGGCATATTTTAATATATGGTAAATAAAATATGGGGAGGTGCGCAATGATAGCTTTACAACTTTTTCAATTTTTCCTGGCTCTTATAGTTCCGGGTCTGCTCGGTGCATTATTCTTTAGTATATTTGCTCGGCTAACTACGGAAATAGACTGGCGGGTTGCTCTTATCCTTGACCTTTTTACCTTTACGACAATGATAACCGGTTTGTATTATCTGAAAGATGTTTTAACAATTGATGATTTACTCCACGAATTCACATGCTTAAGTTTCACAAGAAAATATATCCTTTTAAGTACGGCAATCAACATATTCTACGGTATCATTTCCGGTATTATACGGAGGATATTCTTCTGGATCAGAAGAAGGCCATTCTTCTCAAATCTGTAATAATTTAAAAACTGTGTAAAATCAAAGAGGTACTTAATTTTCCAAAATTACACTACGAGTTCACATACTCGTAGTGTATAAGTTGGAAATATAAGTACCTCTCTTTATATTATTTAAAATCCTTTAATTTTATATAATTATTTCACATAATTCTACTATGCTTTATCAATTTTTTCTCCATACCATCTTATTAACTATCCCCGTATAACTCTGAATAAGTTTTACCACCTTGGTACTTACATTTATATCGATATAATCGGGTACATCAGAGCCTATATCACCGTTTAAATGCATTTTTACGGCCAATTCTATACCGGAAAGCACCTGATCTTTTGTAATACCCCCTATCACCATATTTCCTTTATCCAGTGCCTCCGGCCTTTCCGTACTGGTTCTTATTGATACGGCAGGAAATTTAAAATAAGAAGCTTCCTCCGCAAGGGTTCCACTGTCTGAAACCACACAATATGCATTTTTCTGCAGGCAATTATAATCTATAAAACCGAACGGTCTAAGGCTTCTTACCCCCGGATGAAAGGTAAAGTTTCTCTTTTCTATAAACTTTTTGCTTCTCGGATGGGTACTGTATATTACGGGCATATCATAAGTTTCGGCAATGGAATTTACCGCATTCATCAGCTCAATAAAGTTGTTTTCAAGATCTATATTTTCTTCCCTGTGAGCAGAAAGAAGGATATATTTTCTTTTGATAAGGCCTAATTCCTCAAGTATCCGGCTTTTTTCTATTTTGTCCCGGTATTTATCCAATACTTCCGCCATAGGAGACCCCACAACAAAGGTCCTTTCTTTCGGGATTCCTTCAAAATTTAAATATCTTCTTGCATGTTCAGTATAACAAAGATTTACGTCGCTTACATGGTCCACTATTTTTCTGTTTACCTCTTCGGGAAGGTTTTCGTCAAAGCAACGGTTACCGGCTTCAAGATGAAATATCGGAATTTTCAATCTTTTTGCAGATATGACACTTAGTGTCGAATTTGTATCCCCAAGGACCAGAAGGGCATCCGGCTTTATGCGGACCATAATATCATATGATTTAGAGATAATATTTCCAATGGTTGCGCCTAAGTTTTCACCTGCAACATCAAGGCAGAAATCCGGACTCCTTAAATCCAGATCTTGAAAAAATACGTCTTTTAACATACTGTCGTAATTCTGGCCTGTATGGACCAAAATATGATTAAAATATTTATCACATTTTTTAATAATCTCCGATAATTTAATTATCTCCGGTCTTGTTCCTACAATAGTCATTAGTTTTAATCTGCTCAATATTTTACTCCCCCTTATGCGGCATTATATAATTTGATAGTGGGGATAAAGCTCCTTATGATTTAAAATCCATTCTTTCATTTCTATAATCATGGTTTCATAATCGGGAACTTTAAATGAAAAATCAGTCCGGGTATTTACCAAGGATTTATTAACATTTTCCGTATCGAACGGTATTATATCCAACTGGCCGTTTCTTACATGTTTGTTAAACATTTTCAGCAAATTGTATTTGCTTATCGGGCAATTATTTACCAGGTGATATAAGCCGGTTATGTTTTCGATTAATGCTCTTTCCGCTGCCTTTGCCATAGTAAGGGTCGTTACACCGGTCCATATCACTTTTGTATAACCCTTAACAGTGCCTTCCTGTTTCATAAACCAATTAAATAAACCTATCCCGTTTTCATCCGGATCAGGCCCTATAATAGACGTTCGAAATGTTAAGTTTTTCTCATCGTTAAGTTCTCCAAGGGCTTTTGATTCGGAATAAAAATCCGTACCGTCAGGTAACGAGTTTTCATTATATCCTCCGGTTTTCCCGGAAAAAACGCAATCTGTACTTAAATGAATTACCTTCGTTTTTATATTTTCGGTAATATCGCTTAAAAAGTGGGGCAGATAACTGTTTAAAAGAACTGCCAAAGGCTTATTTTTTTCGGCTTCCTGATTTAAAATACCTACTGCGTTTATAACCGCGTCATAATCTCCTGCTTCGATTATTCCTCTAAGGATTGAAAAATCAGTAATGTCAGCAATAATATTTTTACAGTATGAGAATTTCTTACGGGATAAAGCGGTAACTTCATGCCCGGTTTTTATAAAATACATTGAAATCATATGGCCTGCCATACCTGTGGCCCCTATGATCAATATTTTCATGAATTCCTCCCATTACCAGGTCTCATTAAATACGATCAAACTAAAAAATTCATTTTTCTGCAAATTTTATCAATAAAATTAAATACTTATCTAGAAGTTTCTTTTTTGCAATTCTTTTTGTATATAATCAAGCTTCAGGAGTTTTTCCTTTATCTGCTCAACGGTTAACCGCTCGGTATTATGGGAGTTATATTCGTCTATAGTAGAAAGCCTAATATCACCGGTGGTAAAATACTTGTCATAGTTAAACTCTCTTTTATCTGCAGGTATCCTATAAAAATTCCCCATATCAATTGCTACGGCCATCTCTTCTTTCGTAAGTAAGGTTTCGTACAACTTTTCCCCATGACGGGTGCCGATAATTTTTATTTCATTGTCCGCTTGGAATATTTCCTTAATGGCTATGGCAAGATCCCCTATAGTACAGGCTGGGGATTTTTGTACCATAATGTCTCCAGATTCTGCATGTTCAAAAGCAAATACAACCAAATCCACCGCTTCATCCAGATTCATAAGAAACCTGGTCATATTTGGATCGGTAACAGTAAGAGGCTTACCCGCTTTTATCTGCTCAACAAATAAGGGTATGACAGAGCCGCGGGAAGCCATAACATTTCCATATCGGGTTCCGCATATCTTAGTTTTCTCAGGATCTACAGTTTTTGATTTTGCTATAAAAACTTTCTCCATCATTGCTTTGGAAATGCCCATAGCGTTAATCGGATAAGCCGCTTTATCAGTCGAAAGACATATTACTTTTTTTACTCCCGCCTCAATTGCAGCAGTAAGGACATTTTCAGTGCCGAAAATGTTGGTTTTTACGGCTTCCAAAGGGAAAAACTCGCAGGAAGGGACCTGCTTTAAAGCAGCCGCATGAAATATATAATCTACATTATGCATTGCGTTCTTAACACTGTCTAAATCCCTGACATCCCCGATATAAAACTTAAGCCTGTCATCGTCATAGGTTCGTCTCATTTTGTACTGCTTTTTCTCATCTCTGGAAAAGATTCTTATTTCAGCTATATTTGTATTTAAAAATCTTTCCATTACCGCATGACCGAAAGAGCCGGTCCCTCCGGTAATCAGCAAGACCTTATTGTCAAAATCCTTCACTGTTTTCTCTCCCAAAAATTATCTTCTTAAATATAAATATACAAATAATACAATTTGGTAACCCATAATCAGGGATTACCTGAAATTATCCTTTATTAAATATTGATTTTTGTTCCACAATAAATTTGATTTTATCTTTGATACTCTAGTTCCTGCAGTTTTCAACCTCTTTTCTTCCGTTATTTGATTTCTGTAGAAATTGTAAAAATACCTGGGTACTATAATACAGTAAAAAGTAAGCATTGAAGAAACCAAATCCGGTGAAAATATAATCGGTGTCTGTCCCCACATATATAAAAGCATAATGGCATTGGAAGCAAGCATGTATGCTCCTGAACATCTGTCATATCTTAGGGTTTTTATCCCGTTATTAATATTGCAAACAGCAATGTAAATAAAAAAAGTCATCATAGCCAAACCGCCTGTTACTAACACTGTAATGTATCCGTTATGAAAATTTCTGCCGCCTGAAATTTCCCGGACATACAATTGACTTCCGGTGGGGCCAACCCCGATTAATATATCTTTTATACTGCCCTGGGCATAATACTTAAGTCCACCTTTAATCAAATTAAATCTGTTCCCGTCATGCTGCACCCTAAGTACAATTTTTAGGAAATATTCTCTTAAATCATTATTTAAAAGAATAACTGCAAGTAATAAAAGCGCCATACATAAGAAGGCAAACCGGTGTTTTTTCATTGTATGAATGGCTATTAATGCTGCGATAACCAAAGAAGCTAAAGATGTTCTTGAAAACGTAAGTATCAGATTAAAAGTAAACAAAATTATTAAAAAGCCATACAATAAATAATTCTTTAGGGAATTATGCGAATTAAAAATCAGAAATACACAGGATACTATTCCGAAAGATAAATAAAGCCCAAACTCATGATTGCTTGCAAGTATTGATTTTACTGCATTTAAATATCCGCTTGACGTTTTCAAAGCGGCAATTATTCCTTCAAACCGAAATACATCAGCATAAATACATAAGGCAAAAACTATACCTACTATAATTTTTGAAAAAAGAATCATCTCATCTTTAGTTATTACATAATCGTTATTTAAAATCATAAAAGTAAAAATTATGGAGAATGAAAAAACAATATCGATAAGGTAAGATAATTTAAATATATCGTAATTATTCCAATGGCTTAAAAACTGAAACAAGACATATAAAACCAATAAAAGGAGTCCGGCAAGATTTAATTTTTTATAATATGACTTTAAAATGACAAAGGTAAGCAGGCTGCCAAGAAGTAAGGCTTTTACTCCTATATCAGCCATGCTGCGGTTTTCAACCGGACGGAAAGTTTGCCATAGCAGCAAAAGTACCCAGTAAACAGGGAAAATATAATGCATGAACTTTTTATTAGTTTTAATCATTTTTATATCCCTCTTTGATTGCATTTTGAATTATCCTATATACTCTGTCGGCACTTTTTTGGATGTCATGGTTCTTTTCTGCTGCTTTAAGGGCATTTTTTCTGTAATAAGCTCTTAATTTTTCGTTTTGTATTAAATTTCTTAATTCATTTTCCAACTGCTCTTTTTCGGTTACCACACAAGCAGCCTTATATTTTATAAGATATTTTACCGCCGCATTGGTCTTTGGCCCATATACAAAGAGGCAACATCCTCCTGCCAAAGCATCTCCGATCTTAGTTGAAAAGCCGTGTCTTTTATCAATAATTGCATCCGGTTCAAAACTTTCACAATGTACAAGAATATCACTGTGGGATAAGATATTTATAACTTCATCATAACTTACTACACCGTGGTATCTTAAGTCCCTGTTATTTTCAAGCTCATATTTTGCGTTTGGATTTAGTATTCTGCCGTAAACATCAAGGACGAGATTTTCGTCAATCTTTTTGATTGTCCTTGCTATTTCCAGTAAAGATACATATCGGTTGTTTATATTGCCTAAATAAGATATCTTTAACTTTTCTTTCGGGGATTCAATATAGCATTCTTTTAGAACAGAAGAAATATAGATTACACTTGCATTTATCCGATACCTTTTTTGGAACAGTTTCATCAAAGGCGGGTTATTGAATATAACATGGTTGGTTTTTGCCATAAGTTTGGAAAACGAACGCCTTAGCATAATCTGAAACAAAATCCCGTAAATTCCGTGTATGCTATAGTCCTTAAACTGATAATCCTCACAGTTATATACAACAATCGGTATCCGATACCGTTTGGATATTTGAAGTCCAATTTTATCTACAAAGCAATTTTCTCCTGCCATTACAAATACAATATCCGGGTGAAATTCGTCCAACCATCTGTAGTACTCTTTTGATTTCCATAATCCCAGATTCCAGATGATTGTCCTGAAGAACTTCATTTTTATTTTCCTTTTGTCTTTCATTTCTTTTAGCTTGTCATAGAGGGAATTTTCTTTTTCATCATATTTTTTATTCTTGTGGTCATATTTCTTAAGATATACAAGCCCGGCAGTTTTTTTCCCTCGAAAGGCATTGATTACATCAATATCGGTAACCCGAAAGTAGTTATAACAAACATCATTATCGGGAATTTCGTTGCTCATATAAAGTTGAGCAATTGATTTTTTATCCCAGCCCCAGAACAAATTAGCCAGGGTCCTTCCTGTAGCCCCTCCTAATGAAAAGCAATTATAACTTACAACCAATACTTTGGGATATCTCTTTATCAAAGACTTATTTTCAGATATTTGATCAGGCATATTTCCATCCCCTTATTCTTCTTATAAACAAAGCTGTCTTATCTGCAACATTTATAATTTTACATAAAACCCCATAACCCAATAGCTTATATAAAAACTTTATCTGCTTTGAATATTTGCCCTGATAAAAATAGATATAATACGAGAATCTTTTAAGTAGGCTTTTCGAATCCTTATCCTGTAACAAAGCCTGCCTAAGAAATACATACATATATAATTCGGCAAAGTTTGTATAAAAACTGTGTTTCAGTTTCTTATCCATATCAATTTTGCTAAAATAATCAGACAAATGATAAATTACTTTCAAAAGATCCTTGTGCCTTTTTATGGTTTTGTAAGCGTCAGTCATATTGGAATTGGGTCTAACCCTATAACAGACAAAAAATCTGTCTACTATCTCAATTTTTTTAGCCTTGCTTAAAACTCTCGGCAGCCATTCCACATCCTGAAATAATAAACCTTCTTTAAAATATATCCGGTTATTTTTAATTAGATCGGCTCTGAAAATACATTTCCATATATGCCATTGGAACCTGTTATTCGGATTAAGTATATATAAAAGTTTATCCCGGGTAGTTTTATGATCCGGGTTATATTTCAGATTATTCGGATAAGGCCCGTATTTGTCGTCGGCATCATAATATTTAATGGCATTTCCTATAATAACATCCGCCCGGGTTTCATCGGCAATTTTCATTAAATCATGAATTGATGTTTCTAACCAAAAATCATCGGCGTCCAAAAAAACTATATAATCACCGGTTGCGGCATCTATACCGGCATTTCTTGCAACGGAAGTCCCTTCGTTTATCTTATGTATTACCTTTATCCGCCGGTCCTTGGCCGCATAGCAGTCACAGATATACGGACTATTATCCGTACTTCCGTCATCTACCAGTATAATTTCCAGTCCGCCATATATTTGATTTAAGACACTATCTATACACTTGGTCAGATAGGCTTCAACATTATAGACCGGTATTATAACGCTTAATTTTATCAATTAAATTCACCCCAAAATCATATGTTTTAATTTATTAACATAAGGAAATTCATGTAGACTAATAAACTTTCTAAATAAAATCCCGGTACTTTTTCAAAAAACATTTTAAATTAAATATCAAAACAAACAGCCGTGGAAAAAATATAAACCCTGACAATTTTATAAAGTCTCTGAAACTGTATGAATATCTGAGGGCTCTTAATTTAAGCCTGCCCGGTATTTTCCCTATTATTTCCCTACGTTCGTTTGATGATAATCTGAGGTATAAAGAGGTTAAATGACTCAAAGAAGCGGAAGCAACTTTGTTTGCTGCCGTAATATAATATTTATTTAATTCGAGATTATCGATAAAAAATATCTGCTTTCTCATAATCTTTATCAAATCAATAAGCTTCTTTTTGTCCGTTGTCTTTGTTATGCTTCCTTCTCTCATCCTGTAACCGTATATACACCGATCTGTTTGCATGACAGTACAATTTTTTGAACTTAAAAGTAACTTCAGATAAAACAACCGGTCTTCATAACAAAGGCCTTCTTCAAATTTTAACTTATGATTTATTAAAAAATCCCTGCGGATAAATCCGGCCACCGCAACGACTTCCATGGCTTTTTCATATACGGACTTGGCCAGGTAATCATAGGAATTTAGAGGGCAATTTAAAAATGAGACCGGATGAATTACCTTTTTTATCCTGCCGTCCGGATATGCTCTTGCATAAAATCCCCGTATGATATCCAGCCGGTGCAATTTACATAATTTATAAAAATCGCCCGCAAAATCTTCCAGGAAATAATCGTCTGCATCAATAAAACACACATATTCCCCCCGTGCTATGGACACCCCGTCATTGCGGGCACTTGATAATCCCTGATTGCTCTTATTAATTATTTTGATGAAACTGTATTTATCGGCATACTTTTGAGCTTCATCAGCGGTTCTGTCTGTAGAGCCGTCATTGATGATGATAATTTCTTTTTCTATACTCTGTGTCAGGACACTTTCTATGCAGTTACCGATATATGGTGCAACATTATAAGCAGGTATGATAAACGAAACCTTGATACCATCCATAGTAATTCCTCTGTCATAATTATTTAAACCATCATATGTTTTTCTGTTATGGATTTAATGAATATTCTGATTTCCTTAATTTAAAGAAATCCTATTACATTTTCATAACCTAGAAGTTAAACCATATAAAAGCTCTTAATAAATTTAATTTAAAATTTGCTTATTTTATCAAAAAAACCTTTCTGCCATAGATAAATTTAATTATAATTTCAAAAAATTTGAATTTTTTATGGCCTTTTCCCCTTAATCTTAAAGCGTAATAAACGAATAAAACGGGGTAAAGTATCGGGAAAGCGGCCGAAAGGAAGGCTCCCTTGTCAATAAGATACTTATCTGTAATTCCCTGATACCAGCTTGATTTGCTATCGTCAACACACCCTATAACAAGAGGATAAGCATACAATTTCAGTTTATTTTTAAGGCATTCCCGTATAAATAAAGAGTCTTCACCGGCACTGTATTGTGCTCCTCCGCCAAAAAGCAGGGAAAAATAAATATTTTTTTGCAAAATTTTTTCCCGTTTTATTGCTATCCTGTATGTTCCGTAACGCATGGAATTAAAAACATGAAGTCTTTGTGTTTTCTTTATTTTTCTTGGATTTAAAATTTCTTTTGTTTTGTTTATAATTTCCGTATCAAAAATAATTACATCCGCATCAGGTAACTCTTTGAAAGCATTCAGTATCTTTTTCTCATATCCATCTATGTAGCGTATATCATCATCTGCAAATAAGCATATATCTGCAGTTGCTCTCATCAAAGCGGTATTCCTGCTTAAACCTACTCCCCTTTCATTGGCTGAAATCCACTTAATATGTTTACCTTTATATTCAAACTCTTCCCACTGATTGCGGTCGCACTGATTAATTACAATTGCATCAGACTGGATATTCATTTGATCAAGCAGACTATGGTCTTTTTGATTCATGGTTGACAGCAATATCTGAAAAGTAAATTTATCTTTATTTTCCATATTTTTTTCGCTAGAATTTTCTTTTATTTCATCCTCCAGTAATTTAATAATTTTTAAATATGTTTTATTTCGATCAAATCTCTCAATGGCTAACTTTCTGTGATTTTGGCCCATTTGCCGCCTGATATCCGGATTATTTATAAGGTAAAGCAATTTCTTTGCCAAATCTTTGGCGTCACCGGTTTTACAGTTTAGGCCGGCACGGTATTTTTCCAGTAAATATCTGTATTCCTTTGACTTTTGCGTATTTACAACCACAAGCCCTGCTGCCGCATAATCCGCATGTTTGTTAATGATACTGGCTGCAGAATTTTTGACTATTGGATTGACAGCTATATCAGATCTGCAAAGCCTTTTTACCATATCGGGATAATCTAATTTGCCCGTAAAGACGGCGTTAACTCCTTTTATTTTTGCATATTCCTCAAATTCCTTACGCCTGGGCCCGTCTCCCATAACCTGAAATACTATTTTTTTATTTTGGGGGCAAAGGTTTTTATTTTGAATCAAGGATATGGCATCCATCACTCCGGTAAGGTCATAGCTGTATCCTAAACTACCGACATATGCAATCCAAAGTTCATTTTCCGGCTTAATAATTTCCTTTGCCCCATATGCATAGCCGTCAAACTTTTCAAGTTCCAGGCCCAAATAAACACAGTGTCCCCTCTTACACCTTTGGTTATACCGAATAGCCCGGTTAATATATGTTTGTGACACAGCCACAATTTCATCCGCACGGGAATAAATTTTGTCGGCCTTAAGTTTAAAAGGATAAATTAAAAGGTCGCTAACAAAGGGTATGGAAAATTTCATTCTGAACGCTTCCGGCCATAAGTCCTGAATATCAATTACTATTTTTATATTATGTTTATTGGCATATTTTGTTATTAAATCTGCAGCTTCCAAAGAAGGAACTACACAATAAATTAGATCCGGTTTTGTTCTAGATTTTAGGTATTTTATAACGTTCCGTCCGAAAATCCACTGACTTAAAAGCCTTTTTAAGGAAATATTCTTTGTATAGCCCGGTTCGTCTATCAGGGTTATTTTATACGGAAAGGAATTTAAATAATCCTTTGATAATTTTCTTTTACTCTTAGTGGCATGATAAAAAGATGAAGTGACAACTTCAAGCTTCATTCCCGCTTGTGTTATCATTCGGGCCAATGTAAAATATCTGCTGCTTTCTCTTTCTTCTTCAAAATGCCAGTAATTTGTAATCAAAACTATATCTTTCATGTCTTCCCCCTTTATAGCCCCTTAATTATCTTATCTACTTTTTCGCTTACTATTTTTTTATTGTATGCAAAAAATTCCTGATCTTGACCTTTCAAAAAAGCCTCATATTCCCGTATTTGGCGGACCCCTTGGGTAAATTCTTTTTCAATATCAGCCAAATCGGTAATTAAGCTTGTATTTAAGAAACTTCTGGAAAGAATGACCATAGATGAACCTAGCCTGTAATGTTCTCCCAAAATATATTCCGCTTCCAAAGCTCCTTTGCCTAACCTGGCAATTCCGCCAAATCCGTATGGAAGGTTATACTCCCTAATTTTATTGCATATTCTTTCTACGGTTCCGTCTGCTAAAAGCTCAAACAAAAATTTCATCCCGTATCCCAGGTGCAAGTCGTTAAGTCCTATATGGACATAATCGATTCCCGGTATTCTTAAAATAGAGTCAATTTTTTCAACTGCCTGCGGAGTTTCCAAAAGTAAGCATACTTTGGCCCGGCCGGCAACATAATCAATAAAAGTCTCCACTTCTTCTTTATACTTAAAATACGGAAGCATTATAATATCGCTTCCGTATTGTATGATCTTATCTATTTCATCTTTTGATCCTTCATAAATGGGATTTGCTCTTACCAAAAGTTTTGATGTGCTTAAAACCGATTTTATTGCTCTTACATCTTCAATATCATGACCGGATATCACCGTATCGAGGTGTCCCTGGCGTTTTTCCTTACCGTTTATTTCAAGATCCACAAAGATCCAATCTACACCGTTTCTTTCCGCTATCTTTGCTACATGTTTATCATTGGTAATAAACATTAGCTTTAACGGCATGGACTATCCCCTTTATTTAATTTGCTTATTTATATTCACTGTTTTTTTTCTGTTTACGTTTTCCTCCATCTTAATCACTTTTATAACTGTCAGTAATAAAATTTTCAAATCAAGCAATAAAGACATCTTTTCAATATACTCAATATTCATCTTTATTCTTTTGTCCCATTCCAGATTTTTTCTACCGTTTACCTGAGCCCATCCTGTAATTCCCGGTTTAATCAGAAACATCTTTTTTTGCTCATCGGTGTACTTCTCATAAGGCCAGGGATGATAAACCAATGGGGGCCTTGGTCCTATTAAGGACATGTCCCCTTTTAAAACATTTATTAACTGTGGCAATTCATCCAGGCTGGTTCTTCGGATAACTTTTCCCACAGACGTAACCCTGGGATCCTTTTTTCGGTCGTACACTCCATTTTTTTCTGCCCCTTCATACATGGACCTGAATTTATACATATAAAATATTTTTCCGTTTTGCCCGAGACGTTTTTGCCTGTATATAATCGGTCCCGGTGAATCAAGCTTTATTGCAATTCCTATTATTATCATTAATGGTGAAAGCACAATTAGACCCAATAAAGCAATAATTTTATCGATTTTATATTTTATATCTATATATCTCAATATCAGATGTTCCTTTCTTTTAAATAATTGATTTTTCATTATCCCGGCTTTAGCTAGTTTTCATAGCATCCTGTATTATCACACCCAGGGACTTAAAATTTGGATCAGGAATTATAGGTTATTATTTTGATTACAAAGCCGGTATTTCTGTTAAAGTTCATATTTTTTATATCAAATACAAATAAAACCGATTTTCAAAATACACTTTATTATATTCCGATCCACCTATAACGGTTCATCTGATATCGATACCTTTTACGATCATGGAAGAATTCCTTATCAACCTGTCACAGTATTGATTACCTATTTTGCTGCCAATAACATCCAGGGCCGTTTTTATTCTAGGAGGTCTGGTTTTTATGTCATGGCAGTCACTTCCCAGAACATCTATAAGTCCTGTACGGATAAGGCTTAGTGCCCGCCTTTTAATTCTTTTGTCAAGTAAGGACGATACATTAAGCTGCATTATGCAGCCAATTTCCTTTAATCTTTTTATGTCTCTCTTTCCTGCTGCCGGATATCTTTCGATGTGAGCTATAATTGGTATAATGCAGAAATGAATCGTCAGTCTTTCTATGGTTTCAAAAATATTTTTATCCCATTTCTTTATATATGGCAGCTCTAAAAGCAGATAATCGGTATTTTCCACGGTTAAAAAATCCAAATTGCTGTTATGAAACAAATATTCATGCAGATATGTTTCGCTGGCGCTATACAGTTGAATTTTTGATTCGAATATAAGGTTTAATGCTTCTTTCCTTCTGTTTACAAACTCATTTATATCCATAAGATAGGGGTAATAATGGGGAGTACATACGGCACCGGCTACCCCCTGCTCATGAAGAAGCTCTGTAAGTTTTAAGCTTTCATCAATGTTCTTGGCCCCGTCGTCAATACCCGGCAGTATATGAGTATGAATATCAATCATTGTTTCTTTGATAATAATAGTAGCTTGATTTTGACTTATTTTCCTGTGTTAGCGCAGATCCGTTCAATACAAAGCCGAGTATATTGCCGCCAATCAATTCGTACTTGTTGAGTGCCGTTTCGACATGAGGATAAGTAGTGCTTTTTTCCCTGACTACCATTAATACCCCATCCACCATCTTTGCCAGGCTTAATGCATCGGCAACCAAATTAACAGGAGCCGTATCAATGATTATATAGTCATAATTCTGTTCCAACTTCTTAATAAGTTCTTCCATCTGTATACTGGATAATAACTCTGTGGGATTTGGTGCAATTGAACCGCATGGGATAATCTGCAGATTATTATATGATGTGTATTGTATTGTCTCTTTTTCAGTATTCATACCTGACAGCAGATTAGTAACACCGGGAGTGCTGTTTAGGTTGAACGGTACATGAAGTCTTCCTTTTCTTAAATCACAGTCTATCAATAAAACTCTGGCCCCGGTTTTGGCAAGAGCTATGGCAATATTTGTACATGTAGTACTCTTTCCGTCTCTTGGATTCGGGCTGTTAACCAATATTTTTTTACAACCGTTTTTTCTTATTGTATAAAGTAAATTGGTCCTTAAAGCCTTATAAGCTTCATTAACAAGGAAATTTGCTTCTTGATTTTTTACCTGATTAAATTCAACTTTATCTTTTATTATTTCATTCAGCCTATTTTTAAAGGGAAGTTTTTGCATTAAAAGATACCTCTTTGGCATTTTGACACCAAAATCAGGTATAACGCCCAGAATTGGTATTTGATATCTTTTGGTCAGGTCTTCCTTGCTTTTAATTTTCACGTCTATCAGTTCCCAAAAGAACGATATAGCTATGGCAAGAACTAAACCTGCCACTGCCCCCAGTATTGTATTTAAATATATATTGGGTCCCGACGGCCCTGCAGGGTATACTACAGGATCTACAACGCTTATTTTTGAATTTTCTTTAATATTTGCGATAAGCTGCGGGGCTATTTTCTGCATAGCTTCAACAAGAGTATAGGCATCATCTGCACTATTGGAACTTAACGTAATTTGAAAAATTTCCGTATCGTTAACCGAACTTATCTGCGTCATGGCTTTTAACTGCTGCACTGAATAATTTAGGCCTGTAGCCTCCAAAACCTGTCTGTAAAATGTATTTGTCCGAAGTAAATTAACATATGTTGAAACCACTTTCTGGGCATAATTTAGTTCGTTAATATTTCCGGAGGAATTATCATTGGTATTTACACAAAATTGAACTGAAGCAGTATAAACCGGGTCCTTAATAAACTTATTATAGACATAAGACATTATGGCACAAAAAAAGGTACATGCTATGATAAAAATTAATCTTTTATATATAATCCCAAGAACATCTTTTATGCTTAACTCCATGTAAGGCAATTCCCCCTGTATGACAATCAGTAAAACAGACTGTCAAAAAATATCATCATGATATGATATGTTGCCTATTGATAAATTGTGAAAGTAAGGGCTTTAGAAGAATATCACAATAAAATATCAAATAAAAACATATGATTAAATATAAAAAGCTGCCGATTTGCAATTTCTTATTTTACAAATACGACAGCTTACTAAGTTCTGCTGTTTATAGCCCAAGTTGTTCGAAACTTCCCCAGTATTCAAAACTAAGGTACTGTGGATTTTGAGAATCAAAATAGATCCAGATTGGAGCTTTCTTTAAATATAAATAATTATCAAAAAAGTTTTTATCTCCATAGTAAATTGCCTTAAGTGCCAAAGGCAACTCACGCCGAAAAATTTCATTACGCTTAGCAGATATCGATTGGTCTGTTTGCCCGTTTATATATACATAGACATATAGATAGGGGTACCCTTCATGCCCTTTCCATTCCGCCAATACCTCATCCCTCATATAGCCAACTTTATCATAAGCATACTCCCTGCCTATAGTAAGAAATAATTCCCCGGTCTGATCGGAATGGGTCAGGGTATATTTTCTGTTATATAAAGGTTCATATTGGGTTACGCTGTCCCTGTATTCAACTAAAAGATTGCTTTGATTAAAACTGTTCAATAGTCACAGCTCCATAAATCATTTATTGTATTTTTTATATATGATTTACTTATAAATTTGTGCCATTATACAATCTTAATATACGGTAAGCAAAAGCTATTATATAACATAAACCATAATCAATTCATAGCAATTGAGCTTTCATCCAGTTTAAGTTAGAAGGGATTTATAAAAATTTAATTTACACCATCATAAAAAAAGAACATCTGGAGTGTTATGTGCGTCATAGGCTAATTCTTGCAACCTATAATAACGCATAAACATTAACCAGATGTTCTTTTGCCAATGTAAAAACCAAATTGTCATTTGGTTATGGTCTATATTTCCCTACATTCATTATCCCCAAAATAATTCCGTAGTCAAATACCTCTCACCTTTATCGGGAAGAATGGCTACTATAGTTTTTCCTTCGTTTTCTTCTTTATTTGCCAGCTTTGTTGCGGCATGAAGGGCTGCACCGGATGATATACCGACAAGTATTCCTTCTGTTACGGCGATTACACGGCTTGCTTTATATGCTTCTTCATCGTTTACCGTAATAATTTCATCGTAAATACTTGTATTTAGAATTTCCGGAATGAATCCCGCACCTATACCCTGTATTTTATGGCTACCCGCATATCCTTTTGACAAAACCGGTGAAGAAGCAGGCTCTACCGCCACCACTTTTATATCAGGATTTTTTGATTTTAAGTATTCACCTGCGCCTGTTATAGTTCCTCCGGTCCCCACACCCGCGACAAAAATATCAACTTTCCCGTCCGTATCTTCCCATATCTCCACTCCTGTTGTTCTCCTGTGGATATCCGGATTGGCAGGATTGGTAAACTGGCTTAAAATATACGAACCCTCAATTTCCCTGTTAAGCTCATAAGCTTTTTCTATGGCCCCTTTCATGCCTTTTTTACCGTCTGTTAGAACAAGCTCCGCCCCATAAGCCCGAAGGATTTTTCTTCTTTCAATACTCATAGTTTCAGGCATTACCAGTATAGCCCGATATTGCCTGGCGGCTGCTACTGCTGCAATACCTATGCCTGTATTTCCGCTTGTCGGTTCAATCAGGGTGGCTCCCGGCTTTAGAATTCCTCTTTTTTCAGCATCCTCTACCATGGCAAATGCAATTCTGTCTTTAACGCTTCCCGCCGGATTAAAATATTCCAGTTTTACAATAATTTTGGCTTTCAAATTATAAAATTTTTCATAGTTTACAACTTCCAATAGCGGGGTTTTTCCAATTAATTGCAGAATACTTGTTTTTACATTTGCCATAGCTTTCCTCCGAAAGATTAATTAAATCCATCTATAAGTTTAAAACTAAACTTTTCTTGAACTATACAAAATAAATATTTTTCGGTCAATAGAATATATTTGCATGATAGCGGAAAATTTTTATTAAAATTAAAACATAAATCAGAACAATGCTCCTCTTACTATATTCTTTTTAGGGTATGTTTGCATCCATTCATCCGACAAAGGAAGTTCGGTATTTTGACTTATATTTTTTGAAAAAATGGTATTTTTCAGGGCCCTTGCTGCCCTTCTTGCCAGTTCATAAGCTCCTGAATAACCCATATAGTTAATGGTGGTTCCAAACAACGGAATGTTTGGTATACCAAGCTTGGTTACCCATCCGTTGGCGCCGATATGGCCGATATAAATATCAGGTTTCAGGCGCTTTAGCAAATTAAGTTCCTCTGCCGGTTGGCCTGCGGCAACTTCAACCGGAAGATGCGGGTTATCAATTTCATCAAGCAGATACTGGACAAATCTGTCTAAATTGTGGGATTTTATTCCCACAATCTCCATGCCGATGCTGCGGTAAAAATCTGCCGTCGTAAGTATTCTGGTTTCACCGCCGCCTACAAAAGCTCTCTTGCCTTTTAATACTTTAACAAACGGTTCTATGGCTTTAATTAACTCCCTGGTTTCCTCTTCTATTAATTCTTCTACTTCTTTTTCCAAATGAAAATGTCCGGCAATCTTACGTAGCCACCTGTTGGTACAATTTATTCCTATAGGCAGCACATCCAGAACATACTCCGTTCCGTATCTTTCCTTTAAATGCCCAAGCATGTAATCATCATGAGTTGCGCATATGCTTACATTAAGCGCAGCCTCTCCCAGACGGTCCAGATCATAAACTGAAGCATGAAGCGGGACAATTCTTGGAATCAGGCCCAACTTTTTAATCAGTCTTGATAATTCCAGTTCATCTTTATGGCTGTTTGAACCTACGTTAAAAATATTTACGGTCTTACTGATACGTTCCTTGCTTTCATATTCGGTTTCTGTACCAGATTCATCAGTATCTTTCGGTTCACGGATAAGGTATTTTAAGATGCCGTGATTGGCCGCATCATATCCTGAGGAAACAAAACGGCTTTTAAAGCCCTCACAATGAACCGGTACAAGTCTTGCAGATACTTTAGGTTGCAATTCCCTTACAAGGCCGTCGACATCATCGCCTATAACCCCGGGAACACAGCCGTTCATTATTGCTATTACTTCCGGCTGATACTCTTTATCTGCATAAAGGATTGCCCGTCTTAACTTTTCTATACCTCCGTTAACAACATCAAGTTCATCCAGATTGGTATGAATAAAAGTCTGGTTTTCCGTCTTAAGTCCTCTTGAAGCACGGCTTATATTTCTTACTCCTGCCATACCCGCAAGGTTTGAGCAGCAGCCCAAAGGCGAATGAATGATAGTAACAATATTTGAAATGGTATTAATTATACCCATAGCAAGCATTAGTTGACATCCGCCGCTTTGCGAAAACTTTCTGTTTAAAGCCTGGGCACATCCCTTTCTGAAATCCTCCTTTAGTCCTGAGCAGCAACCGAAATATGCGGTACAACCGCCTATTCTCTCATCCCTTACAGGAGGTTCGTCTACAGACAAGTAATCATATTTTAAATCCCCTGTCAATAAATTTGCCATACTTAACCACCCTTTCTAATCTACCTGGCACTTACAAGTTCGGATAATAAATCCTCTGTCAATGTCAAAGCTCCTCTAAAGCCTGCATATCCTTTATTAAGTACAACCCTGTTACTTACTGGAAAAGCTACTGACAAAAACCCTGTCCCGTATTTCTTTGCCAGGCCCCTTTCCACAACACTTCCTATAATAAACATCGGTTCCGGCCGATCATGGTATTTTGAGTCCGTCTGCTCTTTAAAAATTAAATCGAGCTTCTTTTCAATTAATCCTGATTTACTTTCAAATAAAATTTCCGGTTTTGTATAAGAAGTAAGTCTGTCAAACTTATTTTTATATTCTTCCTGCAGCTTATCATCTTCAATATCATTAACAGCCACAAAATAAGGTATCCATCCCAATTCTTCCGACACAAACTCTGTTAAAGGATATGCATAATAACTGTCTGCAACTATGACTGCATACCTTTGGAAATCAAGATCGGATGCGGCATCCACTATTCTTTCAAGATAAGAATAAAAATACTTTTTTTCATCTTTCACCACCCGGTCTATAATCTCTTTTTCAATTCCCAAAGCTTCTCCGATAAGTTTTAAGAATTTTTCCGTTGCTTTTGGGCCGATAGGCAGGTCCGTAGTAATGTAAGGTATCTTATGTACATTCTCAAAAGCCTTTGCCGCAAGCTGTCCTGCGGTTTCTGACAGGACTACCGTAAGTTTGGCTCTGCCGTAGGTTTTTATCTTTTCAATACTTTCTCCGTCACCGAAAAAGGTATTTGCCCTGATACCAATTCTTTTTAATAGATCTGTCAAATGTTCAATGTTACCTTTAAAAAATACGTCATGTCCAGGTACTATTCCAATAAGATTTATTGTTTTTTCTTCTTTCTCATCCGTTTTTTCAACTACCTCTTTTATTAAGGTACATAATACTTCGTCATATCCCCGCAAGGTATTGCCCTTAAAGCCCGGAGTGCTTACTCCTATAACATTATTTTCCCTGTATTTTAAAGCTACACCTACCGCATCATCGCCTATCAGTTCCGTCTGACATCCTGTTACTACGATATATAAATCGCCTTTTATATATCTGATTGTAGATTCTATCTGTCCCGCAAGTTTTTCCTCTCCGCCAAATACAATATGGCTTTGGGTAATATTTGAAGTAGGAATCATATTTCCGCCGCAATATCCTGTTCCCCTGTAGCCTGAAGACAGATTATATGTGTTGGAAAGTGCTGCCGCACAGCCGCCTGAAGCATGAACAATAGGTATTGCCTTTGGTATGGCAGTTATTGTGGTAATAGCACCGCCCAAGGCACATGAAAATTTTGAACGTTCTATAAAATCACTCAAATCCTTTTCCTCCTTTTATTTTTAATTATAGATTATTGGTTATTTGCTCTACTTTTTTCGTATTTTCCAACGTAGAAAAATATAGTATTAATCCTTCAGTGGCAATCGCTCCCAGGATACGGATTTCCGGTGTGTTATCACAGGTAACTGTTGCAAGAAGGATTTCTTTGTGCTTTTTATGTAGTCTTCTATTTGTTTCCTTGTTAATGCCATTTTCAACCTCTTTTCTTAAAATTTTAAATTATATTTATATTTACGCTTCATACTGTATCAGTCAATTGCTTCGGTCATAATTCCAAACTTTGTAAGTTAGTTAACAAACTTTTTTTAGAGTAATTAATAAATTTGGTTAAAAGCCAAATATTTTCTTATTTCTTCTAAGAAAAATCCATTGATTTATGCTTAGCTTGTTATAAAATAGAAATCTATATATATGATTTCCAATTCTATATGTTAAAATATCATCATAAAATAACGAGGGGTGGATGCTTGATGTACAAGGTCTTGATTGTCGAGCCGCAGGAATTTGCCTTAAAAGCCTTGCTAAACCTTCCTGTCTGGGGAAAGGGGCCGGACGGGTTTGTCTGTACGGATACGGCAACCAACGGCGAAGAAGCGCTCACCCTCTTAAAAACTAAAAAGTATGACCTTGTTCTGACAGAAATAAATCTTTCTATTTATGACGGATTACAATTGCTGAAGCTAATTCACAGGGAAAATGAAGAACCTCTTTTTGTGTTTGTCAGTGACATCGTATCTTTCTCTTATGCAAGAGAAAGTTTTATATATGGAGCCTTTGATTATCTGCCCAAGCCTGTAAGCAAGGAAAATATGCAGGCATTATTTGAACGGGCGGCCGAGAGATTAAAAAGACAAAAAAGATTACAGGCTTCTGCTTCTACACTTAGCACGGAGTTTAATTCTTTATTGACTAAGGGACAGATTGCAAAACTGTTAAGCAAATTTTCCCGCAAAGACGAAACTGTCCTTGAAATGTTTCGAAAAGTTATGATTTCTTTATGTAAATCATCAGTTTTGGCTCAATCCCATGACATCCTGTTAAGCCGGCTTTTTGCTGTTATTGTTGAAGCTATATTTTCAAAACACGAATGGTTGTCTTTGTATATTTCTCAGAATTTTCATAAAAGGCTAGACTATTTGGTTTTGCATGATACCAATAATTATGTTGATTATTATCAGAGAAAGTTTACCGGCTTGTTTCAGCTGTATTGCCAGCTCAACCCGGATTTTAAGGATGAAACCTTAAAAAAGATCCATTTGTACATATTGCAGCACCCTGAAGAAGATCTAAAGCTGACTTCCATAGCTAAAAAGTTTTATATTAACCATTCGTACCTAAGCAATCTGTTTAGCAAAAAATCAAGCATCAGGTATTCTAAACTTATTACTTTGGTTAAATTAAAAAGGGCGGAATATTTGCTTACTTATACCGACCTTCCCATAATAGACATAGCCTATAAGCTTGGCTATAAAGACGTAAATTACTTTAATCAGATTTTTAAAAAAGTGATAGGAAAATCACCTTCCGATTATGACAGGGAAGAAAACAGCTTCTATGATTACATCATCTGAATCAATTATTAAGTTATTAAAACCGATAAACCCAAATTGATTTGTTTTAATATATGAAGCAAAATCTTTTTGCTAAAAATCTAAATCATTTTTAAATGAAAGTTCAGTACAGATACCATGAAATCATGGTATCTGTTTTTCTGAACATATATAGAGAACAGGAAACGGCAAATTTATTATTCCAATATCAATTCTTTATATTAATGCGGACTTTTATTCTGCTAATTATCCTTCTTTATAAATTGATAAGGGTCTTTCGGTGCCTGGATATTGGTTATATCAAGTCCGTCCGCAACTCCTTCCACAAAAACATAGCTATTTTCGGCAAGTTGCGTTTCGTCCGTATCCTCTTTTAAAAGGCCCAAAACTTTTGCATCCTTAAAATTTCTGTATATAGCTTCTCTTAAACTGGTTAAAGATGTCGGAAATTGATAGGTACGAAGCAGTTTTTTATTTACTTCCAGTTCTCCCAGAGCATAACCCTGAGCTATCTGAATCTCAGCCGCCAAATCGGTATTTTCCGAGATCCATATGGATGCTTTCTGGATAGCCGTAAGTATTTTTGCCAATCTTTCAGAATCTTCTTCTATTATTTTTGTTCTGGCAAAGAGTACACAGCAATTCTCATCTTTTACCCTTACGTCTGTGGATGTATCAAAAATAATTCTTACTCCTTCTTCTCTCTCCATAATCTTTGCTTTATAATCACCTAAAGCTATAACGTCTACAGCTCTGTTAAGCAATGCCTGCTGTATCGAATCGGAGTCATACACCACAAACTCCACATCATCGGCAGTCATCCCCTCAAAATGCAAGGCCCTAAGAGCCGCTATATGATTGGATGAAGAAAGCTGGTTTACACCGATAGTCTTTCCCTTTAAATCGGCTATTGATTTAATGTCACTGTCACCTAAAGTTACAAGAGTTATACAGCCGGTATGAAGCCCCAATACTGCCTTGGCTTCCAGCCCATTATCAAGAGGTTGAAGCATACCCGCAATCAGCCCCGTAACCAGGTCAGCCTTATCTGTTGAAATAAGTACAGCTCCTGTTTCACTGCCGCTGTCGACAAATACATAATCTTCCCCTTCAACCAGGCCTTCGGCTTCATAAAAGCCCAATAAATAAGCAAGCTGTGTCTGAACCATGCAGGTCCCTTCAAAAGTATTAACAATACGTATTGGGTCCTTCTTTTTTGCAGCCTTTTTTTCTTCATCAACAGAAAGCTCATTTACTTGTGTATCTATCTTTTTCACCTTAGCGTTATTGCTGTCACTTGTTTTATTGGAGGATTCTTTTGTCCCATTGCAGCCGGATAAAATCACAGCCACCAAGATAATAGCTACAAAAATAGGCGTAAGTTTTATTTTCATTTATACTTTCCCCTTTCTATGCATTTGCCTAAATCTAATATGGAAAATTTAGCTTAACCAGCACATATCTCTGGTCGGGCTATGAAGGTATAAAGTAGTAACTTTCTAAGCACGGATACTTTAGTATTTATCTCTTTTCTTTAATTATTTTTAAGTTCATGCTCTATTAAGCTTTATATATTATACTCAGGCTGAATTTCTTTCCCTGTAAAATTAAGTACTCTTAGTATCTTCGATCGCAGATTGAGAAAATCCGCACTGTCCCTTTTTCTTCCGTATTTTTTATTCCTGCCTATATCCACCGGTATAATAGTTTCTATTTTTGCCGGCCTTGGTGTCATGACAAAAATCCGGTCGCTTAAGTATACAGCCTCATCCACATCATGGGTCACCATAATCATTGTGGTGCCCCGTTCTTTCCAGATTCTAAGAAGTTCGTCCTGCATATTCATTCTGGTAAAGGCATCAAGGGCGCCAAAGGGCTCATCAAGAAGCAGGACTTTAGGATTGTTCACCAAAGCCCTGGCTAAGCCTACCCGTTGCTGCATTCCTCCCGATAACTGGTGTGGTAAGGCTTTTTCAAAGCCTTCCAGCTTAACCAGGCGGATAAATTCCCTTACTTCTTTCTTCCTTTCCTTATAAATATGCCTGACTTTAAGTCCGAAGGCGATGTTATCGTATATATTCAGCCAGGGAAAAAGGGTCGGGTCCTGAAAAACCAGGCCTCTTTCATGGCCAGGTTTAGTTATTTTTTCTCCGTCCAGAAAAATTTCTCCTTCGGTGGGTGTTATCAAACCTGCAATTAACCTTAAAAATGTAGATTTACCGCAGCCTGAAGGCCCTATCAGGCAGATAAATTCCCCCGGATATATATCCACATTTACATTGTCAAGGGCAACAACCCTTTCTCCTTTTGTATCCGTAAATTCTTTTCTGACATTTCTTACAGATATAGCTCCCGTTGATTTATAAGCAGCTTCTACCATTTTACTATGCCCTCCTGCCATGATAATAATTTGTCCCTGATTCTAAACTGTAATGTAACCAACACGTAGCAGAATACTGCAATGATAATCAGTCCCGCATACACATTGGCGTAAGCAAGCATCTGTTTCTGCCAGTTGACATACCAACCAAGGCCAGACTTGCATCCGATCATCTCTGCTGCCATCAGGGCAACAAAGGAAGAACAGGTGGCATTGAAAAAGCCCATAAAAATGGTAGGTGCGGCGGCAGGAAGCGCTATTTTAAACAGATTGTGCCTGTCTCTAGCTCCCAGAGTTGAAGCCACTTCAAAGTAAGCCTTGTTTACCGATTTTATGCCAGAACAGGTTAAAACCGTTATCTGAAACCACACGCCAAATGCTATTAAAAAGACTGCTGCCGATTTTGCATTCGGAAAAATTACCAGGGCCAAAGGAGTCCAGGTTGATGACGGTATAGGCCCTAAGATCCTTATAATAGGAAAAATCCAGTAATTACACCTTTTACTCCAGCCGATGGCTATACCACATATCATTCCAAGGCAAAAACCTATAAAGATCCCTTTTACCAATAACATAAAGGAACTTCCTATACAGGTAAGCAAAAGTTTTGTATCATCAAAAAACACTTCAAAAATTCTAGCTATGCTGGGAAAATATATCTGAGGAAGGAGTAACAGTTTGGCGGTAATTATATTTAAGAAAGTCAAAAAAATGTACACTCCGGTAAGAAAATATCCTCTGTATCCGTATCTGTCCCTAATTTTTTTAATGAATAACGACAGTACGGTAAAGAGTACCGCTGCAAAAAGAGAGATATACAGAAAATATCGATAATGCATTAGTTCAGGATGTTTCAGATTTTTATGGTTTGGAATAAAGACATCTGTAATAATGGCTATTAATACCGAGGTTACCGGAAGAACTGTTCTAAAATCAAATGCAAGCTTGCCTTTTAAAGCAGATAAAATATTTAATCCTTTTAGTTTAAAATCTCTCGTTTTTGATGCTGCCTTATTTATTTCCATTCTATAGGCCATCTCCTTTTATCTGATTTTTAATTAATCTGATTCCATAAGTGATTTACAAAGGCCTATACAGCAACACATCAGGCTTTTTCTCATGACTTACACTTCCTTTCTTCTTGATATCCTAAAAGTTTCCTGATATGATTCTGTAAATTTATGTTATTATATATAAACTTAAATCCGTTAAGTCAACAAAACGGCCTTACTTTCCAAACTTTGTAACGGCTATTGAAAATATTGTCACGGGATTTAAACTTTTTGAAATAAATCAAAAAATCCTCAGATATAAAATTTATATAACGATAAAAGTTACTGTTTCTAAAAAAAATAAGCAGCCTTACGGCTGCTTTTGATAAAATTATATTTATTTTTGCATTTTAACATGGTATATTATTGCTTTTTCTTCTTTACTTCTTCCGGTCGTTCTTACTCCAACTCAAAAGCCCCTGTATACAGCTGATAATACTGGCCTTTCTTTTGTATCAGTTCTTCATGGCTGCCCTTTTCTATGATGCGGCCATGGTCAAGAACAATGATAACATCGGAGTTTTTGACCGTAGACAACCTATGGGCAATTACGAATACCGTTCTTCCTTCCATCAAGGCATCCATACCCCGCTGTACAATAGCCTCGGTTCTGGTATCAATTGATGAAGTGGCTTCGTCAAGAATCATAACCGGTGGATCGGCTACTGCGGCTCTTGCTATGGAAATTAACTGACGCTGGCCTTGGGACAGATTAGCCCCATTTTCCGTTAGCATTGTATTGTACCCGTCAGGCAGGCGGCGGATGAAATCGTCCGCACCGGCAAGTTTTGCTGCCGCAATACATTCTTCATCGGTTGCATCCAGCCTTCCGTAACGGATATTATCCATTACCGTACCGGTAAAGAGGTTGGTATCCTGAAGAACCATACCTATTGCCCTGCGAAGATCCGGTTTTTTTATTTTGTTAATATTTATACCGTCGTAACGGATTTTCCCGTCCGCTATATCATAAAAACGGTTAAGCAGGTTAGTAATTGTGGTTTTTCCGGCACCTGTCGCACCGACAAATGCCACCTTTTGACCGGGTTTTGCATAAAGGCTAACATCATTTAAGACAGGTTTTCCCGGTTCGTATTCAAAGTCAACGTTATACATTCTTACATCCCCGGCCAATTTGGTATATGTTACGGTACCGTCACCATGAGGATGCTTCCAGGCCCAAAGGCCGGTCCTTTCCTTGGATTCTACTAACTGACCGTTTTCTTCCCTAACATTTACCAAAGATACATAGCCGTTATCCTGTTCGGGCTCTTCATCAATCAAGTCATAGATTCTTTTGGCACCGGCAAGTCCCATAACTATGGCATTGGTCTGGTGGGATACCTGATTTATATTTCCTGCAAACTGCTTCGTCATATTTAGGAAAGGTACAACTATACTAATTTGTAATGCCTTGCCGGATATGCTTAAATTTGGAACCCCCAATGTCAACAAAATACCACCGGTTATTGCAACTATAACATATAATACATTTCCTACGTTATTTAGAATCGGTCCTAAAATATTGGCATATCTGTTGGCTGCCCTTGCGTCGTTAAATAAAGCTTCATTTATCTTATCAAAATCAGCTTTGCTTTCATTCTCATGACAGAAAACCTTGATTACTTTCTGTCCGTTCATCATTTCTTCCGCAAAGCCTTCCAGCCGTCCCAGGGCTTTTTGCTGCTTTATAAAATATTTTGCAGAGCCACCTCCGACTTTTCTTGTAATAAAAAGCATTACGATTACTCCGGTAACGACAACCAAAGTTAGCCAAAAGCAATAATATAGCATAATGCTAAATACTGTTAAAACCGTCACGCCGGATATCAAAAGCTGTGGAATACTTTGAGAAATAAGCTGCCGTAATGTATCTATATCGTTGGTATAATAGCTCATGATATCTCCGTGGTTATTGGTATCTACATACTTTATTGGCAAAGTCTGCATTTTATTAAACATTTTTATACGAAATTTCTTTAGCGTGCCCTGATTTATAATAGCCATCAACTGGTTATATAATATATTGCTGAGAATAGATAGTACATAAAACACAGCCAGTATAGCAACAAAATATAAAATTCTTCCTTTAACGGCATTCCATACACCGGTCTGCCAATTCTGCTCTACAATAGCTATTATATTTTGCATAAAAACAGCCGGTATCGAACTGATTGTAGCATTAAATATAATGCATATAACGGCAAGCGGAAACTTAACCGGATGAAATTTATATATGTCTTTTAACAAGCGTATGACAATTGATTTTTTATTCCCGATAATGTTCGTTTTCGTCTTCATTTTATTCACCTGCCTTGTTCTGGGAATAATATACTTCCCGGTAAATATCATTTTCCGCCATAAGCTGCTTGTGGGTACCGATTCCGTTAATTGTTCCCCCATCCATTACTATTATTCTATCAGCATCCTGAACGGAAGCAATTCTCTGGGCAATTATAATCTTTGTTGTCTCAGGCATATATTCCCGCAGTGCTTTTCGAATTTTTGCATCCGTTCTGGTATCCACAGCACTGGTCGAATCATCCAAAATCAGTATCTTAGGCTTTTTAAGCAATGCCCTTGCTATGCAAAGACGCTGTTTCTGACCGCCGGAAAGATTTGCTCCCCCCTGTTCAACGTAGGTGTCATATCCGTCCGGGAATCGACTTATAAATTCATCGGCACAGGCCAGTTTACATGCCTCAATCAGTTCTTCATCTGTAGCTTCTTTATTACCCCAGCGTAAATTTTCTTTAATAGTTCCTGAAAATAACGTGTTCTTCTGCAAAACAACTGCAACCTGATTGCGTAGAGAATCTAAATCATAATTTTTAACATCTATGCCACCAACCTTAACAACGCCGACGGTTGCATCATACAGGCGGGGTATCAACTGAACAAGGGTAGATTTAGAAGAACCTGTACCGCCTATAATTCCTATTGTTTCTCCTGATTTAATATTTAGGTTAATATTTTCCAAAGCCATTCTTTCCGCTTTTTCGGAATATTTAAAACTGACATTTTCAAAGGTTATGGAACCGTCTTTTACCGTATAAACAGGGTTTTCGGGATTGGTTAAGGTACTTTTTTCACTGATTACCTCAACGATACGTTTTGCCGATTCGCCTGCCATAGTAATCATGACAAAAATCATGGAAACCATCATAAGGCTGCTTAGTATCATAAAACTGTAGGTAAGTATTGCGGAAAACTGACCTATATTAAAGTCCAGGCCCAGGCTGGTTATGATGGTATATGAACCGAAAGAAAGTACAAAAATCATTACGGTGTATATACAAAACTGCATAAGAGGCCCGTTAAGCGCTAAAATACGTTCAGCCCTTGTAAAGTCCGCACAGACATCTTCCGCTGCCGCTTCAAACTTCTTTTGCTCATATTCCTCCCGGACAAAGGACTTTACGACTCTCATTCCTTTTATATTTTCTTGGATTGATTTATTAAGGGCATCGTATTTTTTAAATACTTTTCTAAACAAGGGAACTGTTTTGGAAATAACTATTCCCAGGCCGGTTGCAAGAATCGGTACGACAACAAGAAATATCCATGCCATCCTTCCGCCCATCACAAAAGCCATTACAAAAGCAAAAATCAGCATCAACGGGGCTCTGATAGCAGTCCTTATTATCATCAGAAATGCATTCTGCACATTCATAACATCGGTTGTCATGCGTGTAATAAGAGATGAGGTCTGAAACTTATCTATATTCTCAAAAGAATAATTTTGAATACTATAGAACATTTCCTTTCTTAAATTCTTCGCAAATCCACAGGCTGCAGTTGCACTGGTGTTACCTGCGATTGCCCCGCACAGTAAAGACATAAATGCCAGAATTATCAGTAAAATCCCGTATTTAGTAATTGTTCTCAAATCACTTCCGCTTTTGATTTCATTAACTAAAGTAGCTGTTAAAAAAGGGATTATACATTCAATAATAACCTCAAATATAATAAGTATCGGAGTTATAATTGAATGTTTTTTGTACTCGCCAACACTTTTAGCCAAGATTTTAATCATATAATCCGTCCTTTCGTAAAAAAAAGAGTATTGCCCATCCGGTGATGCGACAAACTCCACTTTTGATGCTTTTTTTGCAAATCCGTTAGCAAAAGTATCAAATATAATAATATGAAGCTACCACCTAAATAATGGCAGTAGCTGTCCGGGCTTAAGATATTAATATATAATACCAAAACAGATTCTTCTTGTCAAACTGTAATATTATGCTATTTTTTTATTTACCAGTATATGAGCAAGTTCTTCGTACTTATCAATTAAATGGGGCGGACTCCATTCAGGACTCTTGCATATAAATATATACTCAAATTTATCATTAAATATAGATTTAATATCTGTTGTATGTTCAAAAGGAAATATGCCTTCAAGGCTGTAAAGCTGAGAATCTTCCCTTCTGATCCATTTTATTTTAGTATCAGGCCTGTCTTCTATAACTCTTCTTAACCAATTACCGCAGTTGTATATGTCTTCTCCCCTGTAATAATGGTAGTAATCATGATGAAAATCTATGTTGACAATATATAATTGTTTATTTATCGGTATCCTATTTATTAATTTCTTAATATCTTTATGGGTATCAGACTTATGTATATTGTCTTTAGATATCTTTAGATTCTGCAGAAAGCTTTTTAAAAGATAAAATTCTTTTATTACTCCTATTTCTTTCAGTTTTGGATATTTTTTATATCTTTCTTCCCACATTAGTGCAAGTTTATCTTTTGGAATTTCGTCACTTCCGTCAGGGAAGTAAATATCTCTTTCTTTTATACAGACATCCAAAAAGTAATCAAAATCAATACTTAATATACCAACCATAATATCTCCTCCAATACGTAAGACCATATTGTGCCAGAGAATTTTATGTTGCTTTATTTAATTATAAACATATTGATGCACTAATTTCCAGACTTAATTGCATTTCACTCTTAAATTATTTGCTTATTTTACCCTGTAATTTGTTATGTTAAAATATTTGCATAATTTCAGTAGAAGGCAATAATCAGATATATATTACAATAACCCAGTGTTTCGCTTTACCTTTACATAATCGCAATGCAGGAAATGTTTTTATATAAGTTATATTGTATACTGAAATCACCGTACGGAAGGAGGCATACCATGCATTACCCGGAAATAATTAAAACAGCGCTGAAATATATAGAAGAAAATCTTAAGACAGAAATAACAGCTGAAGAACTGGCAAAGATGGCCAATTATTCGACGTACCATTATTACAGATTATTTTCTTCTGTAATGGGTTCTTCGATTGCCGATTACATTTTAAAACGGCGCCTGGATCATGCCCTTGCAGAAATAGCCGGCGGCCGCAAGGCAATAGACGTTGTGCTTGAATACGGTTTTGATACTTATGCAGGTTTTTATAAAGCATTTGTAAAAATGTATGGTTGCTCTCCGAAAAAATATTTAAGCATATATCAAAAACATACGCCTAAAAAACCGGAGGTGAACAGAATGTATACAGAAAAAGAACTACGTTTAGTGTTAGATAACTGGGATATCGAAAAAAATCTTCCCATTAAAGATGTCTATATTTCGGATGGGGCTAAAATTTCGGGAAAGATATGGGCTGTTGGCGACGATTATTTTCTTAAAACCGAAAACCGGGAACATATATTAAAAAACATTAAGATATCAAAAGAATTGAATAAACAAGGCTATTCATCCTCCCTGCCAATATTGACTAAAGATGGAAAAGAATATCCGGACGGTAAGGAAATTTTTATTCTTACCCGCGGTATAAAGGGGAACCCCTTACCCAGAGCTAAAAAATTCGGTGATGACCGAATCAGATTCGGCGAAAAGTACGGAATAAGCATAGCACGGCTGCACCAGGCCTTAAAAGCCATACAAAAAGATATATCTCCGGATGAGGTAAATCTCTTCAAAAATATAACCGAATGGGCCTTACCCAGTATCAGACGGCAAAATATTCAATGGACTATGGGTATAGATGAAAGCTTTTTTGACGATTTTATCGAAACTTTCGGAAAGCTATACGAGAAACTTCCAAAACAACTTATACACAGAGATCCAAATCCCAGCAATATTTTGTTTGACGGCGATGAAGTAAGCGGTTTTATTGATTTTGACTTAAGCGAAATAAATATCCGCCTGTGGGATGTATGCTATTGTGCTACAGGAATTTTATCCGAAGGTACAGACGAAGCATACGAAAAGTGGCTTGATATACTTGGCGGAATCCTTCGCGGTTATGACCTTGAAGCCAAAATGACTAAAGAGGAAAAACAGGCTGTATTCTATGTAATCTGCTCCATCCAAATGATATGCATTGCATATTTTGAAAGCATTGAAAACTTAAAGGAACTGGCTAAAATAAACCGTCAAATGTTTGTTTATATTATACAAAACAAATCAAATATAATGAATTTATTTAAGCAATAAAAGGTTCTAATAAATGTAACTGCATCTCCTAAATAAAACAACTCAATCTAATTTTCATATCCTTGAGGACATCATTTTATTTATATACAAGCAACACATAGATACTTGCTTTTACATACAAATATAAACTATGGCAAAAAAAGAGGCTTTCTGTCTATTTTAAAAGTCAGAAAGCCTAATCGGTACGCCCAGTAAAACTGCATCTGAAAACATGCCAAACCGGGCCATGTTCATCACGTATTAAAATGATAAATATCTTTTTATCTTTTTTATATTTTCCTCCCCAAGTATATTTTTTACGGTTTTTTTAATATCCGATTTGGCATCAGAATCAAGAGATGTTATAATCTCCAAGGCCTTGCTCTCATATTCGTAATTTGTAAATACCTCAAAAACAATTGGCTTATCAAGCATTTCTTCGGTTATAAACCGCTTGTAAACCTGAATAAATTCTTTCTTGTTTGATGCCGCAAGATATTCAAAACCAAGGCTTTCACAGTAATTCTTAACCAATGTTTTTGACTTATTACCGAAATGGCCTGCCCCTGCAATATATTCATTTGCTTCTATTCCGAATGCTGCTGCCGGATGATTAAAATTCTTAAATTCAGTTCCAATACCGTTATTAACTAAAAGTATTCTTATGTTTTTTCCTACATGTTTATTTCCTAAAGAATTCATATCGTAAAAAAAGGCCAAATCCCCTACTATACCGAAATACAATCTGTTTTTGTCGGCCAAAGAAGCTCCGATTAATGATGAAACACATCCGTCTATGCCAAATCCTCCGACATTGGCATATGAATCTATAGTTTCATGCAGCGGGAAAAAGTTCCATGACCTTAAGCTGTTTAGTATTCCAAAATGAATAACGGAATTTTGGGGCAGTTTATCATGAAGCTTTTTTGCAATCCACAGATTAGAAAACGGTAAAGATGGTATCTTTTTATATAATTGATTAAGGTGATTTTTCCACTTTATTAAATATTGTGTATTTACTTTGTTCTTCTTTGTATAATGTTTAAAGAATTCTTCTTCAGGCATTTCAAAAACATATTTTAACTTACCGAATGTATCCCTAAGTTCCCCGTCCCTGCTTACTCTCCATACTTGTTTTCCGACAATTCTGTTTGCTGAATAATCTCCGGAAATTTCACCAATATGTATGAGCAAATCAGGCCTTAACTCATTATAAGATATAAATCTTTGGGATGAGCTAAGGGAATGAACAATACTAAACCTTCCTTTGTATCCGCTGGTATGGTCGCAGAAAACAACAGCATTGTTAGATTCACAAAAATCTTCAAGAGCCTTTATTTCATTCTGAGTCATTTTGGCATGGGAGCCTACAAACACAGCTACTTTGCCCGCAGGTATAGGAGGAGAATACTTTAAGTCTGTAATTCTTCGTATAACCCTGACTTTAGGCAATTCTCTTATATTGTACGAACGGCTGTAGCCGGTTTCCAAATTTATATGAACCGGCCCTCCGCCATGCCTGCTAAGTTCCAAAATTGCATTGTTGGCTTTTATCTCACAGTTCCACCAATCATTGTCGTCTTTAACCAGGGGTAAATGAACACTATATCTTACTATGTCTTTAGGTCTGCCGCTTCGGTCTATAATCTGTGGAATATTATGTCCTACTTTTGAGGCAACCTGAGTAGACGTAACTGCAAGTATAGGAAGTTTACGATAATATGCTTCCGTAAGACCTGACATGTAATTTCTAGACGCGGTAGCCCCAGTACAGCTTAAGACTACCGGTTCTCCTGTTTCTGACGCAAGTCCGCAGGCCATATAAGCTGCAGAACGTTCATCTATAGATGAATATATTTCAAAAAAAGGATCATTTTGCAGGCTTTTAACAAAAGTAATATTAGTTGTGCCCGGCGATGCAATTACTTTTCTTATACCGTGGCCTTTTAGCAAAGCAATCAGTATCAGCACATTTTTTTCGTCCGTATAATGTGCAGTCAAAATATCACCCGCCCGATTTTAAATAAATTATCCTATTGATGTTTAAAACCAAATATTTAATTAATATAAATTTCATATTACTTTCAGATACCTGTACAATAAATATTTTAACTTTTGCTTATATCCGTTTATTTCACTTAATGGAGTTCTTTCTCCTGTATAGCGGTCCTTTATAGCTTCAAGTTTCCAATTAATTTTTCCAAACCTTGGCTCAGATAAAAATTCATTTAAGCATTTTCTTAAGCCTTCCCGAACATGAATAAAATCTTTTGTATTGATATACTTGTTTATTTTGCTGCAATTAAACTTTCTGTCAAAAAGCCGGTCATAAATAATTTGATATTTTCCCTCATTCCATTTTAGAAATGTTTCCAGATCCTGATAAATAACTTTTGGCCTGTATCCCAGCTTTTCTTCAAGCGTATCAAGATAAATATCAAGTATCTCACTCCATTTAACGGTATAATCGCATGTTATATTATAAATCTCTCCTAAAGTATCCGTATTTCCTACTAATGATGCAATCCCTTTGGCCACATCCAAACCATAGGTCAAAGTAGTAAGTCTATTATTAATATCCTTTGAAAATACGATTGTTCTTCCTTTTAATGCCCGATAAAGCCAGTGTTCTTTTTCAAAGTTTCCCAATTGGAGCCTGCTTTCACTGTATGTAATATAAGGCCGTATAATAACCCAGTTTCTCTTGTGGGCTGATCTTAACATATTTTCCTCACGGGCTTTTGACAGGGCATATTCATCGGTTGATAAATAAACTTCATCTGTAGAACTGTCCAAAAGCCTTAATGACTCTTCGGTTATTGCCTCTTTATTCTTTTCATAAACTCTTGCCGAACTTAAGAATATATATTGGGAAGTGAAATTTAAAAGTAAACCTACCCGCTGTGAAAATTCATTGGTGGTATAATTCATAAAATCTACGATTGTATCCCAGTTTTCTCTCAAAACGGATATTAAAAAATCAGTATTCTTTGCATTTCCCTGTCTATATTCAATCAATCCTTTTGATTCATGAGGTTTTCTGGATGTAACGACAACCGTATGGCCCATTTCTGCCAGAACATTAGCAAGATGAGTTCCTATAGCACCGGTTCCGCCTATCAGCAAAATTCTCATAATATATCCTTACCACATCATAAAATCTTCCATATATTATATGCACTCTAAAAATAGCTGTGAGAAAACTGTAGGTAGTAAATATAGGCTTTTTAACCTGTAGTCAATACTGAAAAACGAAAAACTTTATTGACTGTTTTATGAATTTTATCTGAATTAAAATGTTTATTGGGGATTGACAATTATATGACAATCGATATACTATCAGTTTGCAAACGTATTAAAAGTTAAAAGTTAAAAATATAAAGTTTATATAGTGGGTACCATATCGAAATATCACCGGTTATTGATGAAAAAGAATTGTTTATCCTATAAAAATTTCAGATAAATAACAATATTATAAAAAAGGTGAATAGAAATGAAAAACAGATACTACGTAATTCTTATAACTATTTTGACTGTTTTGTCTGGGTTAACAGGATGCAGCCATAAAGAACAGACGTCACAAACCGTTTCCAAAGTGTCTGTAACTCCAGCCCCTTCTAAAATAACACCTTTGAGTGCCTATAAATCAGTACTGCAGGACGAAAGCCCATTCTTCTGTGTGGATTCCGGCAAAGATTTATATATTTCTCAAATAAATGAAGCTGTCAGCAGTGACAGCTCTGTCCAGGCAAAAGTATCAAAATTTACAGTTGTTGATTTAGAAAACGATAACATACCAGAAGTAATTCTTCAATTAACTGTAAATGAAAACGAATATTTCGGTTTTGAAGTTTTAAGTTATAAAGACGGGGTTGTTTATGGTTATACCTTATGGTACAGGACATTTATGGATTTAAAAGAGGACGGGACCTTTTCATTTTCCGGTGGTGCGTCTGATTACGGTTTTGGCAGTATAACATTTACTGATAAAGGCTATACAATTGATAAAATTACTTACTGTGAAGCAACATATAATTCCGACAATAATTTGGATATTTCATATTTTGTAAATCATAAAAAGGCCACCGAAGAGGAATTCCTTTCTGCTATTGCAGAGCAAAACGACAAAACCCATCCCACATGGAATGATTTTACCACCGAAAATATTTCAGGGTTAACTTTATAACTAAAACTAAAAACCCAACTGTCTTTACTTACTTTTGTCTAATACAGCAAGAAGATAAAAAAATATATTACTTTAGAATTATAAAAATGAATGTTTTAACTTACTATCCAAGTAAATCATGATATTCTTTATTTTTTTCCATTTGTGCCTTTACAAATGAGCATTGGGGGATAATTTTTAAATTTTCCTTTCTTGCCCATTCAGTCAGCTCATGTAACAGGCGTTTTCCCACCCCCTGTCCGGCCAATTGGTCAGACACATATGTGTGGTCGACCGTTATCAGATTTTCACCTGTCGGTACATATGTTATTATAGCTAAGGGTTTTTTCTCCGATTCACCAATATAAAAACATCTGTTACCTTTCTTTATTTCCATTAAAGCACCTCTATTTATATAAAATTTTTAGTTATTCTTCTACAATCTCATGCCTTATCCTCAAGCCATTTTAAAACCGGTTCAAGATTTTTTTCTTCTACACCGTCATAACCGTTTTCTATATGATTTATCGATTCAATTAATTCTTCGTCTTTATTTTTACGGCTTTTTAACATCTTTACAAACATCTTCATCATTATTTTATCAATACCTTTTAACTCGTTTACCGGCAGGCAGCCGCCGCGCAGATAGAAAAAAGGTATGTTTTTGATGTTGTTTCTTTCAATTACAGCTTCGGGACTGGGCTCGGCAATACGGGCAAGACCGGTTACACAAACTGCTTTTATCCTTATATTACGTTTGCGAAGCTTACTTAGTCCCTGTATTTCTCCTGCTTTCAGCCATCCCAGGAAAATAACATCTTCATCCGAATTGGATTTTAAGATTTCTTTCACATTTAAACATCTGAATTTTGTCCTGTCTGCAAGCATCTGTGCATATTTCTTAGTAAAACCTGTTTTTGATTCATATACTATAATCATATATCTTACCTCCTTTTCCATTATATCCTACTAATGTAATTTTTAAAAGAAAAATTAAATGTCTATCGATACTAATATTCATAAGAATGCCAAGTTATATCAAAATATACTATAAAAAATATCCGGCAATGTAAGACAAATTAATTTTGGCTCAAATCCCATACTTTACAAATCCTAATATAAAATCAGGCTATATAAAATTCCCATAAGACATAATATGTCACATACAAAAACACCGCCTTAGAATTTAAACTCTAAAGCGGTGTGTTATAATCTTTTTATCTTTGGCAGATCAAATTTTTACTTTAGCCGACCAAGATCAGTAAATGCCTCTTAACTGAAAACAGTTTAAATCCGTTATCGATAAGTAAATCTTTCAATTGTCAGCTAATATTTATACTTTCTTATAGCAAATTATGCAATTAACAATTACTCAAGCCCGTAAAATATTCTCATGGCCTGTTCGCTGTTATCCTGCATGGCTTTTACCGCTATACCGGCAATATCATGAAAATACTGAACGGCAGGATCATTAATCCGGTTTTTTATTTCATGAAGGGCTGCCTGGGACATATATGAGTAATAATTTATCTTTCTTACCCCTCTGCGTATGGCTTCTTTGTAGTCTTGCTCACTTAATCCCGAACCGCCGTGCATAACCACCGGAATACCGGTCAATTTTTTTATATTTTCAATTCTTTCAAAATCCAGTTTAGGCTTCGCTTTATAAAAACCGTGAACGGTACCGAACGAAGCAGCCAGGGCATCAATACCCGTTGCTTTTACAAATTCATATGCAAGCTGGGGATCGGTATAAAGATCTTCATCATTCATACTGCTTCCTTCTTGTGCATTTCCGCCGGCTTCCCCGCCCTGCATAACACCGATTTCCGCTTCAATACCTGCATTGTATTTGCGTACCATAGCTACAGCCTTACGGGTGTTTTCTACATTTTCTTCAAATGACAATTTGGAACCGTCATACATGGCTGATGAAAAGCCAAGTTCCAAAGCCTTCTCAATATATTCAAGGCTTTCACCGTGATCCAGATGAACACATACGGGAACCTTGGCTTTTTTTGCAAATTCTACCATGGCAGGCCCAATAATCTCTAAAGGCATAACGCTTTCATGAACCTGGGCATGTTCTATAATAACCGGAATTTGAAATTTCTCGGCATTATGAATTACCGCCATAATGCATTCAAAATTTGGGGTATTGAACGCTCCGATAGCACATTGTTTTTGTTCGGCATAGGCCAGAACTTCCTGTAAGTTAACTATCATAAACACATCTCCTTAAATTGAGTCAAATACAAGTAACTAAAAGTAAATTCTTCTATATGCAAAATTTGATTCTTATATTAAACACGGAATTTGCCGTATATGCTTTTAATTTCATCTATAGTTTTCATTCCCGATATGGAATCATACTCGGAAAGTGAACATGCAGCAGTCATACAGGCAATTTCCAAAGCTTCTTTTACAGGCATTTCCTTATAAATTCCGTACAGCATACCTGCGCAGAATGCATCTCCCGCTCCCACGGTACCTTTTATATAATTTTGCGGAAGTTTTAGTGAAGGAGCAAAATAAAATTCACCAGTATTTGTCATAGCCCAGCCTCCCAAAGGAGCATGGATGACCACCATATCTTTAACACCGGCCTCAAGTATTAACTCGCATATTTTTCTGATTCTTACTTCGTCTATGCTTCCGTCGGGGCCATAAGGAGATAAATTAACAGTTTTTCCTGCCTCTATTTCATTTACTATAAAATAGTTGCAATATCTAAGGCTTGGTTTAACTATTTCGGAATATCTCTCATTCTCCACGCTGACCAAATCCATGGAAGTACGAATTCCCATACTTTGAACCCTAGCCAGGGCTCTTGCCATAACGGTTCCGTATTCTTCATCTTCCCGGTCAAAAGGATCCATCAAAAATGCGTAGCCTATATGAAACAAATCAACCTCTAGGGAATCAAAATCCAAATCACTGTAGGAATATATTTTATTTGCCCCTTTGGCATTAAAAAAAGTCCTCTCTCCGGTAGCTACTAGAGTCATAACATCCGTAAATGCTGTCATCTCTCCAGGAAACCGGACAATACCGTCGGTATTTATATCATGCTCCTTAAGAACTCTTACAACAAAATCTCCGTTTTCATCATCTCCGATCCCGCCGTAAGCATAAAGGGGTATTGTCGGATCCATTTTTGCCAAATCACAAAGCGTATTAGTCACACATCCTCCTACCCCTCTGGATGATGATAAAATATTTCCTAACATTCCTTTTTCGGGATATTGGTCTATTGTTTTAATATAATCGACAGCTATAGTGCCTGCAATTGCAATTCCCTTCTCCATAAATTGACCCTCCTAAGCTAACGGATACTCATTGCAGAGGTAATAAACCGGAGGCTCGTCTTCTTCTATATCGGGAAATCTGCCTATTTTCTCATAAAAGCGGTTGTCCGAAGCATCATCATTGCACTCCGATACCTCCCCTACCAGGACTTGTCCGCATCCCGGCTCACCCCAGAAGGAATGATATTGGCCTGGCATAAGAGTTATGCTCTCTCCCGGCTTAAGGCAAAGTACGGTTCCTGCGGGCACTTCAAACTTTCTTCCGTCCATATGAACCATAACCGGATCGCTTCCGAAATCACCGTCTTTGGTGGAGTTATATAATTTTATCATTAAGTTTCCGCCGCCGCGATTTATGATATCTTCGGTTTTCTTCCAATGAAAATGATAAGGGGTAACCTGATTTTCTCTGACTATCATTATCTTTTCCGCATACGACTTGGTCTGATTTTGCGGATCTGCACCGCCGTTTCTTAATGTAAATAAAAATAAGCCTGTTTTATAAAAATTGCCGCTTCCAAAATCGGTGATATCCCAACCTAATTTATTTTCACGGATTTCGTCATATTCATGATTTTTTTCTTTCCATTCTGAAGGACTCCAATAAGCAAACGGAGGCAGCTTAAATTTCATTTCATCAAAAAACTTGATTCCATCCAATATAATTTGATTTATCTCAGAACGTTTCATATCAAAACTTCCTTTCTTTATCAAGCATGATTATATTTCTGTCCGATTATTGCTTTAAGTACTCATTAATCTTGTTTTGAAGAATTTTTAAGGAACTGTCGATGTTTTTGTCATTTTCTATTATGACCTGAATTTCACTTGTTGCTAAGGAAACCGCCTCTCTGTATCTTAAAAACTGAGGGGCCACCATCCCTTGTTCAATAACTCTGCTTAAAAGTTCATTATCAATTACTCTTTCGCTTTCCTCCATATATTCCTGGAGAATCACTTCCGCTTCCTTTGATCCGGTTACATTTTTTAAAACCGAAGCTCCCTGGGAATATCGGAATATATCCATTTGAATTTCCTCATCATATGTCAGTAGTTTCAAAAATTCCCAGGCTAATTTTTCATGTTTGGTTTTGCTGTTTATTCCCATAAGCAGGGTATTTACTTCTGAGATATTTTCCCCGTTTGGCCCTGCCGGCAGGGTTATACAATCCCACTGGAAATTTAAATATTTTTTTATTTTATAAGGATATGTCTTATATGTTCTGTAATCGGCAAATGTTAATGGCATGAAAGCTACTTTTCCGCTGTCAAAGTCTTCTTGGGTTACTTTTCGTCCCTGGTTTAAATCATATAGCTGCTTTACGAATTTTACAGCCTGGGTTACTTTTTCATTGACAAGGCTGATTTTGTTATCTCCGTTTTCAAATAAGACAGCACCGTTTGTATAAGCGGCATCAAGCCAATCATAGTTATACATGCCAAATTGATCCAAATGGCCGTCACCATCGGTATCTTTTGTTACCTTTTGGCTTATATCCAAAAAATCATCCCATGTCCAGTCACTGTCCGGTACTTCTATGCCTTCTTTTTGCAATAGGGTTTTATTTACAAACATCAGGGTCGGGACAGTTTCATAAGGAAGAGCAAACTGGGTACCGTTATACTGGCCGGTAAGTAAGGTTGTGGTAAAAAATTTTTCACGGTCAAAGGAAGGATCCTTTTCTATAAGTTTATCCAGATCTTTTAATACTCCCAATGAAGCAAAACGGTTAAAATCATCGGAAAGAATCATAAATACATCAGGCATCTTTCCGAGCAGTAATTTTTGCGAAAGCCATTCCGAATAATCCCGTTTTAAAATACCGCTTGAATAGTGAATTTTAACGTTCTTATGCTCCCGTTCAAAACGTTCTATGGCTTTGTCTATAATTACATAACTGTTGGCATTGGCAACATCCCAATTACTGCCTGCAAAAATGCCTAATTCAATTGTTATTTGCCTTTCTTTCCTTATAAAATGGAGTGCGGTAAATAATGACATAATAAAGACCGCACACCCCAAAATAATACCGTATTTTTTCTTACTCATTTTCATTATGGCGCTCCATATTCAAACCTTTTTTACCTATTTTGGCCTGTATTGCCCATATGGCAAGCTGAGTACGGTCCCGTAACTTCAGCTTATTTAATATTGTACTTATATAATTCCGCACCGTACCCTCAGACAGATTAAGGGCATCGGCAATTTCCTTATTGGATAAACCATATTCGATTTGTTCTATAATCTTTAATTCCGTTTTTGTAAGTTCCTGTTCTGCTTTTTGGCCCGTATCAATAAAGAAATCCGCTTTCGCCATCTGTGAAAAAAGACGGACGACTTTGGTCGCAATGTCAGGATTAATCATCGCCCTTCCGCTGTATACGGTCTGGATGGCATTAACCAATTCGTCCATAGAAACGCCTTTTAGAAGATAACCGCTGGCGCCATATTTAAGAGCATCATAAATATATTCGTCGTCATCAAATGTGGTAAGGATTATAATTTTAATCTCAGGATAATTTTCTTTTATGATTTTCGTGCATTGAACCCCATCCATTTTTGGCATACGGATATCCATAAGGATAACATCCGGCTTGTTCTTACGGACACTTCTTATAACTTCCTGTCCGTCAGCTACCGCATCCGTTACCTCAATGTTCTGTTTGTTGCTAAGAACTATCTGCAAACTGTGACGAATAAGTTCCTGATCATCGGCAATTAGTACTTTAATCATATTCTTCACCCCATCGAATCGGTATTCTGGCTATAACGGTAAATCCGTCACTTCCGTCAAATTCAACGCTACCTTTAAGCATTTGGATACGCTCCACTATGTGACGCGTTCCGAAGCCTTTTTTCATATCCTTGCATCCGACACCGTTGTCCTTGATTGTCAAAACTATTTCCCCGTTGTCACTTTCTATATAAACCCAGATACGGGTTGCTTTTCCGTGTCTGATGGCATTGGTAAGGCTTTCCTGAATCACTCTGTAGATGGTATCCTCTTCATCTGCGTCAAATTTTAAATTTGCCACTTTCGATTCAAAAGTTACATGAGTATTTGACATGGACTCAATATCTAAAATCATTTTACGGATAGCAGATTCCAGATTAAGCCTTTCAAGCGCATCCGGCCTTAATTTATTGACGGATCTTCTTACATCTTTAATTCCCTGTCTTGTTACCTCCGCTATCATTTCAAGCTGCTTTTTTGTTTCCTGGGGTGCTATGTCTATAGTTGTAAGACAGGCGTCCAGTCCGGCCAGGATACCTGTCAGGGTATGTCCCAAGGTATCATGAATTTCTCTCGCTAAACGGTTACGCTCTCTTGTTTCACCCATTTTTTCGGTTATTTTTGAGTATTCCTTAAGCTGCTCATTGGCTGCCTGCAGATCCTCATTGGCTTTGCTAAGTTTTTCATATAAGGTATTAACCTCATCTATTGTGCCCCTTTGATTTTGAATAACACTTATGCAATAAATTATAAATAATATCATGTTTACCGATATAATCGTATTATAGCCGGCCATCAGCGACTGTTGTGTTGCCGAATCATAAAAGCTGATGTAGTCATTTATGGAATACATATTAAAATTTATTGAAATAAGTTCATAATCTGCTATAAGTATGGCTGCAACGGAAAGAAGCATAAGAAAATATCTTCCCCGGGTACCCTTGGTATAGGTTATTACATTGGCTATAACCAGAAAGAGTATGCCGTTATAATTAAAATTTAAAAAGTAAATTATAACAAAGCTTATCAGCAAATCAATAAATAAGGTAATATACATAACCTTATTATTATTCGGATAAATAAATTCTCTCACAATGTATGAAAGGGTCATTACACATAACAATAATAAGGTTACGATGATATTCCTGAGCGGACTCCAAGGAATTGCAGATACAGAATTTAAATATTCCCTGGCTATAAATTGATCGCAAATATTCTTCGTTGTTATATATATCAGCAATGTAATAAACGAAACCGCCAAGAAATTTATTGATATCATTGAAATTTTTAAATAACTAAACTTCTTATTCTGCATATCTCAAATCCTTACTGCCATCCGTCAATAGTAAATTCATCCAGATTTTCTCTCGTAATTAAGGTTACCGGTACTACAATATTTTTATCTACTTCTTTGCCGCTAAGATAATCATAGGCCACCTGAGCCGATATTCTTCCTATCTCGCTCGGTTGCTGGGCACTGGTTCCCTCCAGATATCCTTCTTTTATCATCATTTTTCCGTCAGGAGAACCGTCAACACCGTATATGAGAACTTTTTTATTCATATGCCTGGATTCCAAAGCAGCTATTGCACCGATTGCCGTCGGATCGTTACCACCCATGACAACGTCAAAAGCAATGCCGGCATCAAGTATATCATTCATTACATCCATTGCAACCTCCAACTCTCCGCCGGCGGCTCTTTGAATTACCACTCTGTAATTATCGTTTCCTTTTATAGTATCTATAAATCCCTGGATTCGCAAATTAATGGAATTTATAATTGGCTGATCCAGTATTACGATATCAGCTTTGGGGAGCTTACTCATCATATCCTTTGCGCACTGTACACCCGCATTATAATTGTCGGAAGCAATTATGGATACCACATGTTCCGTATGATATACGTTTGTATCAACGTTGAATACGGGTATATTTGCCTTTTTGCATGCAATAAGGGCCGGTTCAACTTCTATCCAGTCTACCGGATTTAAAAATATTGCCGCTACCCCTTCTTCAATCATTTCATAAATCTGTTCATTCTGTTTTTGCTGATCCTGGGCCGGATCTCTGGTTATTAAAATATCCCCGTTGGCCTCTATAACTTCTTTAATGCCGTCATTTAATATTTCAAAATAGGGATTATTCATAGTCATATAAGTTGCACCGAACTTTCTGGGCTTTTTATCCGGAAAGTTCAGTACATTTTTCAAAATTGAGCATCCAACCAAAAGCAAAACAAGCACCAGTATGAACTTAGTTAAAATTAAAAACTTGATTCGCTTTTTGCTCAATTTAATCATAATATCCCCCAATGAAAAATAAAAAAGTATAACATATGAATAATATCATATTATAATTCCAAAGTCTATTATTATATTTTATTATGCCTTTCTGTTTTTGAAATAATCTATAAATACTGCCAGTAATATTACCACACCTTTAACAACATACTGCCAGAATGAGTTAACATTAAGGAGGTTAAGTCCGTTGTTCAAAACACCGATTATAAGACCACCGATAATTGTTCCTCCTATTTTACCGAAACCACCTGACATACTGGTTCCGCCAACAACAACCGCTGCGATAGCATCCATTTCCGCTCCTTCACCGGCTGTCGGCTGTCCGGAATACATACGGGATGCCAAAACCACTCCGGCAAGTCCTGCCATAAGGCCTGAATAAGCATGGACAAAGAATTTTACCTTTGCCACATTAATACCTGAAAATCTTGCAGCCTGGGCATTTCCTCCCACCGCATAAATATAACGGCCGGTTTTTGTACGGTTCATTATAAAGGATGTGATAATCAAAACAATAATCAGGATAACTACCGGTGTGGGAACTATACCGATATAACCTGCTCCTAAAAACTGCCATTCTTTTGTAACAACTCTTACCGGAGAGCCACCGGTGTAAACATAAGCCAGTCCTTTGGCTATATTCATGGTTGCCAGTGTTACGATAAAGGCCGGTATTGTAGTCTTTGAAATAACAAAACCGTTAAACATTCCGACTACTAAGCCGACAATAAGACCTAAAATAATGGCTACACCAAGCGGCAAACCGTATCTTGATACAGCACCTGCAGCAATACAGCCGGACAGGGCTATGACTGATCCTACGGACAAGTCAATACCGCCAAGAATAATAACCATTGTCATACCGCATGCCAAAAACAGGTTTGATGATATCTGCCTTAGTACATTAAAAACATTTTTTAGTGTTAAAAATGAATGTTTTGTAACCGGATTTAATGATAAAAACAGACATAATATAATTAAAGCTATAATAATACCTATATTTTCTTTTATCCACTGTATAAAACTATCTTTTAAATTAGATATAAAACTCTTTTTCTTCCTGCTTACTTGATCCATTTTATCTCCTCCTGAATTCATAACCTATCGTGCAGCAAGCTTCATTATTTTTTCCTGGGTAACCTCTTCATGTCCAAGGCAACCCATAACTTTGCCGTCGCGCATTACATATACCCGGTCACTCATGTTTATAATCTCAGGCAGTTCTGATGAAATCAGAATTATTGACATACCTTCTTTTGCCAATTTGTTAATAATGGCATAGATTTCGGATTTTGCACCTACGTCAACACCTCTTGTGGGTTCATCCAAAATCAATATTTTGGGAGACGTAGCCAGCCATCTTCCAATCATAATTTTCTGCTGGTTTCCGCCAGAAAGCTTTCCTACGAGCTGTTTAGTCGAAGGAGTCTTTGTAGCCATCATATCAATATAACGCTGGGTAATCTCTTCTTCCTTATTTTTGTTGACATGAATAAATTTAATAAATTCCTTTAAAACCTCTATGGTAGTATTGAATTTTACGCTCTGTATAAGATAAAGTCCTTCATGTTTTCTGTCTTCGGGAACAAGGGCAATACCATGGCGCATGGCTTCCGTAGGAGACTTAATATTTACTTTCTTTCCGTCAAGATAAATGTCTCCGGTATAATTTTTAGTCAATCCGAAAATACATTTCATCAGTTCGCTTCGGCCTGCACCAACAAGGCCTGCAAAACCGAGGATTTCTCCTTTTCGAAGTTCAAAGCTTGCTCCTTTTACCATATGGTTATCGGAAATATTTTCACACTTTAGGATTACTTCTCCCTGATTTGCGTAATCCCTGGTATAATAATTCTTTAAATCACGGCCAACCATCATGGATATCAGCCTGTCTTTTGTAGTTTCCTTAACAACTTCGGTAGCTATATAAGAGCCGTCTCTCATTACCGTAACCCGGTCACATATCTCATCCAGTTCGCTCATCTTATGGGAAATGTAGATAATACCTACTCCTTTGGCAGTTAATGTCCGCATAGTATTGAACAAGAAACTTACTTCTTTGTCCGATATGGAAGATGTAGGTTCATCCATAACAAGAATTTTGGACTGACAGGAAATAGCCTTGATTATTTCTACCATCTGCTGCTTTGCTATCGTAAGCTTGCCGACCATTGTTCTTGCATCTATATCCATTCCGTAAGCATCAAGAAGTTTCTGAGCTTCTTCATGCAGTTTTTTACGGTCTACAAATTTTCCTTTCATAGGTTCTCTACCAAGGAAAATGTTCTCACCAACGGTCATATAAGGAACCAAAACCAGTTCCTGGTGTATAATGGCAATACCACACTTTTGTGCGGTAACAACATCTTTTATCTCTACTTTTTTTCCTTCTATATATATTTCACCCTCATCCGGAGTGTAAATACCGCCCAAAACCTTGATCAATGTCGATTTTCCCGCTCCGTTTTCCCCCAGTATCGCATGGACTTCACCTGCTCTGAGTTCAAAATCGACCGATTTTAAGGCATGTACTCCGGGAAATGATTTATGAATATTTTTCATTTTTAATAGCACTTTCGGTTCCAAATCATCACCTGCTTATCTAATAATTAAACTTTATGATTTACGCCTTTTAATTCAAAGGGGCTTATTATTTCATAAGCCCCTTTATAAATTATATCCGATTATCAGTTGTATATTTAATTACTGCCAATCTGTTGTTCCAAAATCATTTACATTATCTGCTGTTATAAGGAAGGTCTCAACAGGATAACGATCTTCAACCTGTTCTCCTGACATATACTTGTACATAACTTCTACGGAAATTTTAGCAATGTTTATAGGAGATTGTGCACCGGTTCCTTCGATTAATGAGTTTCCTGAAGCAATTTCAGCCTTGATATCGGGAGAACCGTCAACACCATAAATTAAGCAATCGGTAAGGCCTGCCGCATTGGCTGCTGCCAAAGCTCCTAATGCTGTAGGATCGTTACCGCCAAAGATTGCAACTACATCACTGTGAGCCTGAAGAAGGTCTTCTGCAATACCCATAGCTACTTCCAGATTACCTTTTGCATCCTGCTGTGCAACTACAGTAAATCCTTTACCTTCGATAGCATCCAAGAAACCTTTAACACGGTCTGTAATAGAGTTCATAGTAGGTGAATCAAGAACTATGATAGGGCCGCCTTCAGGTCTTTTTGCTACCAGGTCAAGGCCGCATACAAAACCTGCATTGTAGTTATCGGAACCTACATAAGCTTCAACATAAGAAAGATCTGCAACTTCTGTATCGAAGTTAATGATAGGAATTCCGGCTTCCTTTAACATATCAAGCGCAGGAAGAATACCTTCTGCCTCTACAGGGTTAAGGAAAATAGCGTCAATACCTTGAGTAATCATATCTTCGATCTGTGTAATCTGAAGAGTTACGTCGTTGGCGGGATCTGTAGAGATCAGCTTGTCCCCTCTCTTCTCAACTTCCTCACGGATAGTCTTCTCAAGAGTTACGAAGAAGGGATTAGTTCCGTCCATACATGTGTAACCAAAAGTATAATGTTCTTTTTCACCAGCTAAATCTTCTGCTTTGTCAACAATTTTTTCGCCTGCATCTTTAATAGCATCTTCTGTATTAGCAATATCTTTTGCTGTGTCATTATTGTTCTTGCCGCAAGCTGCAAACAAGCCCAGACACATGGTAAAACACAATGCTAATGCTAACAGTTTTTTCACTTTCATTTCCTTGCCTCCTAGTTTTTTTATAATCAGTGTTTAATTACAATACAATAATAAAAAATTTCTCCTAATCCCACACCTGTAATATGTAATTAAATTAATATGACATTTGTAATATTCAAATATTATTTTTTTAAAACTGTAAAAATAAGTATTTCTATTTTTGTCCGTATAAATACTAGAGTATTAATGTAAAAACAGATATTTATTATATTAATCTCTCATGAAAGACATAAAAATACCTCCCGGGCTCATTTTTGCTTTAACTTGTCTGCCCAGGAGGCAAATATGATTATCATTTTATTACTTTGCTTAGAATTTTTCTTGCTGGTTTCCTAAATAAGTCTTTTTCATATTTGTTCATCCCTAAAAACCACATGGATGCGATAAACACAAGAATGTATAATCCTGCAAAGCATATAAAGTTAACCGGTGTATACAAATTAATACAATTATTTATGAAAATCCCTGCAGCTATAGGTAAAATCAATGCAGGTAAAAAACCAAAAATTTGCTTCCAAAAATATTTGATATTAATACCTACCCTATTATGATAGTACCAGTTCATTATAAAGCCGTTGCCAATTATAATTGCCAAGGCTGTTGCAAAGGCAGCTCCGGCCCCCTTATATATTTTTGCCAGAGGAATTGAAAGCCCAAGGTTTCCTATTGCAATAACCGCATATAGTATAGACCTGAATTTATGCATATTCTTTGCCCTTTGAATTTCTATCCCTATGGTTTGTATTGTTGAAATAACTCCCGAACTTGCAAGCAGCACCAATATAATATATGAGCCGTTATAATTGCTCCCTGCCCACAAATTAATAAAAGGCCTGCCGAAAAATATTATTCCGGTCAAAGCCAATGACATGATCATAAATTGCAGCCGTCCAATTCTGGTAAATATCCCGGTTAATTCGGTACTATTGTCAGAGTTGGCCACAAGCCTGTGAACCCTGGGAACAAAAACACTTGAAACAGTTGACATTATACTTATATAGTATGTGTTAATCTGGGCAGCCAAACCGTAAACCGCAACAGCAATAGTTCCATGAAACCTTCCAAGCAGGTATTTGTCGACATTCCAGTTTATCTGATCTACAATCATATTTATAAATATATATGTTGAAAAAACAATCATTTCTTTAAGAAGTTTAAGATCAAAATCCCTGAATTTAAAATTCATTCCAAGTTTTTTTAAGCAATATGACATATTTATACCTTCAATGATGATATTAATGACAGTAGCCATTATAGCCATACCAATCGAGCCATAACCCAACAGCAATATAGGCAGGGTCAAAACCGGATTAGCGACTATTTTTATCATATGTACTAATTTTTGAAACACAAATTTTTCATTTGCCGTAATATATGAATTAAATACAAGATTAAAAAAAGATATGGCTAAATTCAATGCCAATATCATCATCAATATCTTTGCTTTAGATACTTCATCGGCTGAAAGTTCCTTGCCCAGAACAATTTTTGCATTTAATCCCAAAATAATTCCTGCAGTCACTACTACAAGGCCTATGACAGAAAAGATTGCTAAAAACATACCGTTTAATTTTGCAATATTTTCATTGTCATCTTTTACTTTATTTTTCGCATAGTACCGTATATAAGTACTGCCGAATCCGAAATTTAAAATACCAAGATATGAGATAACCGAAGAAACCAAACTGTAAAGGCCGTAATCTTTTTGTCCAAGAAGCCTTAACATAATGGGGGTATAAATAATGGATACCAAATAGGCTAAACCCATCGATAAATATGATAATATAGCCCCCGCTTTAAGCTGGTTAATTTTCATATTCAATCAGCATCCTTAATTTTTAAACATTTTTTTAGATAAGCCATGGATTTACTTCTTTCCTTCTCTAATATATGCGGAATATGTGAAAAATCGATTCTAAATAAATCTCTTTCCAATGACATATTTTCTATTTTTCTTGCCTGTAAATTAAATGTATTTAAAAGAGTATCAATTCTTGAAAACATTTGTAATTTGCTTACTCTGTCAAAAACAACAAAGGGTTTGTTAAAAATTATCGAAAAAATTGTACCGTGATATGAATCGGTAAGTACTGCGGTGCTGTCTTTTATATAATCAATAAATTCATCGGGTCCTGCCAAATAATATTTTTCTTTTATATCCCCCAGGTTAACGATTTCAAGATGTCTTTTTTTTGCAATCGCTTTTATCCGCTTCTTGTAATTGTCAGGTATACCTCCAAGAAAATATGTCAGTAAATATTGTCCACCAGGCTTGTATCTTGCCTTCTTTGCAATTGCCATCCACTGCTCTTTGGTGAGTAGTAATGTAGGATCAACCAGTACCGGAACTGTTCTTCCTGTCAGATTTTTTATAATATCAGCACCCGCCTCTTCCCTGACGGAAAGATAAGGTATATCCGACAGCATTCTTTTATAACATTCCTGGTACTCGGAAGGTATTTGCGGCACGCCGAAACTGGGGGCATATGTTATTCTTTTATGCCGCTTGGCAAAGGCTAAAAAGTATATGGAGGAGCCTTTTGTATATGACGGATTCCAAATTTGATCGCTTCCTGCTATAAAGTAGTCATACCTGTCCGATAAAATTTGAGGTTCATCATAATCGTATATGCCATAATCGACTTCACGGATATACTTATATGTAAACTTCCTAAACAAACGTGTTCTTACATTTTCGATCTTATCTTCTCTTTTCTTAATTAAAAATCTGTACACCAACCGTCTTATGATTTCGTCAGGGGGACTTGTTATAAGATTAATTATTCTTTTGCTCATTGGTGGTATCTCTTTGGGTTTTGATTTTATTATTAATGTATCCACATGAAAGCCTAAAGATTTCAAAATTTCCTGTAAGGCATAGTTTTGAAGCCGGTTTCCAAAGTTAAAATATCCGTTTAATGTTATTACAGCAATTCTTTTCATTCCTGCTCCTTTTTTTAATAACTAAAAAACTTAAAATTATATTTAAAAATTACTATTTTAAAATAAGCATAAAGCAGAATTTCCAGTTCATGCTTTAGAGCAAATAAAAGAAGCTTTCTTCTTACTTTCAAATTTTTTGTTGATAAACTTCTTAACATTTCTTTTAATTTTTTATCCTTACATATTCTTTTTATATGCTTCAATTTATCTGTTAATTTTTTTCTGTTACTGAAGCTTGCTTCATTAGAAATTGTGGAAAGGCACATATTTATATATCGGATCTTTAGCCTTTCCTGGGCAAATGTATAAAGATTATTTTCCCTTAGAATATTTTCAAGAATTATAAACACCTTTTTATGAATAAGATATATATCTTCTTTGTATGACGATAATGAGTCTATAAAATAATGATAATGAAATCCCTTGTCGATTACGATTTGCCTGCTTTTTATAAACGCATTAAGGCAAAATACCAAATCTTCCATCAAAGGAATTCCTAAAGGGAATCTTATGTTATTTTCCATTATAAGTTCTTTTTTTACAAGTAAACGCCATGCACTTCCCATGACCGAAAATGAATTTATGTTTAAATCCTTTGGCGCGATTATATTTAATATTAACCTCTTTTTATCATATTCATCGGAAACTACATTTTTCCCTGTATTTAAAGACATGTATTTTCTTTGATCCGGATATTCCACTATGTAATTGCAGATGCAAATATCACTATGGGTTTTTGTTATTTTGTCATACATACTGCTGTACATTTCCGGGTGTATCCAGTCATCCGCATCAACAAATCCTATATATTCCCCGGTGGCCGCATCAAGTCCGGCATTTCGGGCTGATGATACACCGCCGTTAGGTTTATCAATAATCTTTATCCTGTCATTATTGGCTGCGTATTTTTTTATTATTTCTAGACTCCTGTCTGTTGAGCCGTCATTAACAAGAATTAGTTCCAGTTCTTTAAGCTTTTGGTTTAAAATACTTTCTATGCACCTTCCTACATTCTTTTCGCAGTTATATACCGGTACGATAACACTTACTTTAAATATAGCCATCACCAACTTCATTATGCCGGGTGATTAACATCCAGACATCATAGCAGATATCTTCTTTATAATATATGCTTACGTTAAAGATCAGTTCTTATTTTTGCTATAACTTTATTAAATCCGGTATTATATATTTGAATTTACTTTTCTATTCTCCATAAATACAAAATCGGACCTGCAGGCATATACAATTTCCGTCAATCCCATATCTTTAAAATAAAAAAGCGAAAACCCAAAGGTTAACGGCAACCTTTTGATTTCCGCTTTTATAATAAATTTAAATTTGAAGGCTATAATCAATTAAATAATATATATTCCCTTTTTTATAATACATTTTGCAGATAATCAATCACAAAATGTATTGCAACCGGTATTGTAATGTCTTTTCTCTTATAAGTTATGAAGCACATTAACATATGAAAGACGAATGTAAATACTAACTGAGAAAAGGCATTTAAAATATATGCTACGGGCTCAATATCGTGGGCAAATATTTGAAAAGGCAAATGTGACACGGAGAAAAATATGCCTCCTATCAAAAACAAATCAGATTTTCTTAATTTAAATCCAAATAAATAGCTCTGTAAAAAACCCCTGAACAAAATCTCTTCAACCAAAGCTATATAAAATAAATAGTAAAGAGCAGCTTTAAAGAGTTTATGTATCGGATGGCTGCTTAATACTGCCGAGAATACAAATACAGCCAAAATCATAACACTAGATATAATCATATTTATCTTTAATTTTTCTTTGGAAAATCCAAGATTATCAAAACTCTTATCTTTTTTCAAAACTATAGTTATTGCAACAATAAATAAAAGTATATAAGGTATGTAATAATAATTAAACTTCATTTTAAATAAGTATCCCATACTCCATAAACCTAATATAAAAATAAGATAATAGGCAACAGCAATTAAACCATAAATTTTGTCTTTTATTTTATACATATTTTTAATATCCCTCATTTGTTTAAATTTAACCGATACAGTATGTCATTTTACTGTCTTCTCCTCATTTCAGAATTCCCCTGTCCCATAAAAAGTATAATTCGTACTCTAACTTATTTTATCATAATGATACCATACGTTACCATCTATTTGTATATTAATCTTTCCAATTTCTTAACTTTATGCCCTTGGCAATAGCAAAGCAAATTACTTGCCTTTGTTGAGCCAGCCGACATAATCAAAATTATCATAATATTTTTGTCCAAAGATATTTTTATACATGGTTATATCTTCAATATATTCCTTATCTTCAAATCCCTTTATGTAATAAGCAGTTTTACAGTTTTTATAGCGTTTGTTTGTAAGAAATACTTTATTTTTAAACGGTAATTCCTCAAATTCTTTTATAGTTTCTTTTGTACACCTGTTATCATCCACCATAATAATATATAAATTTTCGTAATTAATCCTTTTGCTTCTTTCATACCATTTTTCCTTAGCCTCATTTATATCCTTATAATGCATAAAATAAATCTCAATATCATCCAGCTTACCGACAGGATATCTAATTCCTTCTTTATGTACCTCTACTATTTCCTGCTGCAGGTAATGACCAAGATTTTTCAGGAATTTTACGAAATCTGGTGTTTTAATAAAAAGATTAACCGTAGGTGATAAAAACCTCTTGCCTAAATCATGAGTAATTAACCCTCCGGTGCAATTGTTCGACAGAATAGTAAAATCATGGTTTTTTAGCCTTCTTCTGTTTATAGGATTTATTACAGTATTTCTGAACACTCTGGCTGTAGCCCTATAAATTTTTGATTTTCTGTCAAACAAAATTTCAACCCCTTATAAAATTTATTCCGCTTCAAAACGAAAACTTCCTAAATATCATCTTTTATGTTATCCTATACTATGCAATAAATTACATGTCTTATTCCATTCATTTATCAGCAACATTTATATATACAAGACAACATATACTTAGCATATTCTAAAGCCAGTTCTTTATTTACATGCATATTAATATTATTCTTATATTCGTCCAATGCTGCCCTAATCAGATTTCTATATTTTCCCGGAAGGTTTAAAATGCCCCATTCAGCACCTTCTTCCTTTGATAAGATAAACTTTTCCTGCACATATGCCAATACCCTGCAAAGATTAAGAATAATATACACCGGATTGTCCAATATCTCTTCTATTGCATTTATAATATCATTTAAAATGCTGTCTTTATAATATTCTTCGCTTATATCGCAAAAAACGTCCTTAATTTCCTTCCCATAGAGGGTCCTTCCTCTATGATAAATAATTTTAAAATGCGCAGCCAAATCCTTATCTGTGCCCTTCATTTTCTTTACATAATCTGTGGGATTTTTCATATACCAATCCAAATGCATATTGGAAAAATGCAGTTCAAATGGCGTAGGATATATAAACGGATTACATACCGCTTCTTTTACTATACTGATTTCCAGTCCCTTGGCCGGAGCTTCATTATTAAAATCAATAACCATATCCATAAAATTTATCTTTACATCATCGGTAAGCTCGTCTTTTACTACTGTTATAATATCTATATCGCTTTTTTGTGGATTAAAACATCCCATAGCTGCCGAACCGTGCAAGTAAATTCCGACCAGATTATCGCTTAATATTTTAATATTTTCTCTTACTAACCTTTCAAAAAAATTTTGTATGTTATCCAATAAATATCCCTTCCTTAGTAAAATTGTATGCTTAATAATCTTTTATCTTATCGTATAGGCATTTGTATAATATTTATAAATCAACTTTTTTATCTTAAAATTTAAATTAAAAAACCGGCATCAAGAATAACCATTCTTAATGACGGCTATATATTTTACTGATATTTTTCCTGAGCTATTCCTATCTTTTCACCCATTCTTACCAGGGTTTCGATGCCTTTTAGGGAATTCTGTATAATATCAATGTCTATAACCGCTCTGTCTTTCTCCAAACACACAATTACTGTAGATCCACCAAATTCAAATCTGCCTTTTTCCTGGCCTCTTTTTACGTAAGCCTTTTCATGATAATTTACAATCCTGCCTACCAGTAATGCTCCAACCTCCATTATAAGAATTTTTCCAAAATTCTCGCTGTACAAAATAGAATATTCTCTTGTGTTTTCTTTATAAACAGGTACTACATCGTTTGCTACAGGATTAACCGTATGAAAAACTCCATTTATTCTGTAGTTTTTCGATTTTCTTCCGCTGTCAATATAGCAATATCTGTGGTAATCATCAACCGTCAGTCTAAAAATCAAAAGTGTCCCGTTTTCATAAAAATCGGCAAGCTTTTTGCTTCTTAGTAAACTTCTTAGGTTATAAGTAGTATTTTTAACCGTAAATTGAGAGGACTTATTTATAGGATACACACTTAATTTACCGTCACACGGGGCTATCAGATGTTTCGGATTTTCGTCAATTAATCTTTTGCCTTTCTTAATTTTTCTTGTAAAAAAATCATTGTAAGAATAATATGTACGATTTTCAAATTCATTCATATCGATTTTATATTTTCTAATAAATAAAGGAATAAATATTCTTGAAAATCGGCTGTTCATCACGGCTTCCGACAAATTTGTAACCCAAGGATTTATCAACGGTTTTAATATAATTCTTCCTAATTTATTTTTGTATAAAAATCTTAATATTTCACTTTGTGTATCATCCTGCCTATATTTATTTCCTTTTCGGTCCATGCATTCCATCAGGGAGTGCCTCCTATTCGAATAATTCTTCAATCAAAGCTTTTTCTTTAACTACCTTATGTTTAATTCGATAATTTGAATACAGAAGAATAACCGATACTATTGCAGCCACAATCATAACCATGGCAATAAGCTGTTTATTCGACGGTTTTTTTAATTTGAAATCGGTTATAAACAATGTGGCTACAATGAAAAGCATAGCAAGCAAAACCCATCTGAATGCATTCTCAGAAATAATAAAACTAAAAAGAAATATAATGGGCAGGATTATTGTTATAGAAGTTATGGGAAGTCCGTGATAATATTTATTGGCACCGTCCTCCTTCATCTGCCTGTTTGTCTCAAGGACATTAAAATATGCAAGCCTTATTACTGAACACACACAATAATATCCTATAACAATACCGCCAAGAATTCCTCTTACACCTAAGATAAAGCAAAGTATCGTCGGAAAAAGGCCAAAACAAACCACATCACATAAGGAATCTATCTGAACACCGAATAATTTCTGGTCAAAGGTCCTATTTTTCTTAGTCCTGGCCACTTTGCCGTCCAACATATCGCAAAGGCCCGACAATGCCAAACAAACAATAGCTACTCTAAATCTCCCGTTTATTGCCTGAGTGATTCCGAAAACTGAAAACATTAAACTTACATATGTAAGTACTACAGTATAATCATAAAACCCTATCATATCCGCATTTCCCTTTCTTTTTTTCTTCCGATGGTAAAAAATGCTACTACCGTAAATATGGCACTTAGAATAAGTTCTGTGTAAAAACTAAGCCCCCTGCTTACTACCATAGCCGGAAGTGTCATACTTCCAAAAATAGAGTCAAAAATCGACAAAAACATCTTTTCACTAATTCCCATCCCTCCGGGAAGGGGAAGCATATCAACCGCAACAGAAATCATTCCTTGTAAAAGTACAATAGTTATAAAACCGGATCCTTTAAGTCCGAACGACCTATATGTAAGATAGGTTACATAAAATATCATTAATCTCTGAATTATCGTTAGTATAAGAACATTAATTGTTACTATTTTATGTGTTCGAAAATAACAAGCTACATCCTTATATTGCTCCATTGCCGTTTCTATTTTAGCCTGATATTTCTCTTTTTTACGGATTAACCGTAACTTACCTGAAAGCTCTACTAAAAATGTAAGTTGCTTTTTTGCAAGTGTCGGATGAAATACAAGCACCAGCATAAAAGCTACAAATACCACATTTATTAATAATCCCAAATAGCACAAACCAATAACCGGCTCCAGATATCCGATTATTTTTTGGGGCCTAAAAATAAGGACAATCGTTCCCAAAATAATTAAAACCATTTTGTATGTTATGGTGACAATCATTAATATCAAAGTTGATATAGGTAAGGGAATCTTATCTTTTTTCATCAGATAAATCTGGGCAGGTTGTCCTCCCGTTGCCGACGGCGTTATACAGCTAAAGAAAAACCCGGCAAAGGAATATAAAATACAATGGGACAATTTTACTTTATGCTTAATTGAATGCATCATATAAAATATTATAATCGATTCATTGCAGATAAAAAAGATTACAAATATAATTGCCGCAAACCAATATATGGTATTTGCATCTTTAATAGTCTCTATTATGCCGCTTAAATCCTGATTATTAAATATGTAATAAAAACTAATAGAAAAAATTATAATAAAAAATATCAAGTTAGCCAAAATTTTCCGTCCGCTCATCATACAAGTCGTCTCCAAAAATCTTTTGATTTATAATAATAAACATTTTCATAAAATACAAGTATGTTTGAGTATGATTTGCAAAAAAGTAACAAAGCTCGGCAAGTATTATACCTCCGGCCGCATCTATAAGGTAATGCTGTTTTGTAAATTGTGTTGATAAACACACCAAAATCGCAAATCCGCAGGAAAAAAACTTATACCAAAGTGGAACCCTTTTGCTCTTCCTTATGCCTATAAAGCAAAACCAGCTCATCAGACAGTGCAAAGATGGAAAAAGATTAACTGGCATATCAACGTAATAAACAAACCTCATTAAGATACTAAATATATCATTACCGGTTACAGATGGACGTACATTTGTTGTCGGTAAGACTATAAAAAGGATTCCGCAAATCAGTTTGGCCAATATATCGGCAAATGCAAATCGAAACCATTGTTCTTTACCTTCACGGCTTGTCAGAATATAATTTACTGCCCAAAATACATAGCATCCGAGATAGATTATAACCCATTCTTTAACAAAGGGTATTTTGCTATCCAGCCATGAAGTAAGATCATAATGATATTTATCTTTCATTAAAATTTGCGTTCCCCAATAAACAAAGCAATTTATAAAAAAACATGCAATAAGTGAAAAAAAACCATATTCCGGTATCCATAAACCAAATGTTTTTCCGTATCTTTGTTTAATTTTTAATTTACTCATAGTAATATCCCAAAGCCTTATTTCTGTATTGTCATAAATATAACAAAAACTTACATAAACTTCAATATTATTGATTCCAACGTCAAATTATACCACGAAAGAAGCTGCCTTTTGACAAAATTATAGCCAGCTTTATAGAAATAATAATTGATTAAGTATTTTTTCACTTCATGTACCGGCCTGGTTTAATATTGGATAAGAAATCACACCGAAGGTCACAGGTTTGACCTAATATATTTTTTTATATTTTCTAAAATAAGGTTATACATACGATTTGATATTTTGTCGGAAATAAAAGAGTTGTGGGGAGTTATTATTACATTTTCAAAGCTCCATAAAGGACTTTCAGGGCTTAACGGTTCGTTTTCAAAAACATCTAGTGCTGCCCCATATAATTTATTGTCTTGTAAGGCTTTAATCAAAGCATATTCATCGATCAAAGCCCCTCTTGATAAATTGATCAATAAGCAGGAAGTTTTTAGGCATGATAATCTTTTTTCGTTTATTAAATGAAAAGTTTCATTTGTGACAGGCAGTGACAATATTAAAATATCAGCTCTGCCTAATACACTGTCTAGTTTATCGAAGGAATAGAATTCATCGGTTAAATTTGATTCCATAACGGTTAAATCAATTCCAATTATATATAAACCGAAGGCACGTAATCTTTTTGCAATTTCTTTTCCGACACTGCCAAATCCAAGTATTACTGCCGTTTTATCGCTCAATTCCAGGAGATCTCTTTGTTTTATCCACTGGCGATTTAGTTGCTGCCTGTAAAATGTTCTGCTTTTTTTGTAAAATTGCAAAATCATTAATACTGCCCATTCTGCCATCGGGATGCTGTATACTCCTTTGGCATTTTCCGCTTTTATGTTTGAAGATTTTATATAATCCATAGGTACTTTATCAAAACCTGCACTCGTAAGCTGGATAAATTTAAGCTGCTTGAAATTCTCAATAGGGTGATACAAAAACAAACCGTTACAGACCACTATGTCTATATCCGATACGTCTATATTTATATCTTCTCTCTCATCCTGAATAAAAACTACTTCTCCCACTAACTTTTCCAGCTCTTTAATTTGATCAGATGTATAAGTAAAAGCTCCGGTAAGTAATAACTTCATAGGTTTCGGTTCTATATTCATTATAAAACCTCCTCTTATAACTTCATAGATTTAGTATATGAGAGGAGGTCTTTTTAGTGAGAGTTTGCTGGTGTACTATCCGGTTCCGTAAAAAATAACTTTACATTTGCAAAATGCCAAAGGAAATGAAGTTGCCGCCGACGTACCCAAAAAAATTAGCCTCATTTTTCCTTCCTTACCTAATTATAATCCTATAATCAGTTAATTTACTGGCTTAAATTTTAGTAAATTTACAAAAAGTGGTTTTTCCCAATTCCATTACTTCCTGGTTTTTGCTGTATTATAATTACCTGATTGAGGTACAGAAAACTCTTTAACACAAACCTCAAAATTTTTGTATGCAGATATAAAAATAATTTTTTCAACTACCGTAACTTAATACTGACAATTTCACAATTAGACCCCACCCGCATAGGCAGTCCCCATGTCCCTGCACCTGATGTGACTATGACATGAGGATTATTGCCGTCTTTTCTATAGTAACCGTAATCGACTACATACATAGCCCAAGTAACCAATTTGCCAGGAAATACTTGCCCTCTGTGGGTATGCCCCGACAAAACCAAATCCGCTTTATTTTCGTATTCACCTATGTTTGCGGGATTATGATCCATAACAATAACGGGAAAACTCTTATCCACCCCTGTTATCACATCTTCCATATCTTTACGTTTCATATCCCCAAACCCTCCGATTGGGGAAGGATCAAGCCTTCCGACTAAGACTACCCTATCATCAATGACAACATACTCGTCATTTAGTACCCGTATGTTGCTGCGTTTCAGAAAATTCAACATTTTATTTATTGTTTTTCCGGCATCATGATTTCCGAGACACGCATATACCCCATATCTTGATTTAATACTCTTAAGCAGATTCTTAGCTTCATTAGGGTTATGTATAGCATAAAAGTCATTATCAAAAATATCACCTGTTATACAAACTATATCCGGCTCTAAGTCATTGATATCTCTGACAATTTTCCCAAGGCGCTTCTCGGATTTTAATGCTCCCAAATGCAAATCACTTATTAAAGCTATTTTTAGTTCTGACGGCATAATTTTTTCTTCAAGGATGATTTCATAATAAACATGCTTTATACGGCCTGCATTATAAAGACCATATCCGACCGTTACGATAGTTGCCAAAATTACCAGTAACCCTGAAATAATATATGTATTTTGCGGCACAGGTCCGGACATTACCTTAGTTATTCTTAACAGCAGTATTACCGCATCTGCCACAACGAAGTAGAAAAGCAGATACAGAAAAATTCCCATCCAATATGAACTTATAACTCCCAGAGTGTTTTTTACCGATGCCGGAAGCGGTAACTGTGAACGTAAAAACCCAAGGATAAACGGAATAACAAGAAATAAACCAATGATGAAAAAAATTGCTGCACTTATTTGCGGGATAATACATTTAACGCCCTGATATATTCTTAAAGCAATATAACTGTTAGTTCCTATCAGCACCAATAACATAATTGCAGTGCCAAAAAACATAGCTGCTGCAGACATTAAGTATCTTCCTTTCCGCTATTGGTTTATTGATGTAAATTAAGATTTTTAGTATAATTAATATATCAAAATCTTATGGAGGGTTTATAATGGCTTGTAACAATTCCATTCATTGCACCTGTACATATATTTCCTGTTCCCGCCATGGCAAATGCTGCGAATGTGTCGCCTATCACCGCAAAAGCGGGGAAGTACCGGGATGTTTCTTTTCCAAAGCCGGCGAGAAAACTTATGACAGGTCAATTGAAAATCTCTACAATGATTTTAAGCAATATCGTTAACTTATAACAACTTATCTTAAGTGGGGATATAATAAATGTTCCCACTTTTTATTATTTGAATAACATTTACAATATCCATGTTTCTTAATTTTGACATAATTTTATTATATAATCTGACACTTGTCTATTAGAATATGTCACTTATATCAAACCTTTTCACCTCTTATCCCCTCACAGTTTTTACCACAAATATTCTTCCGTTCTATGTCAACATTCCGCAATAAAAATGATGAGAAAGAATAACATTCCATTTAACTTATGAAATAACTAGTCGTTCAAAATAGTTTTATCCAGAAATAATTTTAGTACATTAATAAATCGCGGAATAAAACAGATTTGATATGACGAGAAATTAAACATATATTACCATATCGCAATCAGATATTTAAATATTCCTATTTCATTATAATAGTCTAATAAAAAAAGAACATCGTATAAGCAGCTAGGAGATCCCTTACTTATATCCGATGCTCTTTAAACAAATATTTATATTTGCTGTACCTATTAAATTGAAATATCTATATATCAGAATTTGAATTATATTATGTATAATCTGATTTAAAACTTAGCTTTATCTACATATTTTCTATTTTAAAAATTTAACCTGAATTATTCATCGTAACATATACAACAGTGCCTGGCACTGCATAATTACTATGTTTTTATCTTCTTATTGCTTTCACTTAAAAAGTGAAACTGAACTATAGAAAAAGGGTCTCAGCTTTGCTAAAATGAAGTTTACCAAACATACAAATCAGCAAAGGAGAAACCCTTATGTCTAGTTTAAATGCACTTCACTTAGAAAGCAATAGTAAATTTAAAATAAATTTTCACGGCGGCGATTTATCTTCCGATGCAGGTTTGCTGTTACTTAATGAATTCATTCACAAAATTGGTCTTAAGCCGCTTGTTAAGCAACATTTTCAGACCAAGGACAAAACAATTCGTATCCATACGGATGCTGATAACCTGTTGCAAAAAATTTACCAGCAGATATCCGGTTACTTTTCTGATGATGACTCGGATGAGCTGACTGATGACCCGGTTTTTACAAATATACTTGGCAAACAAGCATTGGCCTCCCAGCCTACCATGTCCCGGTTCTTTAACCGCATGGATGATGTTACTTTGATGCAGCTTGACTGGATACTTTACCTTCTTAGACAAAGGATTTATTCCATCAAAAGGCCTGAGATGGTTTTGTTGGATATTGATTCCACTCTTTTTGATACCTTCGGTAAACAGGAAGGCAGTGGATATAATTATCATTATTCCAATTATGGTTACCATGCACTAATGTGTTATGACGGGCTTACCGGCGACCTGCTAAAAGCTGCCTTAAGGCCGGGAAATGTATATTCCTCTACGGATTGCTGCGAATTTCTTCAGCCTTTACTTACCGAATATCAGGAGGATTATCCTGATGTAAAGCTTTTTCTTCGTGCTGACAGCGGATTTGCAAAACCTGAGCTGTTTGAACAGTTGGAAAGCAACGGTACATCCTATGCAATCAGGCTGAAGGAAAATGCCATCTTAAAGGAGATGGCTGCATATCTGGATAAGGAGCTTGACGAACTTACTGCTAATAATAAAGTTGACTATGCAGTAGTATATGGTGAAATCCATTATGCAGCATCCAGCTGGTCCTATCCGAGAAGAGTTGTTGTAAAGGCAGAAAAACCGGCAGGCCAGCTTGTATATATGCATACCTTTATTGTAACCAATATGTATATGAAAGCTGAGGATATCATTCATTTTTACTGTAACCGTGGCAAGATGGAGAACTTCATAAAAGAATCCAAAAGAGGATTTGATATGGACACCATGCCAAGCTACAGTATGGTGATAAATGAAAACCGGCTGCAGATATCCGTATTGGCATATAATATATTTAACTGGTTTAGGCGTTTGGTACTTCCGGCAAGAATGAGAAAGCTGCAAGTTGATACCATTCGCCTGAAGTTGTTGAAGGTTGCCGCCAAAATAGTGCATTCAGCGAGGTATATAACATTCAAGCTATGCAGTAGCTGTCCTTATAAAAATGAGTTTTATGAGACATTGAAAAACATACGGCTTCTGCCAAAGCTTGAATGATATATAAAATGTACCTTGACAGTTCAAGAAATTTAAAATGTGGATAAACCAAGGGGATATTATACCCTTTTGTGAATAACTTTCATAAAAATTTATCCTCGGAAATGAACTGTCGTAATAATTCCATGGGTAAATCTATGATTTTTTACCCTCATGAATAATTCAGGTTTAATAATATCCTGATAAACACTTTCAGGATCAAGGCGGTATTCTTTAAGTAATTCCTCCGGTGTTCCGGATTGTCCGAACTCGTCCTGTACACCCAGTTTCTTTATTCTGTAACCACCCTCTTCCAAAAGCACTTCAGCTACGGCATCTCCCAGTCCGCCGATTACGGAATGCTCTTCAAGTGTTATTACATTTTTGCATTTAGCGGCATATGTCTTTATTGTATCTTTATCAATCGGCTTTATGGTATGGATATTAACGATTGCCACATCTAAACCGTCCTCTGCCAATTTTTTTGCTGCCTCAAATGCACACTCTACCATTGTACCGCAGGCAAATATCACCGCATCTTTTCCGTCTTTTAAAACATTGGCTTTGCCTACTTCAAAAGGCATATCATCAAATACTTTGGTTGCCATTCTTGCAAGCCTTATATAAACAGGACCGTCTATTTTTGCAGCAGCTTCGACAGCTTTATACGTTTCGTTGGCATCGCAGGGGACTAAAACCGTCATACCGGGCAGAACACGCATCAGGGCAATATCTTCTATGGTTTCATGGCTGCCCCCATCGCCTCCTAAAGAGATGCCGGCATGGGTCATAGCCAATTTCACATTCATATGCGGATAACAAATTGAGTTTCTAACCATTTCATAGGCTCTTCCTGTTCCAAATATTGCGAATGTGCTGACAAAGGGAATAAAACCTGCATCTGCAAACCCTACTGACATACATGTCATATTGGCTTCCGCAATTCCTGCGTTAAAAAACCTGTCCGGAAATTTGTCCGCAAAATAACAGGTCATGGTCGCATGAGACAAATCTGCATCCATCACGACGATTTTCTCATTGACTTCTCCCAGTTTAGCAATAGCTTGTCCGTATGCTTCTCTGGTTGCTATTAAATCTGCCATATTATTTACCTCCCAATTCCGCTAAAGCCTTATTTAGTTCCTCATCATTCAGTCCTTTGCCGTGCCAGCCCACTGAATTTTCCATGAAGGATACTCCTTTGCCCTTTACAGTATGGGCTACAATACATTTAGGTTTTCCGTAAGACGGAGCATCAAGCGCCTCTATTACCTGCTCCAGATCATTACCGTCTTTAACATCGTAAACCGTAAAGCCAAAGGATTCATATTTCTTGCCGATATCAAGCAGACTCATAACCTGATCGCATGAACCGTCTATCTGTAAACCGTTATTGTCTACTATAACGGTTAAATTGTCCAGTTTATAATGGCCTGCAGCCATAGCAGCTTCCCAAACCAAACCTTCCTGCAGTTCTCCGTCGCCCAATACCGCATATACGTTTACACCGTTTCCTTGCATTTTTGCAGCCAAAGCCATACCTGTTGCAATTGATACACCCTGGCCCAAAGAACCGGTTGATGCGTCAACACCTGGAAGTTTCTTTTTGTCGGGATGTCCCTGCAAAGGGCTGTGAAGCTTTCGCAGAGTCCATAAAAGTTCTTTGTCAAAAAAACCTTTGTCTGCCAATACAGCATAGTAAATCGGTGCCGCGTGCCCTTTTGAAAGTACAAAGCGGTCTCTTAAAGGATCAAGCGGATTTTTCGGAGTGATTTTCATTTTGTAATAATACAGAGATACGATAATTTCTGTCATAGATAAGGACCCTCCGGGATGACCTGACCCTGCCACATGGATTTCTTTTAAAGTATCTATCCTTATTTGATTACATTTTTCTTTTAAATATGCTATATCCATTTTACCCTCCATACCGATTATTTTTTACCAAGATAACTTGCCTGTATGGTTTCATCATTTATCAGATCTTTTGCGGATCCGCTTGTTACGATATGTCCCGTTTCGATAACATATCCGAATATAATCAAAATCCTTATATAAAGCCCAATAGAGACCAGGTAAATAAAATTCTTAATAAATACAATTCCGGTATAAGTAACATTAATTTTGATTCCGTTATATTTACCAACAGAGGTGAAGTCTTGGGAGATGCTACTTTGATACATAAAGCGGATATGATTAATATTACCGAACAGAACTGGTATAAAAAGCTTTCAGACAGACCTTCCTATATATTATGGCAAAAAGATGAGGTACTTGATAATATTTTTACTACCGCCGGCCAAGATTTCATTTATTTGATAAGAGAACTCCAGGATAGGGAAACATGGACTAAAACCGGAATCCTGGTTTTAGGTTTATCCGAGAACGAATTACGGAAATTATATTCCGGTTATGTTAACGATTATTCCAGTATATTTATCCTGGATTCCCGAAGCAATCTAATATCCGCTATTGACAACCTGAATCTTAATGAACTACCCGGTTTTGTTTACAACAATATGCATAACTATACCGGCAGCAATATCGTGGAAAAAGTAAACGGTCAAGAGCTTTTGATGAATCATTATACAATAAAAACTAGCAATTGGAAAATCTTCTTGTTAAATGATCAGAATTACTTATTGTCCAAATTTGATTCGATAAAATTTCTGTATCTAATGGTTATAGTGGTTTACTTTGTCATTACTCTCATACTCTGTTCACTGTTCCTTTCCAAATTTACAAAGCCGATACAGGTTTTATATCAGCATATGGAAAAGGTAAAAGCCAATAATCTTGATGTTAACGTTCCTGTCTTATCAAGGGATGAAATCGGTTATTTGTCCGAGCAGTTTAATTCTATGATAGGAAGGATAAGACAACTGATGGAAAACCTGGTTAATGAACAGGAAGCAAAAAGGCAAGCAGAACTTATCAGCCTTCAGACTCAAATAAATCCCCACTTCCTATATAATACTCTGGCATCGATAAGATATTTGATTTATACTGAAAAAAAGGAAGATGTCGATAATATTATTCTTTCATTGATACGGATTTTAAGATACAGTTTGTCCGATACTAAAGAATTTATTAGTATCCAAAAAGAAATCAGCATTCTGGAAGATTATATATTTATTCAAAAATTCACCTTTTCAAATACCGTCAAGGTTGAGATTGATATTGACGAAGAGATTCTTAATTGCAAAACAATCAAATTAATACTTCAGCCTTTGGTTGAAAATTCCTTTATGCACGGTTTAAAGCCTAAAAACGAAAACGGCTACTTATCTATAAAGGGTTATGCTAGAGAAAACAATATTTACTTCGAAATATTTGACAACGGTGTCGGTATTGACCTTGATGCAGGTATAAATAAAACAAACAGGACCGGTATCGGTCTGCATAACGTAAAAGATCGAATAAAACTTACTTTCGGTGACGAATACGGATTAAAAATTGAAAGTGAGCCCGGATCCTTTACAAAAATAACTGTTAACATCCCCAAAATAGAGGAGGAATTCATATATAATGAATATTCTCATAGTTGATGATGATTTACTGATCCGTAACTGGCTGAAAATATTGATGCAGCAGATTAAAAATATAGATACTACCATTTACGAAGCTTCCAACGGCGGTGAAGCTTTGGAAATCTGCAGAAATACCCCAATTGAGCTGGTTATAACGGATATAAAGATGCCGGTATTAAACGGCTTAGATTTAATTACCGAACTAAAAAATGAATTTCCTTCGATCCGTTTTTGCGTTCTTAGTTCCTATGACGATTTCAGTTATGTAAAAAGCGCATTAAAAGCCGGAGCTCTAGATTACATACTGAAACCTGAAATGAAATTAGAGGATTTGACGCAGTTGTTTGCCAAAGTTAAAAACAGTATTGATTTGGAGAAAAAATATTCTTCAGAAAATAATAAAATTGGCCACGACATTTCCGGATTAATCGCCCTTTATAAAGAATATGTTAAAAATGAACTTATAACGGATTTAGAATCATTTTTAAAAAAATTACATCCAAATCTGACCTGTGAAAACCTTATGATTATTGTCTTTACGGTATCCAATAAAGACGACAAATCCGATGAAAGGATTGCCTCTATAACCATGGATACTTTTCTTGCCAATAATTATAATGGGGTATCTTTTCCGATTGAAAATGAATATTTTGCTATTCTTTATAATTCTTCCAGCAACATACCTGAAAATCAGGAAGAAGAATACCAGAAACTTATAACCATTTTAAACAGTAGATTATCGGGCCTTGAACACTTACAATTGGGTGACAGTATCCTCCTTCCTTATAAAGCGAATAAATCTCTAAAGATACTTATTGATTCCGGGCTTGAAACTATACGCTTCTGTATTTTCTACGGCACAAAAAGCAATAAACCGGTTATTGATACGGAGCAGCATTCCAATAAGACGGCTTTGTACCAGCTTATTCAAAAATACCTGGAATTTGGAGACTATAATAAAATTGCACGGGAAATCATAATTTATATGGAGGATGCATATAAGAGGCAGCTTACTCCATCGAAGTTAATATCCGCCGTAAGAGGCGCACTAAGAATACTACTTTCCGGTGATATAATAATTAAGTCTTCTGAGCAACTAATTGTAGAAAAACTGGATAGCCTGCAGGAAAATATAAGCAGTTCCAAAACATATAAAGATTTAATTGAAAAAACCAATGAATTTTTGAATGAGTATTGCAGCTTTACGCAAGCAAAATTATCCGGCAGATCATCGGCTATACAAGCTGCCCTTCAGTATATCGAGGATAATTATATGAACAAACTTACCCTTGATAAAGTAGCTAACTATGTTTACTTAAACAGCTCCTATTTAAGCCAGCTATTTAAAAAAGAAATGAATATGTCCTTTAGCGATTATGTTGAACAAATCAGGCTTAAGCATGCAAAAATACTCCTAAAGGAAACCGATTACTCCATGAATCAGATAGCCGAAGCCGTAGGTTTTTCATCACAGAATTACTTTACAAGAATATTTAAAAAATCTACAGGAATTACTCCGATTAAATATAAGAATATGCACCAAAAATCTTAAATAAAAACCTGTTGTGATTTTTCAGCCATAATAGTCTTATGTGGCCGAAACAAGCTTAAAATCACAGCAGGTTTTTTATTACGGTTGTATCATAGTTTTATATATCTAATAATATAAACTAAAATATAAAAAAAATGCTAAATTATCATCAGGATTTTACTTGTATTATGGTGATATGTATGTTATATATTGAGTATATTTTTATTGTTTTATTTATTTCTGTTGATATATTATTTTAAAGTCGATATTTAAGATGGTTATTAACTAAATCTTATATATACTACGAAAATCAGGCAGATAATTTTAAATTTATATAATTTCATGGTTTCTAAAATTATTAACCGAAGATCACAGAAAGGATGAGAATATGAATAATCAGTTTGGCTATCCGGTCTTTGACGAAACCGGCAAAAAAGTTCTTACAACAACCGACGGTCAGTATAAGGATATGTTGATGAATATTACCGTATACAGGATGGGTGCCGGTGAATCAAAAGAATTTTATCTTACGCAAGAAGAACAGGCCATTCTCCTTGTAACAGGTGAAGTTACATACAAATGGGGCAGCGAAACAAGAACTGTTAAAAGAAGCGATATGTTTAAAGAAGGCCTATACTGCCTTCATGTATGTAAGGGAACAAAGGTGACCGTAACTGCAGCGGCCGATACAGAAATTTTAGTTGAGGCAACTGAGAACGACAGGGAATTTCCCGCTGTGTTTTATACTCCAGAAAACTGTTCGGAAGTATTGGTCGGTGAAAATTTCTGCGATGGTACTGCCCGCCGGATAGTCAGAACCGCATTTGACTACAATAACGCACCCTACTCCAACATGGTATTAGGTGAATCGATTACATTCCAGGGCGGATGGTCAAGTTATATTCCCCATCATCATCCACAACCGGAAGTCTATTATTACCGTTTTGATAAACCTCAGGGTTTCGGTGCCTGTTTCCTGGGAGACGATGTATTTAAAATCAAAGACGGAAGCTTCAGTGCCATCACACCGGGAAAAACCCATCCTCAGGTAACCGCACCCGGATATAATATGTATATTGCCTGGATGATCCGTCATCTGGAGGATAATCCCTGGACAGACAGAATTGATGATCCTGATCATTTATGGATGGTAGAAACTCCTATTATATATCGTTAATTTGATTTTGTATTATAATATAAAACCATTAGCTGATTAAAAGATTGCTTATTTTATAATCCCCCTTTTGTATATATACTATAACACACCTGATATTTACACAAAATGTACCGACCTCCAAATTTCAAAACTTTGGGGGTCGGTATATATTATTACCATATTTTTCAGCTCAGCTTATTAAACTTTGAATAAAATTCTTCAAATTCTTCAGGCATTAAAGGTTTGCTAAAGTAATATCCCTGAACCTCATCGCAATTAAACGATTTGAGTATTTTAATCTGCTCTTCATTTTCAACTCCTTCGGCCACAACTATCTTGCCAAATGTATGGGCATATTGAATTATAGATTTAACCAATTCCGCTACTTCTATTCTGTTAAGCCTGCTGATAAAATATTTATCAATTTTCAGCTTATCAAAAGGAATTTCACCGATACTCATCAGCGAATTATAGCCGGTTCCGAAATCATCAATAGATATTAAAAATCCCTTTTCTTTAAAATAATACATTTTATCCAGTAATTTCTTATCATTATAAGCTATGACTCTTTCGGTTATTTCAATTTCAAAATCCGACCGGTCAATATCTTCATCTGAAAAAATGCCATTTACCCAATATGTATAATATTCATCTAACAAATCATAAACAGATACATTAACTGAACACTTAACTTTTATTCCTTTGCTTTTCCATTCCATAATCTGCTTGGTTACACTCTTAAAAACGAACTCGGAAATTTTATTGATAAACCCGATTTCTTCCGCAATGGTAATGAAAATATTCGGTTCAATATAATCAGTACCGTTTCTTTTCCATCTTACCAAAGCCTCGACACCTGAAATCTTATTATTTACTATGTCGATTTTAGGCTGATAAACTACATACATTTCATTTTTTATTATAGACTCAAGCAGCGCTCCTGTAATATCCTGGTTTTCTCTTCTTTTCTTTTCAAAATTTCTGTCGTAGTAATAGACTCCGGATTTATTCGGCTCTCCCTGTTCGTAAGCAATACGTGCTTTGTTGTATATTTCAATAGGTGTAGTTTCCTCACCTTTATATAAATAAATACCGACTTTTATTGATACCCTGAACTTATATCCGTTCATTTTTATAGGTGAAGAAACATAATTGTCCAGTATCCGTTTTAATTTTTCCTCATACTCATTCAAGCAAAAATCACATATAAGAACTATCAGCTCATCTTTTTCATATGAGTAAACCGCTTTTCTCCCGCAAGAATGTTCCAATTTCTTTGCCAGGTTTTCTACTATATCAAACGTCAGCTTATTATCTATATATTTTTCTATTTCATACAGGTTTGTAAGTTTTATAGATACAAGCCTGAAATGCTCTCCCGCTTTAATTCTGTTTTCTAAATCATAAAATAGCTGCTGGGCATTGGGAAGGTTATAAAAAGGGCTCTTTAAATTTCTTTCCTGTTTTTCAGCATTTAATCTGTTAATTTTGTCAAATAAATATCCGGTTGTAAATCCTATAATAGAAAAAATAATTGAACGCGAAATCCAATTTATCGGATCCTGCATTATGTCCTGAGAAACATCTAACGGTATTGTTCCCGCAAAAATCCCACCGATAATTCCAACCGCCAAACCGGCATAAGCTCCCCAAAAAAGAGATGACAAAATTATAGGAATAAACATTAGCTGCACAAAAGCTTTTTTTGTTCCGCCTGTTAGATAAACCGTTTGCAAAACAGCAACAATCATAAGACAAATAACAAACATTTTAATTAAATTCATTCGGATGCTTTTATCTGACCGACCGAAAATAGAGTGCATTAATTTACTCCTTTCATAGGTAAGCAAATATTATTATTAACATATTAAAAGGCGGAACTTGTTATAAAAAGCACTAATTTTTAATATACCCCGTTCTATAGCCCAAGTAGCAGGATTTTTTTAAATACACTCACTTTATCGTTTTTATATGAATCTCCCTTTGTAAACAGCAAGGGATAAAAATGATCCTGAACCGCATAATTAGCCCTTGGCCTCCATGTGACAGTCGACCAGATTATCAGTATTATTTATCCTTTTAATATGACACATGACACTTTTTACACATTCAAAAAAATCGTCTACAAATCTATTTCAAGCAATATTGGAGTATGATCCTGTCTCGGTCCGGAGTCAATCATCTCAGATTTAATTACCCTGTCTGCTATCCGATCGCTTACCAGCCAATAATCAATTCTCCATCCTGAATTATTTATTTTGCTTGTTTTAACCCGCTGGGCCCACCATGTATAAGCTCCCGTAACGTCGCCGTGCAGATAACGAAAAGTATCGGTAAACCCTTTTGCCAGCAAATTGGTAAAGCCCTGACGTTCTTCATCGGTAAATCCGGCAGAGCGGTGATTGCTTTCAGGATGGGCCAAATCTATTTCTTTGTGGGCTACGTTAAAATCTCCCGTCGCAATAACTGGTTTTTCCTTATCCAGACTTGCCAGATATTCCGCAAATTTAATATCCCAAATTTGACGTTCCTCAAGTCGGTTTAAATTTTCCCCTGCATTCGGAGTATAAACCTGAGTTAAAAAGAAATCGTCAAATTCCAAAGTTATAATACGTCCCTCATAATCCATAGTACCCGGGGCTCCTATTGAAGGAATCGTAACGGCCGGTCTTAAATTATTTTTATATAAAAACATGGTTCCGGCATAACCTTTGCGAGCCGGCTCTACCGAGCAATTCCACACAAATTCATAGCCACAAAACTTTTCCTTCAAAATCTCCATATGCTTTTTTGACGGGCCGTCACAGGGCAATTTTGTTTCCTGTAAGGCTAAAACGTCAGGCTTATATTCTCTTATAGTATCTAAAACATTTTTAGTAAGGATTGCCCGTTCCGAAGTACCTGTAAGTGCCGCATTTAATGAATCAATATTCCATGAAATGAATCTCAACATTTTTCCTCCTGTTTTCCTGATTAAAGCCTTTATTTACTCCATTCTAACATATCCGATAAATCAAATAAATATATATTTCTGCATAAATTAACATTATATTATAAAAAACATTAATAAAAATACTATAAAAAAATCATATATATTCAGTCTTTATATAAAAAGCATTTATAATATCAGTTCAAAATGTTAAAGTTAATTATACCAATCAAAGTAAATGGTAATGATTATCACTATTATTTTGTTAGTATATCAAATCTATTTGATATGTCAACAGTAAAAATATTAAAAAGTGCCGAAAAAGCTGATTTCTTTCCGGCACTTTTTAAAACAGGCTTTGTTATTAATTCAATTGAATTGATATTACCGAGCATGGAGGAAGAATAAACGATAAATTATCACCAGCTTTATTTATATGGTAATCTCTAATATTAACCCTATCCGGTGTATCAAAGTCATTGTAAGCACGGGCATCGTTTGTAAGAATTTTAGCACTTGCATTTTTAAAATTGAAATATGAAATGTCACATTCTATTTCTGCATCTTCAGTAAGCGAGCAGTTTGATAATGTGATAGTCATAGCCCCGTCTTTTACAGAAGCTGAACCGGAAATCATTTTCACAGGCTTGTCAAGGCCGGCACGAACATCCTCAACAAAACAATAAACCGCCGTAGCGTCCTGATGTTCCTTATATAAATCAAAGACATGATATGTAGGTGTCTTAACCAGACGTTCCCCTTCAGTTAATATAATGGATTGGAGTACATTTACGGTCTGGGCAAGATTAGCCATGACAACCCGTTTGCTGTGGTTATTGAAAATGTTAAGCTCAATAGCAGCAACCAGGGCATTTCTCATGGTATTTTGCTGATACAAAAATGCCGGATTTGTTCCAGGTTCCACCTCATGCCAGCAGCCCCATTCGCCTATTATCAGTCCTATTTTATTTTCCGGATCATACCTGTTCATGATTTCCGTATGCTTGGTAATAAGCTCATCGGCAAAATAAGCTGCTTCTATAGTGTCATAATACTGTTTATCATCAAATTTTGTTGCTGAATCCTTATTAGGGAAGTACGGCATTGTGTAATAATGCAGATCAATACCGTTTACAACATTCGGATCAAGCCGTTTCATCATTACTTCCATCCAGTTATAATCGGAAGAGTTCGGTCCGCAGGCTATTTTATATAACTTGTTGCCGGAATAGTTTTTGCAGAATGTCTGATATTGCCTGTATAAATCGGCATAATATTCCGGCCGCATATTGCCGCCGCAGCCCCAATTTTCATTTCCTATGCCTATATACTCCAGTTTCCAGGGCTCATCCTGCCCGTTTTTTCTCCTGAGATTGGCCATAGGCGAATCGGCGTCGGACGTTATGTATTCTATCCATTCCGCCATTTCCACCACCGTGCCGGCACCAAGATTTAAGTTTATATAGGGCTTACAGCCTACAAGACTGCAAAGTTCCATAAATTCATGAGTTCCGAATGAATTGTCTTCAACCACTCCGCCCCAGTTTGTGTTTACTATTTTCTTTCTTTGAGTTTTGGGCCCTATTCCGTCCTTCCAGTGGTAATCTTCTGCAAAACAGCCTCCCGGCCAGCGAAGGACCGGAAGTTTTATATTCCTAAAGGCTTCAATTATGTCTTTACGAATTCCTTTTATATTCGGAATATCCGAATCCTCACCCACAAAAATACCGTCATATATGCATCTTCCCAAATGTTCCGAAAAATGCCCATAAATTTCAGAATTGATCTTTCCTATTGTGTCCTTTGCATTAATTAAAACCGATACTTTCTTCATATTCTCCTCCGTTTTTGATTTTTTATAATTAGTATTTGATCTCCGTCACAAATCAAATTGATACCAAAATTTATACCCTTTTTCTTTACTTATTTGATTGTATAGTAAATGTTGTATGGTTCATCAGTTATTTCATATAAGGGCATAAAAGTAATTTCTCTTCCTTGGCCTACGGTACGGTACGTCGACTGCTGCCACGGAAAAGCATCATAGGTATGTTCTATAAACGGTACGAATGTCTTTGATATTTTACCGTCTACCAGCCTCAGGCCTTCATCCCTTTCGTCGATTCCCGCAAGCACAATAGGCCCTTCCATAACAGCCGCCTTATCAGACCTGTCAGGCAATGTTTCTAAGGTAAGTTTTGCATTAAATTTAAGCTCCAACCGGTCTGAAACTGACCATTTTCTCTTTATACAGATAAAACCGTCATTTATATCTGAAGCAATTTTTTCTCCATTTACCGAAATATAGACTTCGCCTTGATGCCACTTTGGAATTCTTAACTTTAACGCAAACTCTCTGTCACTTTCTATCCGGAATTCAAACTGCCAGCGGTTCTTGCCTTCATTTTTTCCTTCACTGAATAAAAAGTCTCCGCCGTAAGTCATGTATACGTTTTGTGTTATTTTTATACTGTTTCCGTTCAGATTAAAAGAAGCCTGACTGGGAATATACTGTGCCACTGTAACTTCGTTATCTTTTGTATAATAGCAAAGATACGGGTAATAAGCCTGAGCCTGAACCATGGTTCCGTGACAACACCAAAAATCATTGCGGGGTGTTCCCCATTTTTTTCTTGACCCTGGTTTCATTGGAAGAAAATAAGTTGGCATTCCCGTCCGTTTGTTTTGCTGGGCTAAAAAACCGTTATACAGAGCTATCTCGATATAGTCCAGATATTCCGCTTTCCTGGTGAACCTATATAAGTAATCAGCCAATCTTACCGTATTATACATTGTGCAAAATTCCTGGTTTCTGTCACCTAAAGCCTGATACAATTTACCCGGAGCGATATAAAATTCACCTGCATTTGCTGAACCGGTAGCATACATAGGCCTGTCTGTGACCGCGCATTTCCAGAAAAGTTCGGCTATGGAAAGCCATTTTTTATCCCCGGTTATTTCGTACATTTTAGCAGCTCCGTGGGCTGTAGGAATACTTGCATTGGCATGTTTGTCTGTTAACGCATCCTCACCCTTAAGTAATTGTTCAAAAACAGAATATCCGCTGTATGCCTTGCATAAATCCATATATTTATCTTCTTTTGTAATTTCGTAAAGTGAAGCCCAGATTTCAAGCATACCGCCCGATTCTCCCTTAAGAACAACCCATGGTTTGTCCGCTGGGATGCGGGAAATCCAGTTTATATACCAGTCCGAAGCTTTCTTTAATATATCAAGGGCTTGTCCGATACCGGCATGCTTATAAGCATCCAAAAGTCCCATCAGGGTTTTATGTAAAGTATATTGAGGCGACCAAATATATTCATCTGTTTCCAGTATATCAAAATATTTTTCAGGAATTGATCCGATCCAGCCGTTACGGTTCCTTTCCTGGCATCTGGCAAGCTCGGATACGATATACTCCAGTTTTCCTCTTAGTTCCAAATCATTTTCCGTCTCAACCAGCATAGAAGCTGCAGACATCCAGTGTCCCAGAAAATGCCCTCTCAACTGGCAAATGGGAGCTTCCCAACCCCAATGGAGGCCGCATTCTGCAGGGTTTTCCAAAACACTAAGCCCGGGCATGATAATTCCGGCCTCAATATAAAAACTCTGAAGCAAGGCCTGGCTTGAAAGACTCATCAGATAATTTCTGTTAACTGTTTGCCTAACCTTAAATAACCCCGGTATCAGCCTGACATTTGATAAATTATTATATTTCATTAATTATACCTCCATATGATGTTCGTTTGATAAAGGTTTTATGATGTTTTTGCAATTACTTTAGTTTTAGTCCGTCATTATAAGCATTTCCTACCTTCCTGCCAAATCCCAGGTAATTACGGTTAACAGGATCGTATATGATAGGTTTCAGTTTATCGGGATCTACTTTCCCGTCAGTTAAAATACTCTCATCCGCATTGACATTTACAATCTTACCAACTAAAATTTCATCTTCAAAACTTTTCACCTTACATTCAAGTGCAAAGGGCAATTCATCGATCAGAGGAGCATTTACAAATTGGCTCTTTATTGCATGAAAGCCTGCTTTCTCAAATTTATCAGGTACCTGGTTTCCCGATACTACCCCCACATAATCACAAGGAACAACCATGTCCTCTGTTGCAATACTTACGGTAAATGCCTTTGTTATAGCCAAATTCTTAGCTGTTTTATGATTTGCAGACAAACTGATTGTAATTTCATTGCTATCGGTTATAATTCCCCATGCTGCATTCATGGCATTGGGAACACCGTTCTCATCATAAGTTCCTATAATCAACACCGGCATAGGATACAAATACGGTTTTGGACCGAAATTTACTCTGCTCATAATACTCTCCTTTTCTAATCTGCTTATTTTTCATTATAATATATTTTAATTCAGATTAAATAACCCTGACATAATTTTCATTTTCTCTTACATTATATCTAATCGTAACATATCTATCAATTTATAATAAATATTTTTTATACAATAAACTCATATAAAAAAAGACCGTCTGTTTAGTCAGACGTCTTTGAGATATTTTTATTTCTTTTTTACCGGGAAACAAGCTAAAGGGTAACAGACGTATCCTCCTACTATTTTCCCCTTTAAAAAAACACCTTATATTCTTATCCTGTTTAATTTGATTCTCCAAAATGTCTTTCTTAATTTTAATTAATCATCTTCCACAGCGTAAACTCAACGGTATATCCCTTTTACTATTTAAAGCATCCGAAATTCTATTTTATAGTAATAAACTTAATATTTTTAGTATAAATTTGTCAAGTATATACATGTTAATTTATTACATTTATATTTTTATTTAATTGCATATTAAGGCACCGTAAATTATCAATACCTGTCCTGTAATATAACTCGCTTCATCAATAGCTTATAAAGCAACTGCACTTGCAACTTAAAATTCTTTCTTTAATTCGCAATATATTACATATAAAAAAACCCTTGATATATTCCCTAAGAATATAACAAGGGTTTTGCTAATGTTTTTATTATATCTGTTTTTTATACACAAATAATATCAGACGATTTATGTATTTACTTTTTATCAGTATCCATTATTTCTTCAAGTATTTTTGCCACAGAGTCAAACCAATCGCCTTCAAAAAGCTCAATTATTCCTTTATCGCAAGCTGCTGATATTTTCGGATCTATCGGAAGTTTGGCAAGTACTTTTAAATTGTGTTCACTAGCTATTTCATCGATATGGCTGTCACCGTAAATCTTATGCTCCTTGCCGCAATCCGTACACTTAAAATATGACATATTCTCTACTAAACCGATGATGGGAATGTTCATCATTTCAGCCATCTTAACTGCCTTTGTAACTATCATGGATACCAGCTCCTGGGGTGAGGTAACTACGATTATTCCATCAACGGCTATAGATTGGAATACTGTAAGCGGTACATCCCCGGTCCCCGGAGGCATATCAATAAACATAAAATCCACATCTTTCCAGATAACATCTGTCCAAAACTGCTTTACTACACCGCTTATAATAGGTCCTCTCCAGACTACTGGATCGGTATCATTATTCAAAAGCAAATTCACTGACATAATATCTATACCAGTCTTTGTTTTGACAGGATTTAAACCCAATGCATTACCTTTTGCTTTTTCTTTTATTCCAAACGCCTTAGGTATAGAAGGTCCGGTAATGTCTGCGTCCAGTATTGCCGTATGATATCCTAGTCTGTTCATAGTAACCGCAAGCATGGAAGTTACAAGCGACTTTCCAACTCCACCTTTGCCGCTGACTATACCTATAACTTTTTTGATATTGCTTAATTCATGCGGATTTTCATGAAAATCATGTTTCTTATTTCTTACCGAGCAGTCTGCAGAACAGCTCTCACAACTTTTATTGCAATTTTCACTCATAATCAAATCTCCTTATCTAAATTTATTGGCATACAGAATGTCTATTATAATGCATAACATTACTTTTAAAAGTATTTTCTTGTTGAATATCGTAAAAACTAAAATAGAATACCGGTATCCTTATAACGGTTTTATCATTTAAGTATTTGGTTTATTTACATAAACCGATAAAATTTTTATTTACTCATTTATTATTATCCTGCTGACGTAATATGTCAATATAAAATAAAAATATATAGATTCCTTTAATTACATAAGTAAATATATCTTTTTTATTTCTTCAACAAAAGAGCGCTTGTTTCCGAAAACCATAATCAATTTATAATGAAATCTAAGCTCTTTAATATAAACTATGGATTGTACCTTCAATTATTCAGATATTTATTTTATCAGATAAGACATGATAAGTTATATATTACAGGAATTCATTTACGATATCTGTCGTTTAAATTGCATGATCAAGAAATTGTTTCATTGTATTCTTACTGCTCAATAACAGCAAAACATATAAAATTCTATTTTATTTATAAACCTTCAAGCTATATAATAAATTATGAAGGAGGTTTAAGTTTGAAAAGTAAAAATAATATTTACAAAAAACTATTTGTTTCATCTTTTTACTTAAGTGCTTTTACTTTTGGAGGAGGATTTGTTATCATTCCTTTGATGAAAAAGAAATTTGTAGACGAATTGCAGTGGATTGAGGAAAATGAGATGTTAAATTTAGCCGCTATAGCTCAATCTTCTCCCGGAGCGGTTGCGGTCAATGCAGCGATTCTGATAGGTTATAGGGTTGCAGGTATATTAGGTGCTATAATTACAATACTTGGGACAGTTTTACCACCTTTTATAATCATTTCTGTTGTTTCCGTTTTCTATACTGCATTTAGGGACAACCTCATAGTAAATGCCGTCCTTAAAGGTATGCAAGCAGGTATTGCTGCTGTTATTGCCGATGTTGTCATCAATCTCGGCGGCAATGTTATTAAGGGAAAGGACATTATATCCGTATTAATTATGGCAGGTGCTTTTATATCCACATTTTACTTTAAAATAAATGTTGTTTATATTATTTTAGTTTGCGGATTTATAGGGGCAATTAGAACTTTGTTTCATAGCAATAAAAATAAAAAGGATGATAATCTGTGATACTATTAAAAATTTTTTGGAGTTTTTTTCAGATCGGCTTGTTTAGCATTGGCGGAGGCATGGCAGCAATTCCTTTAATTCAAAATCAGGTGGTTACTATTCATAACTGGCTGACATTATCTGAATTTACCGATCTCATCACTATTGCTGAAATGACCCCAGGCCCTATAGCAATAAATTCAGCCACATTTGTTGGAATAAGAATTGCAGGTATTCCGGGTGCAATTGTTGCTACAATAGGTTGTATCTTTCCTTCTTGTATTATCGTTTCGCTTCTTGCATGGATTTATTTTAAATATAAGCAATTGACAGTTTTACAAGGGATATTGTCCGGTTTAAGACCAACCATAGTAGCCTTGATTGCTTCCGCCGGGTTAACGATTTTTAGTCTGGCAATTTGGGGAGATAACGGTTTTTCATTGGATTTTCAGTTAATTAATTATGTTTCAGTTATAATGTTTGGGCTTGCTTTATTTATTTTACGAAAACTAAAACCTAATCCCATTTATGTCATGCTCGGATCAGGTATTATCGGCGGAGTTATTTACATGATTCTATAATTGTTATAAATTAAATTTGCTCCATTTGCATCCTCTCATTCTTCAACCACAGCAACAGCATCTATTTCAATAAGGCACATAGGATTTGCAAGCCAGGCAACCTTTAAAACTGTAATTAACGGTGGATTTTTCAGCTCCCCTACAGTTTCTCTAAATACCTTAAATCCTGCTGCCGGGTCACACCCGTCTACTATATAAATATTAAGCTTTATAACATCATTAAAGGATGCATTTTGAGATACCAACGCAATTTTAAGATTTTCTAAAACTTGCTTTGTCTGAAGTTCAAAATCGCCTTGCCCTACTAACCGGCCTTCTTCGTTAATGGCATTTTGACCTCCGATATATATTGTTTTCACATTGCCGCTGAGAGTAACTACCTGGCTGTAAGCTCTTGAATTGAATAAGCCTTCCGGGTTTATATACTCTACCTTCTTATTATTCATCGTTTTATCTCCTTTTCGACATTATAATTGTATTTATTAATATAATTACCGATAATTTTCCTTTTTATCTCCAAAATCTGTTATAGTCTTTTTTGCTTTCTATATTATAAGCTATAATTTTTCTCAGCAATTCATAATCTACTTTATCGGTCCATTTGATTCTGAACAGTAGCTTTGTATAAGAGTACCCTGCTTTTTCTATATCCTCTTTAAATAATTCTAAAACTTCCGCTTCCGGTGCAACTGATATATGATTTTTTGCTGTACTAAATGCAATAATAAACGTTCCATGATCGGTAAACATGGGCTGGTTCCACCTGATTTCATCTTTTAGCTGTGGAAATTCTGTTTTTATATAGTTAAATATACTTTCCAGCTTTTCTCTTTTATCAGGATCATCTATATTATTTAGATAAGTCATAAAATCTTTCATGAAATCATCTCATTTCTTATATTTTATATATTCTCTTAGTAATATCCTAATATTACCGTATCAACCCATATAAAAACTCTTCTTATATTCTTATATCATCCATATTTTACCTGTATTATGCTCAATTTTATCATTATTATTTATTTTTTTCAATGAATATAAGAAACCCTTGATATGTTTCTTAATACATAACAAGGGTTTTGCCAAATTATGTTTGTATAATATAAAAAACTGTTTAATGCTCGGCTTATATTTTATTTCAGAAGTGCATTTGCAATAAGTTTATCAAATTTTCTGATATGTACACCCTTTTGCAGATTGATTTTTATGTGGCCGGCTCTTGTCCAAAGCTCAACCTCCGCATTAAAATCCAGGAATTTTCCCGCATTTTCGGTTGACCACATAATTATTGAAGAATACGGCAATGAGTAAATTTCAACTTTTTTCCCGGTAATACCCTGAGCATCTCTTACAATCAATCTTTTATTGGTAAATATGGCGCTGTCACGAAAAGTTTTGTATGCGGCAACAGCAAATTCACCTTCAACCAATAAATCATTTACGTCACTGGGGATAGGGCATTCCGATATTAATGTCCATGATAAAATATTGTCCATTTCCGGCATTGTAAACCTCCTTAGATATAAAATAAACATAAAAATACGTATTGTATCATGTATAATAATTAATTTAATTTATCCCCTTCTATTGTTAACTGCTCTATTTTTACTTATTGTCTATATCAAATCTTCTTTTAATTTTTTTATAATTGATGTATCTGCCGGTACAAAATCATAATCTTCCAATTCTTCCGGCCTAACCCATTTGATTTGGCTGTGAGCAGTCAGTTTATATTCCCCGCCAATCCTCCTTGCTTTAAATACATAAAGATTTATAGTACCTATCTCTTCTATATCGTATCGGTATTTAATTTCAGCAAATAAATCATCCACTTCTATGGTAATTCCCAGCTCTTCCTTGATTTCTCTTATCAGACATTCCCTAAGAGTTTCGCCGGCTTCAACTTTCCCTCCTGGAAACTCCCATTTACCTGCCAGTTTTTGACTCTCTTTTCTTTGGGCTATCAGTATCTTTCCGTTTTCGATAATAACCGCAGCAGTAACTTCTTTCATAAGCATTTCTCCTGTTTTTTTATAGATCATTAGTAAAATGGTTGTTTTGCAGCATCAAATAGATTTAATTTATTTTATCATATATTTATATAGTTAATTTTTGAATCTATTTATTATTATTATTATTTATAACGCATTTTTTCCAAATCTTACATACTTAATTTCATATTTATTATACTTCAAAATAATATCCGGATAATTAATTATTTATTAAACTAAAATTGCAATTTCAAATTGAACACTAATAGAATTAAGTTACCTGTACTTTGGCAATCGAATACACCTGATCCAAAAACTCATCAAATAGTTCTGTTGGTGTCCGGTATCCAAGATGCTTACGAGGAAGTTCATTCATCTCATCAGCAAACCACAGGATCTGTTCTGCAGTATATCTCTCTATTGATACTCCTTTGGGTAGATATCTGCGGAAAATCCTGTTATGACGTTCATTTTGGGCCCTTTCCCAGGATGAATATGGATGAGCAAAATATATCTTCACTCCCCATGCCTCAAGTTCAGACAGCCTCTCAAATTCATTCCCGTTGTCTGCAGTTATGGTTTTGAAGATTTCACTGAATTTTGTTTCTCCGTATTCTTCCCTTAGGGTTTCCATGGCTGCCATTACAGATGCCGCATCTTTGCCGGGAATTTTAAGTGCTATATAATAATCGCTCTTCTTCTCAACCAGCGTGAGTACGACAGATTCATGACCAGCCTTGTGCCCGACAACCGTATCGATTTCCCAGTGGCCGTATTCCTCTTTAATGTTTGCTATTTCAGGGCGTTCATCAATACTCCTTCCAAGAACACGTTTGTTCCTGCGAGCATTATTCTTCTTGGATTTCCTTGACAAGGCTTCTGGTAAATCGTGCGGTACCAACGGCAAATTTCCGGCCCACAGTTCGTTATAAAGCGTCTTGGTACAGACAATCTCCTCATCAGAAAACAGCTTATGGAGTCTGGCATAACCTACGCAGGCATCAAAAGACCAATGATACTCCTTAACCTGTTTAACAACCCATTGTAGGAACTTTGAATGTTGTTTTAGAGTATGTGGCTTATGGCATCTTGACCTGTTGATTTCGTAGTTCAACTGGCCACGTTTTGGCGAATACTCAGGGTTTCGTCCTCTGTTTCCATTCCGCTTGCCTGTTCCACGCCGAAGCTCATACATTACGGTAGAAGCAGAACAATTGATTGCTTCTGCGGTTTTTCGAAGGGAGTAGCCGAGTTTGATAAAAATTTTGATGCTGCAACGGTCTTCAAAATTTAAGTGCTGGCCCCTTTCGCGATCGGGTGTAAATGTGGTAGAATAGGTTTGATCCATGGTCGTGCTCTCCTTTGGCAGGTTTTGTTGTGGTGACTTAATTCTACCAAAAGAAATCCGACATGGATCTCTTTTATTTAGTTGTTCAATTTGATTTTACAATCAACCATTATTTATTAAAATATATCTTATTGTAAATAATATATTTCCTAATATTAATACATATCAAAAAGACTTAAAAAAAGCGATAGTGTAAAATAAGTTGTGTAAATAAAAATAGAGAAACTCCGAGGCTTATGGTAAAATGTTTAACGACCAAATCAAACAAACACCATTTAACGAAGGAGTTTCTCTATGACGAATGATAACACAAATACCACAAAGAATCTAGACCTTAATCAAACATTAAATGATTTTCTGATTGGTCTTTTAAAACAGACTATGGAACGCCTCATGCAAGAAGAACTCACAAATGTTCTTCAGTATGAAAAATATAGTTATGACGGTCGTGGAACAGGTAATTCCAGAAACGGTTTCTATTATAGAGATTATGAAACCAGGTATGGAACAATCCATGATTTAAAAATCCCACGCGATCGTAACAATGAATTCAACCAACAGCTTATACCTCCTTATGCCAGACGAGATGATTGGCTAGAAAGTCTCATTATACGCATGTATGCCAATGGTGTTTCCACCAGAGAAATCGCTAACATTATAGAAAAACTATACGGTAATTCATATAGTGCTACAACTATTAGCAACATTACCGATGTTGCGATTGATGAGGTAGAAAAGTGGCATAAACGCGATTTAAAGAAGCGTTATAGTATTATTTATATAGATGCTCTACATGTAAAACTTAGACGCACTACAGTTGATTCTGATGCTGTTTACTTCATACTTGGCATTGATGAAGATGGCTACCGAGAAGTAATTGACTTCTTTATAGGTACTAATGAAAGTGCCTATGTTTGGGAAGAAAACCTACATGCAATCAAAAGTCGTGGTGTAGAGCAGGTACTTCTTTTTGTCATGGATGGTCTGGCTGGCTTAGATGAGGCAGTCCACAGGGTATACCCAAAAGCTGAAATTCAGCGCTGCATAGTTCATAAAATCCGCTCTTCCATAAAAAATATCCGTAAGAAAGATATAAGTGCATTTACTACCGATTTAAAGGCCGTATATGAATCACCTAACATGGAATTAGCAAAAAATGCTTTGGACGAACTTAACCAGAAATGGGGAAAATCCTATCGCAAAGTAGTTGATTCCTGGTGTTACGATGATCAACTATTTACTTATTTTCTATTTCCAGAATCTATTCGTAAATGCATTTATACAACCAATTGGATAGAGCGCTTTAATAAGGAAGTTCGTCGTCTAACCAAGACGAAAGACAGCCTACCTAACGAAGATGCATGCAGCAAACTGGTGTACTTTAAAGTCATTCAATACAATGAAATATGGTCTACCAAGAAGCTAAGGGGTTTTGCTATGGCTTATGATGACCTTCAGGAAATGTTTAGTCTAAAGTATTCATAAATTTATTTACACAAAATTCTTGACACTATCAAAAAAGCAAATACCCTTTATGAGTATTTGCTTTTAAACAAACAACATTGACCTGATATTTTATTTTGTAATTAGTAACAGCTATTTTCTTATAGAATCATGTCGCTAGAATTTTATCACTTTCGGTGCCTCGGTAAATGAGTAAAAAATAGCTCACAAATCTCAGCTTTGGGATTTTCCTGAAGGCCTGACCCTTGGCTGATCTCCTTCCACAGTTGTCAGATAATATGTTCCGCAATTTTTCAAAAACTCATAAACTTCCTGCATTGTGATATCCTCCTGTCTTTCAATTATTGCCCTGTTATTTGCCAATTTACTATCTAACCTTTAACATTTTATACCTGTTAAGCAATCTTTTCAAGACAGGTAATACCATGTTGTATTACGAAAATATTGATCTTATAAATAATAATAATTTATTATTTATATTTACTGCTTTTAGGTAAAGTTATCATTGAATATATGCATAATAAACCGTCATTATTACGGTATAAGGAATAAGGACATACAGCCATCCGGCTCCAAATTTACGGGTGCGGATCGGAGCCAGATTAAAGACAAGAAGAATTATCATAACAGTATATAAAATAGTTGAAAATGTCTGATGTGATAAGAACCTTTCAAATATAAATATAAAGGAAAGAATAATTGCATTGTTATCTAAGGCCAAACCTTTATAAGTATTTTTATCAATCATCCCAAAAACATTAAAATAACTTAATCTCACAACCCCTCCTGCCACAATCAGAAAAGCTCCTGGGAAAAAAGACGGTTTAAATTTTCCGAAACTTAATAAAATAACTGCCGGAAGGATTCCGAAACTTACTATATCAATAAGTGAATCCATTTGAGTACCTACAGCCCGATGATAATCGGTACGGTTTTTAAGATTTCTTGCAATTATACCGTCTGCCCAGTCAAAAATGACTGACCATATAAGACCTATCAATGCATAATAAAATTTTCCGGTTACAGAAAAGTATATACCTGAAAATGAGCATAAAAGGCCTGTAATAGAGCAAATATTGGACGGATCTTTTAGAAAATAAAGCATATTATATTCAGAATCATGATTAATTTCTCCTCTTGGCATACAATAAAGCCTCCTGCCCGCTGAAACTTATAGTAAATGCTTTTGCCCTACCGGATTTACCAAGTATATTTTGAAGAGCAGTTATAAGAAGATTATTTTCTTCTTTAGTTTTGACTGCTACCCTGATATACTGTCCGTCTATTCCTTTTTTGCCTGACAGGTCTTTAATAAGGATATTGTACTTATTTAGCAGAGTTTCTGCCAAATTAACGGCAAAATACCCGCCAAGCACTTCACACATAACGTAATTTGCCTCTGTAGGTATAACCCTAAGATTCGGTATCTTTTTTAAATCCTCAACAAACTTGTCTCTGGTTAATTTAAATTTTTCCAGAGCCAATAAATATTCTTTCCTGTATTTTTCACATATTTGTAGATAAAATTCAGCTATTGAATTTATATTCCATATAGAAATATCTTTCTTTATAAATCCGATTAACTCCTCATCGGCACTTGCAGCAATTCCAAGACGAAGCCCGGGTACTCCGAAAGATTTTGAAATACTTCTTACGACTATGAGATTCTTATATTGCCCAAGAATTTCTTCGGTAAGAAGTGTCTGAGGTCCGGATGTATTTGCAAAATCTACAAATGATTCGTCAACGATTAACCTTATACCTTTTTTCTGTGCCCATCCGGCAAGTTTTAAAATATCAGACCTTTCGATGAAATTGCCTGACGGATTGTCAGGATTAATTATAAGAAGAGCTTTTATGCCGGTATTTTCATAGTAGTTGATTAACTCATCAGAATTATATGAAAAATTTTTGTTGTTGGGATAAAAAGGTACTATCATATTCTTATTCAAACGGTTTGGGTATTCCTCAAAAGTAGGATAAGTTATTCCAACTTTGCCTTCGACTGTCTTCATCAATGAATTTATAAGTTCTGATGCCCCGTTGCCCGGACAAATATGTTCTTTTTTAAGTCCGTAATATTTGCCCGCTATAAGGCTGTTTACTTCAATTCCTGACGGATAGTTAGATATTAATTTATCTATACTGCTTTTTATTTCCTCAATCATCTTCTTTGGAGGATAGAAAGGATTTACCAGATAGCAGAAATCTATCAGCTTAGGATATCGCCAGTACCCTCCATACCTTGTTCTAATCTTGCCAAATCCATTTTCAGAAAATATGGATTCTGCTATATCAAGATCCTGCACATCGTCGATTTCATACCACGGTTCGCCTTCAAGCACTTCTGCTTTAATCGTAGACTTTTCCATTACACTTAGAACTTTTAGAACCTGTTCGTAATATTCGTTACTTCCCCTGGAGTCGATATATGCTTTTAAAAAAGGAACATAATATTGTTGCAGGAAATGTTTGCTGAATTTATAGATATTCACGGTTTTATAATATTTTTGAATATCATTAAAATCAAAATTCTTCTTCTCAATAAAACTGGTTATATTATTTTGGCTGTCAATGGTGACAACGGTTCCGTCCATCCAATTTTCGTATTTGGCTACTAAAGCCAGATCAGGATAAGGATTGTTTATGAGCCTTCTAAGTACCCCATCACTAAAAATTAAATCCGACTCCAACAAAAGGGTATCATCTTTTTGTAAACATTCCCGTGCTATGTACAACGAATAAATATTGTTGGTCTTTTTATAAAAATCATTTTTAACAAATGATATGGGGGTTTTGATATCAAGTGAATTGATATAAGAAATGAGTTTATCGGCTTTGTAGCCTGCTACAATAATAATTTCTCTTAAGTTTAACCTGTCAAGCTGATTTAACATTCTTTCAATCAGAGTTTTACCGTTTACTTTGACCATGCATTTAGCCGAATCTTTTGTTAAATCTTTTAACCTTGTTCCCATTCCTGCTGCTAATATTAAAGCCTGCATATTTTCACCTCATTCCGTTATTATTTTTTTGATATAAGAATAATGAAAATCGCATGCTTTAGTAGTAACAACAGAAAAGCGCCGTATAATTACATACAGCGCTATAAATGCATAATCAAATTGGCCTCTTAAAATAGGTTATATAATAGGTGGATAGCAAATTCATATGCTAAAGACCGGACAAGAATACCTTTAAGTTATTAAACACAAAACGGTTTTTCCTGCTGTATTAGCGCTGCACATAAATCTGTCATTACCGTTTTGAATTTTACTGTTAGCACTCTTATTTACCGAGTGCTAAGACATTATTTATATAACATATTATTTATGATTTGTCAATACAGTTTTAGGCTGCAAAAATAAACTTGTATATTATAAAACGGTTTGCATTAGATATTTATTTAATTTTTATCTATAAAAATAAGCCTTGATAGTGTCAAGAATTTTGTGTAAATAAATTTATGAATACTTTAGACTAAACATTTCCTGAAGGTCATCATAAGCCATAGCAAAACCCCTTAGCTTCTTGGTAGACCATATTTCATTGTATTGAATGACTTTAAAGTACACCAGTTTGCTGCATGCATCTTCGTTAGGTAGGCTGTCTTTCGTCTTGGTTAGACGACGAACTTCCTTATTAAAGCGCTCTATCCAATTGGTTGTATAAATGCATTTACGAATAGATTCTGGAAATAGAAAATAAGTAAATAGTTGATCATCGTAACACCAGGAATCAACTACTTTGCGATAGGATTTTCCCCATTTCTGGTTAAGTTCGTCCAAAGCATTTTTTGCTAATTCCATGTTAGGTGATTCATATACGGCCTTTAAATCGGTAGTAAATGCACTTATATCTTTCTTACGGATATTTTTTATGGAAGAGCGGATTTTATGAACTATGCAGCGCTGAATTTCAGCTTTTGGGTATACCCTGTGGACTGCCTCATCTAAGCCAGCCAGACCATCCATGACAAAAAGAAGTACCTGCTCTACACCACGACTTTTGATTGCATGTAGGTTTTCTTCCCAAACATAGGCACTTTCATTAGTACCTATAAAGAAGTCAATTACTTCTCGGTAGCCATCTTCATCAATGCCAAGTATGAAGTAAACAGCATCAGAATCAACTGTAGTGCGTCTAAGTTTTACATGTAGAGCATCTATATAAATAATACTATAACGCTTCTTTAAATCGCGTTTATGCCACTTTTCTACCTCATCAATCGCAACATCGGTAATGTTGCTAATAGTTGTAGCACTATATGAATTACCGTATAGTTTTTCTATAATGTTAGCGATTTCTCTGGTGGAAACACCATTGGCATACATGCGTATAATGAGACTTTCTAGCCAATCATCTCGTCTGGCATAAGGAGGTATAAGCTGTTGGTTGAATTCATTGTTACGATCGCGTGGGATTTTTAAATCATGGATTGTTCCATACCTGGTTTCATAATCTCTATAATAGAAACCGTTTCTGGAATTACCTGTTCCACGACCGTCATAACTATATTTTTCATACTGAAGAACATTTGTGAGTTCTTCTTGCATGAGGCGTTCCATAGTCTGTTTTAAAAGACCAATCAGAAAATCATTTAATGTTTGATTAAGGTCTAGATTCTTTGTGGTATTTGTGTTATCATTCGTCATAGAGAAACTCCTTCGTTAAATGGTGTTTGTTTGATTTGGTCGTTAAACATTTTACCATAAGCCTCGGAGTTTCTCTATTTTTATTTACACAACTTATTTTACACTATCTAAGCCTTTAATATCAATCGGATATTAACGGCTTTTTATTTTATATATTCTGTTTATGGTAAATGTAAGTTACATAAACTGCACATTAACACCTGCGGGGTCCTTTACAAAGAAAAACTTAACCTGCGGCAATGGTGAAATTATCGGTGTAGGTTTAAATCCAAGTTTTTCGAATTCTTCCCTTTTTGCCTCAACGTCCTGTGTCTTAAACCCTATAGACAGATATTTATTTCCGGCATCAAAAGCTTCAGGATTATTTATAATTTCAATATATGTTTCCTGCTCTCCATCGGCTAAAAAAACTATCTCTTTTCCCATAGGTCGCAAATCGTTCTGAATGTTTAAGCCAACAAATTCCCTGTAAAATTTAATTTCTTCCTCAAACTTTGAGGTCTGTATTGTTACATGCAGTAATTTCATTCTTTCCTCCTTATAATTTTTTAAACAAATTTTATATCAATTACCATATATTTTTTTAATAATATAAAAATCTATTATATAAATAAGTGTCTTCAGATTAAATTCGTTTTAAGCAGTTCAAAAATAAGAAAACAAGCTTTTTTAATCGATTAATTATATACTTTCCTAAAGACTAATAAGATACTCCGCCTGTAGCGGAAACGTCTATATTATTCAAATCATCAACCACAGTAATTTTGCTCCATATCATACCCATCCAACAACTGTAAACATACGTACCGGATTCGGCAGGAATAAATTCTATTATATTGTCCCCTATTTCAAGTTTTTTGCTTATATTGAATTTAGGAATTATAATTTCGTTATTGCAACCGTTTATATCTCCTTTTCCTGCTTTTATGATCCATTTCACCGGTACGCCTTTTTGCACCGTTATCGGCTCATAACTACCGGGTGAGACTTTTGATGTAACTTCCTGAATACCGTCCTTTATAACTGCTACCCCTTGTTCTTTTACGGCACTGCCTGTACCAAACGGAATTGACGGTATTACAAAACCTGACAATGCCATGCCTCTGGATACCATAACCACTCCAAGAGCTATTACCAGCACAGCACTGGCTTTCATCATTTTATGTGTAAATTTTCCGTTTATAACTGAACTTACCGCACCGAATCCAAACATTAAGGGTACTGTTCCAAGACTGAACATAAACATTGATAAGGCTCCTGCTGCAAAACTTCCCGTACCTAATGCATAAAGCTGCATTGCCTGAAGCGGTCCGCACGGCATTAGGCCATTAAGCAATCCAATAAAAAACGGACCGTAATTATCTTTATTACTATGTATTTTATTACCGAAAAATTTTGGCATTCTGGGATTTAATTTTCTAAGCCATGGGAATATATTAAGCATATTTAATCCCATAATTATCATGAAAAACCCTGATATAACAGCAACAATACCCTTGGCGGCACCGGAGAAACTTATACTTGCCCCTAATGCTCCGACTAACCCTCCGATTATGGTATAGGATAGTATTCTTCCGCTGTTATAAAGAAAACTGGGTTTTAGACTTGAAAGCCTGCTGTTATTTTCGTTGGCTGCCTTATAGGAAACACATACCGAAAGATTTATCCCACCGCACATGGCAACACAATGCAGTGAAGTCATCATTCCTACAATAAAGAGGATACCGTATCCCATGGATTGATTAATCTGAGGTATAAAATTAAAGCCTGCCGTGTTGCTTATTATTAAGTATATAGCAAACACTATGACTCCTATTCCAACCAGACGGCTGACAGACATTTTTTCATCCGATGTTTTATTTGGCGTATTTTTTATGTTTGATCTTTGAGCATCTTTAGTATCGGGTTTATTTTTCACCACATAACCCAGATTTTCTATTACCTGTATAATTTGATGCAGTTTTACAACATTAGCATCGTAAGTAATGTAAACATTCAAGCTGCTATAAATCGCTTTAACTTTTTTAACACCTTCAAGTTTTTTTAGAGCATTTTCTATTCTCGTTTCACAATTTGTACAAGACATACCGTCTATCTGAAGAACCTTACTTATTAATTTTTGCTCCATTTGCATCCCACCTGTTTTTTTGACGTGTATTTATTGCTTTTTCCAATTTCCGAACAAACCCTTATTTGCATCCATGAATGCTTGGGAAATTACGATAACCTCATCATCCTCTGTTTTATATTCTTTAGTAATTGGTACAGGATTACAGCCTCCTTTTAGCTTTTCCAACTGATCCAGGCTAAATCTGTTGCCGCAATTTTGGCATACTAATTTGTCACCTTCCTGCTTATAATACCCTCTGCCGGAATCATAGCAAATCTGACAGGTATTAAATGCCGTTCTAATAGTTCCGTCACTTGCCCTTACTGCCATAACCTCCATATTTGTCTTTCCCGATTTATATGGATAAAATTTAACATTATCTGAGATTTCACTTTTAAGTATTATTAAATCTTCCTGAACATTTCCTTTAGAATTGAATTTTGTAAAAATAAAACCTGTTATTACAACTGCAATAATACCGGCTGCAACAAATACCGTCTTTTTAGTTTTATGAACATTCTTAACCGAAAGCTTTGACTTTCCCATTTAAAAACCACCTTTACATATATTTTTACTTGCCTTTATTTAAATATATCAAATTTTTGTGAAGATTTTATGAAGATAAGCCATTTTAGTTTATTATAAAATTGGTATTTTTACTTATAAAATGCTACTATTGCTTTGTCTTAATTTTTATTTTTATTTGCACCGGACATTATAAAATTAATATAATATTAGCATATCCCCTTAATAACTTGCTTTATTGATTTATGGTATATTTTACCAACAAAAATTTGTAATATTTTTTTTAAAATTATAGTAATTTTATATTGACAGAAAAAACACATTTAGTTATTATTGAATATAATATAAGTAAGTGTAAAGCAATGGCGCTGTTGGCAATAGCTGACAGCGCCATAAATATTATCAGGGGAAAGGGTGTGGATAAATCTAGGAATTTACCGGATTAATAAGAAGTGCGGTCATTTACACTGTTTATTTAATCTTAATTAACATACGGAATTTCAGACTGGGTGTGACAGGAATTCTATCTATTTAAAAAAAACATATTAAAAATTAATTCGCACAAGGGCGTGTGTTTTATTGTCAATTCAATAAAATACACGCCCTTAACTAATTTTAAGGAGGAATGATTGATGGATTATGTTATGATAGTTGATACTATTTGGGTAGTACTTGCGGCAGTATTGGTATTCTTTATGAACCTGGGTTTCGCAGCAGTAGAATCAGGTTTTGCCAGATCAAAAAACACCGTTAACATCTTATCTAAAAACTTTATCGTTTTTGCAGTTTCTTCACTTGGTTTTATGCTGCTTGGATGGGGGCTGATGTTTGGCGGAGACAATCCCCTTGTCGGTACAGAACATCTTTTTATTTTAGGTAGTTCTGATTTATCATACTATAAAGATACACTTACATCAAGCGTACCGTTCTGGGGAAAATTCTTCTTCCAGCTTGTGTTCTGCGGTACCGCAGCAACTATCGTATCCGGTGCGGTAGCAGAACGTGTAAAATATATATCCTTTATAGTATTCTCCTTTATACTGACTCTTGTAATTTATCCGATCGTCGGTCACTGGATCTGGGGCGGCGGCTGGCTGGCTGACCTTGGTTTCCTGGATTTTGCGGGTGATACAGTAGTTCATTCTGTAGGTGGATGGGCTGCCCTTTCCGGTGCCATCATACTTGGCCCCCGTTACGGTAAATATGACAAAGACGGAAAACCCAAAGCCATTCCCGGGCATAGCATGGCTCTGGCTGTAATCGGCCTTTTCGTCCTGTGGCTTGGATGGTTTGGTTTTAACCCCGGTTCAACAATGAGTTTTCAAAATCCGGCAGATGTTGTGCATATCCTGGTAACCACAAACACCGCTGCCATAGCTGCTGTACTTACTGCTACCGCCACATCCTGGCTCTTCATCGGTAAGCCTGATCTTGGCATGACCATCAACGGCTGTCTTGCAGGCTTGGTAGGAATCACGGGCAGCTGTGCATATGTCAGTGTCGGAAGTTCATTAATCATCGGTGCTATAGCAGGCGTTATCGTTGTATTTGCAGTACTTTTCTTTGACCGCATAAAGGTTGATGACCCAGTAGGTGCCACTTCCGTACATTTAGTTTGCGGTGTATTCGGTACAATATGCGTCGGCCTCTTTGCACAGGAAGGCGTAACCAGCCTTTCAACAGTAAGCGGTCTATTCTATGGCGGCGGTTTTTCTCTGCTTAAAGCTGAACTTCTCGGTATTATAGCTGTTGGTGTATTTGTATTTGTATCATCATCGGTTGTATGGTTACTTATTAAAAAGACTATGGGCATTCGTGTCAGTCTTGAAGAAGAAATTCAGGGCCTTGATATCGGTGAACACGGAAATAGCGCATATCCTGATTTTGCAATCGTAGCTCCTATTATGGCTCCGGTCAACGGAAACGGAGACATGATAGCGGCAATAGGTCACCCGGTAAGTGCGGTTGCAGCTTCTGAAACTGCTTCCGGCAAGGTATCAGTTGATGATGCAATTCCGGTAGTCAACAAGGCACGCCCCGGAGCTAAGATTACAAAAGTAACCGTTATCACCAACCAGGATAAGTTTACACAACTACAGACAGCTCTGGATAAAATCGGTATAACAGGTCTTACTGTAACCAATGTTCTTGGATATGGTATGCAGAAAGGTCACGAAGAATATTACCGCGGTGTTCCGGTAAAAACCAGACTGCTTCCTAAAGTACAGGTTGACATCGTAGTATGCAAGATACCGGTTGAAACAGTGGTAGATACGGTTAAAAATTCACTTTATACAGGCAATATGGGCGACGGTAAAATCTTTATTTACGATGTAGAAAACGTAATAAAAATCAGGACCGGCGAAGAAGGTTATGATGCACTGCAGGATGAAGAATAAAATAAATTTATCCTGTCACAACCTCGCTGCTTTCATACGACCGCACCTAAATCAGCTTAATCAAAAACGGATTTATCTGTGAGAATATAAAAAGATGCAGGGAACATAAGATTAACTAAAAAATGTTCCCTGCTATTTTTTGCCTGCCTGATAATCAGATTCTAATTTTGATTAAAGATTTGCCGGTTTATTTAGCTTTCATTTATGAATTATCATTTGTCGATATATTCTTCTATAAACAATTTACTTATTCATTTATGATTCTTAAAGCATCTGTATGCCAAAGGCAGCAATGCTATACCGGCTATAAAGGCAAAAATAATAATTAACTCATATGGCCTTAAAATCAGCCCAAAAATATCAATAGAATAAACATCTATAATATTTCCCAGGTTGAACATTTTTACCGGTATCAGCTTGATTAAATGGTATAACCACAGTACATTTTCAGAAACATTTATAAAACCCGGAACAATCGTAATGGCCGTCATTATTACAAGTACCAAAAAAGGAGATTTTAATTTTGCAGACAGGGCCATCGTAATCGCAGATGACAATATATTTCCTCCTAAAATCATTATGGAATATAACATGGCAACCTGACCGAAGGTAAACGGGTCTATCGTAAATGGCAAATACTGTTGTATCGGAGTACCGCTGCCATCCCACCCGAAAATGGGCATTACCGTAAGATAAGTTACAAATGTAAACAGTAGGCTTATCAGTATGGTAAATGTAATACCTGTAATTATTTTGGCATAAATCATTTTGCTTTTCCCGTATTTAGCTGAAAACACCAGTCCGTCCATTCCTTCAGCATATTCACCGGCAAACAAGGGAGAAATGCATATGATACAGATAAAGCAGATAATTATGGCTGTTGTGTTCATTTGCGTAATGAATCTCTGATATCCGTCTATATAGGAATAAATAAACGGAGTCTTTACTTTTCTGCTTAAGATTATGGAATTTTCTTTCTCCCTGTCATTCATCGCTGTATTTTCTATAATTTTTTCTACCACCCTTTGACGTACCGCATAAAAATCATAAAGCTTTTCTCTCGGAATAGAACCCAGTTGTCTTATATTGTCTATATCATAAACTTTTCTGATTATTCCGTAAATTTCGTTGTAAGGTCTGGCGTATTTCTGATATTCTTCGGTGTTATGATATATCCCTTCGGTAAACGGAATACGGGAATATGCTTCTATTGCTTCCGAAAGCAAATCGGCGTTGATTTCCCGTCCCGATAGCCTTCTTTTATATGCCCTGTCTTTTTTCATGCCTTCATAATTGCCTTCAAATACCTCTCCTTCAATATAGTAATTCCCCAATAAAGTCCCTACACTGCTTATAACCGTAAGAATAATACCGATTATCAAAATAATTACAGTACTGCGTTTTTTAAATATTTTTTTATATTCAAATTTAATTAATTCCATATAACTGCTCACTCTTGTTTGCCTCCTTGTTAAAGTAATACAGGTACAGATCTTCCAAAACTGCCGTAACCGCTTTAGCTTCCTTACATGGGGCTTTTTCTGCCACAAGGCGTAAAAACGTTTTGTCCTTTTCTTCCCTGACATTTATAATCGGGTAATTAGCAATCAGATATTCTGCCGTATTACAATCCACAAGGCATTCAAAAACTTTTCCTTCAATCGGACGAATAATCTCTTCAAGAGGGCCTTTATGTATAATTTGCCCGTTTTTCATTAATAAAATAGTTGAAGCTATATATTCGACATCAGAAACAATATGAGTCGACAGCAGTACTATTCTATCCTTTCCAAGTCTTGATATCAGATTCCTGAACCGAACTCGTTCATTTGGATCAAGACCTGCCGTAGGTTCATCCAAAACCAATATTTTAGGATTATTTAACAGGGCTTGGGCTATGCCTAAACGCTGTTTCATTCCTCCGGAAAATGATTTTATTTTCTTTTTAGCTACATCCGAAAGGCCCACCAACTTTAAAAGTTCAGACGTCCTATCTTTGGCTCGTTGCCTTGTAAGCCCTTTTAAGCTTGACAGGTAAAGCAAAAAATCATAAGCTGTAAACTCCGGATAATATCCGAAATCCTGAGGAAGATAGCCTAACAAATCTCTGAACTTTTCTTCACTTACATCTATTCCGTTGAATTTAACCTCCCCGCTTGTAGGCTTTAAAACTCCGCATATCATTCTCATTAAAGTTGTCTTTCCCGAACCGTTTGCCCCAAGCAGACCGTAAACTCCTTCTTTTAGGGTCAATGAAACACGGTCTACGGCCATCTTATTTTTGTAATGTTTGCTTAAGCGGTCAATGACGAGTTCCACTTTAAATCCTCCATTCTCTTAATAAACTTTACGATTTCTTTCAAACTTAAAACAGCAAACATAATGAACGCTATAGCCCAAAACATCCTGTTTCTTTCTAAATAGATATCATATATCCGGATTGAAATCAGAGAATTTAAAATACTTACCAAAGCCGTAACACTGCCGCAAATATAAACAGTATCCCTGCTTTTTGAGCGGTTTATGACAAATAAAGAACCGTAGCAGTTCAGCAAATATGGGGTCGACAAATAAATACCTAATCTGATAAACCCCAAATCCGTCTTACCGGATAATAACAATAGTATACCGATAAATACAGCCAGATTGACTACTCCCAATATTCCAATACGAATTAGGCTTACTTCCAAAAGGTTGTATTTGCAGCTCATCTCAAGTTCATCCATGTTGTATGTGATACTTCTTGCTATCTCGCTTATGGTCACAAGAGAAACAAACGGCAAAACCGAAGATACAACCCAAACAAATGAGTATGAAGCCCCAGAAAAATATAGGCCAATTAACGTACCAATAAACAACAGTAACGACAAAATCCAAACCCGTTTTCTTATATATCCAATCTGACTAATAAAAAAATCTAATCTGTTTGCTTTCGGGTATTCCAGTAGGTTTATAAACTCCTCTTTTCTTGCCGGCGCCGGCGCATCAAAGACCGTTTTTAACTCTTTTTTTAATTTATATTTCATTAAAGTCCTCCTTTCTAAGGACACCTTTTAATAAATCCAAAGCCTTATTAAGCCTACGGTAAACTGAAAAACGGGATATATTCATAATTTGGGCTATTTCGTTTATACTAAGTTCATTTGCATACCGAAGCAGAAGCATTTCCTGTAATTCGACGGGCAGTGTTGATACTGCCTGCTTAACAGCATAGCTGGTTTCAAATGCCGTAACCTCATCATTTGCAGGAACTTCCTCATTAAGCCTTTCATCCCTGCCGCTTTTTCTATAAAAATCAATGCACAGGTTTTTTGCTATAGTATATAGATAAGCAAGGGGCTTCCCTTTGTTTATGTAGGATTTCTGACTGAAATATCTAAGAAAAGTTTCTTGCGTCAAATCTTCCGCAGTCTGTTTATCTTTCACTTTAAAATAGCAATATTTGTATATCTTATCATACTGATCATGTATACTTAACGACATAGGAACCCCCTTTCTATAATGTATAACGAGCCATGACGGACAAATGTGCGGGTTTAATTTATTATTTATTATAGTAAAATTTGTTATAGTAAAATTTATTACCCACATATAAACGTCACTTTTAATTACATAATCAATAATAAAAATAAACCCTGTTAAGCTGTCAACCGTTTACATATACATTGTTTAAATTTCACATAAAAATACCCCCGATATGTATTTACATTTCATATCGAGGGAATAAAACTTTACTTATGATAACTGCCAAACCCGATCAATGATGTCCCCACACTTTGGTTGATTAAACAGTAACTGTTTCGCACAATAAGAAGACTAGCAAAACATAATCAAATCAGTCCGTCGAATATGATAACCTAATAATCCACTGACTTAGAAAACTTAAAATATGTAATTATATTTTTTATACTTTATTCTTCCCATATAGGTCCTTCCAGTTACCGGTTTTTCCTAAAGTTTCATGGTTTAACGTATAATATTGTCCCTCTCCGATCCATGTTACAGGAGCAGCCATACGCAACCGTTCGTCCACATCTATTGAATTATCCTTAAGTTCTTTTGCAACCAATGTATTGCGGATCTTACACAGAAATACGTCACTGCCGTTAAAGGAAATGGATTGAAAAACTTCAAGTTCAAACACCCAGGGGCTATCTTTAAGTACAGGAACATTTAATACAGCGCCCCGTTCGGTTTCAAGCGGAATATTCATTTTTTCCTTATTGTATCCTTCATTGTTACCTAAATAATCCGCAATCGGAAGCATAGATTCTGTTACCAGGTTGGCGGAAAATACTTTCGTTTCCCGGATACGGTCTTTAGTTAATTTTTCACCTCCGATGCAGGCCATAACTCCCAACTCGCCGTCCCAGAAGTAACTGAACCAGCAAAACAGGCCGAAATTCGGTGTTCCGTCCTCCCGATATGTGCCATACATAAACAATGTTTGAGGGCAAAAATTATTTTGCGGGCTTACCGATATTTTTTCCATATACTTATACTCCTTCCTTTTCAAGATTTCTTATTATTCTTCTTAATTGCTTTTCAAATTCGATAATCTCAGCATCTGAAAAACCGTCATAAAATATTTCGCTCATCTTGTCCGATACCCAGTTATACTTTTCCCTGTATCCTTTTGCTTTTTCTGTTACTGATATCAGAATCTGCCTGCGATTTTTCTTATCAGGTATTCTTTCTATCAACCCTTCCGCTTCCATCCTGTCTAACATAGCAGTAAGTGTTGATTTAGCCAAAGAAGTCAAATGCCCGATCTCAGTAATAGTTAACTGTCCATGTTCCCAAAGTACATAAAGTATACGTCCCTGAGCCCCGTTAAAAACATCAACGCCACATTCTTTTAACAGCTTTTCAAAAACTCTTCCGCTCAAATGCTGTACCTGGGATATAAGGAAGCCACCATAAGTTTTCGTTATTCTCACCTCTTATATAATATAGTTTTATATGATATTGTTTTATTTAGTATTGTTCTATATAGAACTATACTAAATAAAATCACATATGTCAATATCTTACTAAATCTTTTATTGACATTTAAAATTATCATAAACAGCAAAAAACAGCCGCTAAGATTTAGCGACTGTATAATATAACAGGCCTAATATGATTATTAGCTCCCATACCATTTTTAGCTCCAGGTCAGTTCCAATTCACCGTCCGCATTCTCAAAACTTAATATCAGGTAATACCTCTCATTCTCATTTAAATTTAGTGTTGCATTCTGATTGCTTTTATCTAACTGTAGCAGGGACCTTTTATTTTTATCCTTTATTTCAGCAGTAACATTACCTTTGGATATATTAGTGTTTAAATTAAATATATAATTTTTGCTTTCATTAATCTTAATAACTCTTTTTACATTCCCGTTGCAAGACTTAAATTTTACCTTACATCTTCCTTTTTTCCTTAATAAGCCCACAAATAAAACAGCCGTTTTTCTGCTTATAATCAAATATCCGTTTATCCATAAAAGATAAAGCAATATTATTATTAAAACTATTGAAAGCGGTATTAATAAATAATTATAATTCATAAATCCACCTCCCCTTAAAAGCGTTTTGTTACCGATAACGGCGTATAAGTGCGGTATATATTCTTAGTAGTTCTTCCGGACAGATTATAATTTACGTTTCCTTTCTTCCAATGCAAATTCTATATAAAAAATGGCTTTCCCTTATTATATCATCAGGAAAGCCTTAATTCTATAATTTTAATAGGTTTTTAATTTACTATTAGTCAATTATTAATCCGTATGAATGTTTTATTATTCAGTCCTTAATGCTACAACCGGGTCCTTCTTTGCGGCGCTGCGTGAAGGTATGATACCGGCTATCAGAGTCAGAAGGATACTTATAACAATTAATATAACCGCTGTCTGAACAGGCAGTATTGCGCTTAAGTTATTAAGCCCTGTCAAACGGTGCAGTATCAGATTTATCGGAATGCAAAGCAGATAAGTTATAACAACGCCAAGCAAGCCTGATGTAAATCCGATTATAACGGTTTCAGCACTAAACATGGTAGATATATTTCGTTTTGAAGCTCCGATAGCCCTTAGGATACCGATCTCCTTAGTACGTTCCTGTACAGATATCAGCGTAATTACCCCGATCATGATGGACGAAACTATCAGTGATACCGCCACAAAGGCAATAAGAACATACGTTATGGCGTTAATTATCGTCGTAACCGACGACATCATTAGACCCACATAGTCCGTATAAGTAATCTCTTTAAGGTCATCCACACTTTCATTATATTCCGCAATAGCATCCTTAATCGCATCTTTATTTTCAAATGTAGATGCATACAAATTAATGGCTGTAGGACTGTCCATATCAACACAACCAAGCTTTATCAGATTGTCTTCATAAGTAGAGTCCGAAAATTCCAGGATTTCGTCATAGAGTTTTGCACACATTTCATCATTATACTGAGAAACTTCCATATCAAGAGCAGCAGCCAACTGTTCGTTTGTCATTGAACTCATCTGCCTGTTTACCTGTTCTGCATATTGAGCACTATACTGCTCAGTAAGAGCCTGAATAAACATTGCTTTTAAATCGTCATCACTCATAGATGAGATATAACCTGTAATTGTTGCTTCATCCATTCCTGTTTGCTGCACAATAGCCGGTGCCATGGCCGCTTCCATATCAGCCCTTGACATGTTTTCAAGAGTGCTTGAAATAAACTGCTCTATCTCCTCATCGGACGGTATGCTCATAATCTTAATGTATGCATTGGCCTTACCGGAAACATCAAGTGCTTCTATATATTCTTTGAATTCTTTTGCTTTTTCCTCTGTGGTTACAGTACCGTCATTGTCTTTAAAGGGCAGTCCGGTGAAAATATCAATATTCGGATTAGCTTTCTGTTCTTTTACTGCTTCCGAATTGTATGCATTCTCTATAACGTATTTAGTCAAATCGCTAGTATATCCGATATAGCTTCTGTTTGATGATGCAATAGAATTTTCACTTGGCTTTGCAATACCAACGACTTTAAGTTTTAATGCATTGTCATACAGGTATTTTAAGCCGGCTTCTGTATTTCTAAGATCAGTATAGGTACCAGTTTTTTCATCATAAATATAACAATCGGAATTTAAAACTGTACGAAAATCCATATCGCAGATTTCTTCATAAGACCATTTCTGTACTTCATAATCAACAGTCGTATGATTTACAGAGGCTTCCATGAGTTTTTTCATTTCCTCTTCAGACTTTAGCCCCAAAGCATAAAGTGTCATATCATCTATTTCATTGTTTTCGTCTACAAAGAGGATTATTTCATCATATCTGGAAGGCCATCTTCCGTATACCAAATCATATTGCCTCTCGATTACATCATTAACAGCCTCGCCGTTTTCTCCCGGAATCAACTCTTTCCACAAGTTCATTGATGACGTCATTATGGACGAAGAGCTGCCCATAATTGACCTCTCACGTAAGGCAAGCATATTGGACATATCTATATTCAGATATTTTTTCATAAGTTCCAGGGTCATGGCTTCCGTATCGGAACGGATTATCGTACCGTCTACATTTTTAGTATAAACCTGAAGATCAATATCATATGAATATTGAACTCCTGCCAGTGCCATACCAAGCTTACTGTTTTCATCAGTTCTCTCTTTTTCTATATATTCCTTGAAAGCTTTCAGATCGTTTTCCTGTGTTTCAAGAGAGTTCATTGCATTAGTCATTTCATACAGCATAGCCTTTTGGTAAATCGCGTCATCTTCATGCTCAGAAACGGAATGGGCTTTGCCCATAAAAGTAGAAAGCAAAGTTGTTATATCCACATTCTTAGCTTCAATTGTAAGAGGATACGAAGCAAGGGTTTCTTCCTGCACGTGGTCTATAAAAGTGGTAGTTCCCGAGGATACCGCATAAATTAGAGCAATTCCTATGATGCCGATAGAACCGGCAAAGCTGGTTAATGCCGTCCTTCCTTTTTTTGTAATAAGATTCTTAAGGGATAACCCAAAAGATGTTCCAAAGGACATCGACGGTTTTTTCTTTTTGCGGTTAATTTCTTCCCTACTTTGCGCTTTTGCTGTTTCTTTTTGTAACTCTTCATCAGTAATCGGCTTACTGTCGCTTATAATATTACCGTCAAGCATTTTTACAATACGGGTGGAATATTTTTCGGCAAGATCAGGATTATGGGTAACCATAACAACCAGGCGGTCTTTTGCGATTTCTTTTAGAATATCCATAACCTGAATGCTGGTTTCCGTATCAAGAGCCCCGGTCGGTTCGTCGGCCAGGATAATGTCCGGATTATTTACTATGGCGCGGGCTATGGCAACTCTTTGCATCTGTCCGCCGGATAACTGAGACGGTTTTTTCCTTATCTGATTTGCCAGCCCTACCTTTTCCAGGGCCTCTTTTGCCCTCTTTCGCCGTTCTTTCTTTGAAACCCCGGACAGAGTAAGAGCAAGTTCAACGTTTGAAAGCACAGTCTGATGAGGAATTAAGTTATAGCTTTGAAAAACAAAACCGACCGAATGGTTGCGGTATGTGTCCCAATCCCTGTCCTTATACTCTTTCGTAGATATGCCGTTGATAACAAGATCACCGGAAGTATACTGGTCAAGCCCTCCTATGATGTTTAGCAAAGTAGTTTTGCCGCATCCGGATGGCCCAAGGATTGAAACAAATTCGTTGTCACGGAATTTTAAATCTATACCTTTTAATGCCTCGACATCTTCGCCGCCGGTATGATAAACCTTTGTTATTTTCTTAAGCTCAAGCAATGTTTTTCCTCCTTACGTATTATGTAGTCTTTCTATTTGACATGTTATTATAATCAGATTGGTTATCTGAAATTATTGCCACGTAATTCCTATAAAATCGCACACAGATAATCAGAAAAGTCATATAATTAAAAATAAGAACAAAGAATTCTTTTTTATCTATATCTGAAAACGCAAACCCTAATGGAAGTCATTGTACAACTTTAAACTCTAAAGTTCAATAATAATCTTATTATTAAAATATAAAAAAATTATAATATTTCCTTCCAAAAAGTGTTTGACACAAAGAAACCCTCTATGCTATAATCATCCATAAATTACTATTTTATACAATATATAGATATCTTTGTATCTTAATTGTTATTATTAATCAAACAATATTTATACTTTATCCAGATAAAAAGCTTTTTAAATTTTTATTATATTTTAGTTAAAATAAACATAAAAACTTAATGATGATTAAACCGTTGAGCAAGAGTAGTAGGAATAAGGAACTGCATTCAGAGAGCCGCTGGTTGGTGGAAATGCGGCTGCATGATTATTCCGAATGGACTTGCGAGGGAAGCCCGAAATCAACCGAAAGTAGGCGCTTACGGGGATTCTGCCCGTTATCAGGAGAATGCATATGTTAGTATGCAAAGTTAAGTGGGTGCATTTGCGCCAATTTGGGTGGTACCGCAGAAGTTAAAGCTTTTGTCCCTTTCAGGGATGAAAGCTTTTTTTATTCATTTAGAATTTTTCTGTAATTTCCTGGTTGAATTTATAAATCTGTCCGGATTACCCGCTTTCTCTTTATTTTTAACCTATATCCAAAAAGCATATTATCTTTCTTTCAACCTTTGATAAATTGATATATCAATAAGTTTAGAGTGAGGTGATTGACTGTGTTAACTCCTGATTACAATGAAATAAAGCAATTGGCTAAAAATTACAATATCATCCCATTATGCAAAGAAATTTATGCGGATATAACCACCCCCATAGCCCTATTAAGGAAAATTTCCAGGATAAGCAACAGGCACTTTTTACTCGAAAGCGTTGAAGGCGGTGAAAAATGGGGCCGCTACTCTTTTCTCGGTTATGACCCCATAGCTTATGTCACATGTAAAGACGGAGAAATAACATTTCAGGACAGTGAAAAAAGGACCGTTAAATCACAAAATCCCCTGGCAGAATTAAGGACTTATCTGTCAAAATTTAAAGCTCCAAAACTTACAGATATTCCGCCTTTTGCCGGAGGCTTTGTCGGTTACTTTTCATATAGCATGATAAAATATGCAGAGCCGATTTTAAAACTTAGAAGCAGCGAATTTAATGATTTTGACCTTATGCTTTTTGACAAAGTAATTGCCTATGATCATTTAAAGCAAAAAATTAAAATTATTGTAAATATGCAGACTGACAATATCGAAGAAAATTATAACAAGGCATTAAACGACATTAAAAACATCATATGGATGATAGATGACCTTAGTCATCCTCCCAAATCTGCTGTTAAAAGCCAGCCGGATTTTACCTGTAATGTATCAAAAGATGAATATTTGAAAGCTGTAGAAAAAGCAAAGGATTACATAAAAAACGGCGACATATTTCAAGCTGTAATTTCAAGGCGTTTTGAAACCGAATATCACGACAGTCTTTTGAATGCTTACCGGGTTTTACGAACTACAAATCCTTCACCTTATATGGTTTTTATAAGAAACAATGGTATTCAATTAATCAGTACTTCGCCCGAAACATTGGTAAGACTTCATGACGGAATTCTTACGACCTTGCCGATTGCAGGTTCCAGACCCAGAGGAAAATCAATCGATGAAGATTTGGCCCTGGAAAAGGAACTTCTTGCCGATGAAAAAGAATTGGCCGAACATGACATGCTGGTAGATCTTGCGAGAAATGATTTAGGAAAAGTCTGTGAATATTCAAGCGTACGGGTTACACAATACAAGATGATACAGAAATATTCCAAAATTATGCATATCACTTCCGAGGTGGAGGGCCGTCTGCGAAACGATAAAGATGCCCTGGATGTAATTGAAGCCATGCTTCCTGCCGGGACATTGTCCGGTGCTCCAAAGATAAGGGCTTGCGAAATTATTGAAGAACTTGAAAAAGACCCAAGAGGAATTTACGGGGGTGCAATAGGATATATAGATTTTACCGGAAATATGGACGTATGTATTGCGATACGTATGGCAGTAAAGAAAGACGACCGCGTATATATTCAGGCAGGGGCCGGTATTGTGGCAGACAGTATCCCTGAAAAAGAATACGAAGAATCTGAGAACAAAGCCAAAGCACTTATTGAGGCTATTATTGATGCGGGAAAGGTTGATGATAAATGGTTCTAATCATCGATAATTATGACAGTTTTACTTATAACCTGGTCCAGCAGGTCGGATCTGTAAACAGTGATATCTGCGTGATACGAAATGATGCATTTACCGTGGATGAAATTGAAAAAATGGCCCCTTCTCATATAATCATATCTCCCGGACCCGGTTTTCCTAAAGATGCCGGCAATTGTGAAAAAGCTATTAATAACCTTAAAGAAAAAGTTCCTATCCTTGGCATATGCCTTGGCCACCAGGCCATTTGTGAAGTTTTCGGAGCCACCATTACTCATGCCAGACGGTTAATGCACGGAAAGCAAAGTAGCATTCACATAGCGGGCGACTGCAGTATTTTTAAGGGCCTGCCCCCCATAATACAGGCAGCCAGGTATCATTCTCTTATTGCAGAAAGGTTCACCCTTCCCGGCGATCTTCAGGTTATTGCAGAGGATGAAGACGGCGAAGTCATGGGTGTAAAACATAAGGACTATGAAATATATGGCCTGCAATTCCATCCGGAATCTATCCTTACCCCCCAGGGTAATATTATTATGATGAATTTTCTTAATATCGGGTTACGGCCTTAAATTAATATTCCATAAATGTCCCAATTCCAAAGATAAAATTGTAAGAAGCTATAGCTCAACTTAATATAATATAATTATAATAGGCGGGTTGCCATTATTATAATAATTAATCGTAAAAAAGACTCTGCATACATTAAAAAATTGCAGAGTCTTTATTATTTATAAAAGTAAATATATTTCTATACCATTTATAATTAATATACTCTTAAGTTCTATAACACAACTGGATATCGTTTTCTTCTTTCATCTTTAACTTTTTCATATAATTTGAATAAACAACATATGAAAGTATAACAGTTAACATATCCGCCGTTACCTGTGACCAGACAATACCATACATTCCGAAAAAGTAATCCAGAATGAACAGCATCGGTATATTAAACACAGCCCAACGCATAACCCCAAGGAACAGTGCTTTGTTGCCATCGCCAAATCCCTGAAACAGATGGACTGTAAAGAAACTGCAAAACATCAGCGGTGTTGCCATTATCATCATACTCCTTAATGTCAATGTGTTCAAAACCTTTAGCAAAATATAATGTTTTCTTTTATAAAGAAAGCATACATAGGAAAAAAACCGCTATTTTTTCATAAATAAAAGCATCTTCATAACTTCAACAGTTATGAAGATGTTTTCGCACGTTCGCATTTAATTATAAACTGACCGGTTATTTTTTTCAAGGTTTATAAATTCACTTCTTTGTTAAGATTTCTTCTTAGTTAAGACTAATTTTTTTAGTCATTTCTTGAAATAATTTTTCAGTTTTTTCACTGTCTTTAAAACTGATATATACATCTTTTTTGCCTTCACGCTCAATTTTAATTGTCGGGGATGAATTTGACTGAGCAAACAATAAAATATTGCCGCCTGCTTCAGATTTGAAATTTCCTTTAAGGGCTCCCATAAAACCACCATAACCGTTTGTCCTCATGCCTATTCCCATTTCTTTCATACTTTTCTCAATAAGAGAAAAGTCGGCTATTTCTGAAAAACTGATATTTAATCCATACATACCTTCAATTTGTATAAAATCATCTTTTATATACACATCAGGGTCTTTTTCCCCGTTATAAAAAAGAAGGCTTAGCGAAACTAAAATTACTGCATTGACAATTACAATAACTGCAATCGGTGCTTTATGTGACAAGGTTTTTGAATCTGCATCATGATTCTTTCTAACATATAAAGGGTTTTGATATTTTTTATATATTCTCTTATATGCAATTATTAGAACAAGAATCCCCGGTACAAAAGTGATTGATAATAAAATACCGCCTGCCTTTATATTTATAAGGGACAATATACCTGCAAAAACAATGAAAGCAGCAAAAAAAGCCCACATAATTCCGTTGGCACGGTTGTATGCCTTAATATCCGTTATTTCTTCTTCCTTAACTGTACTTCCTGACCAAAAATGCATAGGGTCTTTTCGTTTGAAGGCAAAGATGGCTATTCCTCCAAATATCAGTGCACATAACCAACAGGTAACGGCAAAAATAATGTTTGCAATAGGCATTATACTTATCTCCTTCATTTAATAGTATTTTAACAGGTACAGCTTATAACATTTATCAGATTATTTTGCTGTTCCTTTATAATCAATTTCTCACAAAAACATCTGCTTTTAAATTAATTTCGCTCAGCATCGCCGAACCTATAATCAGCACAGCTCCGATAATACCAAAAAACGTCAGGCTTTCACGAAGAAATATACCTGATAAAATCAATGCAGAAACCGGATCAATATAACTAAGTATTGCGACCGATTGAGCCTTAAGTACTGCAATACTTCCAAAATACAATACATAAGCCAAACCGGTATGGATAATTCCTACTATTAGAAGCATAAGAAACGAAGGCAACTTAAGCGAAATTTTATTAAAGCTTTCTGTCACAATCAGATAAGGGACCAAAATAATTGCAGCAGACATTAATTGAATAATAGTTTTATAATAAGCATCCTCTAATTGTATCTTCTTATTTAGAATAATTACAAATGCATAAAATGCGGCAGCCCCAAGCCCGTATACAATCCCCCTAAAATCGCCTGTCCGTAAACTTACACCTTCAAAAACACCTGATACTAATACCATACCTGATATTGACAAGGCAGCGCAGACAAGCTTTTTCAATGTGAGCCTTTCCTTAAATAACAAAGGAGAAAGCAATATCACAATCGCAGGCTGCATATAATAGCAAAGTGTTGCCACAGATACGGTAGTATAATTATAGGCTTCAAACAGCAAAATCCAGTTTATCCCCATGACTGCACCGGTCAAGGCAAGAAGAAGCAGCTTATTTAATCCGATTTTGCCTCTTAATCTTTTTCCTTTAAGTTTAATATATCCATAAATAAATAAGGCTCCAAGCAGCCCTCTTGCAAATGCCAGCATACCGGAAGATAAGGGAATATATCTTCTGAAAATACCGATTGTCCCAAAAATAAGCATGGAGCTTATAAACATTAAATTGGATTTTGCATATTTATCTGACATAGTATAAAACCCCGACTTATAAATCTATATATTTATTATATCATGGCTATTTAATAAAATAAAATTAAAAATATATAAGAGGGTTTCCGCTATCTCCTATACCGCAATGCCCCGGTAATAGTTGATATACGAAAACCCTGTAATAACGCCTTTTAAATATTAACTAACTATTTTATTCCATACCACATGATTTAATTTGCTTTAAAATCCGGTTAAAGTTAATCTTCCTGGTATTTTGACAGATACTTTATAGCCATAAATCCTAACACAAATGCAACTATAGACATTAACCCAAAGCCTATCCACCATAATGTATCCGTACTTTCAGGAATTGCCGGCAAGATTTTCTCCTGAAAAATCTCGGTTGTTGATCCAAATACAAATCCAATAATCATACAATAGGTCTGGTGAGGGAAAGTTTTCATTACCCACTCGATTGGTTTAGTAATAATAAATACGCCTATTAAAGTGGCTATTCCCAAAATACCTATGTAAACAACATCAAAATTGGTTATTGCCTCCAGCATAGTTTCATACATTCCAAGTACAAGAAGCATATGAGAAGTACTGATTCCCGGAAGCACCAAAGCCAAGGCTATTACAATACCGGTTAACAGAAGCATAAAATAATGGGCTAGTCCGGTACCGGAACTGATATCAAGACTTCCTTCCGGTATAAACCCGATAGAAATTACAATGATGATACCCAGCAAGAAATAAATACCCGATGATACCTTTAATGAGTATTCTTTTGCCTTCTTATACAATGCCGGAATACCGCCAACTACCGCTCCCAGGAAAAACACCGATACCGGTAATGGAAATCTCTCCAACAACCATTTAATTAAAAACGAAAGAGAGCATATCCCTGCTCCGGCTCCGATTCCAAATTTCACAAGATAAAGAAAATTACCTTTGATGTCCTTTAGAAAATTACTGATAGAACTAATCAGTTTATCATAAATACCAAGAAGAATTGCCATAGTGCCACCGCTGACTCCGGGGACACTCATGGATGACCCTATAATATAACCTTTTAATATAATTAATAAGTTGTCTTTTAGTTTGCTGTTCATATGTATTAACACACCTTTAAATGGTGCTTTCCTCCTTTTATACAGACTCACTGATGAAAATTATAACATTATATATTTGATATGTAAATTAAATATCTGCACTTCTGTCCTATTTAAGGGCCACATTTTATCGCGGCTTTCCGCAAATTATTACCGGAAATTGAATATAACATTGATATAATTGGTTTTATTAAAAATATTTTTTTAATGATTAATGTTAATCTATTTATGGATTAAGGTTATTTACTCTCGTAACATAAATATGTCCAATTCCAAACATGCGGAAAATAAAACTAACAACACTAAAACAAAGGCGTTATCCTCTGTTTTATTTCTGTATTTTGTGGTATATTATACACAGTAAATCCGTTTAAACATAAGTTGTGCTAATAAACTCAACTGTCAATTATAAAATTCTTATTTAAAAATATGAAGCAAAAGGAAGTGTGGTAAATGAATTACAGAATAAGTGCTGATACCATGAAATCATTGCAGAAAGCACAAAAAAATGAAATTACAGAATACCATATCTATTCAAGATTGTCCTCGTACATAAAAAATGAATATAACAGTAACATACTAAAGCAAATTGCCATGGATGAACACCACCATTATAATGTGCTTAAAACATTTACCGGAACTGATAAAAAACCGAATTCTTTAAAGATATTATTTTACACCCTTATTTCGTTGATATTTGGCATTACCTTCGGTATAAAACTAATGGAAAGAGGAGAAAAAAGCTCAGAGAATCTTTACAGGGAACTTGGCGAAAACATTGACGAATTTAAAAGAATTGCCGATGAAGAGGACAAGCACGAAAAAGGATTAGTTGAAATAATCGAGGAAGAAAGGCTTAAATTTGTAAGTTCTATGGTTCTCGGACTTAACGATGCTCTCGTTGAGTTAACGGGTACTCTTGCAGGTCTTACATTTGCCCTTAAAAATACGCGCCTTATTGCCCTTGCCGGCCTTATTACCGGTATATCGGCTTCACTCTCTATGGCAACTTCGGAATATCTTTCAACCAGAACTGAAGAGGATAATGCCCGGGCCTTCAAATCAGCCCTATATACCGGAGGAGCTTATGTTTTTACCGTTGTATGTCTTGTTTTACCTTACCTTATATTCTCCAACTATGTGGTAAGCCTTGTATTTACTATAATTGCAGCTATCTTAATTATTCTTGTTTTTAATTTTTACATATCGGTAGCCAAAGGCCTTTCATTTAAAGAGAGATTTTTTGAAATGGCCGGTATAAGTCTGGGAGTGGCTGTAATATCCTTTATAATCGGATATTTCATCAGACTGTTTTTGGGAGTCGACATTTAGAATGATATTTTTATTCTTCCAATTTTCGTTACACTTGCATTCTTTTTATCTTCACCATAAGTCGGTGCATAAATTGCCTGAACCGGTTTTATTTCTCCTTTTTCATATTCGTAATAGATATATTCATAGCAATAATCAATTGGTGTTTTATACGGAATTGAAACCCTGCAAAGATCCTCTACCGCATCCCCGTTAAAATCATTTACGATATACCAAAGAGTATGAAAGGAAAAAATATCATTAATTATTGGATGTTTTTCAGCATTTTCCTCTGTTCCATGAATTTGTTTATATAATATAGGATCAACTCTTAAATCAAAGTTTTTGTTAAGTTCAGGATATTTTATATCTAGTATATCATTACCATTGTATGTCATAATTTTTTCCGGTTCCTTAACAGTAAGCTCACTAATTTGGCCGTCCGTAAATTTATAGGCATATAATTCCCCCGTAGACCCAACTCCGTTGGTTGCCCAGGAGTATATTACCAGTACTGCTTTGCTGTTGCCGTTTTTCTCTTTAAGGAAACTGACTTTCGGCATTTCTCCGACGATACGGTAAGGCATGGTAAACCAGTCTTCTTCCATTATAAGAACTTTGCTTTTATTAATGCTTATATACAAACTTCCGTGTAAATCTAAATTTTTTCCTCTTTCATAAAACAGCTCGATATCTTCTGCGTTTCCGTCCCCGTCCAAATCTTCTTTAAAAGCATTTCTCATCAGCCTGATTTTTTCACCTTCTATATCAACAAATTTTTTCTCTGTGTCAAATATCAGGCTGTCCCATAATGAATCGGCATTTCCCCAAAGATAATAAATCTGCTTTTCTCCTTCAAAATGAAGGGCATTACCCTCTCTAACAAAAAGAATGTCCTTTGCCCCTTCAAATTTCAGAAGATAATCATAATAGTTATAGTTAAAAGCTTCTGCTGTTTTCTTCCCTTCAGGAGTATCAAGATACACCGGTTCGACTTTTGAAAGCATATCATAGATTATATATACAAGACTTTTTGACGCCTCATATTCACCTGTATCACCGCTCTTTTGAATTTTTAAAGAACGGAATTTTTTATTCAAATCGTTAAGGCTGTTTATCGGTTCCTGCTCTGTTACATCTTCTTCATTTTTACTTTGAACATTTGATAAAACATCTGCAGTTTCAATACTTTTTTCTGTATTTTGTGCTTCATTGTCAGACGTATTTGCTTCTAGGCCGTCAGTTTCTGTAATATTACCCGTACTTTTTGCTTCGTTAACGTCATTTATACCATACTTGTTCTTACAGCCTGATGAAGCTATTACCATAATCACGGCAATAAATATAAGAATTAATCGTTTCATTATAAACCTCCAAATCTAAGTACCGTCTAACCTTACGGTAAACAATAAGATTAACCCAATGTATTTTTCGTATTGTACAATTATTTAAAGTTAAACCGGTAAGAAACCCGATCTGAATGCTGTTATTAAAATTTAAGAAATAATATAATAACATAATTGTAGGAATATTATAGCAATATGATTTGCTAAAATCAATGAATTCCGACTTTAATGACTGTGAATTATTTATTAGTAAAACTAACCTAATTTATTAATAATACTCACATAATTTTGTTTAATGTTGTTAATTATGTATTGCATTTACCTGTAAAATGTGTAATAATTTATGCTCAACAGGCATTTATTATCCCTTAAGAATTAAGTATTATTAAGAAAGGCAGTGATGTTAGGGTTGGAGAAAAAGCTAACCTTGTATGGATTTAATAATCTTACAAAAGCCCTTAGCTTTAATATTTACGACGTATGCTATGCTGCTAGTGAAAGAGAAAAAAATGATTATATCAAATACATCGACGAGCAGTATAATTCCGAGAGGCTTACTACTATCCTATGCAAGGTTGCTGACATTATTGGAGCAAATATACTTTATATCTCCAAGCAGGATTATGAACCACAAGGAGCTTCTGTGAACATACTGATATCAGAGGGACAAATGTATCCCTATGAAATAAATGAATCTTACACTTCAGATCATGCCAATGGCATGGCTATGCAGAAAGAAACTGTCCATGCCCATTTGGATAAAAGTCATGTAACCGTACATACTTTTCCGGAATATCATCCCGATAATGCCATTTCTACATTTCGGGTGGATATCGATGTATCCACCTGTGGACAAATATCCCCTTTAAATGCCCTTGATTTTCTTATTAACAGTTTTGATTCAGATATTATAACCATAGACTACCGGGTAAGAGGTTTTACCCGCGACATACACGGAAAGAAATATTTTATTGACCATGAAATAAAGTCCATACAGGATTTTATAGACGACAATATTTTAAGAAAATATGATGCTGTTGACGTGAATGTATATCAGTCCAACACATTTCATACGAAAATGCTGATAAAAGAGATAGAGCTTCAAAATTATCTCTTTAATCAGGATGTATATGAACTTCCTCCTATGAAAAGGCTCGAAATCACAAACAGCCTTCGCAAAGAAATGATTGAGATCTTCAGCGGTATGAACATCTACAATTCATAGGAGGTGTAAAATTGGATCAAAATAAAGCCCCTCTTTATGAGGCTATGGAAAAATACAGAAATGATCGGATTGTACGTTTTGACGTTCCGGGGCATAAAGGCGGCCGGGGCAATAAGGAACTTACCGAATTTTTGGGAGAAAAATGCTTAAAGGCTGACGTTAATTCAATGAAGCCCCTTGATAACTTAAATCACCCCGTATCGGTCATAAAAGATGCCCAGCATTTGGCTGCAGAGGCTTTCGGAGCCCATAGGTGCTTTTTTATTGTTAACGGTACTACTGCTGCCGTTCAGGCCATGATAATGTCAGCCGTAAAAGCCGGTGAAAAAATCCTTTTGCCCAGAAACGTCCATATAAGTGCCATAAACGCCCTTATCTTAAGCGGAGCGGTTCCGGTTTATATAGACCCCGGCATAGATAAGAGGCTCGGCATAGCCTTGGGTATGTCAATAACTGATATAAAAAGGGAGATGGAAAACCATCCGGATGCCAAAGCCATATTGATAAACAATCCTACATATTACGGTATATGCTCTGATTTGAAAGAAATTGTTGAACTTGCCCACAGCCGAAATATGCTGGTACTGGTGGATGAAGCTCACGGAACCCATTTTTACTTCGGGGACAATATGCCCGTTTCCGCCATGGCTGCCGGTGCGGATATGGCTTCCGTAAGCATGCATAAAACAGGCGGGTCATTAACTCAAAGCTCCCTCCTGTTATGCGGCAAAAACGTTAACCATGACTATGTACGGCAAATCATAAGCCTAACCCAGACAACCAGTGCTTCCTACCTGCTACTTGTATCCCTTGATTTAGCCCGAAAAAATTTAAGCCTGCACGGAAAAGACATCTTTAACAAAGCAAATGAACTGGCTGAGTATGCAAGGAAGGAAATAAACAGCCTGGGAGGGTATTATGCCTTTTCCCGCGAGCTTATTAACCATGAAAATGTACATGGCTTTGATACAACCAAACTTTCAATAAATACCAGCGAAATCGGGCTTGCAGGTATTGAAGTTTATGATATTTTACGGGACGAATACGGGATTCAGGTGGAATTCGGCGATCTTTGCAATATCTTAGCTATTATATCTGCCGGTGACAGAGCTATGGAAACAGAAAGGCTTATTTCAGCCCTTTATGAGATTAAACGACTTTATGCAAGAGACCCTAAGAATATGTTTTGTCTGAATTATATAAAGCCCGATGTGGTTTTGACTCCGCAAAAAGCATTCTTCGGAAATAAAAAATTTATGCCTATTAACAAAAGCAAGGGTATGGTCAGCGGTGAATTTGTCATGGCCTATCCTCCAGGTATACCCATATTAACCCCGGGAGAAAGAATAACCGATGAAATTATCGATTACATTGCTTACGCCAAGGAAAAGGGCAGCCAGCTTATGGGAACTCAGGATATTAAACTGGAAAATATTCTTGTATTAAATGAGAAAACCGAACTTAATTTAAATGAACATTTTACAGGAATTTGATTAATATAATATCAAATATTTTAAACAATTCAGATAATTCTCAATAATATATTAATTAATTGTAAATTTTAATAGGAATGATTACAAATTATCCTGTTTAGGATAAATAATAATTTTCCTGTTAAGGAGGAATGATATGGATTTATGGTTTACCGAATATTATACCAAAAATGCACGGTTTTCAATTAAGATAGACAAGCCCGTAATAAGCCTTAACAGCGAATTTCAGCGGATAGACATATTTGATTCCTATGCTTTCGGAAGAGTCCTGGTTCTTGATGGGTATCTTATGCTTACCGAAAAAGACGAATTTATATACCATGAAATGATGACTCATATCCCAATGGCGGTAAACCCGGAAATTCGGGATGTCCTGGTTATCGGTGCAGGCGACGGTGGCGTAATCAGGGAGCTTACCAAATACGAAACAATAAAACGTATTGATATGGCAGAAATAGACAAACTTGTCGTTGATTTATGCAAAAAATATCTGCCTCAAACCGCCTGCAAACTTGATGATCCCAGAGTACATATATATTATGAAGACGGCCTTAAATTTGTTAGAAGTAAGAATAACGAATACGATTTAATAATAGTAGATTCAACCGATCCTTTCGGACCGGGAGAAGACCTTTTTACCAGGGAGTTTTACGGTAATTGCTACAAAGCATTAAAATCAGACGGAATACTTATAAACCAACATGAAAGTCCCTATTATCCGAATGATGCCCTGGCTGCACAAAAAACCCATAACAGGATAAAATCAATATTTCCTTTAGCAAAGGTTTATCAGGCACACTTACCTACCTATCCTTCAGGCCACTGGCTTTTCGGTTTTGCATCCAAAGGTTTGGACCCCATAGATGACTTAAGCTCGAACTGGTCAATGCTTGGTATCAATACGAGATATTATAATAAGGAACTTCATAAAGGCTGTTTTGCACTGCCTACCTATGTAAAGGAGTTGCTTAATAATGCTTGAGAAGAATATCCATACTATCTTAGGCTGTGATAATAACTATTCTGAAAGCAAAATAGTTGTCTTTGGAGCTCCTTATGACGGGACAACTTCATACCGTCCCGGTACAAGGTTTGCCGCCTCGGCAATAAGAAACGAAAGTTATTCGATGGAAACATACAGCCCTTATCAGGATAAGGACCTGGAAGATATAAATGTTTTCGATGCCGGAGATTTGGAACTGCCTTTTGGAAATCCGGCAAAAGCTCTTGAGCAAATTGAAGTATTTTCATCAGAAATACTAAAAGATGAAAAAATCCCATTTATGATAGGCGGGGAACACCTGGTTACCTTAGGTGCTATTCGGGCTGTGACACAATTGCATAAAGACCTACACATAATTCATTTTGATGCCCATTCTGATTTAAGGGATGAATACTTAGGTGAACCCCTTTCTCATGCCACGGTCATCAGACGTTGCTGGGATTTGGTCGGGGACAACAGGATTTTTCAGTTCGGTATAAGAAGCGGCTCTAAGGAAGAAATATACTGGGGCAGAAAACATGTCCATACCTGCTTTTATAATTTCAATGATTTGGATTATGCAGTAGATATTTTAAAAGATAAGCCCGTTTATTTAACCATTGATCTTGATGTTCTTGATACATCCGTATTTCCCGGTACAGGAACACCGGAAGCAGGCGGTGTGACTTTTAATGAACTTCTTAATGCTATTAAAAAAATATCAAACCTGAATATAGTTGCCCTCGATATGACAGAGCTTTCCCCTCCCCTTGATCCTTCGGGAGCATCAACTGCCCTGGCCTGCAAGCTTTTAAGGGAAATTCTTTTATACGTATATAGGTAAGTAATTAATTAAAATCAGTTTTTACTAAGCATCTGTTTGATACTTAAAAATATTTATACCTCAGTATATCAATCATTTTTTAAAGTACTTATAAAGGCTTACTAATACATAAATGTAAATTCATTTTAAAATTGGCAAGATATCTTAGCCTGTAACTTATAAGTTAATTGTAATGCCTTCTATCAATAATTAATTTGTTAGTCCACTACATTAGTGTCTATTAATAACTGAATAAGACATACAGCACTAATATATTATAGTGTTTATCAAAATACATTACGAAATGGAGGTTTTTTGATATGGGAAAAGCATTAATTATCGGAGCCGGTGGAGTCGGCAGAGTTGTTGCTCACAAATGTGCACAAAATCCTGATGTTTTCGAAGAAATTATAATAGCCAGCAGGACTTTGTCAAAATGCGATGAGCTTAAAAAAGAATTGGATGGAGGTAAGACCAAAGTACATACTGCCCAGGTAGATGCCGACAAGACCGAAGAAGTAATAAATTTAATTAACCGTTTTAGACCCGATATCGTCATAAATGTTGCTTTGCCTTATCAGGATCTTTCCATTATGGAAGCCTGCCTTGCAACAAAGACGGACTATGTGGATACCGCCAATTACGAGCCACCTGAAGTACCGAAATTCGAGTACAAATGGCAGTGGGCATACAAAGAAAAATTTGAAAAGGCAGGTATTACAGCCCTTTTGGGAAGCGGTTTTGATCCGGGAGTTACCGGAGTATTTACCGCTTATGCCCAGAAGCATTACTTTGATGAAATCCATTACATAGATATTCTGGATGCCAATGCAGGGGACCACGGTTATCCTTTTGCCACCAACTTCAATCCCGAAATCAATATCCGTGAAATAACTGCTCCCGGAAGCTACTGGGAAGGCGGTAAATGGATTGAAACAAAACCTCTGGAAATAAAACGGACTTTCAATTTCCCCGAAATTGGCTACATGGATATTTATCTTCTTCACCATGAAGAGATAGAGTCCCTGGCAAAAAACATAAAGAACGTAAAAAGAATAAGATTTTGGATGACTTTCTCACAAAAATACCTGACTCACCTTCAGGTTCTTCAAAATGTCGGAATGACATCGATAGAGCCTATAGAATTTGAAGGCAAGATGATACAGCCACTTCAATTTTTGAAAGCGGTACTTCCCGATCCTGCCACCTTGGGTCCCAGAACCAAAGGTAAAACTAATATCGGATGTATTTTCAGAGGGATTAAAGACGGTAAACCGAGAAATTATTATGTATATAATGTCTGCGACCATCAGGAATGCTACAAGGAAGTCGGTGCCCAGGCCGTATCCTATACTGCAGGGGTGCCTGCCATGATCGGCGCTATGATGGTTTTAACCGGCAAGTGGAAAAAACCGGGCGTATTTAATGTGGAAGAATTTGATCCCGATCCTTTTATGGATGCATTGAACAAGAACGGCCTGCCCTGGAAGGAAGATTTCTCACCGGAGATTTTTAATTAAGGTGATGTTTGAAATGGACAGAAATGTTGAAACTTTCAGAACCTTAAATTTAAGTATTGATATATCAAAACTTCCTACACCCATTTACATAGTTGATGAAAGACTGCTAGAAAAAAACCTTAAAATTTTAAAAGATGTAATGGATAAGACAGGCTGCAAAATTTTACTTGCCCAAAAAGCTTTCTCCATGTTCTCATTATATCCCATGATTGGCCGGTACCTTAGCGGTACCGCAGCCAGTTCCCTTTTTGAAGCAAGGCTGGGTTTTGAGGAAATGAAAGGCAAGGAAGTCCATATATATGCCCCGGCTTACAGGGAAGATGATTTTGATGAAATAATAAAGATCTGTGACCATATAATCTTTAATTCCTTTTCCCAATGGAAAAAATACAAAGACAGGATAAAAGCCGCAGTAAAGGAAATTGAATGTGGCCTCAGAATAAACCCGGAGTATTCGGAAATTGAAACCGAAATTTATAATCCCTGTGCTGCAGGTTCAAGGCTCGGTATTACTATTGATAACTTCAGGGACGAAGACTTGACAGGTATAGACGGCCTGCATTTTCATACCATGTGCGAGCAAAACTCGGATGTCTTAAAACGTACGATTGAAGTTGTGGACAGGAAGTTTGGGAAATACATAAAGAAAATGAAATGGATAAACTTCGGAGGCGGCCATCATATAACCAGGCCTGATTATGATATAGATACTCTTATTGAATGTATAATGTATATAAAAAATAAGTACAATGTAGAAATTTACCTTGAACCCGGTGAAGCAATAGCTTTAAATGCCGGATACCTTGCAGCCAGAGTTTTGGATTTTGTAAAAAACAATATTGACATTGCAATCCTTGATACCTCTGCAGCCTGCCATATGCCTGATGTAATCGAAATGCCTTATAAGCCTAAGATTGTTGGCGCCGGTGAACCGGGCGACTATCCTCATATTTACAGGCTTGGCGGACTGACCTGCCTGGCAGGCGATATTATCGGAGACTACTCCTTTAAAGAACCCCTTAAAGAAGGCGATATCCTCCTATTTACCGACATGGCTATCTACACCATGGTAAAAAACAACACCTTCAACGGTGTAAATCTTCCGGCTATTGCAACTTATAATGATGAAGACGGATTAAAAATAATAAAGACATTCGGGTATGAAGATTTTAAAGGACGTCTTTCGTAAATGTGTCAAAAATAAAGATATTCCCCTATTATGGGTAACTTTTTCAATAATCAAATTGAAAAATGGAAATATTGTGACGATGTTGCTCATTCAGTGTTGATAATTAAACAGATATTTTATTAAGTATGATTTTAATTGAATAATATATAAATACCCTTGATATGTAACCGCAATTACACATCAAGGGTATTTAATTTAAGTTCCAAGCTGCAATTATAAGTTTAAACTTTTCATCCTTTGTTAATCCTTTTAAAATACCTATTGGCTTTCTGCCACTTCTTTCGTTCTGCAAATAGTCAATTATCCGTTGTATAAGAAAGATAATTTAAGATTTATCCGTTTCAATCTTTTTCATTGTATCATTCAATATCTCTTTTCTCAGTGTCATAAGCCAATCTGAAAATTTAACAATATCAAAAGCATATGTTTTATTTAATTCATACTCATTTTCAGACCAGCTACTTATCGGAGCTTCATTGTGCTGAATCAGTGCTTCCAATTTATCAAGTGCTTTATATAGTTTGGCTTCTTTGGTTACTTGAGCATTCATTTCAATAAAAAGTTCTGATAGCTGAGTCGAAATATCATCCGGAAGAGATTTAATCCATTCATTTAATGACGCTTCTTCCTCCTCACGGTCGTTTTCCGTTTTTTCAAAAACCGGAATATCACCGGTAAAACATTCACCCAAATCATGAATAAGACACATTCCTACAACCTTATCCATATCCAGTTCGGGAAACTCATTTCTTAATAAAAAAGCCATCAGTGCGGTTCTCCAGCTATGCTCCGCAACACTTTCAACCCTGCCTTTTGATGTTGTGCAATGTCGGAGCGTATCTTTCAATCGTTCTGCTATATGTAATATTTCAAGAAATTCACGTGCTTTCATCAAACCAGCCTTCCTTACATAAAAAAATGTCAACCTATTTCATTATATCAGTTGACAGTCTGTTTTGCATATGGTATTTTCCTGTTTGAAATATCATTTTTAACAATTAAAATTTCCCTTTAGAGGTGATATCTATTAGGTCAAAAAATATAAACTGCGAATTTTGCCAAAATTCATTTCAAAAAGATAATATATGCAAAATAAGAGCCCATCATGGACTTTGCATGTTCTATTTTAAAGGGAAAGGTTATAGCAGCGAATTTGTAAAAAATATGACTGATTTTAAAAATATACTGGACAACAATCCCCATATCCTAATTACAGGCAAAGCTGATGCAATCTGCTTTAAATGTCCGAATAATATAAATAATAGATGTACTACCGAGGAAAAAGTTTCATATTACGACAGCCAGGTATTATTAAGGTGCAATTTATCCGACGGAGATATCTTACCCTATCAGGAACTTCGCAACCTGATATTGCATAACATAATCCTTCCCGGAAAAAGAGAAGAAATATGCGGCGATTGCAGTTGGACCATGCTGTGCCGGATTCCGGAATATCCGGATTAGATTAAAATATTATGGGTAATCACTCATAAGCATAAATACTAATAAGTTTAGCAAGTCAGTTTCATTAACAGCTTACACTTGACCAACTCCCTATTTTATCTTTAATGATATTACATAATTCAGCGTTATTTCTATTGTTTTCCATATTATTTTATTTTTTTCCGTTTCTAATAATTTATCTTTAGTTTCTATATATGACAGCAATTTTTTGATATCAGCATTGCCGATTTGAGCAGTTCTTTCGTGTACTCATGGTCAGGACAGAAAAATAACTCCTTGGCTTCTTTCATCTCCACAATTTCACCCTGATATACGACACAAACCCGGTCGCAAATCTGAAAGATTACATTTAAATCATGAGAAATAAAAACATAAGTCAGATTATATTTTTTTTGCAGGTCTTTAAGCAAACGAAGTATTTGTGCCTGAATGGTAACATCCAGTGATGATACAGGCTCATCCAGGATAACCAGCTTTGGATTAACAATAAGGGCTGCAGCAATGGCTACTCTTTGCCTTTGTCCGCCGCTTAACTGAGAAGGGTACCGTTTTAAATGCTCTGTTGAAAGCCCTACTTCACGGATAATTTCATTAACTTTTGCTAATCGTTCTTTTTTCTTAAGCTTCGTCTGAAGTTTTAAAGGTTCTTCCAAAATCCATCCGATTTTTTTTGTCGGATTTAAACTTCCGTATGGGTCCTGAAAAACCATCTGCGGCTTTGACAAAAAAGATACTAACCCTTCGGTAGCCCCATCATTGATATTTATAATACCTTCAATTTCTTTATTAAGTCCGACAATAGCCTTTGCCAGCGTTGATTTTCCGCTTCCGCTTTCCCCTACTATACCTAGAGTTTCTCCCTGTTTCACCGAAAAAGTCATATTATGAATTACCTGTTTCCTGCTTCTTTTTCCAAGCAGTCTTTTGCCATTTTCGCTGTAAAATACATTAAGATTCTTAATCATAAGTATGTCATCTTGTCTGTTTTTCTGCTCTGCCGGGTCAGGTATGTCTTTTTTTAACGTATTCTCATTTCTTTCCAAATTCCTGATAAAGATTTCATTTTGAATATCTTTTGACATGATACTGTTTTTGGAAAACGGTACGGGAATTGCGGCAAGAAGCTTTTTTGTATACTCATTTTCGGGATCAGAAAATAACTCCTGGGTCGGTCCTGCTTCTACTATCTTACCGTCTTTCATAACAATAGCTCTGTCGCAAATGCTTTGAATTACCCTAAGATCATGCGAAATCAGGATAATACTTGTACCATGTTTTTCGTTCATTTTTTTCAGCAGCCCAAGAATTTTGCTCTGTGTCGTAACGTCAAGGGCAGTCGTAGGTTCATCCGCAATAACCAGTTTCGGCCGGGTAATCATGGCCATAGCTATCATTGCTCTCTGGCGCATTCCGCCGGATAGCTGATGGGGATATTTTTGATATATTTCCTGTGGTTTTGATAAACCCACTTCAGCTAAAGCTTCAATAGTTAAAGCTTTATATTCTTCTTTTTCATATTTGGAATGTAGCCTTAGCATTTCCTCTACCTGAGCACCTATGGTTAAAAGCGGATTAAAGGATGTCATAGAATCCTGAAAAACCATTGATATTTCGCTTCCCCTAAGCCTGCGAAATTCCTTATCTTCTATGGTAAGAAGATTTTTTCCGTGAAAATTTACTTTTCCGCTTAGTATTTTGACAGACGGAGGAAGAAGCCCTATTACCGACAGGGCAGTCATAGTTTTACCCGACCCCGATTCTCCTACAATTCCAATTATTTCTCCCTTTTTAACCTCAAATGAAATATTATCTATTACGGTATTAATTTTTCTTTTATCTGAAACTCCAACGGACAAATTTTCCACGCTTAAAAGTGTTTCATAATTAGTCATTTCCCATTCCTCCACTGATGAGGCTAAAACCGAGGACTGTCAGGATTATCATTAATCCCGGAGCCAATGCATACCACGGAGAATCCAAAAGATAACTTTGAGCTTCTGACAGCATACGTCCAAGGCTTGCCTGAGGGGGTTGTACACCAAGCCCCAGATAACTTAGGCCTGCTTCGGCTAGCACGGCATTATTAAATCCGATTAAAAGAGCAGGTATCAAAACATTCCTGGTATTGGGCAGTATGTGAATAAACATAATCCGCAGGCTACCCGCCCCCATAAGTTTTGCGTTATTTACAAAATCCCTTTCCCTTAGGACAATAAACTCACTTCTTATCACACGGGCATAACTGGGGACAAATAAAATTCCCAGAGCAAAGATAATATTATATGTTCCCGTCCCAAAAATACTTACAAATACCAGTGCAAGCAAAATACTCGGAATTGCGGTTAAAACATCATTAAACCTCATTATTACTTCATCTAACCATCCGCCGAAATATCCTGTCAGGGCTCCGACTACGGTTCCAAAGAATGCCCCTATAAGTACTATTGAAACGGCTATTACATATGTGGTTCCTGCTCCAACCATAACACGGCTTAAAATATCTCTGCCAAAATTATCGGTTCCAAGTGGATGCATAAGGCTCGGAGGAGAATTTTTCAAGGCTGCATTCATTGTATTTGGGTCATAAGGAGTATAAAAAAAGCCTATAATAACAATTAAAAGCACTAAAGATGTTATAACCAAGCCCAATATATAATTTAAATGGTAGGTCTTCCCTTTTATTTTTACCATCTTCTTCACTCTACCCTGCTCTAATCTCTTTTGACTCTGGGGTCAATCCATTGATAAATTAGATCAACAATAAAATTAATAATTATTACTACGGATACGATATAAAGGATAATGGCCTGTACAACTGCATAATCCCTGTTTGAGATGGATGATACCAGCAAGCGGCCAAGACCGGGAAGGTTAAATACCTGTTCCACAAGAATGGCTCCTGCCAGTATATCAGCTAACATCATGGCCAAAAAAGTTATTACAGGAATTAACGCATTTTTAAGTATATGCCTAATAAGAATTCTTGCCTTAGTCATACCTTTGCTTTTAGCCGTTCTTACATAATCAAGTTCCATTTCCCTAAGCAAAGAGCTTCGTAAGAATTTCACCGTCATGGCTATCTTAGGGACTGCCACCGCAATGGCAGGAAATATCATAAATCTTAAAAACTGTCCGAAGTTCTCCCCCGGATTTATGTAACTTCCCGGAGTAAACCATTTTAATATGATACCGAAAATCAAAGTAATTAGCATACCCAAAAAAAATGGGGGTACCGACATAAATATCTGCGTAATCAATGTAATAAAAGAATCCGGAATACCGTTCTTTTTACCGGCAGCAAAAATTCCAAGGGGTATAGAGATAACAACTATAAGCAAAAAAGACATTACTGCCAGCCAAAAAGTTACGGTCAAACGATTTTTTATTAATGTACTGACTTTCATTTGCATCTGGTACTGGGTTGAGTAACCGAAATCCCCTTTCAATGCTCCTTTTAGCCAGTTAATGTATCGAACGGGAAGGCTTTTATTAAGCCCCATCTCTTCCCGGTATCTTTCCAATTGCTCTTTTGTTGCATCCATACCAAGGGCATTTAAAGCACTGTCACCCGGAATTATCTGAAAAGCTGTGAAGGTCAGAACGGAAGTAATAAGCAGTGACACTATGAGAGTAGCTAATTTTTTTAAAGTATACTTCATCCGTACCTTCACCTCCTTAATTTAAATATAATTTTACTTTTTAAATTGTATTTATAATTTTATCTTTATAGTAGGATTTATTAATTTCTAAATATAATAGGATATTATTTTCTAAATTACAGGTTTAATCCACAGGAAACTTTAAAAGAATTTCCTGTGGATTATCTTCTTTGCTGACATATAAGCAGATCTGCTTTTATATAACCATTTATTAGACCATTATAAGAATAATCGATAATATTACTTTTTATAATATACCCGTGCCATATCCTGAACATAAATCGGATAGTAAGTATATCCGCCCAATTTATCATTTACAGCAGTCATCTGATGCGGATCCTGAATAAATACGGCAACAGCATCATTGGTAAGCATAGCCTGCATCTTTTTATACAACTGAATCTTTTTTTCTTCTTCGGTTTCTAATTCTCCTTGTTTGTAAAGGGCATCAAATTCAGGATTAATATAGTTCATAAAATTATTATTCGCATCCGAACAGAATCTTGATAGTGCCTTTCTTGGTGCCAGTTCGGCAGCAAGGCCTACAAGGGTTGTCTCGTAATTTCGTCCTTGATATACGTCAGACTTCCAGCTGGACCATTCAATCAGCTGAATTTGAGCTGTAATTCCAACCTGTTTTAACTGTTCAACAATAACCTGGGCGGTATCGACATGATACTGATAGTTTGATGGAACGATTATAGTAAATTTAAAACCGTTTGGATATCCAGCTTCATTCAGTAATTCCTTAGCTTTTTCCGGGTTATACGGATATACATTAACAAGGCTTTCGTCATAATATTTCTTAAAACCAGGATACATATTGGTACCTATGACGTTTCCCCGCCCTCCGGCAACCATATCTATAACTGCCTGCCGGTCTATAGCGTAGCATAAGGCTTGTCTTACCAGTTTATTGTCAAAAGGTGCAACTTTGTTATTTATAAAGAGCCCTTGAATCAGATTCATGGGTCCCGATTCAAGATGATATCCTTTAGGAAGCGATGACGCCTGTGAATCGGTAATATAAGGAAGGATATCTATATTTCCTGCCTGAAGTTCCATAAATGCTGCATCCGTATTGGATGATATCTTGAAAGTAACCCGGTCAAGATACGGAACCCCTTTAAGATAATATTCCTCATTCTTTTCCATGACGATACTCTGTAGCGGGGTATAGGATACAAACTTAAAAGGCCCCGTACCGATCGGTTTGGTATTCAGACCCTCATAATCCTTAGGTACAATTGAACATGTTAAATATGGAAGCAGTTCCGTTTCTGCCTGTTTTAAGCGAATTTCGACCGTTCTTTCACCGGTTGCAATCACATCAGAAATAACAGAAAGCGCCGATTCAACTATAACCGTTGGATCTTGCGGTTCTAGCATACCGGCGCTTCTCTTTATCGAATATACGACATCATCAGCTGTAACAAGTCTGCCATCATGAAATTTCACATTTTCCCTAAGGGTAAAAGTATATACCATTCCGTCTTCTGAAATCTGATAGCTTTCTGCCACAGCCGGAACTAAATTTCCGTCAGGATCAAACTTCACCAATCCTTCAAAAATATTGAATAAAACTTCTTTGGTTCCTGCCGATAATGCCTTGTGCGGGTCAAGACCGTCCAAATCCTGGGTTATACCTACTGTGATTGAACCCCCATAGGTAGGCTCCGATTCTGTCGCCTCCGTAGGTTCCGTGAAAGACGAGTTCTCATTCGCGGGAGTTTTACTCTTATTTGTATCTTCCTTCTTGCCACTACATCCGTAGAGTGCAAGAGTAAATACAAAAATAAGAAGCAATACTTTGGCCGGTTTCATTTTAAGCATAATCTCACTCCTCACTCATGATTACTCACAATATTTAATTGTATCTAACATAATAAAACAAATTTTCTCTCTTTGCAAGGAAAATATTCCATTATGCTGTCATATTTACTGTAATTTTAGTCTTTAATAAAGACCGTTTTAAAAAACTTTATTGCCCTTTCAGAAAATCCTGCTCAATATAAATTAAACCCGTAAATCAGTCAGGCAGATTCTTCCCACACTTGGGACAGAAATCAAATTCTGAAGAAACAGATGTTCCGCAATAAGGACAAAATGAAACACTTGTGCCGTTTTTTTCATGGATAGATTGATTGGCAGATGTTTTTCTGCCGTATATCTCATTCAGCGGATCTGACTCCTCATCTTCATCTACTATATCAACAATAGAGTAACGGTTCTCTTTTGTTAAATTATGATAGTTGTATATCAAATTATAAACAGACACACCGATTGCAATAAGTCCAAACGGAATCATTATATATGCTCCCATAGATGCGGCACTTATACACCAAAATATAATAAATAAAATGGCAGCAATGCTACTTACCATACCCTTTTTTGACGGTCCTCTTCCAGGTTTTATACTTTTCATAGACTACTTTCCTTTCTATTTAAGTTTGAATAAAAACCATAATAAACCTCTATAGATGGTTTCCCTTTATTACGGATATATGTTTCTTAAACCAACCGGTTTATTTTAAACCTATTATTTCTTTTAGGTCCATCTAATCTTTTATATTAAAATCAGCCATTTGATTTTTCTTGCATTATTGCCAAGTCCAAAATTTCATTAAAATCTCAGTCGATACCATATTCTTTCTTTAATACTTCCTTATATGTGGTAGCTATTGCAGGGTATGTATCAAACAATATACCATCTAAATCCCGGAATAAATACTTGTATAAAACATGAATAACGTTCTTTCTTAATCAACATAAATAATTATATCATAGATAAAAGCATTTAAAATTATATTTTGATTATATTATTAAAATTTGGTTAATAAAACCATATTATAATACTTCAATCAACCATATCATTTATCTAAAATCCATATTTGTAGAAATTTAGACATCAAAAAAATAATAATAAAAACCGTCAAAAGTGACGGTTTAATAAAGCAATCTTAAGTTAATTGTCTGTATAAAAATCCTTATAGTCTTCTAAAGTAAACCGATGATAAATAATATGCTCCCCTTCAACAGTCAGACAGTACCTGTAATCATCAGGCTCGCCGTTTTCAAAATATATCAGGTAATCAAATTCTCCGTTATTAATTTTTTCAACATGAACACAGTCCGAGTATTTTTTAAATACCCCAATAATTTCATCAACCGAAACATTGTGTTTTGATACCGTAGATATAAAATCATATAAAAATCCATTCTGGTCTGTGTGACTATAAATGAATTCAGATGCTTCTTCCGGTAGGAAAAAGCAAAACCTTTTATTTTCGCAAGAAATACCGATTGATCCCAGTTCTTCTTTAACACATTCTGCAAATGCGTTTAAAACCGATTTCATTTCACTTTCATTTAAATCTGTGCCTAAAAGCCGGTTAAGTGACTGTAACGGATAGTACAAACGCACAGATTCTTTTCTGTAACCAAGTTTTATTTGCTGTTCTTTTATAACATCAATTATATTTTTCTTAAGTTTTGAAAAATTCATCCTGACTCCTCCATCTAAAAAAGTAAAAATAGATGTATCTAAATCATTTATAACCTAAAATTTGAGATTTTTCTACAGGAAATCTTAAGATTATTCTGCTACACTTGCCGGTAAGCCATATATCACAAGTTTTTAAAATTTCAAAAATTCTTGCAGAATATCCTCTTTATACGAATGTATGTTTCGTAAAATAATAAGCTCCCCTATAAATGGGAGCCAACGAAATTAAGTATGTTTTTACCTGGTCAAATCAATAAAGCTGTTATAAAATAAGCAGTCATATCTGTACCTTTATCTTCATTTTATAATCTTATATTAGTAACACTGGCTAAAATATCGATGAAAACGATATTTTAGTCATTAAATAAAACATTATATAAGTTTTCAATGCTTACGTCGGTCTGAAGCAATGACTGGAGTTTATTAAAAGCTTTTGCCGGTTCACCGATTAGCATATATCCGACAAACACTCCCTTCCGGAATACAAGTCTGGAATAATTAAATTTTTCTTTGTCAATCCTTTGGTCAATTTCATAAGTTTCATTAGAATTCTCCGGTTTTATAACACCTGTATCACCCGAACAGACTACTCTTGTTCCCATAGTGGCTAGTATATAAGGAACATCCGTTATTTTGTACTCGGCATTTCCTTTCGCGGCATTTATACCTGCAACCTGTCCTTGTTTGCTTGCCACAGCCCATTGTCCAAACCATCTGCCCTTGATACCGGCCACATCTCCTGCTGCGTATATATCCTTAATGCTGGTTTCCATTTTCTCGTTAACACTCACAAACCGGTCCATACTAATACCAGTATCTTTAATAACAGAAGTGTTAGGTGCAACACCGACCGACACTATAACTACATCGGCATCAATTACTGTTCCGTCAGTCATATGCACCTTATTAACATTTCCGAGACTGTCCCCTTCAAACCCTGTTACGGTTTTACCACACAAAACCGATATGCCCAAACTTTGTACCTTGTCATTAAATATTTGCGATCCCTCTTCATCCAACTGCTTAGGCAATAATCTTGGCATTCCTTCTATTAAAGTCACATTTATACCCATTTCCGAAATTTTATGTGCCGTTTCAAGCCCAAGTAATCCGCCGCCTATAACAACCGCCTTTTTAGCCCCATTAAGGCTCTTATTTATTTCGGCAACATCCGCCCAGGTCCATAAGGTATGAACTTTCGAAAGCTCCTTACCCTTAAATGGAGGCATAATGGGTGTACTTCCGGTAGCCAGTACTAAGCTGTCAAAACTATATTCTTTACCGTTTGCCCTAATTTTCTTTGCACCGGTATCTATTAATGTAACTTTTGAGGATAATTCCAACCGAATTTTATTTTTCTTAAACCATTCTTCATCATTTATTTTAAGTCCATCAAAATCCGCACTCTTGCCAATAAATTCACATAAACGGAGCCTATAATACGGTACCAGATTTTCCTCACCAAACATAATTATTTCAGCTTCAGGGTCCTGAGTTCGCGCCGCTTTTGCTGCCGAAAGCCCTGCAACCCCGGTACCGATAATTATAATTTGCCTGCCTGAACTACTGTTTATCATAATAAATGTCCTCCGTTAATTAAATAAAGTTAACATTTAATCTTTCTAATATATTCTAAGCAAGTTTAGCAAATTTATAATTAAATCACATTGTTTCTACAGTTTTAATTTTTATCAATTAATATGCGTAGAAAACTTTTATCTGCACAAAAGCCTTTGGGTAACAATATCAGAATAAATCTCCATTCCGCTTGTATTTGCAATATGAATTACATCTTTAAAACTACTGCTTTCAGGCAGGAAAGATGCAATCAAATTTTCCTTGCGTAAAATACGGTCCGGATTGAAAATCACATCCTGATATCCGTCAAATATAGCCACATAAAAAATTTCCGATTCAACAATATCCTGAAAGAAATGGCTGCCGTAAGACAATTCCGGCATAAAACCTTCTTTTTTTGATGAGTATTCACAAAGGACTTTCATGTTACAGATTTCAGAAAAATGTACCGGAATCCCAAGGGATGGTGTGGTACTTCCCCACCTGCCGGGCCCTATAAGCATAGTATTTTTCCCTTTCATTTCCCTGTTAATAATACCTATTTGCCTTGCCACCTCGTATTTATCCTGTTCACTCAAGTTTAAATAAGTTTCAGCCTTTATAAAAATTACATAATCAACAGGCAGGCGTATACTTCCGCCCATAAAATTACCCTTGCTTGAGAAGAAGCAATCCTTTATATCCTTTATTTCCGGTATCATAACAGTCTTTCCCAGTCCTTTGGTTTGCAGCGGACGGCACTGTAAGAGATTTATTTTAAAACCGTTATCTTTATTAAAATTAGCCGTAAACTCAATATCAACCGGATAATCGTATGCTTGTGACAAAACTTTTAGCATCTTACTCATTATTGCGGCAAATTGTGTATCCGTAAAAACTTTTTTAAAATCCAAAAGATAAGGAGTCTTATAATCTTTATAACCCAGTTCGCGTAATCGGGCTAAAGTTGCATAGTCTGGGCTTACAAACAGATTCTTGTCTGTTTTTAATGGTATGGATAAGACCTCATCCACATCTTTGCTTTCCATGATATTGTCTTTAAATGAAAGTAGGTCCAGACGGTGTTGCGAGAATTTCTTCTGGTCTTCCAAATTCATCGGAGGAATTCTAAGGGGATTATCCAGGCATACTACTTTTACATAGTCACCGTCGGTCCGGTCCACTGCTCTGGTACCCAATCCGAATACAAGCCTTAACATCCCTGCATTCATGTCAATACTTTCATCCCATACATAAAGGTTGGAAGAATATCCGACACCGGCGATATGAGGGAAAAAGTAATCCCCATACCTGTCTCCCGATACCCTTTGCACCAATATAGCCATTTGCTCATCCTGCCATGCCAGTCCCCGATTCATCCGATAGTTTAATGCGTCTTCGTTCATGGTACTTGCATAAACTATACGTACTGCCTGTTCAAAAGCCTCATATCTTTCCTGAGGTGTCCCCTGATTTACGCAGAAAACGCTCTCATATTTCCCGGCAAAGGCATTGCCAAAGTTATCTTCCAGCAACGAACTTGATCGTACTATAATAGGTGACTGGCCAAAATATTCCAGCATTTGAACAAATTGCTCCTGAATTTCTTTAGGAAATGTTCCGTGCAATAGTTTTTCCTTAAGTTCTTTGGCATATTTGTAATAGCCCTCCGGTGTTTTTTGCTTGACCCTTAGCCTCCACCAGCCGTTTTGAACTATATATGTGTAAAAAACATCGGAGCCGATATAGAATGAATCATGGGGCTCCAAATATGATGAAACAAAGTCACCGCCTTCAGTTTCTAAAATTTTTCTTGCCAAAAGCATTCCGACACTTTTACCCCCGATAAAGCCTGTGCCGATTTCTCTGGATGCAATGGCAAGTATATCTTTTAGGGTAAAATACCGGTCGCATAACTTAAACATCCTTGAGTCATTGCCGATAATCATTTTCATAAGCCGCTTCTTAACTGCTTCCTGCCTTCTTTGGGAAGCGCCAAGCACTTTTTTCGCATCGTTAAAGATAGTATTCCAGTTATCCAGCCTTATATCTCCACGGTTTATGTTATTAAAAAGTTCGGCTGCGTCTGAACTTGAAGTTATGCAGACAGCCTCCTGTCCTTGTATCAAATGCGGGAAAAACATGGTAGGTGAATAGCGCTGCCATACTTTAAGAGGATGAATATAGATTTTATCATTGATATGATATAGATCGAGGAGTAACTGAGTTGTTTCACGAATGCCGGCTATGGTACTGTAGGTATGACAATTTCGTATTATAGCAAAATATGCAACCGTATATAGATCATATAAATAAGGACAGGTAGCCTTAAAAAAATTACCGATCATCAAATCCGAATGCCAATATTCCAATAAATCAGTGAGGCAATCGAAAACGTAATATACCCTTTTACCTTCCTCTTTTATGATATTATGTATTTCAGTGGCGAAGCTTTCGAAGCCTTTTTTTGCATTAATATGATATATCTTAATATCCTTATCGTTTTCGAATACAGGCTCATGTTTTGCAAAACGGATATAAATTAGTTTTATGTTTTCTTCTTTTGCCCTTTCTGCAAAATAATTAACCATCTTCTTATAGTCCGAAACCGAATCCACTTGCCAAACTACGTTATCTCCAAACCGCAGGTAGTCAATTACCTGATCTAATCCCTTCAAACCGGTACTTGCTTTTTCGTATAGATTCATGGCCCACCCCATTTCTGATTATGATATTTTATTTTTGCTTTAATAAACTATATTTTCTTTACCGAATTAATTTAAAACCAGTATGTAAATTTGGTTGAACATCAATTCGCATACCGTAAAATAAAATATTGTAAGCATTCAACGACAATCTGCCTATTAAATAAAGCTATCAGATTTCACTATTAATTGACATATTTGCCCATTTGATGTAAAATGTGTATAATTCTTACAATTACCCATAAAACTTTTGATATATTCTTCAAAACATTAAAAGCATATGCAAGAGAAAATAATTCGAGGAACATAATAAGCAAAGTGCTATTTTTATTTTATTAATTAATATATTTTTTATCAAGTTATGTTTATCAGGTTAGTATTTACAAGCAGGAGATAGATAATGAGAAAAAAAGCATTACTAAAGTATTGTATTTTCATTCTTATATTTACCTTAATCGTATTTCTAAAGGAGTATGTTATTGAGAAGCTTGAATTTATATACAATAGAACATGGGGCTCCGGAAACAGTTATATTTACTTAATTACAATACCTTTTATTTTCAATATTATTATCGGTATTCTTTTGGGTTTGGACCATTTATCTGCCGAAAGTAAAAAATCCGGTAAATGGAAAATCAATTTATTCAGGTTAATTATATTAGGTTTACCTTCTCTGTTCTTTTCATTGTCTCATTACATTGCACTGCTTAACATTAAATTTTTTACGAAAATATTCCATGGCACAAATTATATACCTGTTTTTCAAATATTATTAGGATATGTTTTAATAACATGCTTATATAAAAACAATAAAAATTAAAATAGTTATACATTTTCACCCGTTAGATGGTACCAAGCCGGTGCATTAAAAAATAAGAGAATCTCACAGTTGAGATTCTCCCGTTTTAAACTCTTATTATTTTCTTTACCATCCGTTTCTGTGCCAGATTACGGACGGGTCTATATTCTTTATATCCCTGGAGCAGGTTCTTGCCATTACACCGGCCAGTTCTTCTGTCATCTTAATAATCTGATTCTTTACACCCTCCCAGCCGTTCTTTTTTAACGGCTCCATAATAGCTCTTCCGACTGAAACAGCATCCGCACCCAAGGCTAGTGCTTTGAATGCGTCCATACCGCTTATAATTCCACAGTCAACGAATATAGGTATTTGACGATTGATTACTTTAGCTATCTTTGGCAATACGTATAAAGGGGGAACTGCATAATTCATTATTCCATGATGATGAGATACAACAATTCCTTTAGCTCCGGCTTCCAGAGCTTTATAGGCATCCTGCTCGCTTAAAACGCCTTTTATAATAAAGGGCAGTTTAGTTGACTTAATAAACTCCTTTAATTCCGAAAGAGTCTTAGATTTCATCTTCTCGCCCAACACCACATCATATTTGCCGTTCGATCCGAAAGAATGGTCTATATCCATGCCTACAGCCATAACCCCACACCGTTCCGCATGCTCAATTCTGCGGAAAATATAGTCATTATCGGCATATGGTTTAATTATACTTATGGTGCGGGCTCCGGTAGCCGTAATAGCTTCTAACTCCGCTTCATCACACATACCTACCCAGTTAACTGCATTAGCTTCCAAGGCACCTTTGGCCATCTCAACCATTCCGTTTTCACGAATATTACCTAAATGAGACAGGGCTGCCATCATAATTGGTGTATCAAATGTTTCTCCGTATAATTCGAATTTAGTTGAAGGTATTTCAGAATCAATATGCCTCATTTCTACCAATAATGAGTCAAAGTAATCTCTTGTTATTTGATCTGAATCCCACGGTTTTTTTCCCTCTACATCTTTCATATCGGCCACTCCTTATATAATATTTAAAATTTCATATATCCTGATCATGTTATATAAAATGTTTTCAAAATAATATGATTTTTCCCGTCCCTTTACAATGTTTCTGTATTTGATTCAATACACTCTTTCGAGGCAGTATCCGAAACCATATTCTGAGCCCAATAACCACTCTTTACAACAGTTATTCCTATTATGCACTTAATAACATCTGCCAAATAACAAACCGGATAAAGTACATAAATGTTTAAACTTGTAAAGTGCGTAAGAAGGTAGGCATAAGGAACGAATATTACCCATGTATAGGCGCTGTCGAAAAGGAATGTAGCAAACGTTTTTCCTCCGGATCGTATTGTAAAATATGAACAGTGCGTAACTGCATTAATCGCCATATACACAGCACTTGTCTGCATAAAGCGGGTAGCCAGATTATATACATCATCTGTAGTATTATAAATATGTGGTAACACCGGAGACAAGACTACAAGTATACTCCCAATCACTATGCATACACAAACATTGAAAAATATAAGCCTCCATGCTGTTTGTTTTGCACGGGGTATATCATTGGCTCCTAGAGCTTGTCCTACCATAACAGCTACTGCAGACCCCATGGAAATATAAACAACATTGAACATATTAGTTAATGTGCTTGTTATGTTAAGGGCGGCGACAACATTTAATCCCTTGGTTGAGAATATTTGTGTCAAAGTGGTCATGCCAAGTGACCATAAAAGCTCATTTATCAAAAGAGGTATTCCCTTTTTTATAATATTTAATGACAGATTTTTCGGAATTCTCATAGTCCGATATAGCCCTCGGACAAACTTGAATTTTTCTGGATTTTTATGAACATACACAATAATTATAGCAAGTTCAACAAACCGAGAAATTACAGTTGCTATGGCTGCACCTTCAACACCTAACGCCGGAAATCCAAATTTTCCGAATATCAATACGTAATTCAGACAGAGATTTGTAAACACACCTGCCAGACTTGCTACCATCGGGATAAAGGTCTCTCCCGTTTCCCTAAGTGTTCCGCTGTATACCTGTGACAGAGCGAAAGGGAAAAGCCCCCATAGCATTATACGAAGATAATTTCTGCCGTATTCGAACATGGCTGCTCTTTCGGCAGGGTCACCTTCACCTGTAAGATACAAGGATATTAACCGGTCACCACCGGTCATAAATACAGTTATTGCAATAGCTAAAATTACAGTAACAGTCCACAGTTTAAACCTTACCGTATTTCGTAAGCCTTCATGATCTCCTGCTCCAAAAAATTGTGCACCGAATATTCCCGCGCCTGAAAGTCCGCCAAAAACCGTAATAATAAATACAAAAAAAAGCTGGTTTGCTATAGCAACACCCGACATCTGAGCTGTTCCTACCTGCCCGATCATGATGTTGTCAAGAAGATTAACGAAATTTGAAATAGCGTTCTGCACAATAAGAGGAAGAACAAGCATAAATACCTTGGTGTAAAATTTACGGTCACCAATGAAAGTATTTTTTATTTTGCCAAATACGCCGTCGGTTGATGGTTGATTCATATATTTTCCTCCAATGTAAATTTAACGACGAGAAACATTTTACCATAAAGGCTGAATATAGTCCAGACTTGCATATACAGAATATAGTGCCGGTATTCATGTGGTAATACAAGATATTTAAATAACTTAAAACATTCTGCTTATTTTTAAACATAAAACCATCCCGATATGTTCCTCCAAACTCATATCGGGCTTAAATCTATGAAACACTTTAAAACCTAGTTGCTTTTATACCTTTCAAACTGCCAAGCGTTATTCAAAAATCAGCCACAATAACAGCAATAGTTTAGCTTCAGTTAATTAGGCCGGAAATAAGCCTATACTAATACTAATGATGCACTCCCATGTTTCCACCTTTAATTTATTGGATTCTCTTTCTGCCAATACCGGTTATTGTTAAATTTTAATTTTACTTCGGAAAATTTATAATGATAATTCATCTTTTATCATTTACAAATAAGGAAATACATATTACTAAATAAAATTTTAAATAATAGATATTACTTGTTTACCATGATATAATTACATATGGAAGGAGTTACATAAATTACTTTTTTCATAAATAGGAGGAGTATCATGAAATACTATGTAGATGTAAATGCCAAAAATGACGGAAACGGCTCCCAAGATAGACCGTTTCGCAGGATAAGTGACGCTGCTAAGATAGCACTCCCGGGAGATGAAGTGCTTGTAGCACCAGGGGTTTACCGTGAATATGTTGATCCGATTCATGCCGGTACAGAAGATGCCCGTATCACTTATATCAGTACTACTCCGCTAGGAGCTGTTATAACCGGTGCCGAACTGGTTAAAAACTGGCATCATTATAAAGAAAACGTTTGGGTTTGCCGTATTCCAAACAGTGTATTCGGTGATTACAATCCTTACACTACTTTGGTTTACGGGGACTGGTATTTTGCAACACCAAACAAGCATACCGGATGTGTATTCTTAAATGACAAAGCTATGTATGAAGCCACAAGTTTGGAAGAATGCATCAAAGGCGAAGTTTACGAATACAGCTGGGTACCGGAAGATTCCATATATAAATGGTACACAGAACAGGATAAAGAAACGGACGAAACAATTATTTATGCCAACTTCCAGGGCCTTGATCCCAATAAAGAAAATGTAGAAATTACAGTACGCCGCAGATGCTTTATGCCTTCTAAAACCGGCGTTAATTACATTACAGTTAGGGGATTTAAAATAGATAAAGCCGCCACAACCTGGGCTCCGCCCGCAGCCTACCAAGACGGAATGATAGGTCCTCACTGGAGCAAAGGCTGGATTATTGAAGACTGCGAAATCTCAAACAGCAAATGTGCCGGAATTTCCCTCGGAAAATATCTTGATCCTGATAATGAGCATTACTTTACCTATAAGCAAGTTAAAAGCCCTACCCAGATGGAACGCGATGCAGTTTGCCGCGGCCAATACCACGGCTGGCTTAAAGAAAATATCGGCAGTCATATAATTCGCCGTTGTAATATTCACCACTGTGAACAGGGTGGTATTATCGGCCGTATGGGTGGTGTTTTCAGTATCATAGAGGACAACCATATCCACCATATCAACAATATGATGGAACTGGGCGGAGCAGAAATTGCAGGTATCAAGCTGCATGCGGCTATAGATGTGATTATGCGCCGCAACCATGTCCACCATTGCACAATGGGAATTTGGTGCGACTGGGAAGCACAAGGTACCCGTATTACACAAAACCTGCTTCATGATAACCAAAGGCCGCCGTACGCAAAACAACTTCCCGGAAGTATGATGTCACAGGATTTATTTGTGGAAGTAAGCCACGGCCCTACTCTGATAGATAACAATATCCTCTTGTCGGACGTAAGCCTTCGTTTTGCAACCCAAGGTGTGGCTTTGGTTCACAATCTGATTTGCGGTTCATTTACCAGTGTCGGTGAAGGGACCACCTGGCGTTATACACCTTACCACATACCTCACCGTACGGAAGTGATGGGCTTTATGACTATCCTTCATGGTGACAACCGTTTTTACAACAACATTTTTGTTCAGAAATGGCCGGCAGATGATTTCGTAATATTGGATCATCATGAAAAAGAAAAAGTATTCTATGAAAACAGACAGGTCGGTACTCACGTTTTCGATGAATACCCGACTTATGATGAATGGATTTCCCAGTTTGACTTTACCAAGTTTCCTAACATGAGAGCTTTAGAACCTGTTCATTTCGGTCATCTTCCAATCTGGAGCGAAGGAAACGTATATTTAAACGGTGCTAAGGCTTGGAAAAAGGAAGTAAACGGATATGTAGATGATAGAAAACATCCGGAACTTAAGATAGAACTTGTAGAAAAAGACGGCCAATATTATCTTGATACCAATATTTATGATTACATCAAGGATTTTTATCCTCGTATGATAAATACCGAAATTCTTGGCAAAGCATTTGAGCCTGAGCAATACTTTGAAAACCCTGACGCAACTCCTATTCGTTTTGATTCGGACTATTTCGGAAACCATCGTGGCATTCATGTTATACCCGGTCCGTTTGCTGAACCGGCTGAAAATATAAAACTTAATTAAATTATTTAAGTTTAGAATATGTGAAACTATTCATATCCATTTCGTATAACCTCCTATGTTATTCTTGCTGTTTGCAAAACCTTTAAAACTAGGACCTTTAACTTAAAAATACCACTTAAAACCACCTTCATACATAAAAGGTGGTTTTATTTTTTGATAAAAAACTCAGTCAGTGCAAGTACTGGCACTGACTGAGTTTTAATACTTTATATTATTAATAAATTCATTTACTTTTTTTAGTACTCTCCTGTTGTTTTCAAATTGAAAGACATCCATAGCTTCTTCATAAGTCATCAAATAAACCCCATGCAATTCTTCTTTTTGATATGTAATTTCCTGGTTCTCATATTCTGCTGCAAAATATATTACCCTTTTTGTCACACCTTCTTTTTTAGGAAGAGGATACTCTACTATAGTTTTAAAACCGGGTAATAATTTAACCTTTAGGCCGGTTTCCTCAAAAATCTCCCGTAATGCTGTTTGCTCTTCAGTTTCATTGCCCTCCATATGCCCTTTCGGAAAACCGTAATAGCCCTCCAACGATTTAATAATTACATATAGAATCTTTCCTTCTATGCGGGTGAATACTACTCCGCCACATGAAATCTCGTATTTCATTTTTCATAAACTCCTTGCCTGTATTTGATTATACATTCTTCTTATACTCAAATTGATTAATTATTATATGCAATATAAATTACTTATATGGAAATGCCCTATTAATAACTTCATAATGAAAGCAGTTTAAACTAATTTATTTATACATTTCCAAAGCACCGAAACATTCCGGTATCATTTCCCCGGTTTCAGGATTTCTGGGATTGTGTATATTATACATGTATCCGGTTTTTCCGTACCTTCCAAGCTTGTTCTCATCATAATGGTCACTGTCCATGCAAATATGCGTGGCTCTCAAAGCAACCGTTACATCACGACTGCCTTCAAAATGTTCATGTTCCCACAGTAATTCACATTCGATATTAAGAAAACATTCTGCAATTCGCGGGGCATTTACGGTTTTTGCTTTTTCCGAGGTAAGTCCTGCCATGGTAATTTCATCATCATCAAAGTTGTTGTATACAACGGTTTTTTGGCATTTATCATAGATATCCCTCGACGGGAAATTAAGTACGCAGCATTTCGTTTCCTTTAAAGTCTGATATAAATGTCCCCGTTTTGATACCGAGCCGATAATGCATATAAATTGGCCATCATCACCCACAAAAGTAGACCAGGACTGCAGGCAGGCATTTTCTTTGCCGTTTGATTTGTATGTGGTTACAACAAACAGAGGTGAAGGAATGGCAGTAATAAAATCCATCCACGAAAATCCGGTAAATTCTCCGGGATATGCCTCGGTAAATGTTTCGGGCATTACAGAAAACTCTTTTTTCATAGCATCTTTTCCTTTCATCTTTTTTTGTAAGAAATAATTTCTGCTCACATATTAATATAACCGGCAACCGTTTGTAATCGTTTGTTTCGTTTACATATCTATAATACCACCAAAAACATGACACCTGTATGTCATGTTTATTTGTATTTTCTAATTATATTTTCTGCAATTTTTTTTATCTCTTCTCTTACCTCTGCCGGCTCTAAAACCTCAACTTTATCGCCAAAACTAAGCAGCCAGCTTATTAAAACATCCCTGTTGGTAAATCCGCGCTTAAATAATAGTTGTCCTTCCTCTGTTTCTGTATAACAGCCTACTCCATATTCTTCAATAAGGCGATATTTCTCACTGCTGTCAAAAACAGCCGTTATTACATAATAGTCGGGAAAATGGCCGTCGAAATCGGATATATGCTCCGGAATCTTTCGGAAAACATACTCCGTTTCGGTGATATGCAAATTCCATAGGCGGTTAAGCTTGTATAAGCGGAAATCATGCCGTTCGGTACAATAACCGAACAAATACCAGCTCGACCATTTAAACATATTTAAATACGGTTCTATCAGTTTGTCCGCTTCTCCTTTGCTGTAATAATAACGGAAACTTACAAGCCGTTTTTGGTTTATGGCCTTTTTTAACAACTCTATCTTTTTTGCAAGACTGTCTTTGTAATATGTTGATAAGTCAATTATGATATTATCGGAAACAGGGATTACCGAATCCTTACCAGAAAACTTGCTTTTAAGCTTATCTGCATAAGATGTACTGGAAATACTGTCAATAGATTTAAGTCCTGTAAAAATCGCCTGCAATTCTTCGGATGTAAAAATTTTGGTATCAAGGTTGAAGCCTTCCATTATAGAAATGCCCCCGCCCTTGCCTTGCGTCGTAACTATAGGAATGCCTGCCCGGCAAATATCCTCTATATCACGATTAATAGTCCTTCGTGACACCTCAAATTTTTTGGCAAGATACGGGGCCGTAACTTTCTTTTTCTGCTGTAAAACAGTAATAATTCCGATAAGACGGTCTATTTTCATTTTTATACCTTTCTATCATTATAAGTAACTTTATACAAAATCCCTTTTTCTTAATCAGAGTACCAGCTGTTTTTATTAAATATTGAACTGCTTCATAGATATTATTATTTACAGTATCTGTTGTCATCTTAAACGTTCCCCATTGTTCTAAATTAATTAAGTGTTTTTTCCATCAGGAAAAAACGTCCTTTCCGCCAGTCTGCATATCCGCGTTTTTTATAGCCATTTTTCTCATATAACCTGATAGCATACGGATTTTTGGAAAATACATCTAATCTGACTGATGAATACCCCATGTTCTTAATTTGCTCTTCTATATGAGAAAGCATCTTAGAGCCTATACCCTTATTCTGAAAATCCGGTAAAACACATAGTCTGTGAATAATACACGCACTTTCATCCGAATTGCTCCATTGGCATGCATGATATTCTTCATCACATTCCCGATTAATAACATAAATTGCTGCTATCCTGCCATCCTCAACCGCTACATATAATGTATTTTTATTTATATCCTCCAAAAAGTCTTTTCTGGTGGGATAAAGATCGTCCCACTGGTATATTCCCTGTTGTTCCATACGATCGATGGCTTTTTTAACCAAGTTGCATATTTCATCTAAATCCGATTCGGCTGCTAATCTGTATTGCAAATTTACTCCCCACTTTCGAAATATTATATAACATGGCTATTATAAACTAAAAAATCATGGACCACTTTGTTGAACTCTTCTGCCCGTTTATTTGCTATAAAATGATCTCCTTCCAAAATTTCAAGACGGGCGTTCGGCAGGCTTTCATATATCAGTTTTGTATGAGAGGTTTTAATCATATCTTTTGATCCAGCTATAACCAATGTAGGGACATTTATCTTTTTAAGTTCTTCAGGTTTAATATTGGGTTCGTTAACCATAAGCCCAAGTATTTCGGCATTTTTCTTTGCATTAATTGATCTTTTGGCAAAAACTGATGCAATTTTATATCCTATTTCAATCGGAATCTGTACGTAACGTTTTACACCCTCAGGCGTCAAATTCGCACCGTTAAGAATCAATTTTTCTACCATATCCAAATGTTTCAATGCAAAGTTCAAAGCAATATTGCCACCGTCTGAAAACCCTAAAATAATCGCTTTTTGAATACCCTTTAACACCATAAAATCATATAAATCTTCTGCAAACTGGGTAATTGTAAACGGTTTTTCTCCCCGTGGCGACTTTCCATGCCCTCTCGTATCAATGGCTATTACCCGATAAAACCTGCCGAAATATTCTATTTGATTTCTGAAGTATTCGAGATTTTCTCCGTTTCCATGGAGTAAAATCATAGGAAAGCCTGTGCCTTTTTCCTCATAATTTAGCTCAATATCCATAATGGACATATGTGCATTTCCCCCAACTTTAATATTTTAGAGTGCTTTACCTTGTGTTTTAATCTTGCAGGTTTATTTTCTTTACATAGTTATCTTATTTGCCTCTGTTAAAGGAACCTTTTTCATGTTTTGCGCATAGATCAAATTTATGTATATATTTTTTAATCAATCTGCCCTATTGAAGGAAGTTTGGTTATCTTTTCACCCCAGCAATTTGCCCAGTGTTCTACCCAAAAGAAACTGTAGGGCACTTTATATTTTTTCCGAAGCTCTTCATAACGTTTCATTCTTCCCCAACATATAGAGCATATTCCCGGAATTATAAAAAAAGGTCCTAAAACAAAAGATTGAATAGAATGTCCGTACTCATGCACCAAAATCATTTTACTTCTTCTTGCCAGTTCTTCTTTTGAATTATTGGCATATTTCAGTAGATCATCACTATTTTCATCAGGTGTAAAAACAAATAAACCAAGGCTAAATCCGCTATAAGAGTTCCATTTTGTATTAATACATCCTCTAAAGAAGTTATGCTGTTTTTTTATATTAATCAGGAAAAAAACCAACCCGACCAGTGTCTGACAAATCCCCCAGGTACATTGCACTAAAATAAAAATACCATACCAAATATATTTCAGTAATTTTTTCATCTATTGTGTTTCCTTTCACTCATTAGCTTATTTTTGCAAAATACTTTCGACTGTTATAAGACTCAGAAAATGATCTACAGCAGCAATTTGAACTTATAAATAAAATCCGATTTAACACTATTCCCATAAACAGTTATGATAATTTTACCATATTTAAATTTTTACTTTCAATCCCCTAAATTTCCATGTCCATATGCTGTTACATTGTTATAGTGCCGTATCCGAAAAACCGGTATTATTTCTCATATATGCCTCATGTATATTCTAAATTATAAGTTATATGTCCTTGTAATCTCATGATTAAGTAATTTCCTAAAGTTACTTCTTTGGTCTTACCCATCGTTTCTTTTATGCTATTTTGATTTTTTCGTCAATCCTATCTATAATTGTATCCGGTTAGATATGATAACAATGATGATATAAAAATCATTTTTACCTGTTTAATCAAAACTTAGACTAAAACCCCCGAATGCTCTCTTTCAAAAACATCGAGGGTTAATCAAATCATATAGTTATTCCAGCATTTTTATCTTCTTTTATAAATAACTATCTCCGGATCTGAGCCGTTACATCCATACTCGCAAACAAGCAGATACTTTTCATCCGCTGCCACACCATAGCAGCGCTCTTTGCCGTCAATTTCTATCTGATTTCCTAAATACATCTTATCATCTTCCAGAAGTTTAACCTTTTGCCCGTTAGGAAGCGTATATTCCAAATTAATATATGAACCATCAAGTAAATTTAAGTCTGTTAAATGTAAGCCTTCTATTCCAAGCGAATTAAACTCGTCTATTAAAGTATTTTTTAAGTTTAAAAGTTTTTCCATATGTAGCACCTTTCTTTTCTTAATCTTTTACAATTTTTCTGACCGGGACAGCTGCCCGCGCTCCTGTTTCAGGTTTCGCACCCATACCCAGAAATGGGCCTTCATCAGATATTTCCCATCCGAACCGTTCAAAAGGATAAATGGTGGATAAACCAGTTTATCGGAGGGGTTTCATTGCGGTACTTTTGTGGGGTAATCCCAAACTGACGGTAAAATGCCCTCGTAAATCCGTCATGAGAATCAAAGCCATTGCTCATTGCAACATCTACTACTTTTTCATTATTAGATTGCAAAGTCTGCGCTGCTTTAGTTAGCTTAAGAGCACGGATGGTTTCATAGAGCGTACGACCGGTCAGTTCTTTAAAAATCCGCAATGCATGATATTTACTGTAGCCTGCTACGTCAGCAATATCATCCACCACAGCTTTAATTTTCTCCGAAAACTCCATTTTCCACCTCCGATATCCAATATAGCAAAAAAGTATAAAATCCACTCGACCGAAATTGCTAAATTCAAATGATTAAATATTTTTACTAATTTACTTAACAGCAGTTATCATAGGATCAAGTTCAATAGGTGCTTCTAATTCTGTCACTATCTTTACAACCTTTTTTATTGCATCATCTACAGATTTCAGATCTGATGGTCTGTCATATTCTGTATATGTATCAAACAGTTTATAAGCAACACTTCCTCCGCTATATGTAGGTAATACTTTTCTAAATCCAGCTTCTTTTAACCAAGATGACCATGTTTTTCCTGAAGGATGAACGGTTTTACATACCTGGGCTTTAATTATAAGCTCTTTAATACTTACCAAAAATGATACAGATACCTGTTCAAATCTGACATTATCATCGAAGTCCTGATATATTACAGGTAAGCTATAATCCGACTGTGATTCCATTTCGTTATAAATGAAATTTTCAGATGTGCAAAATTCCGGTTTAAGCTCTTCTTCTATCCATGTAAAAATATCATTTTTGATGACATCCTGATTTTCTTTTGACATTTATTCCTCCTTGGTTAGTTATAAATCATTTCACTTAATTAAAATTAAATATAATTTAAATATAAATGAGTTTATAAGGAGCTAAATCTAAGGATGTTGTTTTTAGAGGCTTTTATAGGCTAAAGAGAAAAATAAAACTTCTGCTATCTGTTACTGTCATTTAAAAAATCTATACTTTTAAGCCGGAAAATATAATATAAGTTATCTACAATTATACATACATATACTTCCATATGCAAATAATTTGTAATATTTTAACTCATACACAGCAAGGAAATACATTTTTATTTTAATTCATCATACATATAAAAAAAATTCCCCGATGTACTTGTAAATTTCCATCAGGGAATAAAACTTCAATATTAGATAATCAATACTACAAAAATATACGATGTAATTTATATCTTTATATATTTAAACAATTTTATAATAATGTGCAAAATTTAAGACACTCTTATATGAGAAAATTAATAATTAATATCTTAATCGCTTAAGTACTTACAAATAGTAATCTGGTTCAACGGTATCTTTTAGTCCAAATTCCGCAAAAACCTTGTCCCTGATTTTAAAAAAATCAACTCCGGTTCTGTCCCTTTTTCTTGCAAGCGGCACTTTAATGATGCTTTTTATTCTGCCGGGCGACGGAGTCATAATCACAATCCAGTCGGCAAGGAAAACCGCCTCTTCAATATCATGGGTAACAAAGATTATGGTTTTCTTCTTTTCCTGCCATAGCCTTTCTATCTCATCCTGCATGCTCATCCTGGTCATAGCATCAAGAGCACCAAACGGCTCATCCATAAGAAGTATATCAGGGTCTACTGCCAATGCCCTTGCCAGTGCAACTCTCTGCTGCATTCCCCCTGAAAGTTGTGCAGGATAATGGTTTTTATATGCAGAAAGTCCGACCAGTTCAATATATTCTTCGGCTATACGCCTTCTTTCCTTCTTTGGAATTTTCTTGGCTTCAAGTCCCAATTCAACATTCCTTAAAACATTCCTCCAGGGAAGCAGACCGTAATTCTGAAAAATTGTAATCCTGTCTTCCGACGGTTTTAAAACAACCTCTCCGTTAATACTTACTTGACCCGAAGTAGGTTTGTCAAAACCTGCTATGAGATTTAACAATGTTGATTTTCCGCATCCGCTTGGCCCCAAAAGGCAGATAAATTCACCTTTTTCTATTTCCAGGTTTACTTTATGAAGGGCCGTTGTCTTTCCCTTGTCTTTAAAGAAATATTCCCTGGACGCGTCACTGACTGAAATAAACATACTAATTTCTCTCCTCCGATATTACTCCCCATTGTCTTTTTATTCTGTTTTCAAGCAGCCTTATCAAACGATCCAGTAAAAGCCCCAAAACTCCTATAATGATTATTCCGGCCAGCACCAAATCAGATTTTAAGGAGTTTCTAGCGTCAATAATCATAAATCCCAAACCGGACTGCGCTCCCACCATTTCACCTGCCACAAGAAACACCCAGGCTGATCCTAAAGCAAGATGCAGGCCGTTTGCAATATGGGGAAACGCTGACGGAAATACAATTTTAAATAACAGACCGGGCTGTTTTATACCGAAATTATCGGCTACTTTCATATAAATAGCATCCACATTTCCGACTCCCGAAACAGTGGAAAGAAGAATCGGAAAAAATGCTGCTATAAATATGATTACAACAGCCGGGGCATCTCCTATTCCAAACCACAAAACTATAAAAGGAAACCATGCAATAGGTGAAATCGGCCTTAAAACCTGAATTACAGGATCAATAAATGCCCAAACTTTTTTGTTCCATCCAAGCAGCAGACCAAAAGCCACTCCAGCCAATGCTGCCGCCAGGTATCCGGCTAAAAACCGGGCAATACTGACTTTAAGATTGGTAAATAATGTACCGTCCATAATCATTTTCGCTATTCCTGTAAACACTACTGCAGGAGAAGGAAGAAGAGATTTTTCAAATCTTCCTGTAAGGACAAAAAGTTCCCAAATTAGTATAAGTACCGATATACTTACGACTGCTTTTACTGCTTTTTTTAATATATTCATCATTATTTCACCCTGTCTATTAACGAATTGTCTACAAAGTCGCTGTACTTAGGAGGATTTTGGGACTGCTCCGTTTCCACCATATACTGTGCAAGCTCATTATATTCCTCTTCTTCCAGTCTAAGATTCTCATATGATATCCACTGAAGAGACAAATCAAGAACCTCGGATTCTGCTTTCAGAAACTTTGATATAATTTCTTTGACTTCCTCGTCATTTAACTCAGCTTTTAGCCCGGCATTCACATATTCCTTAATGAAATCCTGTGCTAGGTCCGGATAGTTTTGTATAAAGTCATTTCTAAGTACAAGGCCACAGCAAAGGGAACCTTCCCAAAGTTCATGGGATTCAAACAATGTCTTTCCTTTTCCGGCAGCCACAGCCTGAGCCCCAAAAGGCTCTGCAACAGAATACCCGGATATTCTGCCTTCGGCCAAGGCTGCAGGCATTTCCGGAGGCGGCAGTTCAACAACATTCACATCAGCGTATGTCAAGCCGCTGTTTTTAAGCATGATATGTAAGAGAATATTATGGGTGGAAAGCTTGCTTGGAATAGCAAAGTTTTTTCCTCTCAAGTCTTCCGCTTTGCTTATGTCTTTTGATACAACCACCACATTCCCGTCTCTATGCCCCAATGCAACTGCCTTTAAATCAATTCCCTGCTCCTTTGCCTTTACAGCCAATTCTATCAGCATGGAAGCTCCGTCAACCTTGCCTGCATTCAATGCTTCCGCCAACTCAGGCCATGAGCCGAATTTAACAAGTTCAAGCTTAAAATTGCCGGGATTTTTATTTACCACTTCATTTTCTATGTAAAGGGGAAGTGCATGAGTAATAGGTATATAAGCAATCTTTATTGTTTTAATCTCTGACTCTTTTTTTACCACATTTTGAGATGTTTCAGTAAAATTTTCCTTTCTGCCGCATCCGGAAAAAGCTATAATAATAAAAGTTAAAATAATCAAAATATATTTATATTTGCCCATTTCATTTCCTCCTTTTAGTTAACCAAGTTAGTCCCACAAGAGAGCTTTCCTTTTGCTGTCAATATCGGATATTATCCTGTCTGCAAGCTTAATAGGGTCTAATTCTACTACCATTACTGATCCCAGCGTTTTATTCGTATCTTCAAATAAAAACTTCATTACATTTTGAGATCCCTGTACCGGCGGATATACGCAGTGGTAGGAGTTTATGCCAAGGAGCCTGAAACCTAACGCTGCCGCAACCCCTTTTTCATTGGACCATTCGGGGCTGGCAAAAGCAAACGGCATATTCTTTATATCTTTTCCTGCGGCATCGGAAAGAGCTTTAAAGAAAGCAGACGCCCTGGCGTTGTCCAGGCATTCACCCATATGCCATACAGGCGGCAAATCAGGCTCTAAAAATTTCTTCAGTTTACTGCCGGTTTTTTCAAGCACCCGCTTGCTACAGTATCCCAGTTTCAAAAGAGGGAAAGAGGCACAACCGTTTGTTAAAACTAAAATATTGTTTTCAATCAGTTTTTGGGCTACGTCTATAATTGCTTTTTCATACATGACTCTGGGATTGTTGCATCCGACTAAATTTACAACACCCCGGATTTTTCCGCTTTTTAATGCATCTGCAATTACATTTATACTGCCGAAACGGTGGATGGCATATTCCAGGGAAAATCCAATTTCCGCATCTACTTCATACTGCGGGATGAAAACCGGAACATCTCTTCTGTCTTCAAAACTTTCAATGGCTCTTTCAATAATTTTCTTTGCTAATTCTTCAGTCTGGCTTATATTTGAATGATGATGGTCATAGCCGTAGAATTCTGCCCCCGGTAATCTTCCGGAATCACTGGTAGTCACAACAGTCGTTTTAAAACATTTTGCCACATCCATAATTGAAGGGAACACATCCTGAACATCCGCAACCCACAGATCAAGTGCTCCTGTTCCCAAAACAATTTCAGCCCCGATTGCATTTGATAACGGAATAACTCCCCCGTACCTGTACATAGCCGAAAGGCCGGAACAGCATATTCCGTAAAACTGTATACCTAGAGCTCCTTTTTTCTTTGCCAGTTCTATGTATTTTTTGCTTCTTCCTTGCTTTACAATTTCGCTTACCAATAAGGGTGAGTGCCCATGAACGGCTATATTGACATAACCCTCCTTAAGGGCACCCAGGTTTGCTTTTACTGTACTTCTTGCAGGTAAGCCAAATAAACTGTCCATAGCTATTGATGACCCTAATACACTGCTCCAGGCAAAAGCCAATCCGCATCTAAGAAATTGCTTCATTATATTTTTCCAGTCCCCATCGGTTCCAGTAGTTGTCCTGTGTAGTGCTTCAAACACTTCATGATAAGCTCCGATAGGGAGAATGTCCAGGTCCTTCCACTTTTCAATTCTTTCTCTTGTCGCAAAAGCATTCAGGGTTTTATGCTTTCCCGGAACAGTTCTTGATAAATCTTCAAGAAGAATATCAGCTACTTCCACCGCCAATTCATTGGCAGACTTTCCTTCTGTGTCAATGCCAAGCTGAGCTGCTGATTTTTTCAGCTTTTCTGTTCCTGCAATGGGTATATTTAAAACTCCTTCTCCTGCTGCCTTAAGAGCCAGCATAATTTCACGGCCTCTTGCCCCATGGGCTGCCACACCTGCCGCTACCCATCTTAAAAGATTTCTTGCAACAATCAGGTCTGCATCGGCACCGCAAACTCCCCTGGGACTTTTTTTTGTAATCCTGCAGGGGCCAATGTTGCAATTCCTGCAGCAGACACCTGCTATTCCAAAATTGCAGTGGGGCTTTTGACTGTCAAAACGGTCAAAACAGGTTTCACACCCCATTTTCTCCATATACCCAAGCATTTCCCTGACTGCGTAGTCAGGTGTATTTTCCATTACATCGGCTTTTGATGGAAAGCTTTTCTTATATTCGTTTACGGCTTCGTTATAGTCATTAAAAGTATTTATCCCATGATGACTGCCTGGCCCGTCAAAATGGCTATGGTGATACATGATTTTTCTTAAATAATTCATATGAACACCTCGACTTATTGCATACTTATCAAATAAATCATATATATCATATATGTTTAATTATAAATAATTATATATAAATATGCGCTACAGTCAAGAAAAATTTTACACTATTCATATATGTTTTATCAGATTAATTGGCTAAAGTCTGGATTTTCAAAATCTTACAGTTATGATATAATAGATATGACTTTCTTAAATGAGAGGTGATTGATTTTAATAAAAAGAAATTTGCCGTTTATCTTATTCTTCTTATGCTTATAATAACTAACGGATGTTCATGGAAAAAAATATAAATGAATCTTTTGAAAAAATAACTATATTAAGTGGAGATAAATCAATTAATTACAAATGCATAAGCATAGATAGAGAAATAGATCGAGAAAAAGATTTAGAATCTGATCAGATTGCTGAAGTTTTCAAAACTCTTATAGATAAAGAAGCAGACCTTATAGTAATGACAAAAGATGAATCAATTGATATTAACTTAGGTGGCTTAAAACCAAATAAAGTCACTCTGTATGATCATTATATTAATCCTACTGATGGAAGAAATTTATATGGTGCTGCTGACGCTAAAGAATTAGTAACTGTTGATGAAAATAATAACATCTATTCTTTTACTTTAGGCTCAACTTCGGCTGAAATTTACGAATCTAATTTAAGTGGTGATAAATATAGGGGCTTGCACTTAAGGTGTGAATTAGATGATTTAATTTACGAATACTTTTTTGTAGTCATTACACATCGTAATATATCAAAACAATAAAAATAAAGCTATAGATGCAGCTATATTGCTAGCTGTATATCAGCGATAATAATATTAAGCAGAAAATCTAGGCTTCATAATTTTATCCAAAAGTGCAAACATTGCAAATTAAAAACACACCTTTGCATTTGGTGCAAAGGTGCGTTTTTAACTTTTATAGAACTAAATGTAAATCGCTATTCAATTATGCAGGTATCTTAATAACCTGTCCTATGTAAATTCTGTCAGGTGATTTTATAATATCCTTATTAAGCTCATAAATTTCCGTATATCTGGCACCGCTTCCAAGATGCTTTCTTGCAATCTTCCAGAGGCAATCACCTTTAACTACGGTATAATAAATATATTTTTCTTTAACCTCTTTTGCAGCTTCGGCTTTATCTACAGTTTCAGGCTTTTCAGCGCCTTCTTCCTTAAGTTCTTCTTCGATAACTTCTTCTTTCTCTTCTGCTTTAGGTTCGTCTGCAACAGATTCGGTCAGAATGGTGATGCGTCCCTTAGGAGCTCCGTACATCTCTTTGCTGATTACGCCATTAAGAACTTCAGATGTATAATTAATCAGTGCATCTTCCAGTGCTACACCTGTATTGTAGCTGCTCAGATTCTTTAACAGATAGTATGTATCTCCGCCTGCTGCAAGGAAGTCATTAGTTGCTAAGGTGTAAGTCTTATCAAGATCAAGGTCTTTACCGTTCACCTTTACATTCTTAATACGGGCTCCCGGATTAGCAGGTGCAAAATAAGTTGAATCCGGATACTGTTTACCGTTTACATAAGGTACAGTGGTATCAATTGTAAATTCAATTCCGGATACCTGAGGGAATGCTCCAATGGCTACAGGGGTACTGCAGGTTGAAGCTTCCAGTAATTCTAACAACTGTGCTCCGGTAACCTTTACTATAGCAACAGTATTGCCGAACGGGAATACTGTCTTCATGTCTTTCATCGTTACATCACCGATTTCTATTGAAGCACGTATTCCGCCACCATTTGTTATAGCAAGGTCTACCCCACCTCCGACTGCATTGTTTGCAGCCCAAAGGATAGCATCTGCTGCAAAGTCACCCAGGTTTGTTTCCTTTGTTCTTACACCGGGTTCTCTGTTGCCGTCTAAAAATACTTCTGTTGTGGCAAATTTATCGGAAAGCATTTCATTAATTCTTGCAGCTTCTATAACGATTGATTTATATACCGAACTGTCAACGCTGCTGTACTCGCTTGCCGTTATAAGTTTTGCAGTAATTCCGTCTTTGTTTATTGTTACAGCACCGACATGGCTAAGCTTAGTTCCTGCTGACACTAATACTGTATTGCCATACTTGTCCCCTTCAATGACACTGTGACTGTGTCCGTCTATAACAACATCTATTCCGTCAACATTTTTAATTACGTCAGTTGATCTGTTAGGTTCACTTTCAACGTCAATTCCAAGGTGGGCCACACAAATAATATAATCCGCTCCGGCTTCAGTTAACTTCTTAACCTGTTGCCTTGCGCATTCATAAAGTTCCTCATCTGCAAGGAATTTAAGAGAAGCAACGTTTTTCGGATTAGCCTTGGTATAAGTTTCCGGTGTAGTTAATCCGAATATACCGATTTTGCCTGCTTTGGTTTCAATAATCATATTTTCTTTAAATACAGGCTCTCCGGTTTCCTTATCCAGTATATTGGCTGAAATAATCGGGAATTTGGCTTTCTGTTCAAGTTCCTTAAGATTGTCAAAACCGAAGTCAAATTCATGATTGCCGGGAACCATAAGGTCATAACCTGCCTCATTCATAAACATGATAGCGTTAAGCCCCATATTGAGGTTAACTAAAGGATCTCCCTGTATGGCATCACCGGCTGATACCAATAAAACTTCGGCTCCTCTTGCCTCGAAGTCCTTAACAAGCTGGGCAACGCCTGCTGTTCCGATTGATACACCTTCCTCAGCTACGTCACCGCCATGGGTATCGTTAGTATGAAGGATAACCAATTTGCCGCTTAAATCTTCAGTTACTTCTTCAGCCAAAACAATAGTCCCCCGTAGACCCAGGACAAGCAATAAAGCTAAAACAAGAGCAAAAATTTTACTTAACTTGCCCTTAAGTCTTTCATATAAGTTTTTCATGTACACCCTCCTAATATTATGTATTTCAGTAAATATTTTTACTGATATCCTAATTATACATCAGAAGGTAGTGTTATGTAAATTTGCTATCTTTAATTTTAGTGATAATTGTATCTTAATACCAAAATAATTTTTCAAAAAATCCGAAATCATTCAAATAAAAGAATGAAAAATTGCTATTTAAGCCTCGATCTTAAATTCCGATAGTCAGAGAACTGTCTAAAAAAACATTTCTCCCGGCTTGTAGCCATCCGGTAATTCTTCTTCACATAAAAATTCAAAACTGTCATCACGCAGTATCGGAAGAAATACCTCATATGGTATTCTGGAAAATTCGCAGCCGTAATTGCTTGCTCCGAACCACTTGCCTTCTTTGCTGCCCAGATTTAATCCCCGGGCAAATTTTGTATAATTAGAGCAGTCATGTACTGCTAAATCCCACTTTTCTTCATCGGCAATTTTCATTAACTTTAAAGATAACTCCCTGCTCCAAACCGGAGAGATATATCCATGCCTTGAAATATACATGTTTTCACCAAAATAGTTTCCAATGTTGTTTTCATTCAGATGCAGTTCAGCAAGGTTTATAAAGTCCGGTTTTGCATCAAGAATAGCCTGCTTTTTATTTAAAAAGCTTTCAAAAAACTCAGGACTCATCGGAGATTCAATGCCAACACTTTTAATATATTTCTTGGCTATCCCGATATTTTCTATAACCTTATCGGAACATCCTGAAGCAGCCAGGTTGAAACGTATTTCATCAAGGCCTGCTTCTCCCAATGCTTTCAGTGATTCCTCCGTAGCCAATAGTCCGTTCGTATACAGATGCTGATGAACATTTGCCTTGTTAAATTTCCTAATCACCGGATAATATTCTTCAATTTCCATAAACGGCTCTAAATAAACATAGGAAACGCCTGACGGTTTTGGGTAAATGGAAAGCAATAAATCAATATCCTTCTCGTAAAACCTTGTACCGCCAATCTCCCACATACCTTCTCCAACCGGAGGAATGTCATCCAGTTCACCATAGTTATAGCAGAACTTACACCTTAAGTTGCATTTATTTGTTTTTCTGATGGCACTTAAACCGGTTCCCAAAAGGCATGAACGGCATCCATTTGAGAATTTACTTTCATCTCCCACAAAATACGTTCTGTTTTCCAAAGTCTTAAGGCCCTTAATTTCCGACATCAGCTTATTAATTCTATGCTCAACTGCTGCTTCGATTTGGGCAAAGGTAGCGTATACTATTTCCTGCTGCTTTACCATAAGCTCCTCATCTTCCGGCAGCATTGAAAAAAATTCAAACCATAAAAGCGCATCTTTTTTTGAAATTTTCAATTTTTATCCTCCTCTTGCTAATATATTATTACCGGTATATTCATCTGGTTTAATTAAAAATTACTTTTTATATAGACTATTGTCATCACACTAAGTTTTGTATGTATTGCGATACTAATCATTTGACCATATCATAATATCATTTTTTTCATATCACGCAAAGTGCTAATAAAAAAATAGTGCTACAGAAGAATATAATTCTTCTACAGCACCATCTTATATTAATCCAATTATTATTTTTACACTCTTAAGGTTTTAAATGTATACTCCAAATATCATATTGTGCTATGCCAAAGTAAGAAGATCCTGTTAGTAAAGTTGGTCCGATTTGTAAAATCTTTTTTGATGTTTAGTATAATCTTATCCGTTAATAATCGTTCCTCCGTTGATATGAATAGTCTGCCCTGTCATATAAGATGAATCGGAGGATGCCAGATAAACGTAAGCTTCTGCCAGTTCAACCGGTTGTCCCGGCCTTTGAAGCGGCGTATCTATGCCAAAGTTTTTGACAGCGCTCTTATCAAGAGTAGATACAATAAGAGGTGTCCAGATTGGACCGGGTGCAACTTGATTTACTCTGATTTTTCTGTCTGCTAAATTCAAAGCCAATGATCTTGTAAATGCCGTTACAGCTCCTTTTGTGGCGGAATAATCCAGTAATTCCGGATTTCCTTTAAATGCTGTTACCGAACCTGTATTAATGATTACACTGCCCTCTTTCATATGTGGCAATGCTGCTCTGGTTAAGTAGAACATTGAAAAGATATTGGTCTTAAACGTTCTTAACAGTTGTTCATCTGTAATATCCTCTATGGATTTTTGAATATGTTGTTCAGCAGCATTGTTTACCAATATATCAATACTTTTAAACTCTTCCAGAGTTCTATCAACTATTTCATCACAAAAGCTGCTAACCCCAATATCGCCTTTAATCAATAATGCTTTTGCACCATAAGTTTCCACTGTTTTCTTTGTTTCATTGGCATCATCATCAGCAATATTGTATACAATAACTACATTGCAGCCTTCTTTAGCATATGCAACGGCAACAGCCCTGCCAATTCCGCTGTCCCCTCCCGTGATGATGGCAGTCTTATTTTTTAATCTGCCCGTGCCTTTCTTTTCAGGATTATCATAAATCGGTTCAGGGTCCATCCTGCTTTCTTTTCCAGGTACAGGCTGTTTTTGGGCTTTTATTTCTTCTGCTGTATACATATCCTTTTCGTTCATGGTTTACTATCCTTTCTTTTTTTAGAATAGTATTCCATATATAAAATATAATCATACAAATAACAGCCTGCTTCATTTCTGCTTACTGCTGCCATAGACGTTTGCCCAAATAAATATCCGGTTTTCCTTTTCCGTTTGCATCAGGCATTACTCCAATAATTTTATATCCTCTTCACTTATTCGGGCCATTTCATCTCTTCATCCGGTATACCCATTTTTCGGCATTCATTACATACATAATCTTTTTCTGCCTGATTTCCGATTTTATATTTTAATATCTTATCTTTGAACACAATATACTTTACGTTTCCTTCCTTAAAATCTACAAACCAGTTTCCGCCTTTATCCGGATCTGAAATCATTACTTTTGATATTTTTTCAGGAAAGCCTTTTATATCAGTTGTGAAAAAAAGAGCAGTCCAATATTTTGGTTTTCCTCCTGTATTCCAAAGTTCAATTTGATGAATATTAAGAAGATCAATGATGCTGTCATCGGTTATGCTTTCTTTTATCAATATACCTTCATACACTTCATGTTTCTTTGCTTTTACAGCAGAGTTGCCGCAGGAACTCGCCTCTTTGACCTCACCTAACGTTAATTCGTCTTTTAATAAAACATCCATTGATACATGAAAGATTTTTCCTAAAATTAATAATTTATCTACTTCCGGTAAAGCTATATCAGCTTCCCATTTTGATATGGACTGCCTGCTTACATTACATAATTCAGCAAGTTGCTCCTGGGTCATACCATTTGCTTTGCGAAGTTCCACTATTTTCTCAGACAGTTTCATAATTATCACCTCCATATTTTTAATTAATAATAGGTAATAAATCATTTATTTTCCACCAATTTTTAAGTGCTTTTTCGCAACTTACAGGTGCTATGCATACTCCATTATTTTTTGTAAACAATAATTTTGTAATAAATTGAGAAAGGAGTATGCCTATGAGCAACAGAGAAATGAATACCAGTAACAAAAAGAAAGGCGATGGAAACGGTAATACAGTCATTGACAATCATGAATACCCTAAAAAAAATACTACATCATCAGCTAACACTAACGATACCAAATCTGTAAACAAGAATAAAAAATAATAGGTTTCCTTATCTGGTTTATAATTTACTGATATAAATTAAAGTGAAGATTAACTGATAAATTAATCTTCACTTTATTGATTTTAAGAGTAACTGTCTTGTGAAAGTACAGGTGTCCGATTAATATACTAAGAGTTATCCATTGATATAATGTCATGAAATTGACCTGCAATCATGTATTTCTGAAATAATACAGTCAGTTTAACTCTTTATTATTAGTCTTTCTCCGATTATTATTGCTTTTGAGTCACTTCCATGACCAATATCCTGCGTTTTGGCAATCGGAATTTCACCACCAGCAAACTCTTTAACAAGAGTAACAATATCCGGAACACAATTATTTTCTTCCATCTCAGTAAATGTTCCGAGTATAATACCTTTTATCTGTTCAAAAGCTCCCATTTGCTTTAGCTGAGCTAAGCAGGTAGTCATCTGAGGCACTTTTCCTCTGTATGCCTCCAATAATAAAAGCTTGTTTTTTAGATCAGGAAAATACTTTGTCCCTGCCAATTTCAAAAAACATCGGATGTTTCCTCCTACTACAATTCCTTCCATAGATTGCCCCTGAACCATTATGAACGATGGATTAAACAGTTCTTTTCTGTTTTCAAATCTATACCTTTGCTTTTCAGTAAATTTACCACATACCAAATGCTTAACCTGATACAACACGCTGCATTTACCTGTCTGTGAAAATATTGCATTAATTACAGTTGTAAGGTCACTGTAACCCCAAAAAATCGCTTTACTTTTCTTAATTTCTGTGTAATCCAGTTCATCCAGTATCTGATTTGCCAGATCACCACCTGAAATATCATATATTTCTTCAACATCCGTATTATTGAACATTTTCATCAACTCACCGGCACGTTCTTTTGCAGTACCGGAAAAGAATCCGTTTTTTTCATAGATACAATTGCTTAGAACAACCTTGCTCCCAATCGATTGCAAATAATTGATTAATTCTTCATTTTGATTAATAAATTCCGCCTTTTGTCCGTTGGAGCAGGCAACAATACCCACTGTCTTCATACTCGCTCTCCCACAACGTATTATTTTTTCTGGTAATTACATCGATGTATTACATATACTTTAAATTTTGTAATTTAAATTCAACTAACATATCATTCTTTTGATTAGCATACATTTGTATATTGACATTATAAGTGAATCCAAACATTTGTATGTTGACAATATAAGGTTTTACATAAAAATAAAAAAGTTTATAAAATATCATGGTTAACTAAATAATAGAACACTTATGGATAAATTAACAAGAGAAAAAATTCAGTAAAAAAGATTAAAATAAAAAGGCATCCAACTATTATTAATTGATAGATAGTCAGGAAGCCTTTAATATTAAGATAATAAGTAAATTTTATTACCTTATAAACAGTTGTCATCACATTATAAAATAATTATAGTACCTTCTTGTATATCATGTTTTCTCTCTCAAGAATTCCTTCTGAAATCATATCACGCCTGATTGTGCAGAAATCATCATGGTAATCCGCTATGATGAGATTCACCTCACGCTCTGTGTATTCTTTTCCTGCCTCAAAAGACTTTGCTATTTCTTCAAGGACAATACGCTTTTTCTTCCTCTGGCTTGGAATACTCTTTAATTTTCCGTATTGGAAAAATGAATCTATAACCTTCTTACGATATTGTGCATCACGTTCTGCCTGCTTATCAAGTTCTTCCGATTTTTCCTTCAGTATTTCAATTATAGGCAACTTAAAGATGTCTTCATTGATTGAATACATTGTATAATACTGATCTTTTCGTGACATAACCGCCCCTGCTGTTTCAAGCTTTTTAAGATGAAACGAAATCGTTGCAGGCGAAAGATTCAGTCTTTCAGCCAGCCTTTCGACATACATTTCTTCCTGAATCAGGGACTTAAGTATTTGTAATCTTGATTTATCGGCAAGGCATTTAAATAAGCTAATAGCTTCTGTCTCTGTCATAATTATCATCTCCATTCCTGCGCATGCGCATATTCCAATTGTATTAGCACTATAGAAGCATAATTAATTCTGAAATTCTAGTTACATTTTTATAAGTTCATCAAACTTTGCAATAATCTCATCTGCTGCAGATAGCTTTGCTTCTTCTGTAAGAACTTTTTTAGTATCTCCATGTCTTGAAGCTTCCTCAAGGGATTTTCTCCATACGGCAGGTACTGTTTCCGCCCTCTTTTTAAAATCAGCATAAAATGCATTCTTATCATTACAGGCTTTAGAAGAAGCACCAAGCAAAGCCTTGAAAACATCGTAGATGTTAGCCTTAGCTTTTAAAAAGTTACTCTCATCTTTTCTTTCGTCAGCAATTAGCCTCGCAGCTTCTTCAAGAACTTCCGCCTTTCTCTGCTCCAAAAACTTATTCATATTTTCTATAACTGTTTTCATGTATTTACCTTCTTTCTTCTATTTTAATTTATACATCTGATTTTTCAACTGTAAGTAATTATAATATCTCACCGGTTGTAACAAAGTCCATGTGAAACGGGCACTCATTTACACCACCAAAAAGATGGTTCATTCCGATTGCTATATGGAATGTACCTAAAGCATTTTCATCAAGTGCTGAATCTCCTTCTATACAGTCAACATTCGGATTCATACCTATACCAAGCTCTGCAACTACATTGCCTCCCTCAGGCAGTGTCTTTAAAAATTCATTGAACTTATCACAGTCGGATGAAACAACACGGCCCGCCTCTACAAAAAGAGTGACATTCTTAAATACACCCACACCCTCTGCAGCAAATGTTTCAAAGAAAATTGAGCCGTTGCTTTTATCTTCAAGAGGTGCGATAAAAATTTCTCCGCAAGGGAAAGCTCCATCACCGGCATCAATAAACCATTTTCGTCCGGTTGTTTCCATAGTAAGTATGCAATTTTCCCCTGTTTTGATTATTCTTTTGTCACCTCTATATTCCGAAATTTTCTTCTCACAATTCTTTCTTAGTTCATCATAATCAATGTCAAGTGCTTTAATAATTCTGTCACGGTACTTTTCATAATCCATCCCTGCCATCATAGCATTGGTTCTTGAAGGCATGGTAACCTGAATAAATTTTTTCTTTGAGGAAGCTTTTTTAAATATGCCTCTTAAGAATTCACCAAAAAGCGGTATCTTTTCCTTTGCAAGTCCCTGTGGCGGCATACCCGGAGGGCGCGAAATTATATCCACAACCGATTCAGCTTCATCATACCTATCAAACCAGCTCTCAGGAAGCGGTGCCTCTTTTCCACCAACCTCTTCTAGAATAAATTCATCTGTAATTGCTAATGCCTTTACTGTAACCCCTTCATTCTTCATAGCATTTTCGAAATCATAAAGATATGAAAGCTCATCAGCCGTACCCCAGAAGTTGATGAAAACCACTTCGTTCTTCTCAAAATTCATTGCTTTTACCATCTTCTCAATAATTCTTTTTTCCATCGGGTTTCCCTCTTTCATATATATTTATTTTTATATTCATCTAAACAATTATGCTTATATATTATCATAAAAATAATTTTTGTCAATATATTTTTATATACATCTAATTAAATATCCGGTTTTGTTTTGAGGTGTTTAATAATACAATTAAATTTTAATCGGATGTTTTTGTCTTTAGTCATTTTCATCCATCTTAAAACTGTCAATAAAAAAATTCCGGCAGTAACCTTCAAATTCAGGTTAACTTCCGAAATTCTTATAGTTCAAAGTATTTTTCTCTTTTGCTTGAAACTATATGTTAATTATAAAAAATATTGTAGCTCAAATGTAATATCATATTGCTAAAATCAGCGTACTGCCTTAAGTTTTACATGGTCTGAATGATTATAATCTATATTTTTCATAATACTTTAATCATTATCAGGCATGGATTTTCAGAATCCCACATTTCAGTTAAAGTTATTAATTCTTCAAAACCAATACCTTTATAAAATTTTCTTGTTTTCTCGTATGGTTCATATTCCACGATATCACTTAAAGTTTTTACAATTATGTATTTGTAATTATTAGATCTTAAATATTCTTCTGCTTTAGACACCAGTAATCTTCCTACGCCTCTTCTGTGATACTCAGGTAATACTCCCAAAACATAAATATCACCGGTACGTCCATATTGTGTCTTTATTGAAATAAAACCTATGCACTTTTCATCACTATTTAATGCAATCCAAAAGGGCAGGCTTGCGACTCCCTCTGCGTAATCATTCAGAGCTTTCTCATTACCGAACCACTCCGGCAAACTCCTCAAAATTTCCTTGGCAAACTGAGATTTCATAATAGAATCTTTTACTTCAATTATACTTACATTCATCTCTATAACTCCTTAATCTCTAGTATTGCAATTAGAAAATCTTTTTGCTTTGTTCTTTAGCGCATGCTGCTTCTATTTGTTGGACCAAAATTCCCAAATTAATTACATTACGGTAAAATATCCTAGCAAAATCATTTGCTACAATGGCTCCGACATTCATTTCTTTTAACATCGCTGGATCTTATCCCCCTGTTTTATACATTTTATTACATAATTGATATGCTCATGTAAATAATCATGGGTGTGCATTTCAGAAAAAGTATTTATCTCTATTCTGTCAAATATCTGAAATTCTTTTTTGATACTGTCCTCATTGTAGTAATATTTCATGACGCCTCTTTCATTAACGATTAAGTGATCGCCAATAGCTTTTCCTTTCCTGTAATCCTCGTCCTGGTCCGAAGATGTAATAAAATACGCTACTCCATTTTTATTCAGCATTCCATATATTTTATCAATTATTATTTTTCTTTGATCTTCTAAAAATAAATGTATAAAAAGCCAGACTCTCTTCAGTACCCCATACAAACTTTTTTTCTTTAAACTTGCTATTCCAATACATATTCATTTCTAAATCTTCCTTTTTTGTATTAATAATAATATATTTTTAAATCATTTACAAATATATATTTAGCATAATAGGTATAACCTGAGTTTATAAAAGTTCCTTGTACCTGCCTGGCTCCTGCCATAACCGCATTCATTGAGTTGGCAACAGCCAACCCAAAATCATTATGTCAATGTACTCCGACATCAACTTTGAATCTGGATATAACATCTTTTGTTTATTAAAATATCATTTAGTAAGCACCCCCATTTATATCACATAAGATATTCCAGTTTGCCCCTCCGTTAATTGCTGCTTCTATACAATGTATTGCATATGCTTTATTCTCTTTAGCGGTACCTTGTTTGTCTTTTACTTTCATTATTTAACCCCTGATATTTGCTGTATTATTAACTGCATTTTAGGTTGCTCCATTAAAATTTTAAACCAATAGGTAAACTCCTCCGGATGTTCACTCATTTCATTTTTAAGCTCGTCTAAAGGAACCCAGCGAATTTCTTCCACTTCGTCCTCGTTTGGAAATACTTTTTCATTGTAATAACCGATAAAAACATGATCTAGTTCATGCTCTATTAGGCCATTGTCAAATTCTACCCTATATTTAAATTTGAATGCTTCTTTAAAATCACATGTAATTCCAAGCTCCTCTTTAATTCTCCTTGATACTGCCTCAGTCAAAGTTTCTCCTTGTCTTTGGTGGCTGCAGCAGCTGTTGGTCCATAACCCGGGTGAATGATACTTTATTATTGCCCTCTTTTGCAGCAATACTTCACCTTTATTATTAAAAATCATAACGGAAAAAGCCCGATGTAATACACCTTTTTTGTGCACCTCCATTTTTTCCATGTAACCTGTTTCTCTGTCCTGTTCATCTACGGTAAGGATATATTCCGCCAATTTTACCACCTTTTTAAATATTTCTTTATATGCCTTTTGTTAATACTTAACTTTTTTATAATAGTTGCTTGTAAATAAAGGTAAAACGACTATATTCATATGTTTATTATTATACTAAAGGGTATTTGAAAATCAATCTAATACATAATAAAAATGATATAACATAAATCTATGTTATATCATTTCCAACTTACAATATATCTTTCAGGTTAAATTTTCTAAGTTTTTCCGGCTTACTAAAAACTTCCGCAGAAAATACATTTTGATAATTAATTTATTCTGCTCAGTTTTTCATCATAATATATGTATAATTTATCATCATATATAGTCCAGGCTATATCACGGACATTTGCGTACTCTTTGAGTTTTTTTAGGCTGTCTGATTGATTCCAGGAGTAGAGAGTTAACAGACTACCACTTCTGTACCCCATATAAAAAGTGTCGTTATATATTAGTGAAAAATCTATCATTCCTTCATCCAAATCATTATTAAGTAAAGTAATTTCAACTGATGAAGAATCTGTTCTTATTATAACAGGCTCAAAAGAATACGGTACATTTGCTGCATTATATAAGCATAAACATATGTCTCCTGATTTATCTAAACAAAATATATTGCTTGTAGGGTAGTTTAAGACCTCTATTAATTTTAAATTATTTGAATTAATTTTGCACCTGTAAGTTTTCCCATCCATACTATAGTACCAGTATAATTCGTCGGTGTCAAAATTACTGGTTGCTTTTGATCCAATAATTTCACCTGTAATTTCTATTATTTTGTCCGTAAATTCTATTTCTCCTGTTATTTTATTTAGCTGATGTATGTGAATATAGTCATCATCTATTATGTAAAAGAAAACGTAATTCAAAGTTTCTCCTAAAATTCTGGTTCTTTCAGAGTCGATTTTGTAAAGCTTGCTTTGCTTAGAATCAAATAACAAACTCATTGATTCATTATTTCCTTTTAATAAATGATAAGATGAAACTGAGGAATCATCTACGAATAAACTCTTTTTTAATAAGGAATTTTTATAATACATTATTTCCGATTTATCAGTTCTTAAGTTTTTCGTACTCATATAAAGCTTACCGTTTTTTATATCAGTAATATAGCCAATTGAATCTATACTTTGTAAACTCGTAAGTTTCGTTTTCCCCGAACAGCCTGATAATATAAAAACACATATTCCTATGATAAAAATCATTCTTTTCATTTTAAAAACTCCTTAAATAATTTTTCTTTGTTAAGTTTTTTCAGTCTGCTGTTTATTTGGACTATGCTTATCAGGCAGAAAATCACAACTGAGATTATTAAATCAAGTAACACATAGAAATAAAAATAATTGGTCAGCAAATCAACATTCAATGCCAGTTTAAATAATCCGAATATTAAAGCGACAGAAACAGTAGAAAAAATAAATGCCATGAAACCGTAAAATGCAAACTCTAGTATAAAAATTAATTTAATATTTTTTTCATCAGTTCCGAATAATGACAGTAAACCTATGTCTCTGTTCCGTGTATTTAATATCTGATTAACATTATTTCTTATATTGATAACACAAATAATTAACAGGAATAAAATAATAATACTGCTACCGGCAATAAGTATAACAGAAAAAGCAGGTAAATCTTTACTGTATTTGAGGGAATAACGAATTGTAACATCAGGATATATTTTATTTATTTGTGTTTCTATTTCTTTCATATACGATATATCATCAACAGTTAAAATCACTCTCTTAACATAAAGCTTACCGTCCGGAGACATTTTTTCTACAATAGCCAACATTCTGGCTTCATCAATTAAAGCCAGCTCAGGAGGAAGCATATCAAAATCAAACTCTTTATAATAACCATCAATCTTTACATAATGATCCGTTATAATGGCATCCAGTTTACCGTCATCATTTATGACATACTCGCCTTCCTCAAATATTGCCTCCGAACCGATATCAAATAAATCCTTTTTGCCTGACGGTATAAAAAAATATTCTTCTTTATCTGTTTCTGCACCAAAGTATTTTAAAGCGGCTTTAGGTATTCCAATAATATTTAATATGGCATTTGAATCGGAATTAACGGCTTCTAGCAGAATCGGATGTGAATAATCCCATATAATACTTTCGACATGCTTTATTTTTTGAAGATTTTCTCTTATTTCTTCTATGTCACGTTCTATACTGCTGTCAATTAAGATCTCCATAAAATGCATTGTATTATTGTCTGCTAAAGAATCAGACAGAACACCGGTTGTTGATAAAATAAAGCCCAATAATAAATTGGCTATAAGCAAAAAGGTCACAAGTGATAAAATAGATGAAATGAACTTTTTAAAATTTGATTTTAAAAATATTTCTGACACATTAATTACATTTAACACAGCTGTCCACCTTCTAACAAATATATTTTATCAGCAATACTGTCAAATATATCATCATGGGATACAATTATAATTGCAGTATTTTTTTCTTTTAATTTTTGAAAAATTTTAGCTATTACGGCAGAATTTTCATCGTCTATATTTGCAGTCGGCTCATCCGCAAATACAAGTTTACGGGGAAGAAGTAACGTTCTTGCCAATGCAACTCTCTGCCGCTCTCCCCCTGAAAGAAGCTTTACTTTATGCTTCAGCTTTTGTAACAGTCCTACTTCATCGAGTGTTTTTTTAATTAATTCATTAATATAATCTTTACTTAATTTTGATACTACGCATAGATATATATAAAGATTATCGTAAACGGTTAAGTCTTCAAAAAGATTAAAATCCTGAAAAATGTAACCCAGATGATTTCTTATCAAGTCTCTTTTTTCTTTCTCACAATAAGAATTCATATTTCTTCCGTTAAAAAATATTTCTCCGGTATCCGGATTTTCAATCATAGAACATAAATTTAACAATGTAGACTTACCAGCACCGGATTTTCCCTTTATAAGCATTATTTCATTTTCTTTCAGTGAAAAATTTATATTTTCTAATACTGTATTATTACCGTACTTTTTGCTTAGTCTATGTACTTCCAGTATGTTGCCCAATATGAGCCCCTCCTAATATAAATTGATTTGAATAAAATTCATGACATGCATAATCTGGTAAGTTTTATATATATCAACATACTTAAAAACAGGATTATTATAATATCCTCCATTAGTTCGATATTTTTGAATTTCAGCTAATATTTTTTCATTTACTAATTCATCCAAATCATTTGGATTAATATGTAACAAATTAACATAATTATAATATATATCTGTTTTAATTTCATCATCGGCATTTAAAATTGATGATTCTATATCAGAAAAATCAGGTTTTTTCCCTTTATATAAATAATCGAGCTCCATACTCCACAACTTTTCAATAATATTTATATCATCTCCTTTACTGTTGATATAAGACTTGTACTTATTATATAATTTCTTTCCGTTTTTATCGAAATAATATAATGCCTTCAAAAATGAATAGAATTGATAACTATTCGTTTCTGTAACCGAAACATGATCAAGTTTCTTCATCATATTATCTATTGTATTATCTAAGGAATATTCAAAATCCGGATATTCGTTAAATATTAATCTTGCATAATATAAATCATCAATCATAATTGCATTTTTATCTATTTTGTCAATCCAATTTTTAACATTACAATCAGATATGTTTATACCAAGGAAACGGCAGATTTCCAAATATGCATACAACCTGCGGAAAGTTGGAATTATAAGTGCCGCAGTAGACGCAAACCCGTCATCACTTAAAGGAGTTCCTGAATATAATTCCTTTATCCGGTAATTATAAGATTTATTACAGTATTCAACCGTCCTAAAAGCCCAGAATAAAAGAAAAGGTGAACTGCTATAGAAATTTTCTTTATAAAAATTAAAAATTTCTGTACTATAAATTAATTCATTGTCTAAAGCAAACAAATCCGATAGCAAACTTATATATATAACATATGTGTCAATATCAATGACATTTGAAATATATAAGTCTGAGTATTTTTTACAAAGGCCGTTTATATCATTTTTCTTATTTTCAATTATTTTTTCAAACAACACATCAACAATTTCTTTTGTATACTCAGATAAAATATCTTGGTTTGTAATATTTACTTTATACTCTTGCCAATTTTCAAAAGGTGACATATCCATATTTAATATAGCACAACAATAACATAATTTCCATTTTAGTACATATAATCCTATATCTTTTTGAGTAAAAGAGTTTATGTATTCATTAATTGGTATGTATATTTTTTGTATGGTATTATTTATTTTATCATTGTGAATATCATATTTTAGTGCTATATTGGAATATAAATATATGATATCCACAATATTTGACAAATTAGATTGAAGGTAATTGGAATCATCTATATTGATGCTGATATCATTCATTATAGTTTCTGCTATAGATGCAAAGTTGGTGTTATCTTTCTCCAATGTAAAATAGTAATAAATTAAGGTATCTAAATTAGATTTTTCATCGGTAAATTCATGCATTACAATATTTTGATCTTTTATAAATGACTTAAAATAATCTACTACATCCGGATTATCTGTAGAATACTTTTTGCTATATTGCAATTTAACTGTTTCCAACTTATCTTTTGCAGAATTTTTCAGAAAATATAGTAATGCGAACATAAATATTAATGAAAACAATATAACAATGATTAACACATTTTTAATTTTACCCTGTTTTATCATTAGCTCACTCCTCAATATATAATAAAAGACAGTATATGACTTTACGCTGCAATTTTAAATCATATTACAGGCAATGTCATAACTGATATCTATCAGATTTTAACAGTTGTTGACATTGTAACACCAGCTTTGTATGCGCTGGCAGTATTATATAATCCAATATAAAGTGCAAGTCCAGTGGCTCCAACTCTTCCTCTCCACCAAGCTGTATTTGCACCATTTGAGTTGATCCAGTAACCTGAGGATGTGGATGTGTAACCACTTCCACCTACTGATGAGCTGACACTTTCTGTAAATTTAATAGAAACACCGATACCAATTGCATAGAAATCCCATGCAGTCTTTATCCAGTCAGGGTTCTTGTAGGCACTGTTAGTACTGCTATAGACGGCAGAAACCTGGAATTCTCCTGTACCGTCCAAATCAGAAATAGTTTGGATCCATGCATTGGATGTCAGGGTTGCTGATAAGCTGCTATTAGTTGTTGATTGTGAGCCAGAAGTTGCAAAGGCATATGTAGCAGTATTGAATACAAGTAATAACGCTAATGCTAATGATAATAAAGTTTTCTTCATAGTACTTATCCCTCCTTTTAATTAATAGCGTAAAGCCATTATACTGTCTTTTATTCCTAAAATTTAAATTTATGTAAATTTTTGTATGTATTATAATTTAATTGTTATATTTTTGTCAATGTTAAAAATGACTATTTTTGTAAGTATTTTTATTATTTTCCCAGTATATGTTACAATATTAACAAATGACATTTATTTTTTTAACATGTAATTTCAACAATAAGTAAAGTACTCTGCTTAAGATAAAAAAACACACCGTTTGGAATAGTAAAACTGCACAGTGTGTATTCCTTTACATTATGTAGCATATTATAAGCCGATATTTGCTTTTGGAGTTTACAAAAAATCTGTTCATTATTGTCTGTTATTATTTCAGATATTAATACAGAAATATCACTCAATTGCTATGGTCATACACTAATTATTACATCTTTAAGCCATCCTCTATCTTTCTTTTTCTTCCTTGCCAAATCAGCAAATTCCTGCTGCACCATACAATGTTATCTATTATCTAAATGTTTCTTAAAATGATACTATTATAATTAAAAAATAAAATTCAATACAAACTAAAACATAATAAAAATTTTACAAAAACGGCTAAGCTTTTATTAAAAACATAAACATAATTTACTTTTTACAATTTTCTATGAAAAACTGTGCCGGCATAAATTGCCGACACAGTTTTTTATGATTTAATTAGATTTAGCCGCTGCTAATGCTTTTGCAACATTTAATCTGCCACCGGTTACAGTCCTATTACTCAAGCTTGATACACTATCAACATTATTCAAAATAAGTGATTTCAGTTGAGCAGTCGTTAAAGAAGGCTTATAGGATTTAATCAATGCAAGGGCTCCGGAAACCTGTGGTGCCGCCATAGAGGTACCGCTTAATGATGCATACCTGCTATTTATGTATGTACTGTAAATAGAAGAACCGGGAGCACCTAAGTCTACACTTGTTCTGCCATAGTTACTATAACTTGCTAAAGCATCGGTACTTGTAGTTGCAGCAACTGAAATAATGTTACTTGAAGTATAGCTTGCCGGATAAGTAGGGTAACTATCATTATTTCTTCCTTCATTACCGGCTGCTGCTACGAATACACCTTTATAAGCGTCAATTGCATTTTTTAAACTCTGGCTATATGAACCGCCGCCCCAGCTGTTGTTAAGAATATCAAATCCTTTTTCAGCAGCATAATTAATTGCTAAAATAGCATTTGAAGTATAACCACTACCATCTGCATCAAGGAATTTTAAAGCTGCTATCTGCGTATTCCATGTAACACCTGTTACACCAATGCCGTTATTTCCTACAGCTCCTATTATTCCGGCTACATGGGTACCGTGACCGTTATCATCAAGCGGCCTGTTATTATTACTTACAAAATTCCAGCCATATATATCATCTATGTAGCCATTATTATCATCGTCTTTTCCGTTCCCCGGAATTTCATCGGGATTTACCCATATATTGCCTGCAAGATCAGGATGCGTATATTGAATGCCAGTATCAACCACGCCAACTACTATATTTTTTGATCCGGTATGGGTGTCCCAAGCTTTAGGAGCACTGATTTTACCGGGTGCATAAAGATTTGAATAATATGGATCATTTGGAATTCTATCTGTAGCACGGATAATATAATCAGGTTCAACATATGCTACATTAGGGTCATCTTTCAGTTCATTAATGACATCGAGAACGGTTTGAGATGAATCATCAATGGTATAAAGCCTTACATCATATTTATCATTTTTTCTGGATAAATTATGCTTTAGTCTTAAACCAAATTTACCACTTAAATTCTTTTCATAAGCCGTTAACTGACCGCTTGCTGCCAAAAGGCTTGCCGTATCCTTCTTATAAGCTACAATCACTCTGTCTGTTGCATACGGCTGATCATAATTTTTAGTACTATATACTTTACTTAGGTAATCGTCAGCAGAAGCTTTAGAAAATGATGTGATACTTCCTAATATGCATGCAACTGCTAGGCAAGAAATCAATGCAACTTTAAAAAGTTTTTTCAGAAACATAAGCACAACCCCTTTCTGATTATATTTATATCAAATTAAAGAGTAATTTTCAGTTAGCGCCAACCGGAAGAATTAAATCTTCAATCCCAATTTTATTTGGTATTCCAATACTTGTCAATTCGAATTGATTGACATCAGACTACGAATTACATATCATTCTGACTATTTGCTTTTAAGCACCAAATTTATCTATATATTTAAATAAATTTATATATAACATATATTTTATGACCGCATAACTTTATTCTTTTTTGCATTTTTAATTGTTTAATTAAGATTTGTAATTGATAAGTATTATCAATTTACACAAATTGGTTGCCAAATGTAATCATTTTTCATGCATTTTAAAATTGTCGAATTATACATAAACATAAACTATTTTAGGTAATGATATCATTTTTTGGTTGCTTTTTTTCCATAATAGTTGATACTTGTCGATAACAACAGTTCCATTTTCAACCCTAACTAATATTTAATACAGTCTTAATACATAATAACCAATAAAGCAAAAACAACTCGTAATATTCCTTTTCTTAGCCATATTAAAAACGGTTATTTAATCTGCAACTTAACTTTATGATCTTTATCCCGGCCGTTATATTTGTAAGCAAAAAAATAAGGCCTTCCTGCCATTGATTCTTCAGGCATAACAGCCAAGAAAAAATCGATGTCAGGTAGCCCATTTACTTTTTTATTCAGGAATATCACAGATAAAACCGGCATATGGAAATTTATAGAGCATAGCCGATGTATCAAAAATATCTATAATCTTACCTTTTACTGTCCCACTCATAATTTGCTCTGCACCTTCAATAAGCCTTTCAATTAATTCCGGGCTTACCGGAAATGAGCCATGGGACGGATATATTGTATCAAAGTCATCTGTAAACATAGACAGCTTTTTTAAGCTTTTAACATACGTAAGCAAATTTCTGCCTTCCCTAAACATACAAATGTTTCCATCCTGAACGGTATCTCCCGAAATAAGTACCCTGTTGTTTATATCCAATATAGCTATGCTTCCGGGTGTATGCCCAGGTATGAAAATGATTTTCAGCGGTCGGCTTCCAAGATCTATGACGTCATTATCTTTTACAGGCACAATAGTTCCTAACCCACCATGGGCTCTATAATTATCTTCTTCATCAGGATGCATATAAAAATAATCGAAGCTTCCGTTACCTGATATATGATCCGGATCTGCATGCGTATTAAGCAGCATTATTGGCAGTTTTGTAATACCTTCAGCTATATCCTTTGCATTCGGTGTATTCATACCGCTGTCAATAAGCAGTGCCTTATCGGTTCCGGCAAGTAAGAAGAATCGTACTCCGTTGTCTTCGATACGCCAGGTAGTATCGTTTATTTGAACAATATCAGCCATAAGTAATCCCCCAACTATACAATTTAAAATACTTTTAAGGCATTTTGCCTGCTACTTCCACACCCTTTTTAGTCTGAAAACCTCCTGCGTATAACCCCAGACTGAAACAGGCGACATTATCATTTGATAGCATAACATAAACAATAAAAATCCGGCAACATTTTTTCTTACTTTCAAATTAAGTTTTCTGAATACATACTTCTGATATGTATATAAAACAGAATAACTTATAAATGTAAGCGGAAGTACCAGTAATGTCGCAGGTCCAACGATCCAGAAAAAACCAAAATATGCAAGAATAAGCCCGGGTAACCAAAAGAAAGTATAAGCCAAATCCAGGTATGGTATAAGCAGATTTATACCGGTCAGGTATTTAGTATATGTACTAGGCTGCTGCCATGGCTTGGTTGTTTTAAGTGCTTCAATCATTCCACGTGCCCAGCGGGACCGCTGTCTTGCAAAAATACGTAAGGTGTTTGGAACATTGGTAAAAGCAACAGCCAAAGGTTCAAAATATGTCCTCCAATTATGTTTCAGGAGGTTCCATGTCAGTACAATATCTTCTCCTATTGCATCAGGCCAGCCCCCGATTACCCGAACACAATCAGTTTTATACACGCTAAAAGCTCCTTGAGCTACCAACGTTCCCTGATATAATCCCTGTAATCTTTTGATAGATGCAATACCAAGGAAATAGTCCCATTCTTGTATCTTTGTCATAATATTTTCGCGGCTGTTGCGGACCAACACCGAACCGGCCACAGCACATACATCCTTAGGTGCACTTTCTATCCTTGCAATCAAAAATCTAACGGCAGACGGATGAAGCAAGGTATCAGCATCCAATGTTATTACAAGATCTGTGGTAACATATTTTAACGCGGTATTTAATGCATTGAATTTTCCAGGTTTCTTTTCGTTAATTACGGTAACATCCAAATTAAGATTTTCCCCGTATGATAAGGCTACAGATGAGGTTTCATCGCTTGAACCGTTATCAATGACAAAAACTTTGATATGACCGCTATAATCCTGTTTTGCAATATAGACCAATGTATTTCCGATATTCTCTGCTTCGTTTCTGGCTGCGATAAGAATTGTTATATCTTTTGAAGGATTTTCATTTTTAAAAGATGGCTGTCTGTCAAAAATAAGACTAACCACCAAAAAAGCATTCATATAACCAGGTATATAAGCAATTCCTGTGATAATAAACAATGCTAGAGGTAAGGTAACAATTTCTGATAAATCTTTCACCCATGGGATGGATAAAATAACTGAAATAACTGTCCACAATATAGCAAACAAGTGGCTAAGCACAAACTTTATCTTAACCGGTATATAGTGTGTTCTTTTTGTTTGTATATATGATAAACCTTCATTTTCAGTTGGAATTTTTTCTTTATAATCCAACTTCTTAAAATCCGCCTTTCTACACTCTGTTAAAATCTGTGTTTTGCAGACACCATTTTTATTGAGAAAATTTTAACTTATAATGCTATAATTCATCCTTTTTCGATATTAATAAGATAAGAGTATATCACCAAAAAAATCATATATCAATTGAAATACTTGCCAATTATATAAACGACTTTAAACCATCTTGCGATATCGTAATTTATAACCTGACTCAGAAAATACTGCGTACAATGCAGTGATGTGGTCCCAATCATATTAAAAGCCTACATTTGATATTCTTTCTTAAGAAAAAAAAAGATTTTCAAACATTGACTCCTTCAGTAAAGTAATCTGAAGAAAATCAAAATGTATGAAAACCCTTTAATAAAATCATTTCTATATACTATATTTTAATCTTTGACATCCTTACAACTGTCTTTTCAGGGTATTAATGTTTATTATTAATGGACCGTATTCAATTTAAATTAATATTAAGCCCGATTTAATCTTAAATCAAGACAGACCTCTCCGATAGGTGTTATTATACAGCCGCCTGTTTTTATCTCGTATTCCTTATCATCATCAGAAGTCCCCTGTACCGGCGGTAATATATCATATCTAAGCTCGTTATCGGAAAGGGCTGTAATTACATTGCCGCTGATAATATTAGCAATTTCTGAAACGGCAGAAATTACGAAAACATCCACTTCATCAAACTCCATACCGCTCATAATATTTACAATATTAAGGGATGTATCAACCGGAAACTTGTAAATAACTTTCCCCTGCAGCTCTCCGACTATTTCAACAACAATATCAATACCATTATCACATGAAAACTCATCTAAAGGATGATCGGAAATTTCTGATATATTGAGCATAAGATTAAATACATTATATGTTGCATCTATAAAGGCTTTATAGAGCTTATCTAACATTTCCGCTCACCCCTTCACTTTTGGCATATGCTGCAATCTGCTGGTCTTCGGCGGCCACATGGTTAATAAGCCATGAAAGGAGCTTTCCTCCAAACTGCTGCATTAAATTCTCATCATTTTTTGACTCTTCGAATTTCTTAGAAACTTCCAAAACATAATCTACCATGCCCATATGTACCTGTTTATGAGCATCATACTTAGGATAATTGATCTTTTTCTGGTATTCCTCTTCATCCCGGAAATGCTCTACAACGTAGCCTTTCATAAATTCCAGAGTTTCAATTATTTTCGGGAGTTTTTCTTCCCAATGATCCTTAGAACGCAATACCTGCAAAAAAGCCTCGACACGCCTGAATAACTCTTTATGCTGCGCATCTATCTCCGGAACACCTAGTTCATAGGTATCTTTCCATAACATAAAACTTCCTCTCCTTTCTTATGTTTTTTATTTAAAATTACCGTAAGCAGGTAATTTATATTCCTAACATATCTTATTTGCTGTTACTTATGCTTTTATCTTACGCTTAATAATTAACTACGAGCATTTAAAATAATATGACTCCATTATATGCTAAAAATGTAAACACTTCAATCAATTCTTATAATAATTCTGCAAAAATCAACCATTATCTGTCACTTTTAATACTCTTGACCTAAATCTTTGGACAGGACCATTCCAATTTTCTTTACGAATTTCTTCATAATCACCATTAGTAAATTCGCCAATTACTTTTCTCCAGAAATCCTGAGCCGGCTTGTTGCTTTCCATTTCATCAATCTCCCATAAACCCGAATACTTTTGAAATATATTGTACAAATCCTGCTATTTTCCCATCCACACTGAATATAAATGGGTATCGTCCTTCTTCTGTCCAATATAAATCCAAATACTTATAGCCATACAGTCCATGTGAATTGACATCATAGGGACCAAATTCGGTAAAATCATATATGTATAACTCTAATAAATTACGCAAAACTGATTTATCTTCAACAGGGACTTCTTTAATTTCAAAATTCACCCTTTTTCTCCTATTCTTGTTGTTAAATTAATAATACTTAGCCTTAAATAATCTGATTGTAGAAATCAATATATATTTTCTCAGTGATGACTTTATTGAGCTAAGATTATACTACAAAAGATTATATAAATCCAGAGCATCTTCTTAATATAAATCATAAATCTATTTACCAAATAAAATAATAAGACAAAAACAAACTTTCCAGACATAAAAATTAAATAAGAGCCAAGGTATTTCTTTGGCATTCATAACCTATATTGATAATAAAAAACGAAAAGCTTCCGGCTATCAGTAAATAATACTGTATCCGAAAGCTTAATTTTTTCTTTGAAAGCTAAAAAAATAATCAAAAGCTTATTACATTAGTCTATTTAAGTAAATTTCTCAACTATAAGCCATATCCCATTACCATAAACTACTCTTCCAACATATTTTTACATACGGAAGTTATCTCAGATTTGCCATTCTTTTTCCAAAGAAAGATAACATCATCTCCCACTTTTGGTTTATTGGAATTGCTTTTTAAAGGAGTTCTACCGATTTTAAATCAGCAGGTGTTTCCTTCCTGATAATTAAGTTATTCATTTTCTCTCCTCCGGTTAGTTATTATGCATTCATATAAATGGTTTCAAATCATAATTTCAACCACAAAGCAGGCCGAATGCCTCCGCGGTCATTGGTTACATTGTTGCCATTTACACCTACGCAGCCGTCAGTTCCATGGACATATGCAGCAAGCCGATTGTGTCTGCCGGGAGATCTTAGCCACCACCACCAGCATCCACATGTATCTCCTAACCTGGCAAGTCTCTTACTGTTGTTAATATCATTTTTCTTCCAATACCTGTTATTCCCTCTGTTGTACAGCAATTCAGTACTGTCGCCAAAATACCTGCATACCTCTTCAAGGCTTAATAAAAATATTCTGTCCTGTGACTCATTTCCCGCTTGTGTACCATACCATGGGTTGTCCAAATTTTTATTTGTTACTTGGATAATTCTTAATTTATTGCTTTCATCAAAACTATTTAAAAACTCTCCGTTAAGATAATTTCTGGTTTCACAATCATACCATGTTGTATCTTTATATTTATTATGATAAGCACGATGTTCAATAACATTATCTGTTATAATTAAAGCTATATCATTTTGAATATCAAGTACGCGCCAGCAATATCTGTCGAAGATTATGTTTTCTCCAATTTGCATTTTAGCACTCCTTTAACATATAGATTGGTTAATCTATAATCAAATTTATTGTTTCCTACTTTAATACTTGTCATAATAATGATAGTTTATGGATTTCCGAATGCGTTCGAAATAGTTTATCCGGAGTACTCCTTTCTTTCAGACATATTTATTTTATCATATCAAAATTTTACTTTTTTGATTTTTTAGTAAAGAATAAGGGTTTCCTGACATTGTTACCTTAGCAAAAGCTGTAAGCCAAATTCAACGCCAGAAAACCCTTATATTTCAAAATAAATCACTTTTCTAATTATTAATATATTGTATTCCATTATTAGCAAGGCTTTTAAATCCGGCATCTTTAAATACTTTCTTATCACTGATACAATAAACAAAGGTTCCGTTCATTGCCATAAGATAATACTTGTCATATTTCTTTTCATATTCATAAAATGCTGTTTCCGCATTTTCTTCAGTTAAATCATAACAGATATCAATAAATTCATTATTTTTCGTGGCATAAATTCTGTAACAGGAAATATCACTGTCAAAAACGGTATCATAGTATTCAATATCGTATCCTTTATCCTCAAGATTTTGAATTAATTGATCCTTCTTTGGAACAGCATCTTCCGGCTTGGTTTCTTCAATTCCACTTGAAGTTATATTTGTTTCAATGTGGGAAATCCCGTAATTTCTTTCTGTCTTTTCTTTTCTATCATCCTTTTTTATTATTATTACCGATGTAATTATAATAGCAATTAAAGCAACAACTGCTACAGCAGTTAAAATTACATTTCTTTTATTCATATAAAACCCCTTCCCCTATATAATATACATAATTTGTCTATTTATTAAGTTATTTCATCTTAAATAAAATTATGATTACCAGCTTTTTCCTATTATATATTAAATAGCTTAAGAAATCAATACAATATTTTATAGGCTCCTTTTCTTCCAATAAAAAAATCGGTATTTGCTTCATCTTTCGAAAATAGTGAGCTGAACTGATTTTACCCCAAGCGATGCAATCCATTTTATATATTATCATCACGCACTGCCCGCCAGAAATTTCAAATTCCTCTGTAAGTAAAATAGCTCTATCGTAATCTCCTGCTGCAGTAGTCTTTACATGCTTTCAGCCTCTTTATTATCCAGTAATTATCTAATGAAATGCCTAATGCATTAGTATATACTCCAATTATATCGAAAACAACTTAATTGTGTAAATTTTAGAGTAGAGCTATATGGAGGTATACCTATGAAACATTATAGAAAATTTTTTTTAGCTTCTTTTGCCTTATTATTCTTTATTATTTTAAAGGTAATAAACTCAACAGAAGTACAAGCTGCTACCATAAAATTAAATTCAACATCAGCAACTATGACTGTAAATTCTACTAAGACGCTAACTGTCCTTAATACGAAAAGTAAAGTAACATGGAGTTCAAGCAATAAGTCCGTTGCTACAGTAAGCTCAGGGGGCAAGGTCACAGCCAAATCCCCAGGTACCGCTACCATTTATGCGACTGTCGGTGGCATAAAGTTATCAAGCAAAATTACCGTTATTAAAATCAGTAGTTCCTCCGCGACTCTCTCCGTAGGCTCTACTAAAACCTTAAGTGTTTCAGGAACTAAAAATAAAGTTACCTGGTCTTCAAGTGACAAATCTATTGCCACTGTTTCAAGTTCAGGTAAGGTTACTGCCAAAGCACCCGGTACCGCTACCATTTATGCGACTGTCGGTGGCATAAAGTTATCAAGCAAAATTACCGTTATTAAAATCAGTAGTTCCTCCTCGACTCTTTCCGTAGGCTCTACCAAAACCTTAAGTGTTTCAGGAACGAAAAATAAAGTTACCTGGTCTTCAAGCAATAAATCTATTGCCACTGTTTCAAGTTCAGGTAAGGTTACTGCCAAAGCACCCGGTACCGCTACCATTTATGCGGCTGTAGATGGCGTAAAGTTATCCAGTAAAATTACTGTTAATAAACCTGTAACTCCTACTCCCACACCGGCACCCACAAAAACACCTACTCCTACACCATCGGTTACTCCTGCACCGCTTCCTGCAGAAAAACCAACTGAATCTCCAACAAATACAAAATCTTCAAAGAAAATTGTAGGTTATTATGCAGCCTGGTCCAAATATTCCGGCTTTACACCGAGCAAAATTGACGCAAATAAATTTACTCATATTAATTATGCTTTTGCTAACATTGGCAGCGACAATAAAATAACCCTAGGCTATCCGGATATTGATGGGGCGAATATAAAGGAGCTCAATCAGTTAAAAACTAAAAATCCTAATCTAAAAACCATTATATCCGTTGGTGGATGGTCTTGGTCAGGAAGATTTTCAGACGTGGCATTAACGCAGGAGTCCAGAAATACATTTGCTGACAGTGTTATAGATTTCATTATAAAATATGATTTTGACGGAGTAGACATTGATTGGGAATATCCGGTCAGTGGCGGTCTGGAATCCAACGTAAGAAGACCGGAAGATAAACATAATTTTACACTACTTCTTAAAACCTTAAGAGAAAAACTTGATAGACAGAGCTCTATCAATGGCAAAAAATATGAATTATCATTTGCCGGGGCAGCCGGAAGCTGGTATATTAAGAACATTGAATTAATGGAAATCAACAAATACGTAGATTATGCTTATGTTATGACATATGATATTCACGGTTCCTGGGAACCTATTACCAATTTTAACGCTCCATTGTATGGTACTGATCCTCTAAATCCTTATAAAATTAGTGTGGATTCCGCCATCAATAACTGGCTTCAAACCGGCTTTCCAAAAGAAAAGCTGATTATGGGAGTGCCGTTTTATGGTTTTGTTTATCAGGGAGTAAGTCCCCTTAATCAAGGCTTATACCAATCTTATTCAGGAATAGCCTCCATCAGCTATGATATCGTTGCAAATTATTATTTGAATACGCCAGGATTTACGCGTTACTACAATATGTATTCCAAAGTACCCTATCTTTTTAACGGCTCTACTCTAATAACCTATGAAGATGAACAGTCCGTAGCAGAAAAGGCCAACTATGTCAATCAGAAAGGCTTAGGCGGTGTAATGATCTGGGAGATAAGCCAGGATCCAAAAAGTATTTTAACTAATAGCCTCTATCAAGCCCTAAATAAGTAATTTTATTAATCAAAAAAATGAAATAAGCAGGATGTATAGCCGAATTTTTAATAGCATACATCCTGCTTATGTTTATGTGCTATGGTATCTGAAATTTATATTACATGAAAAGCAACCAACTAAAATACCCACACTAAGTCGATTGCACCACAATTTTAATTACCATCCCCAAACTATTTGTCTTAATATGATAAAGTCAAGATCATTAATTACATTATCCTGATTCATGTCTGCCGCTTTTAACCCATTAGGAAAATCGTTAATCCAGCCAAAAAGATACATCATCATCATGTATAAATCATTATCATCAACTCTTCCATCCCCGTTCAGGTCTCCTAAGAGAACATCGGGTCCGGGTTGATTCGGTCCTGTAGATCCATCATTATCGGTAAATCCGGCTGCACATGCCATCTGAACAAAATTCCAGAAACTTTGCTTCCATACGTTCCAATCATGTCCCCCTCCCTGGACAAGCCAATAGGTGTGGGGAATTCCCTGAGATACGCAGAAGTTGTGAACCCCTTCACTAATACCTAATAGGTAGTCATTTGTACCGCATGAGATAAAAAATGTTTTTAACTTATTTCTGGCAGCCGCACCGTTATCAGGGAACAGCCTGTTATTCGGATAAGTGTTAGGTGCTGAAGAAAACGCTCCGACATACTGGAAGAGGTCCAAATGGGTCAATCCGATGTTTAAGGTTTGTCCGCCACCCATTGAAAGACCGGCAATGGCGCGATGTTTACTGTCTGTTTTTACAGAATAATTATTTTCAATATAGGGAATAAGAGACTCCGTTAAATCTCTCGTAAAGTTTTCCCATCCGTCAGCTACTCCGTATCCTGATGCATTTCCGTTAGGAAGTACAAGGATAAACGGCTCAATCTTTCCTGCTGCAATAAGATTATCAAGGATCAAATGCGGTGCACCATTGTTATACCACTCATCTTCATTGCCACCGATACCGTGCAGTAAATACATGACACTGTATTTTTTGCTGGTTGTATATCCGGGCGGCAAATAAATTCTTGCTCTCCGCTGGCTGTTTGTCGCCGTCGAATAATATGTAATATAATTGACCTGACCGTGCTGGATACCATACTGATAATATTTAAACTATTTTTGTATTCTTATAAAACTTGATTCAAAACATTTAAGCCAATTAGAAAATATGTATATTATAAAAACCAACATAATTAATTCAATGGGTTTTATAAGTACTCCTTCTAATAAAGATTTGGAACTTTCTATTCCTCACATTACGGCAGCATCCGGGAAATAAAAGCTACATCTTCATCTAAGAGATTTTTATTCATTGTATTTTCTTCGTCAAAAGTTATATTATAAATATTGATGTTTTGCCTCTTCCAATAAAAAGGGCTCCTCCAAAAACAGTACTTTTGAATTATTGATTAACTAATTATAATAAAATCATTGCATATTAACACAGTCATAATAAAATACCCTTAAATATGTACCCGCAAGCACATACCAAAGGGCATTTTCTATCATAGAAGGATTTATAATTGTTACAATATTTCATAATTTGGCAACTAGCAAACTGTAATTTAGTTAATTATTTCGCCTTTGTTTTGGCTAATTTTTTACGCCATTCTCCCTGTTCATCGGTGGTCAATTTTGACCACTCAGTTACTTCACCTATAATTTTTAACGGTTCTTTCGAGCGATATGAACGTGTTAAGTTGCCGGGAAACTTTTTATCGGTAACATTAGGGTCGTTTTCAAAATCACCTGTAGGTTCTACTATATAAATACGTTCTCTTCCTTCTCCTTTTGCTAATGCTGCTGCCAGGGCTGCAACATTTATATTGGCAGTGAAATAAATATGGTTCATTTTCAGATCGGAATTGAAATTTGAAGTTCCACCTGCTGTAAGTAAATCACCAACTTTCAAATCTGCCTTTGTCCCATGATAAAATGGTCCATCATCAGAATGAACATCCTTATATGAATTTGATAACTCATAATATTTTTTTGCATTGTCAAAATCGCCCATCTCCTCAAAGCATTTGGCAATATTTAAATATAAAGTCGAGTATGCACTTTTAACATTTTCGTCATTTATATTTAGTGCGCACCGCAAAGATATTTCCATCCATTTCAATCTGTCTGTAATGCTCTTTTGTTTACGACCTAAATGATAAGCCGCAATAAACCTTTCATAGTCATCTGTAGCTTCATCCCATGCTTTCTGAAACATAGTGATAGCATCTTCAATTTTACCGCTATCCTCATAGCTCATCCCGCTCATGCAGAGTTTTATAACGGTGTTATTTGGATCAAATTTTATATTCATTTAATCTTACCTCCAAATTAATTATTATAAGCGCATAAAAAATTAACTTCTCTATATCTTCTCCATTGCTTGCTTTTTTAGGAAAAGCCGCTTACATACTATCAAAGTATAGCAGTTAAATTTAAAAATAAACATTCTATATTTGCTATTTGATTTATGTTATAATTAAAGTGAGGAAAAGTATTTTTATCAGAGAAGTTGCGCTTTTGATGTATCGAGGTCAGTCTTTATGTTTTTATGAGGATACAACTTTTTATTTTTCCCGGTCTTTTAAAACGGATTCTTTCAGGTATTCAACCTCATTTACAAGGCTTCGAAGAATCTCTATTCCTGTTCTTGTAATATCTACATTGGTTGATATTATTTTAAAAGCATATTCCATTACGCCTGTCGGAATATCAATAAGATTTTACTAATTCTCATCTATATCTCTGGCACTATTTCTTCAATAGCTTTATCTAAAAAAATTTCTCCGTCTAAGTGTTCCAATTCATGGCAAAAGCACTTAGCCATTTCGCCTTTACCTGTCACAATTATTTCTTCGCCATATTCATTCAAAGCCCGAACAGTTACTTTTTGAGGACGAATTGTTTTTACGAAACGATTAGGAAAACTAAGACATCCTTCAATACATTCTTGAACACCACTTGATTCTATTATTTGCGGGTTGACCAATTTAAGGGTATATCCACAATAATCAATTACAACTAATCGTTTTAAAATTCCTATTTGGTTTGCCGCCAATGCAGCACCATTTTCAGTATTATGAAGTGTATCCATCATATCATTAAGAATTTCTCTTATTTTATCATCAACCCTAGTTACTTCTTTACACTTTTTTCTCAAAATACTGTCATTGTTATATCGAATATTCCTTATTGCCATTTCTATTCCTCCTGCTGCTGTCTGCCCGTGTTTTTCTTGGACTTATTTCAAACAAAAAGACTTCTTCAATATGACACCCAAACACTCGTGAAATATCATAAGCAAGCCAAATAGATGGTTCGAATTTTTCTGTTTCTATGGCATTAATTGCCTGTCTTGAAACCCCTACCATTTCACCCAACTGCTCTTGGGTCAAACCAAATTTCTCTCTTAATTCTCTAACCCTATTTTTCATAAAAACCCCTTTATGTAAAGTTGACATTACTTAATAATATACTCGATATCCAATGTAATGTCAACCTTACATAAAAATCTATCTTACCGAATAGCCATTTTAATCCATGACGTCAATCACTATAATAAATGCAAAGAGATATTTTTTCATTATTACCATCCTTTCTTATGCCTGAGCTTTACCTTTGCTTTCCCATTTCTTTGACTATAAACATCGTTATAAGTAAAGTAATTGCAAGAAAATAGCAGCAAATACCGGGTTAGCCTTTTCCATTGATTTGAAAATAAAATATTCTATGGACTTTCATTGATTTAATTGCTATTTTTTATGCAATTATAGGTACTTTTTCGATACGGCACGTTCCACCTCATGCAATATAAGTTGGGATGTATTGGAACATCCAGAGAATAAAAAACACCTCCGATATATTCGTTTAAACATATCGAAGGTGTAAGTAATTGGTAATATACTTATTCCGAGAGTTAGTATGTCATTGTTAATGATCAAAGTTCACAGGATTTGTTGAAAGTACCAACCTAATATGCTTCGTATAAGTCTCCTTTTAATTTCTGTCCTCAGCTTTCTAAAGCCCAACAAATAGCCGGTTCAATGTACTCGTTCCAGAAATTCCAATCATGCACACCAGGGCTTTCCTTGTAGGTCACATCCACACCATTCTTCAAAAGAAAATCTCTGAAATCACGGTTAGCCTCCACTAAAAAGTCCTCACTACCGCAAGCCATGAATATAGGTTGTATCTTCTCACCATTTTCAAGCCGTCTCTTCACAACATATTTGGGATTATTCATGCTTTCATCCAGGTGCTCAAGATCACCGAAAGTTTGCCTGTAATAAGCGTAATTGGCTACCGGATTATGAGTTCCTGGTTTCATCCCTTTAATACCGTCACATATCAGAGCTGAAGACAGTCCTATCATTTTTCCGAATGCTTCCGGATGCACCAACCCACTGTGTATAGCACCAAATCCACCCATAGAAAAACCGCCAATGAAAGTATCCTCAGGGACTTTTGCCAAGCCAAACGTATTTCGCAGAAAATTAATTAAATCTTTGCAAATAAAGTCTTCATAATTGTTGCCACTTGCCTCCATATTTAAGTAAAAGCTATTGTCTCCCGAAGGCATTACAACCGCAATATTATATTTTGCAGCTAATTCACCAATTCTGCTTCCTATCATCCAATCCATGTAATTTCCGGAATAACCATGAAGTAAAAATAATGTTTTCATAGGTCTTTTATAATGAATATTCCCTTCTGTCATCATAGGTGGTGTATCAATCGGTAACACCATTAATAAATTTGTAAAACGGCTAAGGGACGGTGCAAATAATCTAATATTTAATTCAGCCATATTTTTTCTCCTTTTATTAATAAAAATATAAAAGTATACTTTTTATTAATATCTATTTTTTGAAAAAACATCCTGTATAAAATGGTCTGCAAGCGGTTCCCAAAGATCAAAGTTTTGATTTCCTTTGCCGTCTATTATTTTCCAACCGGCATAGCCATGCGGATGCCCCGAGAAAGTGTGAATCTCAACCGGAATTTTTCTCTGACATAAATCAAAATAGACGGCATTCAAATTCTCGATAGCAGCAAAGTCCATCCTTCCCACAGCAAAAAAGGTGGGAGGATAAACGACATTGGTGTAATCAAATTTCGTTCCCTTATGTCTGGGACCATATACACAAATCTGAGCGTCAGGAGTGGCAGAATACTTGTCTAATTCGTCCGGCTCATAATCCGTAAAAATATCCTTAACTTGTTGTTTTCCCGAATAATACTGAATACACTGCTCTATTGCGATACCACCATTTGAAAAACCCGTAAGTACAATTTGATTTTCTTTAATGCGATATTTCTCTGCATTAGCTCTCACATAGCGTATTGCTCTTGTCACATCCACTCCGCATTCTTGCCCCTTCCATGGTCTGCGGTTAGGACGACCGACTAAAATAAAGCATTGATATCCTCTGTCGTTAAAGTTCTTGCAAATTTGATAGCATTCACTCACCACATTCATGCCATGCTCGCCACCGGCAATGGTTATCATTGCTCCCTTGGGTTTTATATTCTCAGGTAAAAGTACTTCCAGCAAATAAGGTTTGAAATCCGGATCGTGGGCATATTCATAATCATCATTATGTGTATATTCATTAAAACCAGGAATCTTGCCATCAGGCCAAAGATACACAGGAGCTTTCACTTCGTAAGTATTTTGCAGCATGTTCCTAAGTTCCACAAACTTATGTTGCATCTTTTCTTTTTCGGCAGGGTCTTTACAATCTCTAATTTTAAAAACCAGGCGAACCATGTCCGCCAAAGTTTCTACCGGATAATCAATCGGATTCTCAAACAGTGGAATGGCTAGATGTTGCTCTTTGCGAAAGTCCATACTTTCTCCTAATATTTTCAATAGTAATGCACTCGCAATAACCTTGCCACCCTCAGCATTGGGATGAACACCATCTCCGAAGTGCATTCCATCTTTCATAAAATGGATATCATCTTCTTTTCTCATAAGTTCATCAAGGTCTATCAAACCATCCGCGCTGTTTTGTGATCTTATTCTTGCGTTGAAATCTTGTCGGATTTGCTCTGCAGCTTCTCTAAATGGCTCATTATAGCATCCAAAGGGCATTACCGTGCTGATATACACTTTACTCCCTTTTGAATGTGCTATATTAATTATCTTTTCTAATCCATTCCACAAATCTTCTCCTGTTGGAATTTTATCTTCTTTAAAAACAAAACTATGAGTGCAATCATTTACACCTTCCATACAGAATATAATATCAGGTGTAGTATCTTCATATATATCCTTTTCAAAACGCTCGATACCGGCTTTACCAAACAGCTTGCCATGTCCCGGCATAGCTTCTACATATGGTGCATCTGCTATCAATCGGTTTCCACCAATTCCTCCATTTATCACCGTAACCTGACCAGGCAGTCTGCGGTAAAGCATTTTAGTCAGAGGATCACTGTAATAGGACATATGTGTAATAGAATCCCCAAATAAAGCTACTGTTTTTACATCAGCGTCTGAATATAGAGCCACTCGGGAAAAACCCACCAAGCATCTGCCGGAGTAAATGTTTGATCCCAGAAAAGGAAAAACATCCTTATAATCCAGTTTTTTACCTTCTTGTACATCTCCCTCATAAAGATTGCTGTTCCAAATTTCAGTACTCCAGGTTAAACATGCCGTTTTTACTACTGTTTTTTCTTTAAAGTATGTAAAAATCTCCAAATCGTCTATAGCAAGCACATTCCATTTTATCTCGTCGCTCCAGCATTCTTCATCAGGCTTAAGAATAATTTTTTCCTTATTATTTCTGGTAATGGTTACACCATCTGACAGAATTCCTGTAAGACGGTTTCTTTTGCAAACAACCACTTTCTCCATAATAAGTTCGCTGTCATTTCCTATATTTGTAAATTTTAATCTTATCTTTTCCCCGTTTAGGTTGTTTTTGATTACCACATGCTGAGTTACATTCTCCAATACTCCGAGCTCAGTATCGTAAGTAATCGGTACATAGCCCCAAGTTAATTTCCATTGTTTCACTTTTTGCTCACCACCTTACGCTATCGATATTTTTTTGATCCATTTTCCGCTTCTGAGTCTTTTAACACACCAAATTGCTTTTGCTACCTGATCTATTTTTAAAAAAGTATAAATCCAAAATGCAGAAAAATTAAATACAAACCCTGCCAAGATACCCAAAGGTATGGACAGTACCCATAGGAAAACATTATCTGTCACCATCAGCATCAAGGTATCTCCACCACCACGCAAAGTTCCTTTTGTCATAATAGTGTTGGTGGACTGAAACAGTACGATTATGCTTATAGCAGACATCAGTTGCCGTGCGATTTCAGCAGTCTCATCCGATACATTATAGGCACGTATCATAGGATCACTTATTAGCCTAATCACCATAGCAGCAAACATTCCGAAAGCAATTCCCAGACCAAGCAATGCATATCCTTGGCTTTGTGCTTTCTTTTTGTTACCCTCGCCCAATACGTATCCCGTCACAATAGCAGCCGCCTGCGCCATGCCCATGGTCAATACAGAACTCAGCTGTTGAGTCATCGTTGTAACTGCATTTGCTGCAACAAAACTCTCTCCAAGTCTTCCGATTACCATGGCTATCACGTTGTTTCCAAACATAAAAATAAAATCACTTATTAAAACCGGTAAGCTAATACGAATATACTCTTTCCACAAAGAACCCGTTTTCATAAAAAGGTGTTTCAACCTAAAGCCAATTACAGTATCTTTTATGAATATATACCCGCATATCATTACAAACTCAAAAATACGGGCAATTAAAGTTCCAACGGCCGCACCGGCAACACGCATTTCGGGCATTCCAAACTTACCAAAAATAAAAACATAATTGGAGCCTACATTGATAAAAAAAGCTGCAATAGAAACAAAAAGAGGTAATTTAACTTTTCCCACAGCTCTCAATACCAAGGTACAGGTTAAAGATAAACCCATTAAAAAATAACTTATAATTGACCACTTAAAATAAATACTCCCCTGTTCAATAATGTTTTTATCCGGGGTGTAAATACGCATAATACCTCTTGGAACCATAATTGTTGCTATGCAAAACACTGTAGCAATCACAAGAGAAAGTCTAATCATAATTGCTATTGTCTTTCTTATAGCTTCCGGTTCACGCATACCATAATAACGAGATACCAGTACCGAAGCCCCCATTCCAATTCCCATACAACAGCCAATAAAAATCACAATAAATTGATTAGCCAGGGAGACTCCTGAAAGCTCCGTCTCCCCAAGTGAACTAATCATTATGGTGTCCATCATGTTAACACCGGTTGTTATCAAACTCTGAAAAGCAATTGGGATAGCAATTCTTGCTATCGTCTTATAGAATGATTTATCCTTAATATATAGCTTGTTAAATATTAGTCTAATACTGTTCATCTTTTTCTCCAAACTGATATAGTCCATTGTCATTTGTTAAATATCTTTAGTTTACTCTGTATAGATACTTTCCTTTGTCTTAGGATCTCTTGAGAAATGTGAGAAGAATTCATACATCTGACGAACCATTTCCGGGGTAGGCCAGTGAGGTATATTCATCATGCACATAATTCTTATACGGGTCACGCCATCCCTACTTTTTAAATCTCCTATATAATTTGTAATTCCGTCAGATACCACCGTCTTCAGACAATCAGCAGGAAGAGGCAATCCAAGACCCTTCTCTGCCTCTGATAGATCATCTCGTTCTCTCATAGCAAGAACTTCTGAGAGATCTATCTCCTTTGCATCGTTTACCCTTGCCCAGGAATTGATACCTTCCACCATTTCTTTTACAAATGAGCTTCCATTATACATATTCTTCGCATCATATACAGGGAATCGTCCGCCATCCAGGTTTCCCGAAGCCGTAAAAATAGGCATATTAGTATTCATCGCCAGTGCCCGAGGTATTCCGTCAAAAGGCATTTGCGGCTCAGGTCCTATCGCCTTGTCACAGAAGCTGTTATTAATAGGAGCTCCACAAGGTCCTACCGCAGCATATACGTCCGGACGCTTATTTCCCAGTGTACAAGACATATACCCTCCATAGGAAAAACCACAGGCATATATTCTACTCTCGTCTATCGGATAAAGCTTTTTTGCCTTATCCAGAATTTCGTCAATAATATCATCAAGTTCCAGTGAAGGGACAATTACAATCCACTCGCGCTTTGCAGCTTCCTGGACAAAGCCCCATCCATCGATGATACTGATTGGATTAAAACCTCCGTGCAGTACGACTACTGTAGGGTATTTCCGCCCCTCATTCCTAGGATCAAAGGCTGAAACCGGAACAAAGGAGTTCCACATTTTATAGCGATTCTGTACACCTTCCATTGGGGAATTGGGAGATTCCCATAAATAACCCGTCTTTGCGGCGTACTCCGTCCAGCTCATCACATCATCCCGTCCGTGGGCTTCCTTTACCATTCCAAGCTTTGCCCAGTAAGCCAACACTTCCGGAGCAAAATCATCGAATTTATCCAAGATAGGCTCCATCATCTTCTCCACAGCATCAAGAAATCCCTTGTCTTTTAGTGCCTGCAAATCCACCATTGGATTATAGGTCACATATAAATCCTTGATTTTATCAATCTTTCCGGAATCAGTCATCACAAACTGCCGTTCTAAAATTCTATCATAATGATCCATTCGTATTCCCTACCTTTTTTTAAAGCGGCATATTTAAAGATATGAAAAGACAATGTTCTTTTCCTATCTTTTTTATATTTCTAATAATAAAGCCCATAATTAAATAATATAGCAAATCTAACATTTAGCATTTATCCTCAATTCAAAACTTTTATATGTATTGATGATTAAACACTTACATTTAAACTAATACTATATAACTTTTCCTCAAATGAATTTTAAGTCACATTTGCGTTCATTATGTATTATATAACAACTTCCTATCACTAACTAAATTTTAAGAAGTTTTTTCACTTCCTGTATTTGAATTAAAAGCGCCGGTTGGTCCATCTGCCAATATTACTTTAGAATCACTTACAGGCTTTTCGTTTAGGCATTCATAAATTAATCATTGTTAATAGCCCTGAACAAGAATAATATACTTTTTACATCAGATAATAGATAATAATGTAAAATTATTTCAGGGAGTGATTTTATGTTAATCATATTATTTAGATCCATAGTTTTGTATTTTGTTGTAGTGTTTATAATGAGGATTATGGGAAAAAGACAAATTGGACAACTCCAGCCATTTGAGCTTGTTATTGCTCTTATGATTTCAGAGCTCGCAGCAATGCCTATGCAAAACACTGGTATACCTTTGTTTCATGGTATTATTCCAATAATAACTTTGCTAGTTTTACAAGTCTTGATTTCTACATTGCAACTAAAAAGTGAATTAGCAAGGCTTATTTTTTGTGGGCAACCCAGTATATTAATAGAAAAAGGAAAAATTAATATTAAGGAACTTAAAAAAAACAGAATTAATATTAATGATTTGTTGGAAGAATTACGTTTGAAAGATTATTATAATCTTGATGATATAGAATATGCTATCCTGGAAACTCGTGGCCAAATAACTATAATTCCAAAAAGCGAACAGGAACCTGCCACCAGAAAAGACTTAAATATTAAATCCAGCCAAAACAAGATGCCTGTCACATTAATTCTTGATGGCAGGATAAATGACAGAAACCTGAAGCTTATAGAAAAAGATAAATCTTGGCTGAATGAACAGTTGAATAAAAGAAATATATCATCTGCTGAACAGATATTTCTGGCTTTACTTGATTCGCAAGGCAAATTTGTATATCAACTTAAGAAAGAAGGTAAATAAAACTTATGAAGAATATTGTTATATCTTTATTAATATTTGCTATTATGGTAATTAATATTGCATTTTCATTAAAATATCTAAATAAAGTATCTGATGACTTAAGAAGACTCAATGATGAAATTGAGCAATATATAACTGATAATGATTGGGATAAAGCATATAAATCATCTATAGATTTTAAAGAAAAATGGAAAAATTATTCGGAAAAGTTAAAATTATTTGTTGATCATCAAGAAATGGATAATATCGAAATAGAGTTATGGAAACTACCCCAATATATAAAAGAAGAAAATAAAGAAGAAGCACTGGCAAGTGTTCATGCCTTAAAGTTTTTAATCGACCATATTTCTGAATTAGAAAAAGTTACTATACAAAATATTCTATAAGATTTTTCTTAATTTTATCAGTCATCCTTCCCGTTTAGCAAAATTCCGGCTCAAATCTATATGGTTGATATGTCAATTTATTTTTGACATATCAAAATTTATCAGAGCGTATGACTTGAAAGCAAATTTGTCCTTATAAAATTAAAGTGACCTTTGATATGTTCACACAAGCACATATCAAAGGCCAAATGGCGTTATGATTCTGCTAACATTTGAGCAATTGTAGATTTCTCTGAAGTTATAATTCCTGTTATAATGTAAATTCCATCTTTAACAGCCGTAATATTTCCTCCAAAAGTAACATAATTTTTGTGGCTATGCTTTAACATACACACCGCCATGATAGCAATAAAAATCGTAATCTGATGCCTGACTGTATAATGTATGTTATATAAAATATCCGTGATAAATCCCGGGATAAAAAAGCTATTCTGGTTATATATAATTCTCCTATTCTGGTTATTTTTATAATGTCAGATATATTGTATTCTTATTAAAGAATTTGTATAGATAAATTATAAACAAAAGGAGTTACATAAACATGAGGAAAAATCATCTGTCTACCGTTAAAATAACGATAACTGCTCTGTTTATGGCAATGAACATTGTACTAAGTTCATTCAGTATCCCGGTTCCTGGGGGACACTTATATTTGAACGATATAGTGATCTGTTTGGCATCTATCCTGCTAAATCCCTTAGAGGCATTTATCGTAGGTGGTATAGGGGCATTTCTCGGTGATTTGCTTTTTTACCCTGCCCCGATGTTTGTGTCTCTGGTTACTCATGGTCTTCAAGCCATTGTTATTTCTTTATTTTCACACAAAATTTTAAAAAATCATCCTCACCTTGCGTCCATCATCGGAGTTATTTTCGGGGCTATCATTATGGTCATTGGGTATACTCTGGGAAGAGCTTTTATTTACAGTACACCGGAATATGCGTTAATAAAATTGCCTTTTCAGGTACTTCAAGCCGTTGTCGGTGCCATCATGGGGCTTATACTGTGTTGGAATTTTGGTATTCATAAATTATATAATAAAATAATAAATAAAATATTATGATTACTGTCCATTTCGTTTTCTAAATATCTGATCAAAAAATAGATAATTTGTATTAATCAACTATCTATATCCGAATTTTAATGGTTTTAGAATAACCTAATTTGCTTTTTTCCACAAAAAAATCCCTTAGATATGTCAAAAACACATACCAAAGGGCAGAATAAATCTAATTATTAATATTTTTATTTATTAACTATAAATCCTGGTATTTTCATACCTTTCATAGTGTCCTTGTTTCTGCATTTTAAAATTTTTTATTTCTTTTGCATAATCAGGTATTCATTTAAGTGTTTCTCAATATTTCTTATTGTTTTTTCATTAAGGAAGTGTTCGATTTTTTCTACCTGTTCCGTTTCATCATCTGAATTATTTATTAAACATAATAGCTTATTCAAAACATCATGTCTGTATATCAAGTATTCACCTACTGCCAATCCTTTTACAGTAAGTTTTATGTATCCGTATTTTTCAAAATTCACTAATCCCAAAAGCCGCAAATTGTTGACCATTTTTGAAGCAGAGGACGGCTTTACATGAAGCCTGGCTGCAAGCTCATGTATTCGTACCACATCCTGTTTTTTTAACATTCTGCATATCATTTCAAGATAATCCTCCATAGAAGAGGTTAATTGTGCGTTGTCATTTAACTGATATCCTCTAAACGTGTAGAAATCAGTATTGCTATCCATATCTAAAGGTTTCTCCTTTCGTTGGTTGGATTCAAGATTTTTCCCCTGCCTTGTAACACTGATTATGCAGTTTCATATAATGATAGCATCAGGAAACTAAGTTTCCCTAATCTAAATGTATTAAGAGGTGTAATAAATTATGAATAATATATACTCATTAAAAGATTTAAGGCAGGGTCAAAAGGCAAAAGTGAAATCTATATTATCTACAGGCAGTATACGAAGAAGATTGCTGGATATCGGTCTTATTGAAGGTACCGAAGTGGAATGTCTGCTAAAAAGCCCGGCCGGAGATCCGGTTGCCTACTTAATCAGAGGTGCGGTTATTGCTTTAAGATCAGAAGATTCCTCAAATATTTTAATCTGCTAAAATTTTAATGAAATGGTGGTAAGAATGGGCCTTACAAATAGCTCTACAGGAATTAAGGCTGTTGATTCCGGATTGGTTATTAAGAAGTTAACGCCAAATGATAAAGTTATCGCGGTTGCAGGTAATCCAAACGTCGGTAAAAGCACGGTTTTTAACAGCTTAACTGGGCTTAATCAGCATACCGGGAATTGGCCCGGAAAAACTGTTACTAGTGCCCAAGGATATTGCCGTTACGGGGATTCAACTTATATTTTAGTCGATATCCCGGGCACGTATTCCCTTATGGCACATTCAGCAGAGGAAGAAGTCGCACGAAATTTTATTTGTTTTGGTGATCCTGATGCAGTAATTGTCATATGCGATGCTACCTGTCTTGAACGAAATTTTAATCTTGTCCTTCAAATATTGGAATTTACCGGCAAAGTAGTCGTTTGCGTCAACATGATGGATGAAGCAAGGAAGAAGAACATAAGAGTTGATTTAGATGCAATATCTAAAAAGCTTGGCGTACCTGTAATAGGTACGACTGCAAGAAAGAAAAATGGCTTAAAAGAATTGATGCAGTCTGTTAGTCAGTTGTCATGCCAACCGGAAGAAAATCCCCCTTTTCGAATAAAATACCCAAAACCAATAGAAGACGCGATAGCTCACTTAGAACCTTTCATTAAGCAAAAGGTAGAAAAAAAGATAAATACACGGTGGCTCAGTTTGAAACTGCTTGACTATGATGAAACTCTGATTACTGCTCTTAATGAATATCTCGGATATGACCTGATTAGTGATGAAGAAATTCAAAAGCAATTAAATATAGCCAAAAAGATTTTGTCCGACGGCAGAATTACCGGTAATGATTTAAGGGACAAAATCGTTGCCAGTATAGTTTTGACTGCAGAAGATATATGCTCTGATACAGTTCATTTTAACAAATCCAACTATAATGCGAGGGACAGGAAAATTGACAGAATACTGACAAACAAGTGGACCGGTATCCCGATTATGTTAGCCCTGCTCATGGGCATTTTTTGGCTGACAATAACAGGCGCAAATTATCCTTCACAGCTAATATCTGACGGATTGTTCTGGGTTCAGGATCGGCTTACCGACTTTTTTCAATATATTGGTGCACCGGATTGGTTACACGGGATGCTTGTTCTTGGTGTGTACCGTGTATTGGCATGGGTTGTTTCTGTTATGCTTCCTCCTATGGCTATTTTCTTTCCATTGTTTACATTGCTTGAGGATTTGGGATATCTGCCCCGCGTTGCTTTTAATTTGGATAAATATTTTAAGAAATGCAGTGCTTGTGGAAAACAGGCCCTTACCATGTGTATGGGATTGGGATGCAACGCAGCAGGTATTATTGGGTGCAGAATTATAGACTCACCACGGGAACGATTGATTGCCATAATCACCAATAATTTTGTGCCTTGTAACGGTCGGTTTCCGACATTGATTGCTATCATAACAATGTTTTTTGTCGGTCATGCTGCCGGACCGTTTGAATCCGTTTTTTCTGTTATTTTACTTACCGGTGTGATTGTTTTAGGTATCTTTATGACTTTCATAGTCTCAAAAATATTGTCAAAGACAATTTTGAAAGGTATTCCTTCCTCGTTCACGTTGGAGCTTCCTCCCTATCGTATACCTCAAATCGGTAAAGTCATTGTCCGTTCTATCTTTGACAGGACAATATTTGTACTTGCAAGAGCTGTGGTAGTTGCGGCTCCGGCCGGCCTTATTATATGGATTATGGCCAATATTTCCATCGGTAATATGACGTTGCTTGCCCATTGCTCAAACTTCTTGGATCCGTTTGCAAAAATGTTGGGAATGGACGGTGTTATTCTTTTCGCATTTATTTTAGGTCTTCCGGCCAATGAAATTGTAATTCCAATAATTATTATGGCCTATATGGCCTCCGGAAGCATCATGGAATTGGATAGCTTATGGGACTTAAAGCAGCTACTAGTCAATAACGGCTGGACCTGGATTACTGCAATTAGTACAATGCTGTTTTCTCTGATGCACTGGCCTTGCTCCACAACCTGCCTTACTATCAGGAAAGAAACACAAAGTTGGAAATGGACGGCAATTTCGTTTGCTGTACCGACTATAGCAGGAATTGTAATTTGTTTTGTATTTGCTAATATTGCAAGGTTATTTATTTAAATGAATAAATCAAAATACCCTACGGTATAAAAGTGTAGGGTATTTTAAATCTATAAAAGTTTTCTTAAAATTCCAACATTCAGGCTGAAGATTATGACAGCAGTTATGGTCCCAATCTTAGAACCTTTAGCTTACCGGATGGTGGCAGTGCAATCGGTTATATAGAAAATGGTTATTCCACCACCTATAATAACATTGATTTTGGTGATGGTGCTGTATCAGTAACAGCAAGAGTAGCTACCCAAAATGCTACTACCATTCAGGTAAGATCAGGAGGAGCAAACGGTACTTTACTTGGTACAATATCTGTTCCTTCGACTAGTAGTTTTGATACTTACCAGAATGTAACTGCCACCCTTAGCAATATTACCGGTGTGCATGACATAACCCTTGTCTTTTCAGGACCGGTAAATGTCGACTACTTTGTATTTAACGCAGCTAATGAAAATCCTGGAACTAATCCACCTGTTGGAAATACAAGAAGTGCATTTTCCAATATCCAGGCTGAAGATTACGACAGCAGCTATGGCCCTAATCTTCAAACCTTTAGCTTACCGGGCGGTGGCAGTGCCATTGGCTATATTGAAAACGGTTATTACACCGTATATAAGAACATTGATTTTGGTAGTAATGGTGCTGTATCAGTAACAGCAAGAGTTGCTACTCAGTTCGACACTACAATTCAGGTAAGATCAGGAAGTGCATCAGGTACATTACTCGGGACGATTTACGTCGGGTCTACAGGAAGTTTTGATACTTATAGGGATGTATCCGCGAATATTAGCAAAACTACAGGAGTAAAAGATATTGTTCTTGTATTCTCAGGTGCAGTCAATGTGGATTATTTTAAGTTTAGTTCAAGTACATCTTCCGATGATATAAATACTGCAACTTTGTTAAATACTTATGGCAGTCTGTTAGGCAATGTAGGTACATGTATCAATTACTACCAATTAATTGATGACAATACCTTAAATGTAGTAAAACAGCAATACAACAGTATTACTTTGGAAAATGAGATGAAACCAGATGCAATCCTGGGTAGTAGCCCAAGCCTTATTTCTGTCTCTGAGGCTAGAAATCTTGGATATTATATTCCAAGCAACTGGCAGGATTCTATGGTTCCAAGATTAAACTTTAGCACCATTGATAGAGTTATGCAGATCTGTTCTCAAAATGGTCTTCGGATGAGAGCCCATACACTTGTATGGCACAATCAGACCCCTGGATGGTTCTTTAGAAATGGTTTCAATGGTAGTTCAGGTTACGTTAGCCCTCAGGTGATGGATGCACGCTTAGAATTTTATATAAAATCCGTAATCAATCATGTATATAACAGTCCGTATGGCGATTGTGTATATGCCTGGGATGTTGTTAACGAACATCTTCATGCTGTCAATTCAGGATGGGCAGCCATATATGGAAATGCTAAGAATGTATCCTTTGTAAGAAATGCTTTCATTTATGCACATGATGCATTAGTCGCTCTTGGTAAAAGAGACAGCGTTAAACTTTTTTATAATGATTATAATACCTATGAAGTAACAAATGATATTGTTTCCTTAATTAAGTACATCAATCAGAACGGCAAGTATTGCGATGGCGTAGGCATGCAAGCGCATCTAGATACGAGTTATCCAAGTCCGGCTTCCTTCAAGGCAGCGCTTCAAACATTTTTAAATAATGGATTCGAGGTTCAGATTACTGAATTTGATGTTACCAATAACAATGCTACTACTCAGGCAAATTACTGCTATGATATTTTCATGGGTATCCTAGATTGCAAAAAAGCCGGTGGCAATATTACCGGTATAACATTCTGGGGCTTATATGACAGCGTTTCTTGGAGAGCTAGTCAGTCACCTTTACTATTCAGTAGCTTAACACAGCCAAAACCGTCCTATTATTCGGTACTGAAAGCCTATACGGATTCAGGTTACAGTATTGAATAACGTAAATACTAATGTTAAATCTTGAATGGTGCATTCTAAACAGTCTTTTAATTACACCTTGCAACATATAATGACTTTGTAAAATATTCTAATTAAAGCGGAATATTTAAAGAAAAGATAGGAAAAGAAAGTATTCTTTTCCTATCTTTTTTCTATGGTGTCAATAATATCTGTTGCTTTTTAAACTTATTATTACCAGATATAATAAGCTTAAGGATGAGAACAAAAAAGAATGTGATTTATTACTTGTGCTTGAATCACACTCTTGAAACTGAACTCCTACTTTTTGAAACAGCTGTTTCGACATGGGGCGGGTGGTCATTATTGATGTATATGTCCATGGAACATATCAGTGACTATTATTGTTTTAGGGAACGCTTATTAAAAATATAGCAACTTAAAATACGTTCACAAAAATGAGCAAGCATTGTTATAATAATCAAACCTGTTTCCTGGCTCCCAAAATTCTTATAAAAATCCTTCCGATTAACCTCACTAAAATCCATAATCTCTGAAAGAGCTTTTCCTAATGTGCTTTTTCCTGCACCATTTTAGCCACATATTAAGATTCCAATCACATACTTCCTTCCTCTTTTAGTATGACATCCCTTTCTTATTTATTTGTTGAATATTCTTTTCCATTCCAATATAAGACATCACTCATAACCACTTCACCACCAGCCACAGCTTCTTCGTAATAATCAATTTTTATACTGGAATTTCCTGGATCTTTCAAATTACAAAACCATTTCATAAAGCATTCATTTACTCCCTCTGAAGTTAATTCGTAAATAACACTACTGCTATAATAACCTCCAAGGACAGAACCACGCCATCCTGTAGTAACGGCAAAATGATAGCCGTTATCCACCGATATCAGGTTATATTCCGAACTATAATAAACACTCTCGGCAAGGTCTCCAAACTCAAATGTGTGTTCCCCATCTGTATATATGAAATACTGCTGATAAAAATCGTTTCCATCCTCAGTAATAGTTCTGCCAAATTCACATATCACTTCTTCCTTTCCATCACCATTAAAATCATAAAACAATGGCTCAATTTCGATTTGAGCATCAGTATATTCATTTATAGCAGCCAACAATTCATCGTGTAAATACACATGCTCCGGCGCAATATTATCCGTCGCTTCCGGCTTGTCAGCTTCATCTGATATTATCTCAGGCTCGTTATTTTCAATATTGTAATTCTGATTTACCGTACTCTCCGAACCACAGCCACGAAAGAGAAAAGCAATCCCCAAGATAATAGACCCGCATATTATTGAGGTAAGTTCTTTTATATTCATTTAAGTTCTTCCTTCTTTATTTCTTAAAATTATAAAACAAATATCCGTCTAAGAACTAATCTATCTGTTCTATTCTAATTGTGTCCTTATGTTACATACGCAAGAACTCCAAAAGAAAAATATGGCAATATATATCCATTGTTTTCAAAGTTCCAGATTAGCCTTCCATTATCTTTTTAACTTTACATATATACCAACAAAGCAAGTATAAGGCTTGATAATTGTTTCAAAGTATTGCTTGTCGCTTTGTGCATACTCATTATCAATTGCAAGCCACTCATTCCATGCTTCTTCAAAACAAGCCATTTCCCATGTTACCACTGATTCAATTCTGTCATGGCTGCCAATAAGCTTTTTCCAGAGTTTTGGACTTTTAAACATATAGGCTTCCTTACCAAGCCAAACGGATAGAAGTTCTTCGGAGTGGCCTGAGTATTCATCCTTCAAGCCAGGAATACCTATTAAAATCACTCCACCATCTTTCATTAATGGAAGAATTTTTTCTTGGAAGAATCCCTGTTCACCTGCAAAATAATGATATGAATCAATGCTAACCAAAGCATTGAATTGCCTTTCATTAAAATGCAAATTATTCGCATCTTCGCAAATAGGTGTTACCTGTCCATAAACCCCCCATTCGGCAAATCGTTTCCCATTTTCTTCTGCACTTACCCAGAGGTCATTTGCATAGACCTTTGCTCCAGTCTCTTTTGCAATAACAAAACTCGTCAGCCCCGTTCCGCATCCCAAATCAAGAACTAAATCATCTGATGAAAGTTGCAAAGGATATTTGTCGAATAACTCTCCAAGAAGCCTTACGCAGTTTGGTCCCATCATTGTTTCTGCTGAAATATACTTTTTATAATTACTGATATTCATATGTCATCCTTTCTAGACAAGGGGATGGTTCTTCTGTCTAAATCCTCGAGTTTTACTTACCTTATTGTTCAAACCTGTAATACCGATAGAATTCTTTTATTAAATTGTCCAATATTTACACCGTTCCATTGTTCTTGTTTTTGAGTCCATGTCCATAAGTTTCTCTTGAAAAAGCGCTTGCATACTGATAAGGCATACCTAATCATTTGCCAAAATAGTGGGATTAAGGTTAATGATTGGTGTCTGGAACAAAACATTAGCCGTAATGCCTATTCGTTTACACTGCGACCTCAAAGTTCTAAATACAGATCTTCTATAGCTTAAAGAATTATGAATTTTCTGCCGCTTTCATTATGTAGTGTACATTTCTGCCTGTTTCATATACATATCAAAGTACTTTCCTTTTGCTTTTATTAGTTGCTCATGACTGCCCATTTCCACAACCTTCCCGTTTTCAAATACGGCAATTACATCCGCAATACGTGTCAGTCCCAAACGGTGAGTGATAATAATACCCGTTTTACCCTCACACATCTTTGCAAATCTCTCATAAAGAGCGGATTCTTCCAATGGATCAATTGCAGATGTAGGCTCATCTAACACAAGCAATTCAGAATTTCGGTATTGAGCCCTAGCAATTGCTATTCTTTGCCATTGACCTAATGAAATATCTACTCCACCAAAGTTGCGAGAAAGACTCAAAGCCAATATTTTCAACTTCTCCAGAACTTTCTTATTTCGACATCATTACCACTGTCTCCAAGTTTATCTTTATCATAATCTCCAACCCCAAGTACATCCAATTGCCTACGCTCTTCGCATAATGCATTACTCCATTCAGGCTTGTACAAGTTAAAAAAGTCACGTGCTTCTAAAATTCTTATCTCGTAATCTGTCAACTCAACCCTGCTAATTGAAACCGCAATTTTATCGCAAAATCCCCATTGATATGTTATCTTTCAGTTTGCTCCGTCATAATACCCCAGCGTATACCGAATTTATCAATAAAAACAACACGGCAGGAGCTATATGGAGTTTCTTCCATTTTATATATTGTAGTGCTTCCTTCTTTCATGATTTCGTACGCACGCTGCACTTCTTCCTTTGTGTCATACATAATCGTTAGAAAGTTTGAATAGCAAACGGAGAATGGAATATCTACATGATCACTCATAATGATTCTCTGATTGTCGAGTACCAGCTCTGCGTGATAAATGTAATCCTTCTGTTCTTCAGTAAGCCCCTGCATATATGCCGGATCATTCGCTTCCCGGTATGTGATTAAGCAGGTAATCTTTCCTCCAAATGCTTTTTCGTACATCTGAATTGCCTCGCGGCATTTACCTCCAAAATTGAGTGTTGGCGTAATTCGCATATCTGTGATACCTCCGCAAAATTAAAATTTCCTTTCCTGCAATATGTTTATGAGAACATAAAATGGAATCAACATCTACTACGTTTACAATTCATTATTTCATATTTTTACCTTTCGGACAATTAGAACTAAAAAAACAGCAAGTATCTTTAGTTTTGCATAACAGACCACAAGGGTTATAATGGGATAAAAATTAAATTACGAAACATTCATCCTGTCTCCTCAACCCTATGAAAAATCCTGTTATCTAATCTGTCAACTCAACCCTAATAATTTTTGAGTTCAAATTTTACTCTAAAATACCCAGTCGATATGTTTCCGTGTACGTATTTTAGCTCTTTAGGTTGAGTAGACAACTTGGATGTAATCCATCAAACCCAGAAAAACCAAGGTTTACAAACGCGACATTAAGACGACACACTCAACATGGGTCGAGACTCCCTCTATGATGTCATTGACTTTTTACGTATGTGGAAACATTTCCATTCAATTCTGACTTTTTTTAGAGGTATGCGGAAACATATCTACCATTTAAATAATCCCTTGGGATTTTTTCCTACATTTTTAATACTTTGGAAGCTCTGGACAGTTTTTTCATTACATCTTGCATAAAGCACTTCCATGTTTTACCTTTTTATATATCATAATAACAACTTAGTAATATCTTTTATTTCTGGATCTTTGAGAAAATCTCCAGCTACAGTTACAACAATCCCATTTTGATGTGTGTTCATCGGGAAGTACTTAGTAATCAAATCATGTGGTATTAAATAAGCTTCACTAACTTCAAAATCTCTACTAAAAATAATCGCGATTAAATAATCAAATTGACAATCTTCATAGTTCCTAATAACATTGAGCTGACGACTATTCTTTCCCGGATGCATCCATCTACTTTTTATCTGATATTTTAATCCTGTTTCGGGATCCCAAGCATCATATCCCTTTTTACTGTTCTTTTCGAGTTTGAAGTTCATTTTTGTGCTAACAAGCCATTCTGCATAGTCGCCTACAGGACTATTATATGTACGTACAATTCCTGATTTTTTTAGTGCATTCAAGATTGATGCATATTCTTTTAATTTTTACTTTACTTCAAAAAATTCCATATTATTAACTTCCTCAAGGATTTTCTTGTTTTAGTAGTTTTTAGTATAGTTAAATCATATCACTTTTGCCTATATTACAAGCAGAGCACAATGTTTGTAGATTATCAAGTACTGTCTCTCCTCCTTTAGACCATGGAATGACATGATCTATATGCAAATCAACTGAAGGATCCTTAGCTGGAGATGCACCACAAGCACAACATTTAAAGTTATCTCTTTTTAATACTTCAAATCTCAATCTCATCCCTGGTTCACGCTTAGTCTTATGGGAATAATCTTTTTCTATATTATTACATTGTTTATTGGTGTTTAAAATTCCTAAATCGTAATCTTCACTTGGAGCGATAATCCGTTTCCCTTCAATACACTTACCGACTACAATTTCATCTCCTTGTTTTGGTTTATGATAGATTAGGCCATTATACGGATAGTTAACACCTAAGCATCTAAAGTGCCCTCTCTCAATATATTCAAAAACAGCTGGCTTCTTATCAATTTGAATACCATTGTTAACCCTATTGTAGCAATAATCTGTTGGAATAATACTTCCCTCATTTGTTCCATATTTTTGATATAGTATTCTGTATATTTCCCTCAGTTCAATAATATAATCAGTTCCAAACTTATCTACCATTTCATTTGCGAGCTCTATTATCTGGTCATCAATTTTTTTACTCATTTGATTGTTAACCTCCTTAAATACATACGAACATATGAATAATTTTATATCATTCGTTTTCAGATAAGTTTTAATCCTCATCTTCTCCTCATAGTTCATATTCAACATAGTCTAATGAAAAACCCTATAGATAAATTCTACCAAATTTCTGTCAATTATGCCACTAAAAACGTCCCTTGATATGTTCGTTCCCTCAAACACATATCAAAGGACTAAATAAGTCGAATTATTAACTTTTATATTACGCCGTCTCTCAAACCCAGTATTTTCAATCATTCCAGAACTTACTTATTTCGACATCAACACCACCGTCTCAACATGTGTAGTCTGGATAGAGCGAATACGTTTTTTGATGGTCAGGCGGGGATGGGTTTAACCCCGCCTTAAATACAAATGTGATTTTGTGTGGGTCTGCTGTTCCATCCTCACGTCGCTCTCCGATAATTACATGGTCTATTACAGTCTCAAATACATCTCGGTCAAACTCCGATAAAACTGGACTGACTGATAAAACCTCTTTACACTTTTCAATCTGTTCTTTTACCCTCTTTTCATCTGTATCTGCTTCCTGTAACTCCTTTTGCTTCTCGTATAAAGGCTGTAAATCATCTTCAATCTCAACTTTCTTTGCCAAATAATCAGTCTGTGTTATTACCCCATCCAATAAATGGTCCAGCAGCTTTTTGAGCTTTAACTCATAACTGTTTATCTGCTTATTTATTTTTGCCAGTTGCTTTGTGGTATCTGTTGACCGTAGACTTTCTTCTAGTCGTGCTAAAAACTCCGATAAAACATCACTGTTATCACCAGCTAATAAGTTATAGCTCTTTATAAAGGCATCCTCGATTATCCTCTCGTCGATTGCCTTGCACTCTGGACAATACTTCTTCCCCTTTTTAGTGTAGGTTACGCAGTGCCAAACCCACTTTTGATGTGCTGTGCCGCTATGATGGCTCCTACGTGATAAGTTGCTGCCACAAAAACCACACTTCAACATACAGCTAAATGCATATTTTCTGCTGTATTTATTGCAGTTTTTATCGGTCGGCTTAACTTTTCCTTCGTTACGCTTTTTGAGTATTGCTTGTGCTCTCTCAAACGTCTCCTTATCTATAATAGCAGGATGAGCTTCCTCCAAATAAAACTGGTCGGCTATTCCTCGATTATCAATACGACGATGAGCTATCGGGTCAACTGTTACTGTCTTTCCTTGCAATAAGTCACCTGTATATTTTTCATTTTTAATGATGCCTAAAACTGTTGTATCTCCCCACTGCGTGTTACCTCTCTTTGTCTTATATCCAAAAGCTTCTAGCTCTCGTGCTATCGTTCGACCACCAGCTCCCTCTATATACCTCTTAAAAATATATCTTACAATTTCAGCTTCTTGCTCATTTATCACAAGTTTTCCCGTCACTTCATCTTTGTCATACCCGAGAGCTTCTGGGTCTCCAACAAGCTCCCCTCTCAACATCTTGGCACGCAACCCTAGCTTAACTGATTCAGATAAAGTCTCTACGTATTGCTGATTTATAGCCGATAAAATTGCAAGGAATGAGCTTCCGGTGCTTTCGAGCGTATTTATACCCTCTTGCTCAAAGATTATCCCAATACCTCTATCACGTAACAGACTCACATACCTTAACGTATCAACAACGTTACGACTAAATCTTGACAGTGATTTAGTTAAGATTAGGTCAATCTTACCCTCCATGCAGTCTCTTATCATCCTGTTAAAATCATCTCTTTTAATTGTTCCTGTGCCACTTATACCCTTATCGGCATAAATATCGACCAAAGTCCATTTAGGGTTTTTCGCAATTTTGTCTTGATAATACTTTACCTGCGAATAAAAGCTGTCAATCTGTTCGTCATTGAGAGTCGATACCCGCACATAAGCTGCAACTCTTAATATCTCAACATTTTCGGATAAAGATACATCTGGATTTTTAGCTTTAATAATCTTTACAGTCTTATGTTTATCCGCCACCTAATAAAACCTCCCTCATAATACGTGTTCCCATGTTATATACAATTCCTACTCTAGTGAACACAATACTACTTGTCAATAAATCCTGCTTTAATTACAGGATAATCCCGATAAATAGTGCTCTTGATAATATCGTAATCCCGCTCTGTAATTAAACCCTTCGATAATAACAAAGCTAGCATAGCCAGTTGCTTCGATGCTCTCATAATTTGTGTTTGCTTACTCACCTCGGTTGACACTGTGAACACCTCCCAAATCGTCGAAATCTGGGAGGATTTATGCAAGGCACATATTTGCTCGGATAAAAATGTGATAAAATAGTATCGGCTCACTTTGCGTAAGGAGGTGATTTAGTTGCGTAAGCAACCGATAAAACAGCTTACGCAAGCTGAAAAACGTAAGCTGATTGCCGATAGACTGCTGGTTGCTCCTGAACTGTCTGACCGTCAAATTGCCCGTATGCTGGGGGTTTCTCCTACAACTGTCGGAAAAATCAGAAAGGAATTAACGGACAAAACCGTCCAAATTAGACATGTGGACACACAGGCATACGATTGGACAAAACATCCTTATCTTTTGGCTCACCCAGAGATTTTGGAGGGATTATCCGAACGGTCTTTACGTGCACTAAAAGCCCCCGATGTGCTAGATTTAATGCAACAAAGAGGCAGTAAGTCACCAAGATATTGCCAAAGATTGTTATATCAAATGCGTAAACAGGCAAATAAAAATGCCTCCGCTGTAACGGAGGACGATATAATTATGTTTACGGCGGATATTCGGACAGGCCTACCGCAGATAAAAGATGCGTCTGTTGACGTTATATTTGTTGACCCTCCTTACGATGTAAAATCCGTTGAAACTCTATACCGTCATATTGCTGACGTAGCTGGTCGTATTTTAGTTGAAGGCGGCTCACTGTTGGTTATGTGCGGGGGTGCTAATCTTGACATAGCAATACAGGAGTTGGGTTCCGATAAAAGATTACGATATAACTGGGATATTGCTTACGTCTGCCCCCGTAACACTCCACTGATACATAGTCGTAAGGTTACGACAGCGGTCAAACATATATTGTGGTTTACAAAAGGTGCTTATGACGGGAATATTGTTTACGACTATATAGAAGCTCCCCCGGACCCTGACGGTTCGGATAAAACCTACCATCACTGGGGACAGAGCGTAGCAGGAATTAAAGAGATACTGCGTAAGATAAGCAAGGAAGGAGACGTAATCTGCGACCCTATGTGTGGCGGAGGTTCTACGGTCGTAGCTGCGTTGGAACTGGGAGGTCGTAAAATCGTAGCCTGTGACGTAGACGCTGATGCTGTAAAAACCACCTTACGCAGGGTGCGTCAACTATTCGGTTATGCCCGCTAGCACCTGCATTGCGGGCTTACGACAATCTTCTGCGTAAGCCCCTCTGTCTCTCCACACTCACTCTCGGTACCTACACCTGCATTTGACCCATTATAAATATTTGCAAGGCCTGATTTGTTATCAAATTCAAAGCAAAAATTTAAACCTCATCCTATTACGGATGAGGTTTTAGTTATTTACGCTTCATGACTTTTACTTTAAAGGTAAATCCATTAGAGCAACGGTATGTTTCAACCCCATTGTCTTTATTAACTAATACCAGCTTTTTAGCTTCTCGTTCAGCCATTACATACATTTCATCTGCTGTACCTAAAGGAGTTCCGTCAATATAAGTAAGCGAAAATTTTTTATCAGTGTTACTTTGCGTCTTTTCTTCGAGGGTTACGCTAAAGTCGGCAGCGATACATCGCAATAGTAGGTTAACTATATATTCAGGTGGCTTACGTTTGCCCGTCTCCCAGTCTTGCAATGTGCGTAATGGTATATCGTAATGCTCTGCAAGCTGTTTTTGCGTAAGCTTTGCTTGTCTACGCACTTCACGAATTCGGGACATATAATCACTTCCTTGAATTTTTTGTATGACACGCAATGAGTGCTTTTTTATATTTAATTTAACACGCAATGCGTGTTTTGTCAATAATCTTCACGCACGCATTGCGTGTGTACGAAGATAATGCCGATGTCTACGATTGGATTAGAAACCGGCCTAATCGTCTGTGTTATCGTCCGTCCGGAAAATCCCTAAATTGTAAGGTTTATTGGTAACTTGATGTTTAAGACGACTTTAACCGAAGCTCAAACGACCAATAAAACCTGCTGGTTTCTTCGTCCTACATGATAAACCACTGGTTCCTCGGAATCCGTGGTATGTCCAAAAAATAAATTTAAAATCCGTGGGTTTTCCCGTCATATCGGGCTTATTGCGGGTGTCAGATAAAACGATGCTAAAATCCGTAGTTAAATATTTGTTTTAGGAGTATGTAATTATAAAATTCAATGCCATAGCCCGCAATCTATTCAGAATGGTTTAAGGTGAGCCAACCGACCATTTGGGGATTTAAAGGGGGAGGGGACAAAAATTTGAACTATTTACACAACATAGTTAAGATTCTGGCAATACTCATCTTATCTTGACACGACCGTATAAAACAAGCTTATACAGTAAACGGTAAATCATGCGTACTACCCAAAAAAATAACCGCCCAAAGTGGCGGCTTATTTGTTATTGCTTTTTACCTTCTGCAGCTTTCCGGGAGTTTTTCTGACCATGGCAGCAAATCATCCAGAAAGTCAAGATTTTTATCATCCATGTGTTTAGGTATCTCGGTCAAAAGGTGCTCGAAATAATTATACGGCTTTAAGCGGTTTGCTTTTGCTGTTTCTACAATGCTATATATAATTGCACTGGCTTTTGCTCCCTCTATAGTGTCAATAAGATGCCAGTTCGCTCTTCCTATACAAAAGCTTCGAATGGCTGCCTCAGCTGCATTGTTATCAAGCGGAACATTTCCGTCCTCAAGAAATACTCTGAGATATTTCTCCTGGTTTATACAATAGGTAAAGCCTTTCGCTGTTTCCGATTTTGGGAGTAATTCCAACAGATGTGATTTTACCCATGCAAAGAAAGCATCGACATGCGGCTTTATCTTCAGCTGTCGTTGCTGTTGTCTCTCTCCCGCTGTGAGATGCTGAAGCTCGTTTTCCAGCTTATATATGGCTGCTATCCGCTTTAAGGCTTCTTCAGCAAGTGTACCTTTGGCCTTTTCCTTCCCCAGCGCCTTTGTTACATTCGCAAAGTGCCGTCTCGCATGGCTCCAGCAGCCGGCGATTTTTAAATCCTCCCTTTCTTTTTCGAGAGTGTGGTACACCTGATATCCATCCGTTACCACCGTTCCGCTGTATCCTTTCAGGAATTCCCTTGGATGGCTCGTGTTCCTGGTCTTCTGGTATTCATACAGTATGATGGGGTTAGACTCATACATCTTTCCTGTACGATACACCCACATGTAGCTCCTGGAACCGGCAGGCCTTCCATCCTTACTTACCAATACAGACGTTTCATCAGCCTGCAGGATATTGGCTTTGTATAGTTCCTGATGAAGTAGGTCATACAAAAGGGACAGATATCTCTCTGCACACTGAATAGTCCAGTTGGCCATGACCTGTCTGGATATTCTTATATCATTACGTAAGAATTCCTGCTCCATACGGTACAACGGGACGGCATTGACATATTTATTGTTTATGATAGCAGCTTCCAGAGATGGTGTTACTATACTGTTACGCAGAAGGTCGGCAGGGCGTTTTCCTCTGATAATAGTCTGACCATCCATCCCCGCATATACTGCTACATGATGTTCCTCTACTTCAAAGGTTGCAGGATGAAATACAAGTCTTTTGTATACTTCATCGGGAAGTCGTTTCCACTTTGGTCCCAGGCGAGAAGTTAACTCTTCCTCAGACAGCTCGTGATTAATTACTTTTACCGGAAGGTCTTTAAGCTCTTCTTCACGTTTCCCTTTTGCTTTTTTCCGTGTATATGGCCTGGGGCAGATCTGCTCGAATTCCGGTTCTACAACATATAAACCGGTTATAGTAGCTTCCGCTTCGTTTAAGGCCAAATCCAAATTTAGACTAAGCTGGCCGTCACATACCATCTTTTCAGATGAACGCCCGAACTGACGTTGCTTTGATATATTCATTTGCTCCAGCAATAGATCCAGCTTCTTTGAAAGATCATCAGCCATGGTTTGAACAGACAAAAACAGGCTTATGAGTTCTTCCTTACTTAAACTATTCAATTCTGATTCTGTATATTTTTTACCCATGTCTGATACTTCCTTCTTCTTTGATGCTTATATTATAACCGATATCGGCAAAAAAAGCTAATTTGTGATTTTGGCACTTTCGTCATTATGACGGTGGATAAACACCTGAAAAATAAGAAAAAAACAGAGCTTAGAAACTTTTTGAGATAATATTATCCACGGAAGTAAAAAGGTGATGGAACGTTATCATGGATATCGCTCCATCACTGCACAGAAGCTGTGGATAAGTAGATTTGTATATTGGATTTGCACTGATTTTAAAAAAATAAATTTCTCTGTTTTGCACAACAATAGCTATAACTCTAACAGATAGATACTGGTGCAATTTTTCTTATTGCCTTTTTCTGCTCAATAGCAAGACCTTCCATCAGCCATTTAAACTGCTGAGGTGTAAGCTGCTTCATTTCAGCTTCATTTCTTGGCCACTGAAAGCGTGCGTTTTCAAGACGTTTATACAGGAGGAGAAATCCATCTCCTTCGAAAAGCAGGCCTTTAATCCTGTCTGTTCTCCTGCCACAGAATAGAAATAATACTCCCTCATGGAATGGGTTCAGATGAAAAGTGTTTTTTACTATAGCTGCAAGACCATCTATGCCAAGTCTCATATCAGTATAGCCACAGGCAATGTATACCTCTGAAAAACCTGATGCATCATTTAACATTTGCTACCGCCTGAATGGTTGCTTCAATAAGATGCTGTGGTGTTGCTGAATTAATATTAATCGTTAAGGAACCGATTGATATAGTAAGCTCCGGTGAAAACGAGGTAGTACAAGAATGAGATATATACTGCTCAGGGACACGGACGAAGTTTGTTTCTATAGAATCGCATGCGGCTTCACGTAATTTCTTTAACCAGTAGTAATAAGTATCCTTACTTATATTGTTTTGCATACACCAATCTTTAACTTTTAGACCACTGGACATACATTCCTGAATCAGAGTACGCCATTGAGAAAGTTTGACCTCTTTTTCAACTAATTTGGTATTCATAAGTACCTCCTATAAAATTTCGTGTTAAGTGTAAAAACTTGTACAACTTTTTACACTTTTACTACATTATCTCACGAAATAAAGCTCTTAGGAATGTACGCGTGATTTACCGTTTACCTTATACATTGTTTTTAATGCTTACAATCGCTTTGCAATTATAGTCTTGAGGTTTTGGTCGACTCGGTTTGTAAAAACCTTGTGAAGAGTTGCTTACGCTCGAAAAATAATGGTTAAAAACACCCCTTAGCAAAATAGACTGCTAAGGGGTATTTATATGACTTTAAAAAGGATTAATTTTCAATAAAGACGAAACTCACAATTCATCTAATAATTCTTTTATGCTTATTGGTTTATCAAATATTGCAGCGCCTGTTAAAAGAACTACTTTACTACTACTTTCTCCTCTATAAATCCTTCAAAACTATCTATATCTTCAAATCCTACTTCAGTACCTAAAGCCTCAAAGTGTTTCTTCCCGCATTCAATTTTAGCTCTTTCTGTTGGTCTTAAGGCATCAAACATCGTATCAGCTTTGGTTTCCAGTACAAAGTACAGTTTATCCTTGCCATCCGTATCGATTAGTACAGCCCAGTCAGGATTATAGCTGCCTAAGGGAGTGGGGATGGTAAACCAGCCGGGAAGTTTTGCATACAACTTAACTTTGCTATTGTTTTCAAAGCTTCTGGCAAATTTCTCTTCGTTGGCACTATCATATACTACATATTCGTATACCGATTTTTTACTTTCCATCATATTTTTGGACAAATAGCCGATAAGTTCTTTGTCCTTACTTTCAAATAGTTCTTGTGCGTAATATTCGTCATCACCTAGCTTAGTGTATTTAATACCATCAACTATCATTAACCTCATTTTAGCAATGATGATTTGTGCTACCTGCTCCATATACTTTTGAGGGTTCTTCTTAAAAAGGTGGAGAGTATTACTTCTTATCAGTATCTCCACAATAGTTTTTCTTGTTAAATTGGTTTCATTTTGAAGATAGGCAATGATATCAGGTAGATTTTCCTGTTTGTTATCCAAAGCAACAGCATATCTATCTGATTCTTCCGCCACAACGCCACCGGCACTAATATCAAGCCCTGCTTTCGTATATATAAGCTTTGGAGAACTTATAAATAAGCTTTTCTGCATCTCTCTACAACATTCATCTATTAGCTTTTCACTATCAAAATCTACAGAATAGGTAGTTTTGTATTTAATCCTATCCCATAACTCTTTAAACTCAGGGTCAAGATATACCTGCTTATTAAGCTTAATAGCTTTTTTATCGTTATTGTTCTTGATATTAAGTCCGCTACATACTTTTCTGGCAAGAGCCGTAATCTCTGCTTTTACATATTCATAATCTTCTGGTATATTTAGCTTGTTGTCTTTTATATCAATTTTCAGCTTGTCCTGCACTTTACCTGTTTCATCAATATAGCCATTATCTAAAAATGCTTTGAATATGGCTTCCGAAGCTTCCTGTCCTAAATACTTTATGCTTCCATCCTCTTGTTTTACTAGGATATTGGCAAATAAATGTGTTTCAATAATGCCAAATCGTATGCCGCTTTCAGTTTCGTATTCTTTCTGGAGTTTAGCTGCAAATTCCTCATAGCTTTCATTAGCGATAACCGTCAATGTGTTTATAAAAGAACCATACTGGCGTTCTCCTTCCTGATTAACACAAAGACGCAAACCACGACCAATCTCTTGACGCTTTTTAACCTCGCTCTGTGTTTCATTTAGGGTACATATCTGAAACACATTGGGGTTATCCCAACCTTCACGTAATGCTGAGTGTGAGAAAATAAATCTAAGTTTAGTATCAAAGGATAAAAGGCGCTCCTTGTCTTTCATAATCAAGTTATAAGTATCCTCATCATCTCGCGTAGAACCATTAGTGTCTTTTAAAACACCTTTTCTATCTGCTGAAAAGTATCCATTGTGGACTTCTTCAGCGGCGGTATCTAAATCAATATCTTTAAACAGCGTATTATACTTAGGCAGTCTTATGAGGTCGTTATAGTGTTTTTCAAAGAGCTTTGCATAGATACCCTTTTGAGGATTCCCATTTTCATCATAGTAGCGATAATTTGCCACACGGTCTATAAAGAACAGGCTCAGCACTTTTATTCCCAGCTTGTTTAATACCAGTTCTTTATCTAAGTGCTCCTCTATTGTCTTTCTAATCTGCTGTTCTTTTATGGCCAGGTCGTCCACATCTCCTATAGGTTTACCTATACGTAAAATATCCGGCTTACTTGTAAAGGCAACATATTCATTCCCAACTTCGCAATAAATTTCGCTAATAATGTATCCTTCATAGACATCACGCCCTCCGGATTTTTCATAAAGGTCATCTCCACGCTTAACTGTTACCGCTTTCCGTTTAACCACACCTTTTCTATCTTTGACATCCATCTCTATTTTGGCTGTTATAGGAGATTTTTTATTGTCTACAGATAAAAGCTTCAAGTAGGCTTTATTGTGGTAGTCTTTAGTTGTAAACCCAGCAACTTCTATCTGTTTAACCAGACCTAAATTATAGCTGTCTACTGCATCAAGCTTATAAACCAGGTTGTGCCTTTCCACATGGGTTGCTGAGTAACGTAATATACATAAAGGATTTAGAGATTTAATAGCCTCTTTGGCTTTAGGAGTCGTGTCTACAGATTGTGGCTCGTCTATAATAACGATGGGTCTGGTCTCCTGAATAAGCTCAATAGGCTTCATACCGTTTAACCTGTCATTTGTCCTATGAATAATATTGGCCTTATTTTCCTTAGTAGGGTCTGTAAAACTCTTCCTAAAAGCGTCAATGTTTATAACCATAATCTCAATATTATCGCTCACCGCAAAGCTTCTTACCTGTTCCAGCTTGCTGCTGTCATATATGAAGTAGTGGTAAATTGTATTATCATATAATTCCTTAAAATGTTCCTCTGTAATCTGTAAGGTTTTATACACACCTTCTTTAATGGCAATGCTGGGAACAACAATAATAAACTTGGAAAACCCATAGTTTTTATGGAGTTCAAAAATTGTCCTTAAATAAACATAGGTCTTACCTGTACCGGTTTCCATCTCTATATCAAAATCATACTCGCCGGCTTTTAGATACTTTGTTTGTGGCAGGCCATTTCTAAGCTGAACTTCTTGTAAATTCTTAAGTATTTCTTCTTCATCCAGTTCAAGCCTGTTGCCTATACCGTTTTCTGTATCAAACAGGCCTATTTGTCCATTATAAGCCGATACGGTAAAATTAGTATGCATAGGCGTTTGGCCTCTAAACAAATCCACAACGGAAGCAATGGCCTGCTGTTGGTATTCTAGGTTTTTATCAAATTTCAGCTTCATTTTAGACCATACCTCCCTATATTGTAATGAATTCTTCAATTCCGCCGGATTTAAGTATTTCCTTGATATTGGTCTTGTTACTGTCTGACTTAAATCCATTATCCTTAAATACAACTCTGCTGCTTTCAGGTGATAATTCTTTTATTTTTGTCAAAATACCCTTAGCAACCTCTGTTGTAATCTCATTATCAAGGCAAATCATAAGCATACCATAGCCAATAGAATAGACTTTCTTACCGGCAATCGTAAACTCATCAACTGGATAAGTCAGGTCAAGACCATATTTAAGCATTATCTCATAAACAACATCAAATTCCGTCCTGCCTTCCACAAAATTGTCCACATAGTCCATTAAAGATTGCTCTAAATTATCATAATCCGGCTGCCATTTTCTGATATTAGAAGTGTCAAGCTTAAACACCTTAAAGCCAATATCAAGGTTTTCTATACCCTCTTTGTCTTTATATTCTTCTTTGATTTTTTCACCGGCACGGCGGATACGCTCTATGCCTATCTCACAAATGTTTTTATAGCCTGCCTTGTAGGCTTCGCTATTTTCCTCAGTTGGCTCAGGAAGCTGAACCATAATAAATCTACGATTGCCACCGTCTTCGGCATTAAGCTGCATTACAGCATGGGCGGTAGTGGCAGAGCCAGAAAAAAAGTCAAGAACTATCGAATCATTGTTAGTTCCCATCTTAAGTAAATGCAATAACAACTTTGTTGGTTTTGGGTTTGGAAACAACTCCTCTCGCCCAAATAATTCTACATTGGTTTCTTTATTTGCACTGTCTGTGCTGCCCAAATCTACAAGTAAAGTAGGATTTGCTGAAAATGTAGATTTGTCATCTTTTTCGTATATTTTTAATTTTACAATCCCGTTATCAATGAGAAATCTGTTGGCCCTTTCATATTCGCGTGCGGTTTTTTCCCCAATTTGCCAACGTTTCCCGTCGCGTGGATATATTCCCAATATCGGATATTTCATTGTTTCTCTTGCATAATCACCCGAGTCTTTCTTTTCAATTATTGTCGTTCTATATTTTCCATTTTCGTCTTCAAACGGATATTCTCTTTGATTAGTTGTAGTCTCACGTCTGTTAAGACTCTGTGGTGATACTTTTTTACCATAACATAGTTGATAATCTACTTGGGGACTGACTAAAGCATTTGCGACATTTGTTGAAGTACTTTTTTTCTTCCATAAAAAGCATCCAATAAAATTACTCTCTCCAAATATTTCATTACAAATTTTTTTCAAGTTTTCTACTTCATTATCATCAATACTAATAAAAATAACCCCATCATCAGCAAGCAAATTCCTTGCAAGCCTAAGCCTTGGGTACATCATATTCAGCCAGTCGGTATGATAACGACCACTGGTTTCTGTATTTGTGCTTATCGGCTTGCCATTGCCATCTACTTGCCCTGTAATTCTCTTGTAATTCTCAAGGTTGTCATGAAAATCGTCCTTATAAACAAAGTCTTTTCCTGTGTTATAAGGTGGGTCTATGTATATCATTTTTACTTTACCATAGTAGCACTTTTGCAAAAGCTTCAATACCTCAAGATTATCACCTTCTATGTAAAGGTTCTGGGTCGTATCCCAGTTTTTACTTTCTTCTTTACATGGTCTTAACGTTCCCAGTGAAGGTGTTTGGGATAAACGCAAAGCTAGCCCTTTACCGTTCCAAGTAAAGTTGAAACGTTCGTTACTATCATCTACATATTCACCTAAAACCTGTTTCAGCTTTTCAAAATCTACCTTTCCCTCTGTAACAACTTCAGGAAACATGGTCATTAACTTCTTGATATTTTCTTCCCCTATATCCGGGGTTTTGCCCGTAAGTATTGTTTCTATCATTCGTCATCGCCTCCAAGCAATTTATTTTTACTCTGTTCTAATCTCTTAATCTCTATATTTAGCTCCATTTTGCGGTTAAACTGGGTTTCCTTCTTAAATTTAAACCTCAAACTTATTATTTTTTGTTCTATGTCTTCTATCTTAGCCAAAAGTTCTCGTGCCTTGGCACCTGTTATAGTGTCATCTGTCGGCATAATGGCTGATAGGTTATAAATACTGATAGCGTCAACTATATCACTATAAAGTGTATAGAAGTTTGTAAACCTCATTTGCTTTATATCAAGCTTAGCGAATAAAGCACTATCATTCCTTAACCAGTCAGTAGAGATAAATTCCTCAATGGTATTCTTGCTGCTGTCACTTTGGCTTGTCCTCTGGTGAGCCATATAAAACCGTATTTTATCTTCCAGCTTAAAAATCAGCAGCATAGGGTAGGGGATAGTCTTCATAATAATCTCAGCTATTCTGTTAAGCCCATATTCTTTATTTAAAATAACTTCTATAACTTCAATCTCCGGATATTCTCTTACTTCATCCTTATAAACCGGTATATTTATCGTTTCAGGTTTAAGGCAGTAGAGCCATACTATCTTGTTTATGATATCTGTAAACAAATGCTTATCACTGGAAGACATATTAGTATTTTCATAAAAGAGCTTTTTGTATATTGTACTACCGATAAAGCAGCTATCAGGGATGTTCAAAAAATTGTAATCATCCATAGCTATTCCCCCAAACCCTTTATAACCAAAAATGTAATCAGTTCAAAATCCTCAATACCATCAAAGGTTCTTTTAGGCATGGTGGTACCTCCTTTGCTAAAGAGGCTGGCCACTCCAATCTCCTGCTTCTTGCCTATAATGTTTTCAATAGAAGTTTCCAACAAATCGGAATAATGTTTCATTTTACGACCATCATTGGTCTCTTTATTAAACTCCTCTACCAACTCTTTAAATACTTCTTTTTGTCCGGAACATAGTTTTTTATAAAAATCTAGTATCTTCTTAGCATGAAGGAAAGATAACTTTACCTCCCCATCATCTGCGATATAAACCATATAGTAGGGAAATAAAGGGTTCTGCTCTTTGCTTTGCTGTTTCCCTTTGACTTGTCTAAGGGTAAAAATCACTCCTGGCTTTATAGTATCTTTTACGCTTTCGTCTATCTTTGCAACAGCATACATTCCATTTGGTGCTTCATCTAAAAGCTTTCTATTGGTTTTCATATATTCCATAAGTTCAATCTTAAAATCATTAAAGGTCAGGTCTGTTATCGATATACCTCCCGATATATCCTCTAAGTCCACAACCTCTTTCTGCAACCTTTCAAGCTGCTTCTTACGGTATTCGAGGTCTCTCATCTCTTTGCCAGAGTCTGTTTCTATAATATTTTCCTCACCTGTGGCAGACACATCCAATAAAACCATCCTGCCTCTGACACGCTGCTGGAGGTTTATGTACTCGTCCAAGTCCTTGGTAGCCCAAAAGTTTACTAATTTGATTGATTGGTTTTTTGAGCCTATACGGTCAATACGCCCGAACCGTTGTATAATTCTGACCGGATTCCAATGAATATCGTAATTTATCAAATAATCGCAGTCTTGTAGGTTCTGGCCTTCAGATACACAATCGGTAGCAATAAGTATATCTATATACTCATTAACTTCTGGATATATCTTAGAACACTCCTTCGAGATAGGAGAGAACAAGGTCAATATAGTATTTATATCTGATATTTTAATCGATTTTCTCAATTCTTTTGGTATGGGCAAATTGGAATGATTATCACCACTTCCTGTTACAATTGCGGAATAGATACCTTTTTTAGCAAAATAATCGGCCAAATTCTCATATAAATATCTGGCTGTATCAGCAAATGCAGTAAATACAATAACCTTTTTGTTTCCAGGGTTTATTGGATTTCGTATTTTGCTTTCTATAAGGGTTCTAAGTTCAATTAGCTTCGCGTCCCTTTCTGGCGTAACAATCATAGCTTCCAATAAAATAGTTTCCAGCTTGTCCTTATCGGCCAGTATGTCTTGTTTCCACTTGATAAGGTCCATATCTTGGAGCAATACCTTTACATTGTTGCCGAACATGAGGCTTTCAAGCTCCGGGTCGTCTATATCAATATCATTGATATCCAATTCCGCATCATAGTCAAATTGCCTTTGTTCTATGGCTTCGAGAGCCTTATCTATTTTGTGGAGAATATTCTCAACAGTTATCGCAAAGGAATTGATGGAGCTTTCCAATCTTTTTAAAATATTTACACGCATAAGTCCGACTAAGCTTTGCTCCCTATCTATCTGTCTAAAGATACTTTTGTTTGAGCCTACTACCATATCGTATTTATCTTCATAAGCAGCTCTTTTTTCAGGAAGCACATAGGCCAAAGGTGAATAGATACACAAGGTAAGTTTTTTTATAAGTCTATTTATATCTTCAATAGGTGGGAACTCGCCTTTGGCATCAATTGCCGGATATCTGTTCTCAGGGGGTAGTCTGGTGGGAAACTTGCCTATCTCCTCTAAGTTATAATATTTTTCTATATGCTTTCTGGAACGGGCAATAGTTACCGTATCTAGGAGCTTAAAATAATCTGTATCCATCATGTTGACAAATGTTTCAGTTGTTCTTTCATGTTCAGGAAGTTCAGACCATCTATTGAATACGGTTTGCGCTTTCCTAAGAATAAATTCAATACTATCAAGACCCACATCCTTGAAGGCATCATCCCTGCCCTCAGTTATAAAAGCGATTTGGTTCTTGATATCATTCATCCGGTTGTTCACAGGGGTTGCTGACAGCATAAGCACCTTTGTTTTAACACCGGATTTTATAATATCATTCATCAAGCGCTGATAACGAGTTACACGCCCTTTCACCGGTGGATTATTCCTAAAGTTGTGACTCTCATCTATTACGACAAGATCATAGTTTGACCAGTTTAAAGTGACAAGGTTAATTTCACCGGAATAGCCGCTTGTCCTACTAAGGTCAGTGTGGTTTAGAACATCGTAATTAAACCTGTCCGCAGCAAAAATATTGCGTTTATCATTTTGGGTATAAATGGTCCAGTTTTCACGAAGTTTCTTAGGCACTAGTACAAGAACCCTATCGTTTCTGAGTTCGTAGTATTTAATTACAGCCAGTGCAGTAAAAGTTTTTCCAAGTCCCACACTGTCAGCTATAATGCAGCCATTGTACTTCTCAAGCTTATCAATTGCACCCATAACAGCATCTTTCTGGAATTTATATAGTTTATTCCAGATTAGGGTCTCCTTAAAGCCTGTACGGCTTTTAACAATGTTATCCTCGGTAAGCTCATCAAGATAATCATAGAAGATATTGTAAAGAGTAACAAAGTAAATGAACTCAGGAGTATTTTCTTTATAAAGAATTCGTATTTGCTCAAGAACTTTTTCTTTAACATCTTGAACAGCAGTATCATCCTCCCACAATTCATTAAAGGCTTGTAAAAAACCAATAGTATACTCTTTGCCGTACAAGCACACGTTACTGTCTAATCTATTGGATGAAGTGATACCTAGACCATCAGTAGTAAAGTCCACAGTGCCATTTATTGAGACATTATCTTCAGGATTTTCTATATAAACCAGTCTTGGCTGAGCAGGATTTGGCCGTCTTAGAGATTTTATTTCTGCTTTCTTTTCCAGCCACTCGGCACATTCCTTGGCTATGGCCGCCTGCTTCATTTCATTTCTAAGCTTTATTTCAAATTCATTGCCAGATATCTTTTTTTCAGGGTGACGAACTATGTAATATTCCCTATAAAGCTCCTGGTCCTTACGTACAAAAGTAGGCTCGGTAAAAATGAACCTCATACTATCTATCTTACTAAGTTCCTTTTTAAGTTCTTCATAAGCATAGATGGTAAAGTAAGCTGATATGATTGATAACTTTGAACCTTTACGTAATTCCGCCTTTAACTCATCTATAACCCTATACTTTTTATTATCTAAAACCTTAGGTGGTCTCATATAATCAATCCCCCGACACTAATTTATCTTCCTCTCCATTCACTGTTTTTTTCTTAGCCTTACGTCTGTCTGCAGGTTTTTCCGCATCTTTGGGTATAACCCAAACATCACTAAGCTTGAAGGCTCCTGGTATTCTGCCTTCTTCACAAAGTATCTGAACTCTCCGTCTTGAAATATTCCACTTCTCAGCTATTTCCTTTGCTGATAAATAATCCATCATAAACACCTCCGTTTCGGAAGTCCATGAATTTATTATATTCCAACGTGCGAACAAATGCAAGAATTGATAAACTTTCATGCGGGTTTAAATCCAATCTCGCGCTTTCTAAAAGTTAAGGTGTCAGTTTTCTGACACCCCATTTATTTGACATTATAAAATAGATTCATTCACTCACAAAGCAGAGCTTATGTATCATATATATGATGCATAAGTTAGGCTTTCAGATCTTTAAATTTCATAAGCGTCTGAAATCACAGGATTTTTCATAAACTCTTTATGCCATCAAATCCGTACTCTTCTTATCTGATTACAATTAAAATAAATAACTACTTTAATAAATAACTATCTGTATTTTTCTATTATATTTTTAGCATCAATAGATAAATTATCACTTTCATAAGTTATCAACAGCTTGTCTTTAAAATGCTTATTATACCACTGTAATTTATTCTCCCAATGAGATTTATATTTTGCATTATTTAACATACCAACATGCTCCCAATAGTACGTTTCACCTCTAAAAGTAACTGTAAAATCCGGTATATACATACTTCCATCCGGTGCATATAATGGTTCCTCATATTTGAAATTGATTCCATATTGAAATAACATATTGGCTATGATAGCTTCCGATTTAGAACGAACCAAATAATCGGTAAGTGTCGCTATTTTTTTGCCTTCTGCATACCAGTTATTAAAGTAAATAAATTCTTCTGGTAAAGGATTAAATTCGAAGACTGATGAATTAATCCTCTTCACAGCTGACTTTTCGAGTCTACTAAGATTAGCTAAAGTTCCAATATCATCTTGAATTAAGATTGTCACATGTTTCTGTGCTCGAGTTATGGCTGTATAAATTAGCTCCATGGATAATAAATGACTATCTCTTTTTGGAATGACTATATAAACATAATCAAATTCGCTTCCTTGGGATTTATGAACACTTATTGCATAAGCTAATTCTAAATTATCTATTGGCTTCTGTTCTGGTATCCATTTCCCTGAATAATCCTTCCCTAAATCTTTCCCATAGTTATACATATAATGTTCTCTATTAGTACCAGAAAATTTAACTTGAAAACGATTAATTTTCCATAGTTTATTATTTTTATATGCCTCTCTATCAAAACCATGTATACTTACAGTTCCAATTTCACCATTATATATATCAACCCTTTCAACCCGTTTATTCAATAAATTGTATGCATATGCCAGATCTGATTTAGGTCTATTCTTATACTGAATTACTTTATCATAACATCCAATACCATCAATACTATATCGGTTACTCCAATATCCATTAAATGTACTTTGCATAAATCTGTTTATCTCATCTGTACCATAAAACTCCCCTCGATATGGAGAAATTATTTGAATTTTTTCTGGTTGGGGCTTCTTATTGCTATCACTAATGGCAGTTCTCCAAAGCTTGTTTTCATCACCTTCTACATAATCAATACCCGTCATCTTTTCCATATCTTGAATCATTACACTTTTAAGCAATGCATCCAGTTCACTTTTATCATGCCAGAAGTATACACTCATGTCTTTATCTATATCTCCTGCCCCTTGTATAGTCTGGAATAGTTGTTCTTTTAACATTTGAATTTCCTGATTTTCAGCTTGTTCTTCTTGAATAAATACCTGTGCTAAGTTTAGTATGTGGGTACCGTTATCAAGTACTTTATTTAGTAATTGTCGAATGTTATCTTTTAAAATACCAACATTTTTTGGGTAATTTTCTCTTAACCATTGTATCGTTTCCACAAATACTTTACCACGTCCAATTGGAGGTAATTGATTCGGATCCCCCACAAGTATTAAGCGCTGAACGCTATTCCAATTGATTGCCCTGATTAATGTCGCAAACACATTTAAATCAATCATAGAGCATTCATCTATTATTATTGTATTGACATCCGAATATTGTGACCCTCCTAAACGTTTCAAGGTAAAATTATCATTAATCCAATCATTCTGAGCTAAAAAAGAGTGAATTGTAGATGATGGTTTTCCCGTTTGTCTTTTCACTCGTTCTGTTGCTTTACCGGTAGGTGTCATAATTAAAAAGCATGTACCAAACCCATGAACGCGTACAATATTTTCAATAATAGCTTCAATAACCGTAGTCTTTCCTGTTCCAGCTGCACCCGAGATAATACTAATCGGCTTTGTAAAAATCTGCATACAAATACGTGCTTGATTTCTTAATATAGATTCATATTCTTCTTTAGCTAATCTCATCAATTCAGGACTTTTATTTAGTTTATCAATAAACCTTTTTTCATCAATAGGAACCTTAATTGTAATATCTGGTCGTTCTGCAAGCATTTTAAAAGTATTCTCGATAATTCTTTCATCTTCATATACATGCTTTAAATACAGATATTGAACCTTAGAATTATCTTCACGAATATATAAGGCTTCAGATAAGACATCCCAATCAACTATAAAATTTTGCATTTTATATTCATGTTTCATCCAATCTGCCATTCTTGATAAACGCTTGTTAATATTTGCAAGTACAGTAGATGCATTGGCAAATGAATGTGATGCAATTTTATTAAGCTCATCTACGCATAATGCTCTTAGCCTTTCAGCAGAATCTTTTTCCAATATAGCTTCAAGACCCAATTCTGGTGATGGCAAAATACCATTATCAATTTTATAGAAAGGTATGGTATCATCATTATCATAACCAACATACTGTTCAAAAATTATGTATGGATTATTAACAATATCATCAAGTGATGCTGTAATTGATACATTTATTCTGTCGTTACTAAGAATGTTACTCATTTGATCAGCGGTAATATCAAACCTCGGAAATAAATATAATAGAAGTTTCTGTTCATTTTCATCCCTTAGCTTAAATTCTCTTATAACCCTTTTAAAGGTTTTATCTTCAATCACAACATTACCTACTTGTTTTGTATTACCATTAAGAAGTTCTATTAGTTCCAAGTAAAATTGTTCATATCTTCAATGTTTGTTCTCTTAATATATTCAGACACCAATTGATTTAGTCCAAGCAAAGATAGAACTGCCGGGAGTCCAGGATAAGGTCCTCTACTTTCCCACAATTCTGCTAACAAAGAATTTAGCCATTCTTTACGATATTTCCAATCCTCTGTACTATCACCAACCTCAATTAAGACATCAACAACATCTAAGAAACGCCAGATAATACTAATTGCATCATCGTTTGATACTTCTCTAGATCCATACTTAAATGGAGAACGATTTTCTGGTTTTATTACAATTTTATTTAGTATCTCTTCATTATTCATGTATTTTTCATACGGTATTCGAAAACCTTCGCTGGGATAAAATGAAGTAATCGGTTTCTGCCATACTACACCATTCGCATAATTTTTCTTGATCTCTTCTGACACATTATTATAATAATAAAAATCACCGATTTTTTTTAATCTTGATACTCCGATGAGTACATAATTTTGCGTTTCTTCCTCTGAAAAAGGATTACTATAACCAGCATAATAAAATATTAATGATTTACCTTCCTCAAATTGTGAAAAATATTTTTTTGCTTTTTCAAAACGAAGATCATTATTATATTTCTTATTTGTATACCCAGTTGCTTCAACATCGTCACCATACATAGCTTCATAGCACCAAGTACATGCTGTTGCTGGAGGTAATGGAATATCCACCCCAGAAGCCGCATTTTTTCCATTAGTCATCCAATCCGGTGGATCAGAATGTGCAATTATATTTTTGCTCCCAAACGCATTTATACTCAAACTACATGCCGGAATACACTTAAGTTTAGAGCAATCTTCCCCTGCATGATCCATTTCATAATCCAAATCACGTGTTTTCCCTATTACATCTCCAGGATAGGAATAACGTCCAATACAATATACATTCTCGTCTGGTTTCTTACATATATGTCCATTCCATCCGTTATCATGCCATGCTAATCTTAAACTCATATGTATTGCCATTGTCGATACTCCCTTTACTATTTATATGTCTATTTATAATTATCCCCATAATACACTACCACATGATAACTGTTAAAAAAATAGAAAAACATAAGGATTTACCATTATACTTCTTAAATATAGCTTTTCATTCCCTAAATAACAGTATTACTAATCTGAAGCGCATAATCAAAAATTAGGACTCCTCACGTTCTCTATCCCAATACTCTTTAAATCGCATAAATGCCTTCTGCACGCCGAAGTTATGTATATTATCAGAAAAATCTATTACATCACATTCTTCTGTTCCTCCAAACTTTATACCTCTTATACCTCTACCTATTATTTGCTCATATAATATATTGCTATTTATAGGTCTGCAGATTACAATGTTGCGTGTCTTAGGTGCATCGAAACCAGTTGTTAGAACACCATAGTTAAATAGAAAGTCTATTTTACCATTTTTAAATTCATTGATAATAATACGTCTTTCTGTCTTATTTGTATCAGAGTTTATACTTGCTGATTTTCTTCCTAAAGCATTCATTATTGAGGATAAGAATATTGCATGCTCTACGGTACATGCATATACCAATGTGGGTTGTCCTCTCTTGATTTTTAAGAGTCTTTTTACAATAAGCAAATTTCTTCTTGTATCTTTTGCTAGCGTCTTAAGAAATGATGGAGCATATTCATTTTTTTCTTCTAATTCCTTAACCTCTTCCTCAGTCAATCTGTATTCTATTCCAGAATTAATGACAATATGATTTACTCTCGCGAGAAATTGGCGTTCTTTAAAATAATCAATTGGATTGTCTTTATATTTTTTAACTTCTGAAAAAACTGGCGTAATTAAATTCATTTGAAACATATCAACTAGTTTATTTACTTCACTGTCACCAATAAGCGTATTTCTTCCTGGTGTAGCAGTAAGACCACATATCGGAAATAGACTACCACCAGTTAACTCTTTAGCTTTTCTAAGCAATTCATCATACATATGTGTAATTGCTCTATGAGCTTCATCTATAATCATTGCACCCGTATTCTTGAGAATATATGCAACTTTCTCATCATTAATATTATAGTATAACTTATTAATCCCGGCCACAATAACTCCACCACTTAATTCATCATCATCAGGAAAGTCATACTTTGAAAAATAACGATAAACTTTTAATGGTAAAACAAATTCTCTATCTTTCCATAATTCTTCAATGCAACTTATACATTGCTCACAAAGTTCTTCACTCTGTGCAATCCATATCATGAACTTATTTTCATCAAATCTATATTGCATCCACTCTAAAAATGCCTCTACAGCTACTCGGGTTTTACCGCCACCAGTAGGTAAAGATATCATACATCTTGTCTTATCTTCTTGCCTTTTTAACATACTAAGTAGTTTTTCTTTTATATCTACTTGATAATCCTCTAATTTAGGAACTCTTTTCCTGGGCTCAATAATTTCAACTGATCGTTTAATTTCTGTCCTGTCTGTTGCTATTCCGGCCAGTATTTTAGGAAAACCAGCTGCCTCGATAAAATCATTAGCCCATCTTTTACCTGCATACCACTTTTTATCAGCTAATGGTTTACGCATATAGGATGCTGAAGTTATATTTTTAGATGTATCAGGATATTTATGATATAGCTGTTCAACAAGTGTATCAGGCATCTTATCAAGTATTTTTTTTCTTAATTTTCTTTTGCTTTCACTACTACCTGCAAATAAATTAACTCCTTCACTAATTACTAACAATCTGCAGAGATTTTTCTTATCGAGTTCACTATGTTGAAGTTCTGATAATATAGCCTCTGTATCTGACTTATGCCTCCTACCATATAAATCATTAAGAAGTTGGGTAGAGATTTCATACTTATTCAACAGTAAATCTACAGTGATATTTATTTCTTTTTCACTCAATGTATATCTCATACTCATCTCCCCATTATATTAATTTTAAATGTTTTATCTTTTGAGTATATGTAATGTATAAAATTACTTCTCACTAAATATGCATACCATATATTATTCTTTTACTGCATGATAAGAGGTGTTTATATGACAAAAAAAATTAAATTTCATTAAGATCGAAACCTTATTATTCTTATATGCTTTTTGTCTTATCAAATATTTCAGAATGAATTATATAGATAGAATCAATATTTTTTAGATACAATTTGCACATCTTTCAATAATAGAAATTCACCTCCAATATTTGCTTATCTTCCATTGGCAATATCTTATAACATCCATCTAAATGTATCGATATGCTCCTAAATCATTACCATTATTTTATAAATTATATATTAACGATCTTTTCTACCATTATTTTGCAAATATCTAAAATATAAACTCAATAGATATAATTTTATCTAATTGTAATAGCAAATAATCCACTATATATAATATACTTACATTATATACCAATAATTTTGTAAATTCAAAATAATTCTACATATCTTTATGTAATTTTATATGAAAGGTATTCACTAATAAAAAACTTTCAAATATTCTCAAAAACATATTCAAATTTCCAAAATCGAGTAGGCTAACTATTAAAAGTCGAGTATAAAAACTTTTTTTACCTTAAGGTTTAATAGAACATTCCTATTCTATAGTTAATCGCTGGAAAGATTTTGCAGGTAAAATAGATCCAGTAAAGATCTACTATATATAATTCCGGTTAGCTTTTGGACTTCAGTTTGTTTAGCAGCCTTATCCTTATTTATAGCCTGATATGATTCCTGTTCGACAGATCTGAGATTTGCCTACACCTTCCTTCAGATTCGCAGTACCAGCAAAACCCTTGGTGTTCAGCTATGACCTTCACGCTACTCGGCGGTTTCGGGACTTTCATCCGTTAGATTACACCAATGCATGCCATGCACACAAAAATGTTGTAGTATGTGAAACAGTTATTTCACAACCCCAGCATTTTCGTTTATAATAAAAAAAGACCTCCCAGTGCCAGTCATAAAATTTCTATCATATACATCCTGTAATAAATATTGTATTTTTAGAAAATTCAGGGTTGTTATATATCACATTTAGAATTGGTAAGCTGTTACCGTCAGTCACTATAAAATGAGCTTTTATATACTCCTTATCTTGTAAAATAAAACCAATCATCATTAATAAACAAATATGTATATTTATTTTTAGATTATTAAATTACCATATCCATTATATACCAATATTTTGCTTTGCAAAGCAATAAATTAAACCCTTCGATATGTTCCCACAAACACATATCAAAGGGCAAAATAAGTCGAATTATTAACTTTTATATTACAATGTCTCTCAAACCAAGTATTTTCAACCGTTCCAAAACTTACTTATTTCGATAGAGTAGAACAGTGGGTTTACCACCGTCCCCTCATCAAACCGTACGTGCGATTTTCCCGCATACGGCTTTCCGATATTCTTCTTCCTTCAGCATTCAGCCGCACATATTTGCTAGTCCTGCCTGTTTAGTCAATTCTCTGACCTTTGCTGCATTTCCTAGCCTATAATTGCGTTGTTTCTTCCGATTGTACCACCGAGTAAACTTGAAATTTATATACTTATCTATCTTCCATAACCATGGTCTGCTAAATCGTCTGGTATAATAGTTCCTCATGCCAATGATTTTAGGATTGAGTAGCTTCACCATCTCTTCCATACTTAGCAGCAGCTTGCTAGGACTGTTAAATACCTCTTTTATGTTAGCTCTCATTTTCTTCATAGCCTTCTTAGACGGTATCTGTTGTAGTGTCCAATACCACTGCCAGTTTTTATTTCTAAAACGCTGAAATCTATTATTGAAGCCAAGAAAATCAAAACTACCTTTACCAAAATACATATCAACCAGTCTTGTTTTCTCACTGTGAAGCGTTAGTTCCAGTTTTTCCATAATCCACTTCACAGCGCGCAAGGCTTCTTCTGCATGAGATAACCTCTTACACAATATCACAAAATCATCTGCATAACGCACTAATTCACCCAGATGTCCAAAGGCTTTATTCCAATACACATCAAAATAATTCAGATATATGTTGGACAATAGTGGAGAAATAACTCCACCCTGCGGTGCTCCCAGTATACTTTCACTGTACCATCCGTTTTCCAGCACTCCTGCTTTTAACCAACTATTTATCAGCTTTAATACTCTACGGTCAGTTATTCTTTGTTTGAGCAACAAAATTAGCTTATCATGGTTGATGCTACCAAAATAATCTTTTATGTCAGCATCTATTACCCATAGTGCACCACCTTTGTCGGACACTTCAAATATCCTGTCCATTGCTTGTTTAGCACTTCGTTTCGGTCTAAATCCATACGAACAGGGTTGAAAATCTGCTTCAAACACCGGCTCTATCACTATCTTTGCCGCCATCTGTACTATTCTGTCCTTAATCGTAGGTATCCCCAATGCTCTTTTTCTACCATCTGGTTTTGGAATATAGCTTCGTCTGACAGGCTTACACCGGTACTTCCCAGTCCTCAATTCTTCCGCTATTTCGCCCAGTAGTTTTTCTTCACCGTACGTTTTCACATCATCAATGCTGACTTTGTCAATACCGCCTGTTCCACCATTCTGTTTTACCCGTTTCCATGCTTCTTCTAAGATATCATTACGGTATATCTTGTCATACAACGCATAGAACTTTCTCTTTCGGTCAGCTTTGGCTGTAAGGTATAGTCTGTTTTGGAAGTCTCGTACTTTTTCATGGGTGTTTATAGCTTTTTCGGCAATCACCGGCACCTACCTCCTTTACAGACTTGAATAAAGTTGTGCCCCTTCCCTATGCACAGTTTTGTTGTCTGTACAATCCTTGGTACTATGAGCACTTCTGACTGCCTCTTTGCAGAAAGCAACTTCGCTTTTGCTTATATGCTTCCTCTTTACAGTTTCCTGTGCAAAGTAGGCTCTCTCCAGTTCCGACAAATACTTTCCTGACGTGTCGTTACCTCTACACCGCAGGGTTCTTAGGTATTGCATTTAGGGTTCTTCATACCGTCTTCTGTCTTTGCTGTTGATGTCGCAGCTCGACTCCCTGTTGTTTCCTTTCGGAAATGTAAATAACGGTGCGGCAGTATTCACTTTATGTTACAACCCGCCAGTTTGCCTGCTCCTTACGGAACATTCCGTAACGCTTCAACGCATAGATTACACCATACGCTGGTTACTGACTAAGTGGCTGCCCTACCTTTACCACTGCAGGACTTTCACCTGCTAGCATTTGCCAGCTTAGCTGGACGCACACATCAACACCACTGTTTCAACATGGCTTGAGTTGGTGGAATTGATGTCTGTGGGCCATTTTTGAAACCATCTGTACGTGGGAACATGTCAATAGGTTTTTTGACCATTTTTGAAAAACCGTCGTACGAAGAAACATGTCAATTAACAATAACGCCAACCACTGAATGTGCGATTGGCGTTAATTAATTTTATATCAGTTTCTTCTTCAATTCAATTATTCGGGCTTCAATTATTGAAATAACTTTTTTAAATTCCTCATCACTCTTACCCGTAGGATCATCCAGTCCCCAATCCTCTCTATGCTTGCAGGGAAGGTAAGGGCATTCCACATTGCATCCCATTGTAATAACAATATCTACCGGCGGGATATCATCAAGCAACTTTGGATATTGGGTTTTCTCCATATCTATACCATAAAGCTCTTTCATTAGACGCACAGCATCCTTATTAATTTGGGGTTTTGTTTCTGTGCCAGCAGAGTAGCTTTCAAATACATCTCCTGCTAAATGTTTGCCCAGTGCCTCGGCTATTTGGCTTCGACATGAATTATGAACACAAATAAATGCAACTTTTATCATTTTATTCTCCTTACAGCGCCAACAAGCGATCACCTTTGATATCCTCAGGGCTCCATGAAATCAGTGCGAACTTCCCATTTGCATGTTCATTGATGCGGTTGAGCCATTCTATTTCACCAGCTGCCTTAGCCATCAGTATGGGATTGGAAGTATCCGTGCCATAAAGTGACTGATTGATAACCCACCACTTAGCGGCAATTCCTGCACGCTTTAAATCATCTTCAAGACGAAGAGCCTCATAAACGGGAGTCGCTTCCGGTAGGGTTACAATAATTACCTCGGTTTCGTCTGATTTCAACCGCGGCAACAATCGCGCCACCGATTCAGGTATCTCGCCCTTAGTACGTTCTATTTCGTGATTATAACTCTGTGTGGACTCCAACAGGAGCAGGGTGTGACCTGTTGGAGCAGTGTCTATAACTACCACCTGATCGTCTGCCATGTCAACTAATTCCGCAAATGCACGGAAAACAGCTATCTCCTGTGTGCAGGGTGAGCGAAGATCTTCTTCTATATAGGCAATATCCTCATCACTCATACCGGATGCGCGCGCCTTGGAGAGCACCTCTTGCTGATACTTTTTAAGCTCCTTAGCTTCATCAATATGGCTCATGGATATGCCGTCCGTTTCGTCTATCACAAATTTTAAATGTGCAGCCGGGTCAGTAGTGGTAAGGTGGACTTTTTTTCCTCGCTTTGCAAGTCCTAACGCAATTGCAGCCGCAACGGTGGTCTTGCCTACACCGCCTTTACCCATCGTAAATATTACACGCTTGCCTTCTGCTGCTAATTCATCTATCACATCGCTGAGCGAAGGAATATGGTCAGTATTCAACTTTCGCGGCTCAGTAGGGACATAGTCGGTGATAAGCAAAGCACGCACATTTTCCAAACCAGTGACATTATACGAGCGTAAAGGTACCATATAGATTGGAAACGCCTTTAAGGCTTCCGGCATATTAGATATAGCTGCTTGCTGTTTTTCGTAAAGGCTGGAAGAAAGAGCATCAGTATGCTCCATCAATAATCCATTGATAACCAGCATCTGATTGTTTACACCTAGCTCAGACAATTCACCGGAAGCACGTTCCGCTTCTTTAAATGGAGCGGTTTCCGGTCGGGTAACGAGTATTAATGTAGTCAGACTGCCATCCGACAGTGTTTCCACAGCTTGCTGGTAAATCGATTTTTTGCTCTCTAAGCCGGAAAGTTGACCGAGACAGGATGCGCCGTGCGTACTTTCACTTATGAACCTGCTCCAAGCGGAAGGAAGCTGAAGCATTCGCAGAGTATGGCCTGTAGGAGCAGTATCAAAAATGATATGATCGTACTCTTGCTGAACTTTTTCGTCTGTTATGAAATTGGAGAACTCGTTGAATGCTGCTATTTCTATGGTGCAGGATCCGGAAAGCTGCTCCTCCATATTTGCAATGACGGATGCGGGCAACTTGCCCCGATAAGGCGCGATTACGCTCTCCCGATACTCAGCTGCGGCCTGTATAGGGTCGAGGTTAGCCACATATAGATTAGGCACACCGGGGATAGGCGTACCTTTGTTGGTCAGTTCCATCGAGAACACGTCTTGAAGATTGGAAGCCGGGTCGGTGCTGATGAGCAACACACGCTTGCCTTTATCCGCAAGAGAAACAGCGGTGGCACAGGCGATGCTGGTTTTGCCAACGCCACCCTTGCCGGTATAGAAAAGATATTTCGTTAATTTGATGTTTTGTGGATCGAATAAATTCATTTTAACAGCAACCTCCCTTGCAATTACAGCCGCCGGATTTTTTCATAGAAACCTTTACTGTTATGGGCTTCCTCTTTATTCCCAACACATCCTCGGGAAGATCAAGCAGCTTTGTAAATTCCTCATTGGTAGGGTATCGGCCTGTAATGACAATCTCGCCATCAACCATTACTGCTGGTAATCCCTCTGTTCCTTTTTCATTGATATAGGCGTTGATGGTCTTGTCTTTTATAAATTCAGCAGGTGCACTGTTAAGGTTGAAGCGGTCAACAATTACACCATGTTTTTTTAACGTGTCAAGCACTGTAGAGATACGCAAAAGTTCAGGGTCTACTCCCACACCACAGAGTCCAGTTGGGCAGCACATAGCGGGTTCGAATATTTTCATTTTTTTCATAACGATCAACTCCTTTTATATAGATGATTTTTCGGCTGAAGCAATAAAGATGTTAATTGCTGCACTACTACAGGATTCACAGGAATCGCAGCAGCATTGTTCATTTAAATCTTCAATTTTTATGTTGGATAGGTTTGCTTCAGCAAACCATTTCTTAATATCTGAGCGCTCAAAACCAAGCCAAACATCAAACTGCTCTTTCCGTAAAAACTCATAATCATGCCGGTCTAAATCGGCAATTACTAATTTACCACCGGGCTTTAATATACGTGTCATCTCTAAAATCGCTTGCCCCGGTTTTTCAACGTGATGCAAGAACATATTTGCCATTACATAATCAACGCTTTCACTCTCTAAAGGTAGCGTATAAGCGTCTGCCTGAATACAGGTGATTGCACCGCTTGAACCGAACTTTTGCTCCAATACATTGAGCATTTCCTTGGACTGGTCTATCGCTATGACACGAAGCTTCCTGTTAAGCAATTCTTGCGTAACAAAGCCGGTACCTGCGCCGATATCAACAGCCGTTGATCCTTCTTTTACTTGAGCTGCTTCACACAATTTTTCCCGAATACTATCAGAGAAAAAGGTCTGGCGTATCGTATCCCATTGGTCTGATACACTATCGAAATAGTTTTTACTGCTCACTATTCAGCCCTCCTTCCGCAGGAAACCAGTGCCTTGTATTATTCGCTATCTTTACTAACATCAACATAACAGGTACTTCTGTTAGAACCCCTACAATGGTAGCAAGTGCAGCTGGACTTTGTGTTCCAAATAATGAAATCGCGACGGCAACTGCCAGTTCAAAAAAGTTAGAGGCACCAATCATACCGGCAGGCGCTGCTATCTCATGAGGTAGTTTTATAGCCTTGCTTGCTAGATATGCAATGAAAAAGATTAGGAAAGTCTGAATAATTAATGGTATAGCAATTAAAGCAATATGCAGTGGATTATTCAGAATTACATCGCCCTGGAATGAAAAGATTATTATTAGTGTTAGCAATAGACCTATGGTAGTGATATTCCCAAACTTCGGTATAAAACTCTTTTCAAAGTAATCTAGTCCTCGCTTTTTTGTAATGTAATTACGGGTAATTATACCACCAGCCAGCGGGATAACAACAAACAATACTACAGACAAAATAAGAGTGTCCCAGGGTATGGTTACACCGCCCACACCTAGGAGAAACGCAACTATAGGCGTGAAAGCTATGAGAATTATAAGATCATTTGTTGCCACTTGCACGACAGTATAAGCCGCGTTGCCTTTGGTCAAATAACTCCATACAAATACCATCGCTGTACACGGTGCCGCTCCAAGAAGTATTGCTCCCGCAAGATAGTCTTGTGCCAATTCTGCCGGAATTAGAGGTTTAAAAATTACGAAGAAAAACAGCCATGCAATGCCGAACATGGTAAAAGGCTTTATCAACCAGTTGGTTATCCATGTAACGAAAAGCCCCTTAGGATTTTTGCCTACATTTCTAATACTTTGAAAATCTACTTTTAGCATCATTGGATATATCATAAGCCAGATTAAAATCGCCATAGGTATTGAAACATTTGCATATTCAAAACGTCCTAAAAACGCTGGGATTCCAGGTAAAAACTTTCCAATCAGGATACCCACTGCCATACAAAGAAGCACCCAAACCGTTAAGTATTTTTCAAAGAAACCGATTCCTTGTGTTTTTTCTCTGCTCATATCGTATTACCGCCTTTCTCACACCGTTCAGCTTTATCCTTGTATGCCTTGGCTATAAAATATTTCTTTAAATTTTCAGGAAGCTGATAGGCTTTGCGCTCAGGCTCACGTTGCCCGGTGTTATATACCTCGCGCAGGATGGCGTCCACAATCAATTCCTTTGGAGGGGACGTGTATTCGACTCCATTATATACCCATACACGGCAGTCAACATTATCTCCGCAAAGCGTTCCACAATCCTCGCAAAGTGATTCTCTGAGCTCTACTGCGATGTCATTTCCATTCACGCGGATGGTCGGCGAACTGATAAATTGATATTTAATTGCCAACTCCTTCGTTGTAATATTTACTTTGTTTACCTTGACTTCATAACCTGCCGCATTAAGTACCACGGCTACGCTGGAAACTGCTTCATCCAGTGCCTTTTCAGTATCCTGGCATCTACCGCAAACGGTCGTGTCCAGATACAGAAAATCAATGTTGATAGGTTTTTTTGGCTGCGGCTGGCAACAATTCTCGGAAGAACAACAACATTTACTCATTTTCATTACACCCCTTACAACAAATTGAGTTATCTTTGCAAATACAATTTTCCTTATTGGAAGTGATAGCACAGAAAAACTGTTTTGTTTTGCTGATAGTATCATCATCCAGAGAGTAATACGTCCATTTACCTTCTTCCCGCGCTTTAACAATCCCACATTCACACAGGATTTTCATGTGATGAGACAGTGTGGATTGGGACATTTCAAACTTCTCCAGAATATTGCAGGCACAAAGTTCCCCGCAGGAAAGCATATCTACAATCATCGCTCTTTTGGGATCTCCCAACGCTTTAAACACTTTCGTGTTATCCAAGTAGTAATCCATAACATCACCTCAAATCTAAAAACTTCGATATGATATATTATATGCGTCAAATCGAAAAACGTCAATGTGATATATAAATTTTAAATAAAATATTTCATGAACATTTTTAGCGGAGCTGTTTCTTCATTAAAATAGAGAAGCATCCGCTAATTACGGATGCTTAAATAACCGTGTAGATTGTAAAAACAACGTTTTTCATTTTCACACCTACATCCAACCACCACACAACCTCAAAAGAATCCCTTAAAAACATCTAATCTGAACCTTACGTTTACAGGAACATATCAATGGATTTTTGGCTGTTTTTAGTAAAACCGAGGTATATAGGAGCATACCCACTAAATTATAAAAACAAATTAATTTTGGTTGCTTGCTCGTATACTTTTCCAGATTTGTCTTTTGCAGCATTTTTTAGTCCATATCCGATACACATCTTGAAAACTTATATTGCTACCACATGGACACGGTTCACTATCTTTTAACTTAATTTGAGATAAAAACAACACTCCACCCCCTTACTTTATAATCCATTTTGATTCTCATCTGGCTCCATTAAATTATCCTCAAAAACGAACAAGTTTTGAATTGGAATTTGTTCGCGCAAATAATATGTCAGATCAGTATCGCCAACCGTCACTCCACCACAAAGTGCCCCCTTAAAATTATGAGATTTACCGTCCGTATCTGTAATTTTCATTTCCCAAGTTCCTATATCAGTAGCATAGTAAGTCAATTGTTCACTTTCTATATACTGTGAGAAAAGCTCCAATATTTCCTTTACTGCGGATTTTCCTATATTAAACTGTTGCTTTCTAGAAATCTCGAACCGACCAAAACCATTTCCATACTTATACCCTGTAAACCATATTCTACCACTAGCAGATATAGTCAAATGCTGTTCCACTTCGTCATCAGGAAGTGGTTCTGGACCAAAGCATATATTATTCGATATAATTCTTACTTTTTGTATCTGCAATCGGAACACCCCCTGTGCTATTCCCTTTTTAATACTGGCAAGACAGTCTCTAAATATTGCTGCCAATATCCTTCGTCATCGCCTACCATATCATGAAGCCAATAATACATAAACAGAATTTCAAATTCTTGCTTTCTGCCTTTTATAAAGGGCTTTTTCGGCATTCTTCTGTATAGTGAATCAATATTAAAGAGATTACTTTTCTGCTTATAATCGTAGTCATACTTTCTCCAAGTATATTGACTCTTCTTTCTATGTGTTGAAGGCCAAATTTCCTCATTATCATAAAAATTATTTATCCAATCATATGCAAAAGCAAGAAGATTAACCTGATATTTTGTCCATGTATTATTGATCCAATCACTAATTTCTTCAGTAATAGTCGGTACTCCAAACTCAAAATGCTTTTGGCTTTGAACCCGATGATAATCTTTGATAAAAAGGAAAAGCATTTCAGTCTGATCTTTAAGAAATGGCAGTTTTTTAATAAGTTTAGTATAGCAATCATATGAAATATTTCTAAACTCGCTGTCCGTATTATATAGGAAAAACAGTTCATACTCTCTCAGTATATTACCGATATACCTGTGGATCTGTTTTCCATATTCATCGTAAATACCCACCACCCATTCTCTAATTTCAGGCTCATAATCTTGAAGCTGCTTACGATACTTGTCTAATTTTTCACTATGAAGTACTGTTTTTTCTTCGGCTTCAGTAGTATTCAAATAGTTGTTAAAGTACTCAAATACGTAATCCACACAAATTTTTAAATTTTGAGAACGTGCTTCAATATCAAATTCATTGAGTCTATCCTCTTTTTTTCTACGAGCAATATACTCTTCAATACTCAGCATTTGCTCACCTCCTAAAATAGCACTGACTTTATCTAATAAGGAATTAAATTCCCGACTTATGGCTGCTTGATGAATAGCTCTTTTATTAATCAATCCCTTTATTCAATGCTGTTCATTATCTCTTTCATACTGTCAATTAAATAGTCCGTTTCAGGATCTGATGCTTCGTTGTTTTCTAGTAAGCTGGTTATATAGGATTTAATAATATCTTTTGATTTTACAAAGCTGATGTTTCCAGGCAAATTGCTGAGTATCAATTGAGCGTCTATAAATGCGCCCATACTATTAATAACTTGATTCATTGATTTTTCTGCTTGTTCGATGTTCCCGTTTTTCATTGCTTCTTTTGCAGAAATACTAAGGCTACGGATGTCTTCTCCCCATATTGCATATCTTGATGGAGTTGCCTTGCAGTCTTCATCACATGAGTCAAAAATTGCTCTTTCTAGTCTGTCCATGCACATTCTTTCACTGTCGTGTTCTTTTACTCTTTTGATTACTACGGGAGCATTTCTGTTGTTAAAACTATAAAAGTTTATTACAGACCGCATCAATGATTGTATTTGAACCAATCTTTATCATCCCTTTCAGCTTAACAATAATAAAAATACCCTGTTCCGGTCTTTTATAGAAACCAGGCAGAGAACAGCAACACGTTTTTTAACTGTTTCATGCTTTTGCACCTTTGTCAATATAAATCGGTATCTTTAAAGTTTCTCCCGCTTTTATAAAGTTAGGGTCGGTAATGTTGTTAAGTTCCAGAACCTGTTTAGCATACCATTCATAATTCATTCTGTAATGTTCATTCATAAAGTACGGGTTGATAATATCAACCAGCGTATCTCCTGATTGAATGGTTACCTCACGTACCTCTTTAAGTTCCCATACATCGTCGGGACGGTTTGAAATATTTATACCGCTGGGTATGCCTACTTCATCAGGATCAAAGTATTCTTCGGGCGGTATTACCTTTTGCCCATTTTCAACGATATACCAAATGCCGGTAGTTTCATTAACATATCGTCCTGTCTGTTCGTCATAGGTATACCCTTCAAGTGGTTCAGGATTACTATCAGATATGATTTTTCCAGAAGCATCAATTATAAGTTTCCTACCATCCGGAAATATTTTTTCTCGTGTTTCTACCCCTCCACAGCCAGCAAGGATTATAATTACCAGTCCTATTACAAGTAGAACACTTATACGTTTCAACTATATCACCTCCAAGGCAAACTGCCGCAAAATATATCTTATTATGTAAAAATTGTTTAAACCCTCTTCTTGCATTCAGAATTAATAATACATTCGTTGCAATTAGGATTACTCGGCCTGCACCAGGTTCGTCCGATCTCCCAGCATGAAAAATCTATAATCCCAGGAAACTCAGGATTTAACTCTCTTGCCTTATAGATAATTGAATCTAAATCAGCGTTATTGTCAACCAAACCTGTCCGTCGCATTACTCTTAGAATATGCACATCTGGTGATATGTCAATTGAGTAATAATCAGAAAACGGGATCTTAAATTGTCTGGCAAGAATATTAGCCGCCATTGTGGCAATTTTTTTGCCGCTTCCTTTAAACTGCAAGAATTCATAAACCACTTTTGCGCTACTAGGGTTGTTGCTCCATATTCGCGAAGCATCCCCATTATACTTTACTTTAATATCCTGAACTGCAGAATAAAACACTTCTGCCATTATCTCGTTAAATCTATGCAATATATTCCTATTAAAAATATTCTTGTACTCTTCCAGCGAAATACTAGCTAAATCATCAATATTAAAACTTCCTAGAATCTCCTTTATTCTAAAGGGAATTGACCACGCCCGCTCCGCTTTAATCTGCCTATCCATCAAGCAGGCTAAAACAAAAGCATGTGGCGTGTTTTCAATATCGTTAAGAAATTTATCATGTTCTATGTCATTAACAAAAGGAATAAGATGTCTTTGTGAATCACTAAATCGTGCTTTTCCTATTGTTACAAGCAAATGTTCCGCCATATTATCACCTTTCCATAGCTTCTCCTCATGCTTAGCGCTATACTTTAATCTTTTAATTTGATACGGTTTCCCGGCAATGCTTCAAACATATCCGGGTAATGCCCGCACCTTGCCCTTATCTGTGTATATTCCGCCTTACTGCCATCCTTTTTTAAATACAGCCTGCGCCTATATATTTCATCGGAAAGTTCAGCTGCATGCATCGTCTTGTTTTCTGCCTCTGACAAGACAATTCTCATAGCTTCATGAAGTGTATAGTTAGGCATTTCTTGCATGCCAATTCCTGTATCAGTTAAATTGTTTTCATCATATTTTAAGACTATATAAGCTGGCTTATTATCTTTAAGCAGAACGACTTTCCCGTTTTTATCAACGATAGAAAATACATGTTCTATATTTGTTTTCAATGAATCATAAGGAATTAAACTATCTATTTTAATATCCACGATTAACCACCTCATAACATGCTCTGTATACCTATGCTTTATTTGGATAACCTGATTTTTGCTTGAATTTTTAATTTTTCTTTGTCAGAAGATAAGTTTAAAATATGCATTTTCCTATGACAATTTGGACATAGTGCAACAGTGTTTTCAATAGTATCGCTTCCTCCCTCTGAAAGCCACTCTATATGATGGCACTCCAAATAAGGAATGCCTTCTTTATTATTGAAGGGAGCCTTTTGCCCACATAGTTGACATACACCATTGGCTCTTCGTTTAGCATATTCTGCTACAAATGCATCTCTAATAAAAACATTGCTTGTAACTTTACGACTACTTACTTTATCACTTTCATTTTGCTCTGCACGTTCTTTTAACTCATTCAGTGTTAATTTTTCAGCTACCTTTTCTTTTTCCTTAATGTATTTAATAAAGGATTCTTCGGGAATAGCCTGTGAACCGGTTTGTAACTTCAAAGGGAACATCCATACTTTTCTTGGAACCCCATCTTCACCTTTTTGTATTTCCTGATAAGGCTTACCTGCCAAAGATACAAGGCCACGATATATGTATTCTGTAGGTACCAGTACTTCGAACAGATGAACTTCTACACCATTTCTATCAGATTCTGCTAGTGTTTTATTTTGCATAAAATTCAAATCTTGGTCCCCATTTTTACCCATACCCGTATAATGCAAAACATCTCCAAACCATTTATCTTCATACAGGCCTTTTGTATGATCAGATATTATAACTAGGGAATTGGTTGCTTTTGACCGGCGCATTCCCCCCATATTTCCGCACTTAAATTCAGCTATAATATCTGAATGGGTTACAACTTGTCCAATTTTAAATTTGCAAAAACTACTCATAATAATCCTCCATTACCTTTTTTGCAATCAGTATATCTGCTGGCAATAGTTCAAATTTTAGTAAATCAATTATTCTAACCCATTTATACTTATCATGAACAGATATCTGAATTGTCCCGTCAGTTATTGTACAATAATAGGCAATTAAATTAATGTTTATATTACCGTAATCGTGAGTTACCTCAGTACAAAATTTATCAATAGAAACATCTATATTAAGCTCCTCTTTAAGTTCTCTAATAAGGCAATCTTCAGGAGTTTCATTAGCTTCAATCTTCCCACCTGGAAACTCCCAGCCTCCAGCGAAATTTTCTTTTGGCGCACGTCTAGTAATTAAAACTTTATCATTATCTGTAATAACTCCTGCTGCGACTCTAATTCTATTCATAGCTTACACCTCTTATATCTCTTCAAAGTCGCTATATTTATCCTACAATTTAATATGGTAAACCTGCCAAACATGTTAGGTAGCACTCACTCCTTGCACTTACCTGAATATATTCCATAATTAACCATATTGCTACAATTATATAATACAAAAAATTATTTGTCTATATATTTGTTTATACAATTATATAAAATAAACACCGCCAATTAAGAAGGTTTCCTCCTCAACTGGCGGCACGTTTGAAACTGCGATTTTTCGCGCGTGACCCCCCGCCCGTTTCCGGGGTAAAAAGCGGTAGAGATTTAGACCCCCTACCCTATAAACTGCAGAAAATCTCAAAAGTTAAGCAGTTCTTTGAATTTCGTGAGATTTTTTGCATCTATTTTAAGCCGTTTTTCGGCATTGTTTTCAAACGAGGTATTTGCCCCTATTAAAAAAGAAGTGAGTGTTTTTATTTACTTGTCAGTCAAACGAACAATTTGACAATTGACCGTCATTCTGTCCAATAAAGTCTGGCAAAGATGCTTATCCTCAGCTGCATCTATCCATGCTGACAGTTCACGATTGGTTATAAAAATAATGCTTCTGGTTTCATTAAGAAAGGTAACTGCCCGGTAGAAAACCTGCAGTTCTGCCCTGGTTGGTTCCACATAAAAGACATCATCAATAATAATTAAGTCACATTCCTGCATATAAGAAAAGATCGCTTCTGCTTTTGGATTTGTGGCTTTCTTTTCTGCCACTGCGATAAAATTATCAAAAGGCGCATAATAGGTTTTATGTCCATTGCTGATTGCAGTTTCTCCAAGTTGCGCTGCAAGACCGGTCTTACCCGTCCCGCATTTTCCCAGCAGGATTAAGTTTTGCTCTTCCTTAAGCCATGTCAGGTTGGATAACTGTTTAATCTGCCATTTTAAGCCCTTGTTTGAATTCGATGCGTCAAATGCTTTGTTTGGAAGCTTACTTGCCTTCCTCAGCTTGGTGTGTTTTTGTCTGGCCCTAATCTCCAATTCTTTTTCTAACACCATCTTAAGATAGTCAAGGTTTGATAGTTTCTCATCGTTCAAATCAATATATCCCCTTGCGATATTCCAAAGATTAAGTTTTTGAGCTAATTCACGGATTTCTGTTATATCAGCCATCGATTTCCCTCCTTATTTCTTTACTCCTCGCCAAATGGTTAAAATACTGCTGATTCGGCAAAAACTTCTTAGCTATATGCTCTCCGTACTGATACATGAGATAAGCCAAAAGCTCATAGGCACTGCAGCGTTCAGTATCAATGCAGTATTCTATTCCATCAAGCAATTGTCCAATTGTATAAAACCTTGTCATCCGGTATAATCGAATGCAATGTGTATTAAAATATTTCGGCTGTTGCTGCTCCATCCGACGAATGAATTCCTGAGCTATTTCGTATTCTGCAAAATATTGTTTTATGATGGTTAAAGAAACCCTGTCTCTGCTGTAATTTTCTTCTGGTTTGAACAACTGCCCGGTATCTTCTGTGACTGGATATTTAGCCAATAAATCATTTGTTTCAGCATCATAGAACAAAAGCATTTCAACATCATCTTCAATGCGAATGCGTTTATGAACATCCATCATACCTGTATTAATCAGATAACGGTTGCCTTTATAACTTACCACTCCATCCTTATCAAAGGAGGCCACAGTGCTTGATACTTCGGAATAAGGTTTGACATGGAACAGGTATTTTTGCTCTTCCATGAACATTTCACGCGGCACTTTTCTGGTCACAGTATGTATTCGCCCGTTGCCTTCCCTATCCAACCATGCAAGGGCAGCACTGTTAAGGCAATCAATTCCGGTGTATATCCTGCCCTCAAGAAAACTTTGCTTTATGTATCCAATCACCTCTTCAACCTTGCCTTTACTTTGAGGATCTCTTGGTCTACATAGCGAAACACTGTAACCTATACGCTTAACATATTCTTCAAAGGCGGGTACGAATATGATATTCCCCAGATTTTCACTGACTACATAGACACGGTCAAGGTCATAAAGAATAGTCTGTGTACTTCCTCCAAAATATTGGAATGCATAGTTATGAGCTTTAATGGCTGTTTTGGTTGTAAAGGGATCCGGTGAAAGATAAACCAATTTCATTCTGCTATAACTCAGAACCATGCAAAAGAAATATATTCGTACAATTCGCCCGTACATATCCTTAAGTTTGTATTGACCAAAATCCGCCTGCGCTTCATATCCCGGTGGAGAAATTTCACGGGGTGAGGTTTTACGTTTACTGGCATGCGGATACCCGTGCTGTTCCCTTAAGGCTTTCATATAGCGGTAGAATGTAGCTCGTTTAACTTGTAGATCAGGGAAGGCCTCCACCAATTTGAGATAGATGTTTGTATCCCTCATTTGTGGACAAATTTTCAAATGTTCCAGTATGTACTGACGATAGTTATCCATGTGGTACCTTTCCTTTTCAGCTTCCCTTACATAATCTTCTTCGCTCATATTCCAGTATTTGATGACAGAAGAATAGGTTATCCCCAGTGCTTTTGCGGTTCTTGTCTGAGCAAGTCCAAGTGCTTTGTACTCCTGGATTTTTCGGTATTGCTCGATTCCAATCATTATTGATTTCCTCCTTTGGTTTTGTTATTAAGGCCGAACATCTATAGCGGTACAAGCATAGGCATCACCTCATTATCAGGGGTCTATAAACCAGACTTAATTATAAAAACAAAAAACACCCATTTGGGTGTTCTTCTCATGTCAATGTTTTTTTAATCCTGCAATTTACTATTCATAGCAACTCTTATTACTTGATAAATTCTGATTATTAAAATAAAATGTGTGGTTTTAATCCTTTCGCAGGAACAATCTTATATATATATCACTGACTCCACTGTATTACAACCCTTGTTAATATTATGCACAACCTGACAACCCGATAAGGGTAAAGGTGCGCATTTTACATATTTCACGTAATGCTTTTCCAACCAGTAGAGTTTCTCGTACAAATAATACCGAATTTCCAATTTGCCCCTTTAGTGTTGCATATACTATGAGCAATTTTCTATTTCAAAACCAACTTTCATAAGCCTATCTTTTACTTCGTCATTTATTTTTGGAAGGCTTCAAGTGTATCAACTGTATCCCTGCCAAATCTGCTTATGCTCTTAGTAAGTATAATGTCTAGATTATTAGATTGACAATCTTCAAGCATACGAGCAAACTCTTTACGAGAAGATCCTGTTTTACTTGAAGCAATATCTATATAGATATCAGAAAGTAACCATTGTGGTATAGCAGCTGTTAATCTAGTAAGAGCAGATACTTGAGCTGTTAAACTTTTCAATTGTTCAGCACTATTACTGCTAACTCTACAGTATATGCCTACTCTTTTTTCTCGTTTTGGAGGTAATGGTGGTATGAAATGTATTTTGGGGTTATACGGCATAAGACACACTTCCTCAATATCACTTTTTTGCTAAATAAACGATATTTAAAATATTTAATTTGTATTTAGATTTTCCAGTACACGTTATTAGGTAGTCTACGTAAATAGCCTTCGCTTTTTTCTATTATTTCTCCTGTTTGAATGTTTCTTACTATTACATTTTCATGATATTCGGGATCTTCATACCATTCAGATAGATACAACCTATCCCCATCCCGAAATAATACTGTCTCTGTTTTTCCAATTGCAATTTTCTTTTTTTCTGGCCAAACAATTTCATAGAAGCCATCATTTCCACTTCTTCCAAGAGTAAGTGGCGTTGTTTCAAGCTTTAAGTTATAGCAGTCTTCAACTTCTGATAAAGACAATTCAGTAATAACTTCTAATTTTTGTTTTTCTGGGATATATTTTTTAATTTTAATTAGCTTTTCATGAAAATCAACAACTAAAAAATTAAATATCCCATTATTCCATATAGGTTTTTCAACATATACATTCCCTTGGATTTGAAATGGTGAATGTACTTCCCCATCAGGATAATGGATTAAGTGATAATTCATTCCTTTAAAAAATCCATCGTTATTAAATATCTCTTGCGCTTCATATAAGTCACAATATTCAACTGTTCCTTCTCTGCATGAATACCATTCATTTGTTCCTTCAATTTCTTCTGGATAACTATTTGAAATACCTTTTATATTAGTAATATTTATCATTTATTTATTCCCCTTTATAAAATAAGCCTATTTAACATTGTGTCAATAATATGATATTATGATTAGTCTATTTATTCACTTTATCACATCTATTCCATCTCCTCAACCCCTACAAAAAATCTAAGCTGTCAACTCAACCCTATTATTTTCATGGCAGTTGATATGTTTCCCCAATCAATAAAAATAGGTTCTATAATAAATGTTGGGGTAAGTGAATCATTTAGTTCACAACCCCAGCATTTTAGTTTATAATAAAAAAACCTCCCAGTGCCAGTCAATAAGTAGACCACCAGGAGGTAAATAAATATGCTTAATAAGCATATCACATCTTTATTAAATTTGGAAGGTATTTTTGTAAAAAAAATCAACCACGCAGATAATTATTTAAAAATTTATATTGAAACAAAAGCCACAACACAGATTGGCCCTTGTTGTCATCAACAAACTAAACAGATACATGATTACCGTTATCAAAAAATTAAAGATTTACCTTTACAGTTCAAAGACTGCTATCTAATTCTTAAAAAAAGGCGGTATCGTTGTAAGTGTGGAAAACGTTTTTATGAAAAATATCCCTTTTTAGCTAGATATCAGCAACGAACCACTCGTCTTACTCAATAC
>NZ_CVTD020000009.1 GCF_002904165.1 Herbinix hemicellulosilytica | reverse complement strand
GGGAGGTTTTTTTATTATAAACTAAAATGCTGGGGTTGTGAACTAAATGATTCACTTACCCCAACATTTATTATAGAACCATAAAATAAAGGTACTTAAGCGTATATCATATGGTATAAAAAACTTTGAAAGATTTCGTACACGTATCTTACATTCTTGCAATTAAATAAAAATAAATATGACTGGCACGAGGTTTATTTGTCATGCCCAAAAACAGGTATTGGTGAGTCAATCATAAAAATAGGCTCTAAGCCTAGTGTTTTAGCATGATTCAAACATATCATACCCCAACACTTGACAAAGAGCCTAAAAATAAAGGTTTCCCAACATTGATATCTCCGGCAAAGTAGCCGAAAGGAAAACTCAATGTCTGGAAACCTACTATTTATCAATATTTCGATTAGTACCTATTTTCCCACCCTTGATAGAGTAGAACAGTGGGTTTACCACCGTCCCCTCATCAAACCGTACGTGCGATTTTCCCGCATACGGCTTTCCGATATTCTTCTTCCTTCAGCATTCAGCCGCACATATTTGCTAGTCCTGCCTGTTTAGTCAATTCTCTGACCTTTGCTGCATTTCCTAGCCTATAATTGCGTTGTTTCTTCCGATTGTACCACCGAGTAAACTTGAAATTTATATACTTATCTATCTTCCATAACCATGGTCTGCTAAATCGTCTGGTATAATAGTTCCTCATGCCAATGATTTTAGGATTGAGTAGCTTCACCATCTCTTCCATACTTAGCAGCAGCTTGCTAGGACTGTTAAATACCTCTTTTATGTTAGCTCTCATTTTCTTCATAGCCTTCTTAGACGGTATCTGTTGTAGTGTCCAATACCACTGCCAGTTTTTATTTCTAAAACGCTGAAATCTATTATTGAAGCCAAGAAAATCAAAACTACCTTTACCAAAATACATATCAACCAGTCTTGTTTTCTCACTGTGAAGCGTTAGTTCCAGTTTTTCCATAATCCACTTCACAGCGCGCAAGGCTTCTTCTGCATGAGATAACCTCTTACACAATATCACAAAATCATCTGCATAACGCACTAATTCACCCAGATGTCCAAAGGCTTTATTCCAATACACATCAAAATAATTCAGATATATGTTGGACAATAGTGGAGAAATAACTCCACCCTGCGGTGCTCCCAGTATACTTTCACTGTACCATCCGTTTTCCAGCACTCCTGCTTTTAACCAACTATTTATCAGCTTTAATACTCTACGGTCAGTTATTCTTTGTTTGAGCAACAAAATTAGCTTATCATGGTTGATGCTACCAAAATAATCTTTTATGTCAGCATCTATTACCCATAGTGCACCACCTTTGTCGGACACTTCAAATATCCTGTCCATTGCTTGTTTAGCACTTCGTTTCGGTCTAAATCCATACGAACAGGGTTGAAAATCTGCTTCAAACACCGGCTCTATCACTATCTTTGCCGCCATCTGTACTATTCTGTCCTTAATCGTAGGTATCCCCAATGCTCTTTTTCTACCATCTGGTTTTGGAATATAGCTTCGTCTGACAGGCTTACACCGGTACTTCCCAGTCCTCAATTCTTCCGCTATTTCGCCCAGTAGTTTTTCTTCACCGTACGTTTTCACATCATCAATGCTGACTTTGTCAATACCGCCTGTTCCACCATTCTGTTTTACCCGTTTCCATGCTTCTTCTAAGATATCATTACGGTATATCTTGTCATACAACGCATAGAACTTTCTCTTTCGGTCAGCTTTGGCTGTAAGGTATAGTCTGTTTTGGAAGTCTCGTACTTTTTCATGGGTGTTTATAGCTTTTTCGGCAATCACCGGCACCTACCTCCTTTACAGACTTGAATAAAGTTGTGCCCCTTCCCTATGCACAGTTTTGTTGTCTGTACAATCCTTGGTACTATGAGCACTTCTGACTGCCTCTTTGCAGAAAGCAACTTCGCTTTTGCTTATATGCTTCCTCTTTACAGTTTCCTGTGCAAAGTAGGCTCTCTCCAGTTCCGACAAATACTTTCCTGACGTGTCGTTACCTCTACACCGCAGGGTTCTTAGGTATTGCATTTAGGGTTCTTCATACCGTCTTCTGTCTTTGCTGTTGATGTCGCAGCTCGACTCCCTGTTGTTTCCTTTCGGAAATGTAAATAACGGTGCGGCAGTATTCACTTTATGTTACAACCCGCCAGTTTGCCTGCTCCTTACGGAACATTCCGTAACGCTTCAACGCATAGATTACACCATACGCTGGTTACTGACTAAGTGGCTGCCCTACCTTTACCACTGCAGGACTTTCACCTGCTAGCATTTGCCAGCTTAGCTGGACGCACACATCAATACTACGCACTCAACGTGCAACGAGCGGGGTGGATTGATGTCTTTTACATTGTCGGTAGGCGGAAACACGTCATCGCCACTTTTTGCACTATCGGTAGGCGGGAACATATCCACTAAATTTGCATAGTTAAACCGAATGTGCTTTTCAGCACAAATAGAATTTATCTTTGGGATGTTTACCCACAGGAATCCTCTACTTCTCTTCAGTGTATCTTTCTTGCAGCAAAAATCCCTTGGCCTCGCTAGGGCGTAAATCCCAATATTTTTGCAAAAGGTAAATGACTTTCTCATCTTCAACTTTAGCTTCCTTCAGAGCCGCAGCTGCCTTTTCAATCCCAATGACTCTTTCTTCAAAGGCAGCTTCATCTAGCCTTGCATTGCCATCTTCTCTTATTCGTTCCAACAGTTCACTTCCAAATCCCGAAAGGGAAGCTCTAATAGAACGTGCCATATCTATTCCTCCTCTAAATTCTAATTTATTGCACTATTGATAGACAAATTGGAATTTGTTGGTTACTTGTATTCACTCGGAATAGGAATATTAAATCTCTCACACAATAGTTTTACATCATGCACATCATTTTCATCATGCTCATAGCCTAGATGAAATAACACTTGATATTCAGCATCAATACATCTGACCATTTTATCGCCTATTTTCCCAATGCCGCTAAAGACTTCTGGAGGATATGCTTCTCCCTCAAAAACAATGTATCCTTGTTCGTTGAATTTAAATATATGAAGATCAATTATCCTACCTTTACTATCCTTATAAACCTTATGAGATGTGGTAGTATATGCTTCGATAACTTCAGCAAAGCCATTTTCTTTTAATATTTCAATAAACTTTTTACTATTACTTTCTTCCACAAATAAATCAATATCGTTGTGTACTCTTGTTTCTTCTTCTAATAGTGCATCTACTCCCCAACCGCCATCAATCCATATGTTAATTCCATTTTCTTCAGCGTACGTTATTATCTCAATAGCGTCAGTTTTACTTACCATGTAATCCCTCCGTTCAAATTCCTATCTAATTTCATAAAATCCCAAAAAGTAGCCATGCTAAATTCCTCCCAAGTAATACTGTTAATTCATATAATCTAACTTAATAGCGCCTTTTCATATCCTCTTCGTAGGCGGCTAGAATACGCTGATATTCTTTTGGGTCATCATTCTCACAGTCCAGTTTTATCACTCGATCCACAATAGAATCGACATGCTCACTTGAAAATGGTGTTCCTGTAAGAGCTGCTGATAGTCATTTGAAGCATATTGGCTCCCACGATCCGAGTGATGGAGGACTCTCCCTGTTGGTTTCTCGTTGTTTAACGCTCGTTGTAAGGCTTTAATGACTAACTCTTTCGTCATTTGGTTATCGATATACCATCCTACGATTTTACGGGTATATAAATCCATGATGCTCGCTAAATACAACCATCCTTCATCAGTAGGAATGTACGTGATATCGGCCATCCATACTTCATTTGGAGCCGTTGCTTGGAAGTTCTGTTCTAACAGATTCACATACACGTTGTAAGGATGATTACTATTCGTCGTTGCCTTGTATTTACGTACCGTAATGGATCTTAATCCTTCTTCACTCATGATGCGAGCGACTGTCTTTTGGGACACACCAATTCCTTGTTTGCGTAGTTCTTGCGTAATTTTCGGACTACCGTAAATCTTGCGTGACTTGAGATACTCATTTCGAATCTGTTGGATCAGTTGTTCTTTTTTCTCTTTTTGGTTGCTTTTTGGTCGTTTCAGCCATGCATAATACCCACTTTTAGAAACACCGAGAACTTGGCACATCTTCACCACGCGAAATTCATTTCGATGTTGAAAAATGAACGCGTAAATCACTTCTGGTTTCTGGTGAAGATGCCTAACGCCTTTTTTAGGATCGCTAATTCCTCCTCCAGCTCTTGATTGCGACGGCGCAATTCGATGATTTCTTGGTTTTGTGGCTTGATATTTCCTGAACCTACAAAGCTTGTACCATTGCTTTCTTTGTATTCTTTGACCCAACGGTGAAGAGTGTTGTATGCCAAACCTAACTCTTTTGCCACTTGGGCGATGGACTTATCCCCCTCCAAGCATAACTCAACGGCTTGAATCTTGTATTCTTGATCAAGAAATCGTACATCTTGATAAAATAAATCATTTTTTATTATGTAATTCGCACGGTATGTTTGTTCAACGTAATTCATTCCGCACTCTTTTTCATATAGCTGTGTTATATAGTCATTCTTTTCACTATCATTCATTCCTTCTATGGCAGATTCTACTTTTTCTATTTTAGATTTTAATTTTCGTTCTCCATTGTCGCATGCAAATACGATATCATGAGGTAAATCAAGCCTATCAAGTGCATGCTCAATAGCGCCTATACCGCTAAATACTGTTCCTAATCTTATCATGACTTATTTAACTCCTAACTGCAGTATTCTTTATTATCATTGTTGTCACATATTAGCTGTAGAAAAATTTTGCTGTATAAGGAGTTAACGTTCAATCTCTAAAACATCTCCTATATCGCATTCCAACACATTACATATCCTCTCAATTACTTCTAATGATACATACTCATTTTTGTTCATCTTTGAAAAAGTACTTGCTGCAATTCCTGCTTCCTTTCTCAGCTGAGATTTTGTTATATCCTTATCAATTATCAATTTCCACAACTTTTTATAACTTACAGACATTTATTACACCTCAAATTTAAATAACATCATTAGAATATACACAAATAATAATATACCAGAAATAACTCCATAACTCAATACTTTTTTCGGGAACTCATAATTTTTTTCATTATCTTACACTACAAGATAAAAGCCACATCTATCCTATCTCCTCGACCCTAGGAATTTATCTAATCTGTCAACTCAACCCTACACTCATTTTTTACAGTTGACCTATTTCCTCATAAACAAAAATAAGGATTTCCAAGGTTAAAAGGCACTGCCAGACATCAGGCAGAAAATCTTCTAACCTTGAAAATCCTTTATTTATCAGTGTTTTGAATAGTCCTATTTCTCCATCCTTGACATCAATACTACGCACTCAACGTGGCCCGAGCCGCTCGGATTGATGTCTTGGGCTGATTTTCTGCACCTTACGTTTACGGGAACATGTCAATGGGTTTTTCGGTCTTTTTTGAAAAATCGTCGTTCGCGGGAACATATCAACAAGCCTTTCTTTCTAATATACATGTTTAAATGGTTTACGTAAATACCTCATTGTGATACTATTATTAAAGTTACCTCTATACGCTGATATTTTAAATTCAAAATCATATTCATTATGAATACTTTAGAAAGGCGGATTGTATGATAGATAGATATTTAATAAAAAACCTATTTGGCATTAATGGCTTAAATATTGCATGGTATGGAGTTATTATTGCATTCGGGGTTTTACTTGGTGTTTTGATTGCCTGTCGTGAAGCTAAAAGACAGAACCTTAAAAGTGAAATAATCTTTGATTTTCTCTTTTTAGCGCTCCCCATCGCAATCATCTGCGCACGAATTTATTACGTTGTATTTGAATGGGAACAATATAACGGAAGCTTTACAAAGATGATTGCTATTTGGGAAGGTGGACTTGCTATATATGGAGGAGTTATCGGTGGAATCATTGCTGCGATTATTTTTTCAAAACGCAACCACTTCCCATTCTTCCGGCTTGTTGATATGGTTGTACCTAGCTTGATTCTAGGGCAGGCAATTGGTCGATGGGGTAATTTTGTGAACCAGGAGGCCTTCGGCAATCTCGTTACAAACCCGAATCTTCAATTCTTCCCCTATGCTGTATTCATAGAACAGTTGGAAGAATGGCATCAAGCTACATTTTTCTATGAAAGCATGTGGAATTTGTGCGTATTTGCCGTACTGGTTTATTTCCGCAAAAGGACAAAGTTTAGCGGTCAGCTTTTGGCAACTTACTTTATCGGATATGGATTAGGCCGTTTTTGGATTGAAGGATTGCGTGCGGATAGTCTTTATCTGGTCCCGGGACTTAGAATATCGCAAGCGCTGTCATTGGTTCTGATCATTATCGGAATTATCATATTCGTGTTTCACAAAAATCTCTTCAAAAAAACGCCTGATTATACGGGTAAATATATGATTAAATAAAAAGATACCGCTGTCAGTTTTTGTACTGAAGCGGTGTTTTTTTTATTTACACAGTGCAATAAAGTCTTTTGCACTCTCCGTTAAAAACTTATTTTGATGGTAAATGACAGAAAAACTTCTTTGAAAACGTATCCCATCTATATGAAACTGACTGATTTCTTTACGGTTAAGAGAGTCCTTTACCAATAAATAAGGCAACACAGAAATACCTAAATTTGCCTGCACTGCTCTTATTATTGCCTGAGTACTTGTACTCTCCCAAGCAGGTAGAATTTTTATTCCGAGCGAGGTCATAGTACTGTCAAAAATTTCACGTCCAGCGCTTCCTGATTCTCTTAAAATGAAACTTTCATTTTGAAGCTTTGAAATCTCAACATTTTTTTGATTAGCAAAGGGATGCGCGTTCCCGCAGACCATTACCAATTCATCATCCCGAAACTTATGCTCCGCAATATAAGGGCTATATACAATACCCTCTATCAGCCCAATATCAATCTGATTGGATAAAATATATTGTTGGATTTTTTCTGAGTTATCTATGATTACCTTAACATCCATTTGAGGATGAATTTTCTTAAACCGGGTTATGTAGCCTGGTAATAAATAGTTTCCGATGGTAATACTTGCTCCAATACGGATGATTCCCGTTGCATCAAAGTTTTTGATTTCCCTTTCCATCTCCTCAAAAAGTCCTACAATATGTGTTGCATATTGAAGAAACTTCTTTCCAGCTTCTGTGATATAGAGTCTCTTTGCAATGCGATCAAATAGTTTTATCCCATAATAATCTTCAAGCTCTGATATTGCAAGACTTATAGAAGGCTGCGCAATATGCAGCTTTTCTCCGGCTGCAGTTGTACTACCGGTTTCGCATACAGTAACAAATATTTTGAGATGCCTTAATGTCATTGACGCCTCCTAATTATAACAAAAACATTATGAACTTTATATAATAATACTATTTTATTTATAATCTATCAAGTTCTATAATAAACTAAAAGGAGGTCAATGACTTGAAAAACCAAAAACACGTTTACAGAAGATTGTTTGCGTCTACCTTCTACTTAAGCGCTTTTACCTTTGGTGGAGGATACGTCATTATACCATTAATGAAAAAGAAATTTGTAGATGATTTGCAATGGATTGAGGAGGAAGAAATGCTGAACTTAACAGCAATTGCACAATCCTCACCCGGAGCAGTTGCAGTCAATGCAGCGATACTGCTGGGGTATCGTGTTGCTGGAATATCAGGTGCCCTGGTAACGATTCTGGGTACAATATTACCACCTTTTATAACTCTTTCTATTATCTCTATTTTTTACACTGCATTTCGCGATAACACTGTAGTAAATGCGGTTCTAAAAGGAATGCAAGCCGGTGTTGCCGCTGTTATTGCAGATGTGGTTATGAGTCTCGGCAGTAATGTCTTTAAACAAAAGGACATAGTATCTGTGATTGTTATGGTTGGTGCGTTTATTTCCACATTTTTCTTTGGAATTAATGTTATGTATATTATTTTAGTGTGTGGGTGTATCGGAGCGGTAAAGATTCTGATTCAAATGAAAAAAGTACAAAAGGACGGTGATCCACAATGATACTATTAAAACTTTTTTGGAGTTTCTTTCAAATCGGCATGTTTAGCATTGGTGGTGGCATGGCTGCAATGCCGCTGATTCAAAATCAAGTAGTTAATTTGCACCATTGGTTGACATTAACGGAATTTACCGACCTCATTACTATTGCGGAAATGACACCCGGACCCATTGCCATCAATTCAGCCACATTTGTGGGAATTAGGATTGCCGGCATTCCAGGAGCGATTGTTGCGACTATTGGATGTATCTTCCCATCCTGTGTCATTGTTTCACTCCTGGCATGGATTTACTTTAAATTCAAAGAGTTGACCGTTGTACAAGGAATATTGTCTGGTCTAAGACCTACCATAGTAGCGCTGATTGCATCAGCAGGGTTGTCGATTTTTATACTGGCTGTATGGGGAGAAGATGGCTTTTCAACAAATCCTCTAACAATCAATTTGGTTTCTGTTTTATTATTTACTGTGGCTATTTTCATTTTACGGAAGTGGAAACCGAATCCTATTTATGTAATGCTCGGATCAGGCATTATCGGTGGAGCAATTTACTTGTTGATATAGGTAGAAAATGAAACTACGATTATATAAAGAATAGTTTATTGATGTTGGAAACTCTCCTAAAATGAATTGCTCCGACATAGGAATAATGCCGGAACAATTCAAGTATAGGAAATTATAATTCAAAGTCCTGTTTCATTCTCCACATTCATCGTGGTGCTCATGTTCATGGCAAACAGAACCAGTAGATTTAAGAGAACCCTGCAGGTATGCTTCTACTACTGCTTTGGCATCACCTCTTGCCCCAACAATAACCTCAATGTTTCTTTCATTAAAAATGTCAACTGCACCTCCTCCCATACCACCACTGATGATGACATTTACTCCACGATCGGCAAGAAAATTAGGCAAGAATCCAGGTTTATGCCCGGGGTTAGCGATGGTTTCACTTTTAACAATTTTGTTGTTTTCGGTGTAAAAAATTATAAACCCTTCGCAATGTCCAAAGTGCTCAGTCACCATTCCGTTTTCACTTGCTACAGCAATTTTAATCATAGCTGGTCTCCTCCATTCTTTATTTAGAATATATTCATCAAGTATCCTTGCAGCTTGCTCAACAAGTTCTGCGCAAGGCCGCTTTTTATAATAATTATCATTTCTGGTCTCGGGTATAGGTTTATCATGCTTAATTGAAATACCTAACAGTTCCCTGCATATGATTGATCCGTTTTCATTTTCAAATTGTTTTGCCAAATCTTGAACTAGCTCATAATGTTCTGCTTTCGCATTTTTGCTGGATGGATCTGTGTAACCATATTTCATGCCGACCACCATAAACATTCCTGTCACAGCACCACATACTTCCCGCAACCTACCCATACCTCCTCCGAAAGAAGATGCAATTTTTAATGCTGTTTCCATGTCCAGCCCCGTTTCATCACAAAAAGCAGCAAAAACAGATTGAGAGCAATTGTAGCCTTTTCTAAACAATTCTCTTGCCAAATCTGAATGTGCACTCATTTATTATCTTCCTCAATGTTTTTCTCCAATACTTTTGCTACAGGTTCAAGCCAATCGCCATCAAAAAGTTCTATCATACCCTTATCACAGGCGGCAGAAATTTTGGGGTTGACCGGAAGCTTAGCAAGCACTTTTAAATTATGCTTTTCGGCAATTTCGTCAATATGGCTGTCGCCGAAAATTTTGTGTTCCTTACCGCAATCCGGACATTTAAAATAGGACATATTTTCTACTAAACCAACGATAGGAATATTCATCATTTCAGCCATCCTGACTGCTTTTGATACAATCATGGATACAAGCTCCTGAGGCGAAGTTACAACAATGATCCCATCAACAGCAATGGATTGAAATACAGTAAGGGGAACATCGCCGGTGCCCGGTGGCATATCGATGAACATAAAATCCACATCGCTCCAGATAACATCTGACCAGAACTGCTTTACCATATTTCCGATCAGGGGTCCTCTCCACACAACTGGATCGGTATCATTCTCTAAAAGCAAATTAACAGACATGATATCAATACCTGTCTTACTTTTAACTGGGAATAAGCCAAATTCACTTCCTGTGGCTTTTTCCTTGATACCAAATGCCTTAGGAATAGAAGGCCCGGTTACATCAGCGTCCAGAACAGCGGTATGATAACCCATTCTATTCATGGTAACAGCTAGCATGGAAGTTACCAGTGACTTTCCAACCCCTCCTTTACCACTGACAACACCAATAACCTTTTTAATGCTGCTCATTTCATGTGGTTTCACGGAGAAATCATTTTTCTTCTCTTTTCTTTCTGCGCAGTCCTCCGAGCAACTGCTGCAGCTTTGGTTGCAATTTTCGCTCATAATATTAGCTCCTTCCTGTATATTTTTCATGCATGGTTGTTATGCTGTAATAACTTTAGTGTTCGGTAAACATAATAAGCAGTGCGAAAACAATTCCCAATATAAATGCTAGGGTAGAGTGCTTTTTCTCATAATCCCTTGCTTCAGGCAATAAATGCGATGCCGAAACGTATATTAAAACACCAGCAACAAATCCAAGCATATGTCCTAAAACATTGTTACTAAGATGTTGAACAATTGGATATGCTATAAAGGCACCGATAGGAGTTGTTAATGCTGCTGCAAGAAAAGCATAAATCCCAGCTTTCCTTGTGCTATATCCACCTTTAAGTAACATTGAAAAAGTTATAACGCCTTCGGCGAACTCATGAACAACCAACCCAACTCCAGTAAGAATTCCAACTACTGTGCTGATACTAAAAGTAACTGTGTATACAACGCCATCTATAAGTGAATGAATTAAGATACCTTCAATTGCAGTTATGCCAAAGGCCAGTTCTTTTTGCTTTGTTTTGTATTTGATGATCTCATTGCTGAAATACATAAATAAAAATCCTGCGAGCGCAGTAAATCCTGCGTAGGAGGTTTTTTGTATAGCTTGAGGTAAAGTCATTATCAGCGGGGAAGAGATAAGTATTCCCGCAGCAAAACACATACAATAGTCTTTAATTTTTTCTGCCCATTCGCGATTTTTATAAAGAGTCCAGATTCCCAAACTGTTTACTATCATTGCTCCCATTGCAAAAGCAGAAATAAAAATAAATGTATTAATATCTTTCACAGGCATTCATCTCCCTTGATTTGCACTATCAAATAATTCATATGTGTATTTCACTGCCTGCTGACAGATAATCGATGCTATCACCCATAATAGTTTTCAGCCTTTTATAAGGCTCCAGACCAGTGCAATGACATGTGTAAAACTTTGCTTTTGTATCCACCAGGTATTTACCAATTCTATCTATCATTTCATGGGCCTCGTTTCCGCCAGAACGGCTGGAAAGATGAAATCCACCTATCACATAGTTAGGCATACGTCTTTTTAAGTCATGGAAGTATTCAAGAATATTTACAATACCATTATGGGCGCAGCCTGTTACCAAAAGCGTCTTTCCTGCCTCCTCTATAATGAGGTTTTGTTCATGCGCAAAAGTATCCTGTACTATTTTGCCGTCTTGTTTCATAAGCAAACTGTCATTTGACTTTGGTAGAGGTTCCTTCCTGGTAATATTTGAGAACACTTGAACCCCCTTGCTGACAAAGAAACGGTCTGATGTAAATACAATTCGCCTGTTTTGCTTCAATTCTTCATCCAAACCAATATACTCCGGTTCATCATTCGAACGCAAAGCATAGTATTTTTCAAATGCCAGTCGGTGTAGGAATATCTCGGCTTTTGTGTTTTCACGCAAAAAAGCTCTTAGCCCGCCACCATGATCATAATGTCCATGCGAAATAATCAGATAATCAACCTCACAGATATCTACATTCAGTTTCTTTGCATTTTCAAGAAATAATTCACTAGCACCAACATCAAAAAGAATTTTGCGACTATTTGCTTCTATATAAAGGCTAAGTCCGTGTTCGCTGCCGAAGTTTTTGGATAGCGCTGTATTCTCAACTAATGTTTTGATAATCATGACCTCAGCCCACCACCTTCTTCAAACAGCAGCTCCATTGTCTTGCTAAAAACTACTTTCACTGCTGCACCTGAGGCACAGACTATATCAACAATTGTCTGCCCATTATTAATTGCTTTTACCGCGTCCGAATCAAAGGGTATTCTACCCATAAGGCTAATTCCCTGACCTTTACAGAAGTTTTCTATCTTTTCTGTGTTTTGCATATTTGTGTCAAACTTATTGATACATACCGCCGTCTTTACGCCAAATTTCGTCGCTGTATTTATAATCCGCTCCATGTCACTAATTCCGGATATGGATGGCTCGGCCACAATTAACACCATATCAACACCGCTCAAAGACGCTATAACCGGGCAGCCTATACCGGGAGATCCGTCAATAATGGCAAACTCCACATCAGCGGCTGCTGACTTCATTTGCTTCTTTACCTCGGTAACCAACATTCCGGAGGTTCCGCTGCCCATTTTTAGCTGCGCTGTAGAAAATACTTTTTCTCCTTCTGTATATAACAGCAGTTCACCAGCTACAGCAGGTTTTAAAGTCACAGCTTCAACAGGGCAAACAAGCTCGCAAACCCCGCAGCCTTCACAGGCAAAAGGATCTACCTTGTATTTTCCATCTGCTGAAATAGCGTCAAAACGGCAGTTTTGCCTGCATTGTCCGCACTCTATGCACAACTCTGTATCTATCTCGGCTTTCGGCAAGCCATAATAGTCTCTTTTCTTTGGCAAGGAGTTTTGCTTTGTTATAAGATGCAGGTTAGGTGCATCAACATCACAATCAGCATAAGCGCGAGCCTTAGATAGCTTGATAAACGCGCTTGCTATGGTTGTCTTTCCGGTACCACCCTTACCACTAAGAATCAGAAGTTGTTTCATGATGCACCTCCTTTTTCACGTCCTCCAGCAAAGAAGAAAAGATTGTACGATATTTTTCACTTTTCCTTACAGCAATTTCTGCATTTGAATTCAATGATCCAAGCTCATTATCAAAAGGTATTCGGCCTAAAATCCGAATGTCTTTTTCTATGCAAAATTTTTCCGACGGATTTTCACCGTCAAGACACTTGTTTAAAACCACTCCGAACGGCTTATTAAATAACTTGACCAGTTCATATACCATGTTAAGGTTATGAACTCCGAACAATGTAGGCTCAGCTACTAATATACAGTAGTCTGCATCCTTAATGCTTTCCATGACTATACAGGCACTTCCAGGAGGGCAGTCGATAAATATCGTCTTGCTTCTTTCATGTTCATTCTCATCAAGCAGCTTTTTTATTATGGGTATCCCTGAAGGTTCACCAGGATTCAATATCCCGGTATATACTGTCACCTGCTCTGAAGTACCTTTTTGCACTCTGCCGATAACCTTTTCTTTCTCTGTCAATGCCTTTTCAGGGCAAAGCAAGATACATCCACCGCAAGAGTGGCAAATATCTTCAAATACTATCAGTTTTTCTTTTATATAGGCAAGAGCATTAAACTTGCAAAATTCAACACACCTTCGGCATCCGCTGCATAGATTTCCATCCACCTTTGGAATTTTAACTGAAATTTCTTCTTCAATGATATCCTTGGGCTTAAAGAATAGATGTCCATTTGGTTCCTCAACATCACAGTCTATATAGGTTGATGTTTTGGCTACCGCAGCTAAATTAACCGACACTAGCGTTTTCCCCGTTCCCCCCTTGCCGCTTAGCACAGCTATTTTCATATTATTTGCCTCCATGTCCATGAAAACCAGCATGTATTTCATTCAGCAAAGGAAGCTTTCCAGCAATGAAGACATCGATATTATCCTTAGCTGAAGCAGTTGTCGTTTTATATATTTCGATTTCCGCAGATTTAAGTACGTCAGCAGCATTTTCACCTAATCGGGGAGTAAGCAAAATATTCACTTTATTATCTGCTATCATTTGTGCTGCCTTAATTCCTGCTCCGCCTGTACTTGCTGCGGCACTATTGTCAAGGAACACACTTTTCTGGGTATCGGTATCATAAATCAGAAAGTAAGGAGTGCGTCCAAAGGATACACATACATTCGACTCCAAACTTTTTTCATTTACCGGAATTGCTATTTTCATAAGAATCCTCCGTTCTATTAATATAATTATTGATCGCATTTCGTAATGCGCTAACGCCTAAATTAGAGCAATGAACCTTGTTCTCAGGAAGTCCATCTAAGGCATGTATGACATCTTCTTCTGAAATTTCCAATGCTTCATCCAGGGTTTTACCCTTAGCTAATACCGTCGTCATACTGGATGTTGCAATTGCCGCAGCACAACCAAACACAAGAAAGCTTATTTCACTTATACGATTGTCTTTTACTTTAATATAAATCGTAAGATAATCTCCGCATGTAGGATCACCGAAACTCCCCTCTGCATCGGCATCCGGCATACTATAAGCATTTTGAGGACACATAAAATGTTCTATCACTTTGTCAGAATACATTATCAGTCACCTCTATCACTACCTGCAAAGCGCCAACCATGCCGGTGCCTGCGACAACCTCGTCCGCACCCATTTCCGAATCCTTCACATAGCCTGTATTCGCCACCTTCTATCAATAGTACCTTACCATTAACCAGAGACTCGGCAATCTTTTTTCTGGCTTCAGCGTAAATGCCTTGAACAGTAGTGCGTGCAACATCCATCTGCTTGGCGCATTCCTCTTGCGTAAAGCCTTCCAAATCAATAAGCCTTATGGCTTCATACTCATCAACTGTCATTCTGACAATATTCTCATCATCCACCTTTAAGTCAAGGGGACCAAACTTACTGTTTTCAGGCAAACAGCATACTTTTCTCCATTTCATTGGTCTCGGCATATTTTTAGTCACCTCGATTCTGATAGAAACAATCATTTTTATATTCCATTATATTTATAGTCATGCACCCCATCCCTTTAGATAAAACGCGAACAAGGCAGGCTATCGCCTGCCTTTCGCATTACGACAGGACTAATCTTCTAACTCATCGAGACGCTTTTTTACATCATCAAGCTGATTTTCAAGAAATTTAGCCTGCCTTTTCAAAAATTCTTTTTCATCAGCATCCGATGCAAAGTACGCCCCATTTGCATTTTGAGTACCAAAGCGTGCCCACCTTGGCAGACCGGTCGCATAAAACATTCGCCTAAAGCCTCGTCCCCGTCCGAATCCAAATCCGTAACCGATTGGATTTGCATAACCCGGAACGGCAAAACCTGCGCAAAATCCTGCACCTCGCCCTGTCATAGGACCCATTCCCATAGGCCCGGTTCCGTCTCCTCTTGGCATAATGTCACCCCCTTTCCTTATAATCTCTTACTTTTAATTTTGCTACGATTAGATAAGTGATAAGCTAGATAAAAACACCAGGGGATCATTCCAGCAAGCCAGAATGCACGCCTGTAACCTCGTCGTCCAAACCAAAATTCTCGTCTGTAACTTGCGTTCAAATAACCGGGCACTTTGGAACCTGCACAAAAACCTAACCTCCGTCCAGTTAATGGTCCCATTCCCAAAGGACCAGTTCTGTCACCTCTGGGCATAATAGTCCTCCTCATTTTTACAATCCATTAAATGAATTGATTATCCTTTCAACTGTTACTCAGCGTAAATGACATATGTCATTTACATCTTATATTATACCCCTATTCTGACATATGTCAATAACTATTTTAAAAAAATACGCCAATCAAGAATTTTTCTCGATTGGCGGCAATCATATTGAAATCCTATAGTTTCACTTCTATTTCCAGACCCGACTTAAACTCTACCATTAACCTGTCATCATATACAATTGCTTTTTCAACTAGTTTTCTAACCAGTTTATCATCAAACTCCGTAATATCACCCGTTTGCGTTTTAAGGAAGTCCGTCATTTCAGCAATCCGATCCCTCTTATCTTGGCGAAGAGCGTTTCTTGAAAGTGTTTCTTGCCTTAAGTCCCGTAAGCGGTAAATCTCGTTGACAATATTATCGTATGCTTCCTTTGAATTTGCCTTTTGGATCAACTCGGTTTGGAGTTCTTCCAGCCTTTTATCAATGTCTGCTGTACTTTCATCCAAATCCGCGCTTAATACGGTTTCAATATTCTTTTTCAGTATAGCCAGAAAAGAGTTTTTTCCGCTGACCGCTACATTGATTGCTTCTACAATTTTCTCTTTAAGCGTATCTTCAAGTATAGTGGAAGCGGTACAAAATAAACCGGTGTTTTCCAATCTGCTGACGCATCTCCATACGATTGATTTCTTTCCTCGGTTATTCCAATGAACCCTTCGAAATATTTCATGACAGTTTGAAACCGCGAATTTTCACGCGTTACCCCACGCCCGTTTCCGGGGTAAAAAGCGGTAGAGATTTAGACCCCCCTACCCTATAAACTGCAGAAAATCTCAAAAGTTAAGCAGTTCTTTGAATTTTATGAGATTTTTTGCATCTATTTTAAGCCGTTTTTCGGCATTGTTTTCAAACGAGGTATTTGCCCCTATTAAAAAAGAAGTGAGTGTTTTTATTTACTTGTCAGTCAAGCGAACAATCTGACAATTGACCGTTATCCTGTCCAATAAAGTCTGGCAAAGGTGCTTGTCTTCGGCTGCATCTATCCATGCTGACAGTTCACGATTGGTTATAAAAATAATGCTTCTGGTTTCATTAAGAAAGGTAACTGCCCGGTAGAAAACCTGCAGTTCTGCCCTGGTTGGTTCCACATAAAAGACATCATCAATAATAATTAAGTCACATTCCTGCATATAAGAAAAGATCGCTTCTGCTTTTGGATTTGTGGCTTTCTTTTCTGCCACTGCGATAAAATTATCAAAAGGCGCATAATAGGTTTTATGTCCATTGCTGATTGCAGTTTCTCCAAGCTGCGCTGCAAGACCGGTCTTACCCGTCCCGCATTTTCCCAGCAGGATTAAGTTTTGCTCTTCCTTAAGCCATGTCAGGTTGGATAACTGTTTAATCTGACATTTTAAGCCCTTGTTTGAGTTCGATGTGTCAAATGCTTTGTTTGTAAGCTTACTTGCCTTCCTCAGCTTGGTGTGTTTTTGTCTGGCCCTAATCTCCAATTCTTTTTCTAACACCATCTTAAGATATTCAAGGTTTGATAGTTTCTCATCGTTCAAATCAATGTATCCCCTTGCGATATTCCAAAGGTTGAGCTTTTGGGCCAATTCACGGATTTCTGTTATATCAGCCATT
>NZ_CVTD020000008.1 GCF_002904165.1 Herbinix hemicellulosilytica | reverse complement strand
CAAAGAGCCGGAAAAAATGCACACTGTATGGTATAACGATACCGTACAGTGTGCATTTATATTAATTAGTGATTTTATAATCTCCAAACTAATACTCTTCTATTTATGTATTATAACTCTTTATAGAATTTAGAAATATCTTTAATATCATCGTCGTTTATATCATTTTTCTTTGCTTGGATAGACTATTTTAGTATTGTATATTATTATCTTAGTAATGCACCATTTTTTTCTGGCAAATCACTAACATCAATTCCATTAATATTTATAAAATAGGAATAAAAATCTTCTGCTAATTCTTTCTCTTTCGTACCAGTTTTTATTTTTATAATATCTTGAAGTATTTGAACAGCTTGATCATCTCCAAAATATCTGTGTAATCCTGAACTCCATTTTGGTAAATCAGGTTGATTAATATTGGCATGATAGTTCCAAAAAAGCATTTTATGAGCTTCTTCTGGTGATAATTTAATACGATATTTCGAATCTGAAATCACATAGCCTTCATCAACATGATCACCCTCATACGTTTGTCCAACTAAAAATACTCCAAAGATATATCTTTCGCTTTCATTAGAATTAGGATCACGAGTCGTTAGAATGCATAGACTATTCTTTTGCACTTGATTTAATTTCATAGGTTGACCTTTTTTTTCACCTGTTTGTACAATACCAGCATAAGCTTTCCAGTCTCTAAGCATCTGACTCTCATAGCAAACAAAACCTCCATCGCTGCAGATATCATCTAATTCGTAACGATTAATTATGCCCTTTAGATATTGATTACACGGACTATCATCAGAACTACACCAAGTACGTTTTTCAATAACTATATTATTAAAAATTATATTATCACTACAAACCCCATTGTATCCAATTTGCTTTTCAGAACGCCCCCCATCACAAAAGTTACATTTAAATGCAACATTAGCACGAGTATAGATCTTAGTTTTGAATTTTGCTTGTTCATATTTATATTGAATACACTCTTTTTCAATTAGTTTCATTTTTTCAGCATTTTTTTCTTCCTTATAATTTTGTAATATATTATTGATATTCTCTGCGATGCTCTCATTTTTAGCTTTTAAATATCCGTCAAAAGCATTAGGAAACGGAAATACTTTTTCACCTTGAAGAAACTTAACTGTTATATAAGCTCCATCATGAGATACAACAATTCCTTCTCCATATGTTCTATGTATCACCTCAATATTAATCAAATCCATGACCTGCCTCCACTTAATAACTTTTTTAATAATTAATGTACTTTCCATACTCCACAAATGTTTTTATTCTCTCTTTGTCTGGATAAAAGCGTAATGAGTTTCTAAAGCAATTGTCGAATATTGAAGGAAACATTTCTTGCTTAATCATAATATTATAATCCATATTATAATAATCACGTACATTTTCAGCATAAGCAGTTGTAAGTTCTTTATAAAAATTATAAATAGGTAAAAAGTTTTCCTTTGATTGAAACAAAATATCAAGTTGTTTTTTCAGTTCTGATGGAGCTTTATCTTTACAGCTTGCTCCTATGAAACTCATAACATAATACGGTATCGGAAACCTTTTACTTTCACTTGCTTTCTTTTCCTTTTCAGCTTTATAATGCATTAGATATAATAGGAGCATGTTATCAATTGTACACCAAGTTTCTATGTTTAATGAAAAATCTTTATACATTGGACTATTAGGTTTAAGTACTGAACTTCCTCTGGTAAATGCAATATATCCATTTTCCCGAAAAGCTAATAAAACTTTAAGTAATTTTTCGAGCGGAATCATATAATCACTTAATTTTGAAGAATGAAGATCAAGTCTTTCATCAAAAGATTTAGCCTTATTTTGCAACTTTTTAAACTCTACGGGATCATTATATTCACTGGTATATTTAGCCTTATCACTAGGTTTAACAAGTAACAAATATCCTCGTTTAACAAATTCTGATTGAATATTTAAAAAATAGTTCTTTTTGGAAGCAAATGCTTTATCACTTATAGCATTTTGGCTGTTTGTAAATCTGACTATATTTTTATCTAATCCAGCTTTACTTCTTTTAGTTGTTTCATCAAATACAAATATTTTTACAAGAACATATACTTTCTCAAACTCACTGTATACGCTTTTTTCATCGTAGTGAGAAAGCACTTCAGCTATTGAATTTATTGTTTGACAGCCGTTAACAATTTGTGGATTTGTTAGCTTAAAGCCATAATTATATTTTCTCTTTTTATATTCAGCCGGAAGTTTATCAACTCCAAGAGTTTCACAGTATTCGCATATAATTGTTATACCATTATTGTAATAAAAGAAGTTTTCTCTATCATTCTTATCCTTAAGAGTCTTAATAATACCATTATTTATGCCTTGTGTACCTAAATACTCCCGGATATTTTCTTCAAAAAGTACATAATTTTTCTTGGCTGCTTCCTTATATATACGATACAATTCAGCCACATTAATCATAACATAACGCAAGTCAATCATCCAAGGCATATCATAATTATCTGGTCTTACATCAAGAGATGTAGCCTTTTGACGGGTAGGCATTATAGTATAAAAATTAACTTTATTTGTGAATCTATCACCATAATATAAACTTTTAATATCAGATAAGTCGTAATATTTTGCATAGACACTAGCCTCAATCCCTGGTAAAGAGTAATCTTTATCAAATAACCCATCAATATCTGGTGAATGGTATTCGTTAGTCACAAAAAAAGAAAGATATATTTTATACTCATTATCACTCTTTATTCGATCAAAAATTCTTTGAAGTTCAGGATTCCTACTATATTGTCCTCTATTTAAAACGGATAAAGGTGTCGTTAAAAAGTCTGATACATCGTTTCTATTAACTACCGTGTCTAATTCATAATATTTGTTTTGAATAATATGTAGTTCTTTAATATCCTCATACCAAACATAACAATCAATATTTTTATCGTTGTATTCTGTAATATTTGGGGATATAATCTCTTCATCAAGACTGTAAATCCGACTTAGTACCCAATAGTTAAATGCAAATTCTACCTTAGTAAGGCGTGGATCAATATTACCATACTCCCGCTGTATTAGTTTAATATCTTCATCTATCTGAATCTTAAAACTATCCATATATACCTCCTTAGAATTTGCTTAATTAATAATATTTCTTAAATCATACCACAAATGATATAATTTTACAATTATAAATAATAGGTCCTTGTTTAAGTTCAATTACAATCCTTAATTACTGCATCCTAGCATTAATACAATAAAGACCGAGTACAACCAGGGCTTTATTGCATATTTTTTATACTATTAATTCTGTCCCATCCTTTCCTGTTAGATGGTTTCTTCTACAAAACGACTTTACAGTATTGTTTGAAATACCAAGTATGTGAGCAATCTTTACATAGCCATAATCATCACCACGATGTTTAGCAATTTGTAATTTTTGTTCTTTTGTCATTGATATTACACCTCCAATCGTTGAGTAATAACCTCTAACTTCCTAAGGACAGATAACATTTATTTAACCGGATTTTTTGCATAAAAAATAGCCACCAAGTGACGCATACATAGTACTTTAATATTCTACACAAAGGTTGCTTTTCCATTTATGTACAATCAAAGAATACAATACACTACTGGGGTATCCTCTTAGAGGAGTACACAACCTTCAGACATTTTAGAATTTATCATAAGCATAACAGCTATGACACCCTTATCACAGGCACTTTGACGCTAGAGGTGTTACTGATATCATTGAACATATCAAATCACATGATACTTTCCAAATAAACGGGAGAAAACCTATAAAAGAAGTAAATCATAAACAACAATTCTATAGTCTCAACCTATCCCAAAAATATCAATTCCATAGTCACGCAAGGCAAAAAGCAGTTCTATAGTCTCAACCCTACACATATTTCACGTTCTAAGCTTTGCTAAGTGGATAAAAAACAAGGTTTCAAGCCAATCAGTATGAAATACCGAAAGTCTAGAAACCTTTGATTTCAAGCCCTTTAGAGCCTATTTATTTGTCTTTGCGTGACATCAATACAACCGTCTCCACATGGCTCGAGTTGATGGCATTGATGTCATATTACTTTGCCCGTCTGTGGAAACATATCAGCAGCATTTTTGGAACTATCGGTAGACGGGAACATATCCAGCGGTTTTTGACCATTTTAAGAAATTTCGGTATGAGAGAACCTATCAATGGAATTCTCAACACCAGCCTTTTAGAGATTAAGGGAAGACTCTATAGACTTCTTCATATTATTAACGAGTTCAGTCACCTCAGAATCCATTCCTTTCCACTTATCAATATACCCTCCTAGATAAGCCTTTCTTGCTTTGTCAAGTAAAATGGCATGCTCATAAGGTAATTGAGGTATTGCCCATTCAGCTGCCAGATCTTTTGATCTGATTTCACCAGTAGATGCTGTCACCCACATTCTGGCTAAAGTTAAAATCACATTGCGTTCGTCACCTTTAATGCTAGTTATCAACCCGGGCAACGATTCTTTAATTGCTTTTCGAATATCTGTCATTGGCACAGGCTCAATTACTTCTGTTGCCTTTGGTCCCAAAAGGTTAATACTATTTTTTCTTAGTTGTGCTAAAAGTATTGCTAAATCCGGATCATAAGTCGACTCAGGAATTTCTCCCTTTTCAAACTGCTCTCTTAGCCACTCGCCATACATAAATTCATATTTGGGGGGGAAATGCCAAGGGACAATATCCTTTTGATTTATGACCGTAACTTCAAGAGGCCTCATATCTTTTATGTTTCCTATTTTCCCAGATATAAGCATTAACCTATTTGTAAGATTCCTTCGAGTTTTTTCAGATAAACTTTGATTTGTTATTACCAAAATATCTACATCGCTATTCATACGTAAACCACCCATTACTGCCGAACCATACAAATACACCCCAATTAACATATTATCAAGTAGTTCCGCTATAGTTTTTAATGCTTGAATTGCTTCTTTCGGAATTTTTTTGTTACTTAAATCTATACTCAACTTCGATCTCCTTTCGTCTGAAAACTGTTTTTTAACGCCTCTTAAAATTTATAAAAAAAGAGTAAACATCTTTCGTTGTATTGTAAATTAACGCCATCCAAAATTTTGATTCAAGATTTTCTTTCGGTTTATTATATGTTTGAGCCAATATAAGCTACAAAACTGCTGTCTATCCATTTTTGAGTAACCTCATTTATATCAATCCCAATAGTAGCCAACCCAATAATGCTGCAATCCAATTTCTCTAACAAAGCTATTAAAGCCTTCATTTGAGAACCTGTCTCTATCCAATCATCTACAATCAAAACTCTTTTGTTCCTCACAATAGAACTCTTAGATATTTCAAAGCTTTTATCTTGACCTGAATAGTCGGTAAAATGTGTCGAAATAATCTCTTCTTTTGCGTATGGCAGCTTATCACCTTTTCTTACTCCAATAAACCCCACTCCAAGTTCTTTGGCTATGGCAGTGCCTAGTATCCATCCAATTGCTTCTGGGGCAGCCACATAATCTACTTTATTTTGAAAATCCAATGATAGTACTTTTACAATTTTATCAAAAACGGTTTTATGTGTAAAAATAGTTAGTAAATCATATTTTCCAATTGAGTTACGAGGTAATATACCTCTAATTTCATTTATAACATCAGTACTTTCCATACATTTACACCCCTTGCTTATGGTTAATAATCTTTGCTAATCTTTAAAAATAGTCATTTTCAACATATTTTTTATACATGTCCTCGGTATATCTTGTTATGTTCTTACCATACTCTGGATAATCAAACCCCAGTAGTTCTGCTACCTCTTTGGACACTTCCCTGAACAATTGGTGACATATAAATAATGACTTCCAAACATTTTCATAGGAATCCATACGATATGTAGATAATAATCTATTCCATAGATCTTCATCAATGTATTTGTTAATATACTTATAATTTTTCCCAACACTTAATGAAAATTCTGTCTTTATCCCAACCTTCCACGACATCATCCTAAGTAGTTCAAACCGTAGAATCTGGTTCAGATGATCGATTGCAAACAGTATCTCTTTGCGGCACAATCCTTTAATAACATAAGGTGTTACATTCCAAAATTCATTGCAGCAATCATCATACTCCCTTGCGCTTGGCTTTCTTACATGATAATCTATATCAGTCGGAACTATGTCCCTTTTAATTCTACAATCTTTATCAATTAGAACCTTTATTAATTTATCGCCCTTTAGGTAATTATCTAACTCTTCCAAGGGCAATAAGGTAAGATCAATTTTATTGTAATCATCAAATAGCATAAGATAGGAAAATCCCTTTTCTTCAGGTGGGAATAATTCCATATCCTCCGGCTTTTGCATCATTATTATATTCCCAAATTGATTAAGCCAGTCATCATTAGATATAAACGGTTCTATATCACTTACAAAATATGTAATATCATAATCCTGAAATTCATCTTTAGGTATATTAATATTTGCGCGTGACCCCTCAAGGGTCACAATTCGAATACGTTCATCCTGTTCTGCTAAAGAAAGTACTAAATCCATCATTTCTTTTTCTGATCTCATTTACATACTCCTCGTTTATTTTTTCTATATTATTACATCTTCTTTTTTGCCGATACAATCAGCATCATTGGGCGTCGCATTTCATCCGCCATCCCCGGAATATCCATCATGTTCTCTGGCGGCTGTGGCTCCACAATCTGATTTATTATAAAACTATTTGAAAGCAGTGTATTTAGATATGTGGTCAGTGTTCTATGATATTTTGTAACCTTTTCTTCCAAAAACATAGCTGTCCGTTTGCCCTCATAATAATAATTGTCCACCGGGAAATGCAGTATTTCTCCTTTTTCGTTATAATACCAGTCTTGTGTTCCATGAGCAGTAAAAACAGGATGTTCAACTGTAAAAACTAAATTGCCACCAGCCTTCAGCATCCTATATATCTTTTTTATTAAATTCTCATAGTCTGCTACATAATGAAACGCAAGCGAACTTAGTATTACATCAAAGCTCTCCTCTGGGAAATCCACATCTTCTATGGCACAGCATTCATATTCAATCTGTGGAAAATGGGTTTTTCCTTTTGCTACTTCGAGCATTTTATGAGAAATATCAACACCTACTACAGAGGAAGCACCGTTTTCCATCGCATATATACAGTGCCATCCATAGCCGCATCCTAAATCAAGCACACGCTTACCCTTAAAATCAGGTAGCATCTTTTTCAAAGTCTCCCATTCTCCCGCACCAGCCAGTCCTTTCTGCGAGCGACTCATTTGACTGTATTTTTGAAAAAATATATTATCATCATATTTGTTTTCTTTCATCTGAACTCTCCTCGTTTAAAAAGTTATTTATCTCCGATACAATTTCATTCACTTCATTATAAAGCTTCTCGGTCATGTCGTAGCATTCAAAAAGTGAGATACCGAGTACTTCAAAAATATGATTTACCTTCTCGGTATATTTTTCAGGTTTATGTTCAAAAGTTTCAAGCAGTTTTATAGCTTTCTTTTCGTTGATACAATAAGCATTATTACATGCAAATAACACTTGATTTAAACATGAAACTATACGAAAAACATGACCCGCAATATAATATTTATCGTCTGTTCCCGAATTTGCTTTTACAAACATTAAAGAGAACCCTGCTTCAAACATAAAAAAGTTAACTAAACTTTTCTGCAAAGCATTGGGATAAGTTTCTGCCTGTTTTTTTAATTCGCATAAGCTTTCATTCTTAGCATATAGTATTTTGCTAATCGCTAATTCTCCTCGATACATTGCACTAATATAACCATGGGGATGCCCAGTCTGATAATTGGCAGTAACAATTCCGTGCTCTGTATCTTTCATTATTTGTTCCACACGTTTAATATCACGTAAAATTAAATCCACATGATACCCGTTTATGACTAACCATCCGCCGCCATTAATCCAATCACCCCATGCTCCGGGAGGTACAACAAGGTTATTTCTATGCTCATCATCCAGCTTTGTAGCGAATTGATTAATAGTATTTATGTCAAATGATTCTGAATTGTAATAGATGCCGATATCTATATCCGAATCCTCTGTATGGGTGCCCCTTGCACGTGAACCACCTAAAACAATACCTTCTATATAAGACAGAGAGGATAATTTCTCTGCTACTGATTTAATAATATTATCTACCATCAAGCATGCTCCTTTTATCGATTCACTGCTGTAAAAATTCCAAGCCAAATCTTTTGCTTCTACTCAACATATTTATAATTTTTTTAATTTCACAAAAGATAGTTAAAACTTATCAATTGTCTTTTTATACCTCTGCTGATTAGATGAAGTCTTTTCAATAGCCTTTAAATTACCATTCATTTTGCTAACATGGTTTAAAAATAACGTTCCAAGCAGAAGTCGATCCTTTCTGGGTATCCTATTCCACACATATCCCTTGAATAAATCTTTAACAAGAAAAACTTCGCCATCATTTAGATTTTCAGTTTCTCTAATAGCTTCTTCCAATAGCTCATTTACATCAATCATGTTGTCCACTCCTTATTAATAATAATATCAACAACATTGTTGATATTATTATACGTATATTCACAGTCAAAGTCAATCCGTAAATAAGAAAAGCCACCAATCAAGGAAGTAACACCTCTCAATTGGTCGCCATTTCTGATATCCTATATCTCAATATCTATTTCAACACCTGATTTAAATTCAACAGTGAGCTTATCATCAAATACCGTAACTTTTTCAATAAGCCGCCTTACTAATTGCTCATCATATTCCTCCAACTCGCAGGATTGTTCATTTAAGAAATCAGTCATTTCAGCGATTCGTTGCCTTTTTCCTTCACGCTCTGCATTCTCTGCAAGTGCATTTTGCTTCAATTCTCGAAGGCGGTAAATTTCATCAGCCACATCTTCATAGTCATTCTTGGACTTTGCTTGTATAAGAAGCTGTTGTTGTAATTCTTCCAATTTGCCATCAATATCATCGGTGGCATTATCATTTTCTTCATTAAATACAGTAGCTATGTTTTTCTGCAAGGTTGAGAGGAAGGGTTCTTTGTTAGCCAAAAGCTCGTTAATAGCCTTGACCACTGCTGTCTGCAATGTTTCCTCGTTTATGGTAGGAGCAGTGCATTCAGAGCCTTTTTCCTCTAAACGACTGACACATCTCCAAACAATAGACTTGTAGCCTCTGTTATTCCAATGTACCCGTCGGTAAATATCGCCGCACTGTTTGAAACCGCGATTTTTCGCGCGTGACCCCCCGCCCGTTTCCGGGATGAAAAGCGGTAGAGATTTAGACCCCCCTACCCTATAAACTGCAGAAAATCTCAAAAGTTAAGCAGTTCTTTGAATTTCGTGAGATTTTTGCATCTATTTTAAGCCGTTTTTCGGCATTGTTTTCAAACGAGGTATTTGCCCCTATTAAAAAGAAGTGAGTGTTTTTATTTACTTGTCAGTCAAACGAACAATTTGACAATTGACCGTCATTCTGTCCAATAAAGTCTGGCAAAGGTGCTTGTCATCGGCTACATCTATCCATGCTGACAGTTCACGATTGGTTATAAAAATAATGCTTCTGGTTTCATTAAGAAAGGTAACTGCCCGGTAGAAAACCTGCAGTTCTGCCCTGGTTGGTTCCACATAAAAGACATCATCAATAATAATTAAGTCACATTCCTGCATATAAGAAAAGATCGCTTCTGCTTTTGGATTTGTGGCTTTCTTTTCTGCCACTGCGATAAAATTATCAAAAGGCGCATAATAGGTTTTATGTCCATTACTGATTGCAGTTTCTCCAAGCTGCGCTGCAAGACCGGTCTTACCCGTCCCGCATTTTCCCAGCAGGATTAAGTTTTGCTCTTCCTTAAGCCATGTCAGGTTGGATAACTGTTTAATCTGCCATTTTAAGCCCTTGTTTGAGTTCGATGCGTCAAATGCTTTGTTTGGAAGCTTACTTGCCTTCTTCAGCTTGGTGTGTTTTTGTCTGGCCCTAATCTCCAATTCTTTTTCTAACACCATCTTAAGATAGTCAAGGTTTGATAGTTTCTCATCGTTCAAATCAATGTATCCCCTTGCGATATTCCAAAGGTTGAGCTTTTGGGCCAATTCACGGATTTCTGTTATATCAGCCATCGATTTCCCTCCTTATTTCTTTACTCCTCGCCAAATGATTAAAATACTGCTGATTCGGCAAAAACTTCTTAGCTATATGCTCTCCGTACTGATACATGAGATAAGCCAAAAGCTCATAGGCACTGCAGCGTTCAGTATCAATGCAGTATTCTATTCCATCAAGCAATTGTCCAATTGTATAAAACTTCGTCATCCGGTTTATTCGAATACAATGGGAATTAAAATATTTTGGTTGCTGTAACTCCATAAGCCGGATGAATTCCTGAGCTATTTCGTATTCTGCAAAATATTGTTTTATGATGGTTAAAGAAACCCTGTCTCTGCTGTAATTTTCTTCTGGTTTGAACAACTGCCCGGTATCTTCTGTGACTGGATATTTAGCCAATAAATCATTTGTTTCAGCATCATAGAACAAAAGCATTTCAACATCATCTTCAATGCGAATGCGTTTATGAACATCCATCATACCTGTATTAATCAGATAACGGTTGCCTTTATAACTTACCACTCCATCCTTATCAAAGGAGGCCACAGTGCTTGATACTTCGGAATAAGGTTTGACATGGAACAGGTATTTTTGCTCTTCCATGAACATTTCACGCGGCACTTTTCTGGTCACAGTATGTATTCGCCCGTTGCCTTCCCTATCCAACCATGCAAGGGCAGCACTGTTAAGGCAATCAATTCCGGTGTATATCCTGCCCTCAAGAAAACTTTGCTTTATGTATCCAATCACCTCTTCAACCTTGCCTTTACTTTGAGGATCTCTTGGTCTACATAGCGAAACACTGTAACCTATACGCTTAACATATTCTTCAAAGGCGGGTACGAATATGATATTTCCCAGATTTTCGCTGACTACATAGACACGGTCAAGGTCATAAAGAATAGTCTGTGTTCTTCCTCCAAAATATTGGAATGCATAGTTATGAGCTTTAATGGCTGCTTTGGTTGTAAAGGGATCCGGTGAAAAATAAACAAATTTCATTCTGCTATAACTCAGAACCATGCAAAAGAAATATATTCGTACAATTCGCCCGTACATATCCTTAAGTTTGTATTGACCAAAATCCGCCTGCGCTTCATATCCCGGTGGAGAAATTTCACGGGGTGAGGTTTTACGTTTACTGGCATGCGGATACCCGTGCTGTTCCCTTAAGGCTTTCATATAGCGGTAGAATGTAGCTCGTTTAACTTGTAGATCAGGGAAGGCCTCCACCAATTTGAGATAGATGTTTGTATCCCTCATTTGTGGACAAATTTTCAAATGTTCCAGTATGTACTGACGGTAGTTATCCATGTGGTACCTTTCCTTTTCAGCTTCCCTTACATAATCTTCTTCGCTCATATTCCAGTATTTGCTGATAGAAGAATAGGTTATCCCCAGTGCTTTTGCGGTTTTTGTCTGAGCAAGTCCAAGTGCTTTGTACTCCTGGATTTTTCGGTATTGTTCAATGCCGATCATTTTGATTTCCTCCTTTGGTTTTGTTATAAAATCTATGCCTTTAGCAGTGCAATCATAGACATCAACTCCTTGTTAGGAGTCTATAAATTAAACATTATAAAATAAAAACACCCATTTGGGTGTTCTTGATAAAGTATGTCAATATTGTCATTAACTTTACAATTATTCTACTAACAGAAATTTATTTCTTATTTTTCTGTACTAAATAAACAATTTTTTCCAATTGGTACTATTGGATTACGTAATTGGTAGCTTAATATTCAACAATAAGCTATTCCGATTTCAATATTTTCGCTATCATACCATCGATGCAGTCGTCTTCATCAAGGCAAAACACATTCTTCGCTCTACGTTCCGGCTTGCCTTTTCCCCACCATTGACGCAAATCCTCGGAATGGGGTACCGTCAAGATTTTTTCGCAAAATCATTCAAACCGTTTGGCGACAATCATTTAGCTAACTGTCATTAGTGAGTCATCAAGGCTTCTTCCTCAAGGTGTTTCATGCTCATGTAACGCTTGGTTCCCCAAGCCTTACTTGCAACATAGCGCAACCTTGCGCAAACCAGCATCAGGGCAGAATTCCTATCAGGGAAGGCTCTTACAACCCTTGTTCTTCGCCTGATCTCCCGATTAAGCCGTTCAATAACATTATTGCTTCTCAATTTAGACCAATGAGCATAGGGGAAATCCATATAAGCAAGAGTTTCCTCGATGCCCTTTTCTATCTTGTCAGCTGCTTCTCTGAGTTTCATTTCCCGTAGCTTTTGAACTATGATCTGGGCCTTTTGCCTTGCTGCTTCTTTATTCTCCTGTGCGTGAATGGCCTTCAGCATTGCAGCGACTTCTTTCACCCTGGATCGAGGTGTTACTGTAAAAACGTTACGATAGAAGTGAACTGTGCACCTCTGATATTTCGCATGGGGAAAGACTTCATTTATAGCCTCCAGGAGCCCCAGGCACTTATCTCCGATGAATAACTGGACCCCTGATAGTCCACGCTCCTTTAAACCCTGCAAGAAGGCCAGCCAGCTTGCCTTATCTTCTTTCATCCCTTCAGCGGCGCCAATGACTTTTCTGTAGCCATCTTCGTTAACTGCCATCGCAATGAGAATGGATACATTCTCATATTCGCCGCCCCAGTTACGTTTCAGGTAGATTCCATCTAAGTAGACATAGGGATATCTGCCCCTTAGTGGCCTGTTACGCCATGCGTCAATATGTACATATACCTTCTTGTTCAATTCACTTATAGTTCCAAGTGAAACTCTTGTTCCCCACAGTGCTTCAGTAATGTCTTCAACTCGCCTTACTGATACACCCGCCAAATACATCTCAATTAGAGCTTCTTCCACTGAACTTTCACGTCGTCTATATCGTTCAATGATTGCTGTTTCAAAGGCTACCCCTTTTAATTTAGGTATTTTTAGCTTCACGTCTCCTGATGTTGTAGTTAAGTTTCTCTCGTAGTGACCGGATCTATATCCCTGTCTTTCCTGGGTGCGTTCATATCGTTCTGCTTTAGTCAGTTCTGCTGCCTCTTGCTCTAATAAATTATTTAGGGTTTCCTCAACGCTGCTACGGACCAATTCTTTTAACTCCTGCTTTATTACTCCTTCATTTAGCTGTATAATCTTATCAGACATGGCTCGTAACCTCCTTTGGTTGATTTTGTGTGGTAACTTAATTCTACCAAACGGTTACGTCCATGTCATTTTTATCGGACTTTTATGAATTTGCGAAAAATATCATACCTTATCGAATGGTGCCGGACATTATAAAAAAATTCAGCACGATTTTCTTATCGCTGCTTATAGGTTGAAGATGCACTTCAAGCTCTTTAATTGTAGCATGAAACTCGATTTTAGGATCATCCCATTGCAAATGCCGCAATCCTTTTGGGTCGATAAAGGAAATATATTGCACATCGGGCGTATCAATCCATAACACAAAGTCCGGATAAAAATTGCCTGCTTTTTATCAGTTATTTTCCATATTGAATACTAAGCCAATATCAGGAAGTCTAATTCCCCACCACTTTTTTTCTCCATTCAAAAGAGAATTGAAGAAATCAATGGCATATCGTCGTTTAAGAATATCATGCTGTTTCTGATTGTAGTAATTGCATAAGCAACTATAGCAAGCAGTATCAGCTTCTTTACCGCCACATGTGCACCCATTTACAACTTGAGCCCCTGCTTCTAACATGCCTATAAGAATAGATATATCTCTCATTCGTCTAACGTATCCGGCTCCACCAGGAGTATTATCGAACAAAACAAAACCATAATTACCTATACCAGAAAACTCATCGTTGCGGAACCAATGCAAACATCCTGACAATTCATTTCTATCTATACCCAAGTGTCTGCAAAGCCCCTCAATAAGCGAGTAGAGTATAGTCCATGCAACATCAATTTCAGTAATATTCTCTGAAACGAACTTCAATAGTACAACATCTGTTTTAAATTCATGCCCAAGAGAATATGGGTAAAGTGTTTTGTTGCTGCAAGGATACCCGTCTGGTTTGTAATGGGCATGCTCCTTAGCTAAATCATTATCGTTATCGTATAACTTTGCATATCCACAGACCTTGCAAATATAAAAATTAGAAGTATTTAGCACAGCAAGCTCATCCATTTTACTACTTCCGATAATAACTTTTTTGCCACAAATCGAGTATGTATTCGACTCTATCCGTGTACCATCCCCTATGTAAGATATTGAACCTTTATATGTACGTTCTGGCTTTTCTGTTCCTGCATCTTCCGGCTCTCCGTTCTCCATTATAAAACCGAACTTAGGTATTATATACTTTTTTATCTTTTTGGGCAAAGTGTGTCCACAATGTTTGCATTCTTTGGGAATATCTTCAACCCAAATAACTCTAATTAACGTATGGCAATTTCTACATATAACATACTTATATTCAGGCCATGCAAATCCGCTTAAAACACGAACATACCGGCTAGTAATCAGCTTACCGTCTGCAACAACCTCTGACTCCGGTGCATATTCCGATATTGCTGTAAATAGATCCCTATCTAAACGTAATGAATCTAATACTCCACCTTTCCCATAGCTCATCAATTCCACTGTATCAACAGGAAACCCGTATTTAGGAATTATATTGTTACGAGATAAAAATTCAATTATTTCTTGCTTTTTAATTGTATTTATAGAATTACCAATATCCCTTATCTTCCAACTCAATTCACGATCTTCCTTGGAGCCTGGTTCAATATTTCTTTGTCTTTCAGTACAGTATGTTCTGGATTTCTCGAGCTCCTCTAAATCAGAAGTATACTTCTTCAATGCTATATCAAATACTCCAGGATTATTAGGATCATCAAGAAACAATTTACTAATCCAACCGTAATTGTTAATTTCATAATACTTCTGTAATTCAGGACTTAATACTTCACATAAATACTTTTTAAGATCTTCAGGGTGGGTTTCAAGATATTTTTTAAATGCATTTACTCCATCTGCTTCTAAAAAATCACCGATTGTTCTTTTATATAGTTCTCTATACTTTCTCCAGAAGAAAGAGAAAGCAGATGCAAAAACATGGCGTAAAGCAATTTTTTGATTATCAATATTAAATGAAGGTGGTTGGATGGTCCCCTTAATCATAGATACAGGATCTTTAAAATAATTCTGATCGTGTGAACTATTTGGGCAGTATGTCAGAGAATACGCTGCAGCCTTTGAACTTCTGCCTGCTCGACCTGCTCTTTGTGCATAGCTAGCCGGAGAAGGAGGCATATTTCGCATAAATACAGTTTCGAGGGTACCAACATCAACCCCCATTTCAAATGTAGTTGAGCAGCTCAGTACATTAATATGTTTATTCTTGAATTCATTTTGATAAGAGTATGCTTTTTGACTGCTTAACTGAGCAGTATGTTCCTTAACAATCAAGTCATTTATGTTCAGATTATGATAAACATCATAATAATGATTGTCCTTCATTGCCTTAAGATAGTCATATTCAACAAGTCTTCCATTACACCTCGGATTAATACAAACATTTTTTAAACAATATGGTGTTACTGTTTTACATTCATTGCAAATATAAAGCTTATCAACATTTTTAACCATAATTGTTTCAGAAGATAAATAATATGTTCCGTTTTCGCTATCATATTCTATTAAATTATAATATTTTAATATTTCCCAGATTGATTTTAATAATTTAAGAATAGTGTCATTGTCCATTCCTAAAAATAACTTACGTAATAGTTTAGTCTGCGCATTTTCCCTCCCTATTGCTGGTAGCCATGAACGTATATATTTTTTTTGAGTATAATCACAAGTAAATCCCTTAATTTCTCCAGCATAGGATAGCCTTTTAATATCTGCTTTTGTTAAGGTAATTGGTAATTTTATTGCTGCATCCTTTATAAAAAACAATGCCATAATTTTAAAAAGAGTAGTTGTTTCTTCAGAAGATAATTCTAATTTTTCATTTTCAGGCATTTTTATATTGAGATCGAAATGTAATATCCCCATGTTTTGTAAAGCATTCATTGCTTTATAATTAGTCAACTCCTTAATGACTGCTAACCATGCCTGCTTATTTCTCTCATCCGCATGATATATGTTATGCTTTTCAAAATATTCTTCAAGCAAACTAACAAATGTACTCAATCTTACCCCTTGATGTAATACTTGTGAATTGTCTTCACATATTTTAGTCATTATTCTTTTAACCAAATTTTCTCGGTATGTTGTTTGCAGATAGCTAGCAAAGAACGCTGCAGCTTGTCTGTTGTCAGAAAAAGTTAAATACTGCTTAACTAAATTTTCACGCTCTTCGATCAATTTTTCAGGACTATTCCCAAAAAAAGGATCATCAATAGATATAAACCTTTTTGTTATTTTGACATCAGGAAGCTCATTGTATAATGCTGTAGCAATAACAGCTGTTGCTGCTTCATTACCCAAAAAGAATGGGCGCAAAATACTGCGCTGAGTGTTAACTACATGACAGCATGGGCAAGTGTGGAGTTTGTCCCCAGAATTTTTGACTTTGATCAACAAATTATAATTTTCTTTGCTATGTCCACATGATAATCCATTTATGGATGAAGCGCGTTCTATTGCTCCGCATTTTGCGCACACTATATATTTATTCTCATTTTCGTTTTCTTCGTCATATTCATCATATACGCCATCTAACAAGTAAACTTCTGGGCTGTAATCATCGTTAAATTTGGACTTCTGTACAAGATATCCATCTTCTGTTTGTCCAACAATGAATGTAGCATTGCAATTATAACAAAATGTGATTTCAAATACTTTAAAACCACAATCGTTGCTTTCCGGGTCTTCTTTATAAGTCTCCATTTTCCTGATGAAAAGTTTATTGCTTGGATTTAGAGTAACATACACGCCCTCAATACCACGAATAAACATGTGATATCTTGCTTCAAATATCCTGTCACCGTTATTCTGAGCATTTGAAGCTACTGCTATAAAATCTGTTATATCATCAACCGAAACACTTAATTCTTCAGCAAGCTGATTCAATGGTTTTATTTTGTTCAATAAATGATGCCTGACTTCATAATAAAAGTCATCATGCAGTATCATTGAATAGAGAGTTTTTTCCAAAGCTTCATCTGCATTTTCTGCCTTAATAATGTCAATGCCTTTTTCTCTAAGAAATTTAAGAATATGTTCAGAAGCAAAGTTATTTCTGATTTTTTCTGCAAGTTCGCGATAAATTGAGAAATCTAATTTACTTGTGCTTTCTGGTTTTGCAGGTGCAATAGTTGACGATCTTATTATAGAGTCTTCATCAAAATGTACATCACATAATGAATGAGCAAAGTTGATAATTTGTGGGTTTGATTTTTCATCACCCAACGTTGCCGAAGTCAGAAAGAATTGAATATCATTACGATTAAGCATTGCCTTTACTCGTTTGATTAAAGTAGCCACTTCGATTCCTTTCGCTCCACAGTAGGTATGCGCTTCATCAAAAACGATTGAATGCCATCTTGATGCATTTTGTTCATTAAAGAAAATGCTGTCACCAGGCCGCAGTAAAAGATATTCAAGCATAGCAAAGTTTGTTATCAGGATATGAGGAGGGGTTTTTCTCATCTGTTCCCGGGATATCAACTCATTCTTAATTGGTTCAGTACCTTCACGTTCAATAAATTCGTCAAGTGCATCACTATACTTTTCTAAAGTTTCACCTGTATACTTTCCGAATGTAATGCCACATTCCTGATAATTTGAAAATATATCTCTTAACCTTCTGATTTGGTCATTAACCAAAGCATTCATCGGATAAATGATAAGCGTACGTACTCCAGGACCTAAAGTGCCTTTTTCTTTCTCACGCATCAGATGATTAATTATAGGAATCAAAAAGCATTCTGTTTTACCCGATCCTGTTCCTGTTGTTATAATTAAATTTTTCCCATTATTTGCTTTACATATAGCCTCCACCTGATGCTTATATAGTTTTCTGTCAGGATGCAATTCAGACAACTGCAACAGTTCTCTGCATAAAATATCTTCTTCAACCAATTCACGCAAAGTTTTATCCTTTTCAAAAGAGTCGCTCATACTAATGTACGGACCCTTCGAAATAACACCATCTTCAGACAATTGTTCTTTTAATTGTCTATTGTAAATATCTTTGTTTGTTTTGAATGTAGTCAGAAGATACTTTCGAAAGAATTCAACGATTCTTTTTGAGCTTTCTGCAGGTCTAAATAACATCATTTAACCCTCCTAAATTCAATATTATAATCTGTAATATCTTCATACAACGGGATAAACCGTTCATAATTTGTTGAGGTATAAAGTATGTCATCAGAAGCGCTTATAAGTTTATTAGTTTTTGCATCATACCAAATCTCTGTCCAATCGCCGTCTTCTAGTGCATGTAAATAAAGAATATTTACGTCCCCATCTTCAAACATTATTTCAAAACGAATTTTCTCAAATAAATCTGACTCTCTTATTTTTTTAGAACTATTATTTGCTGACTTAGGCTTAAATGTAAGCTTGCCAATATAAGTAAAGTCTGAGATTTTTGTTAAGTTGTAAACCGTATATATATGATCCAGATTCAGCATAACACCATTACAAGCTATAGATTTTATAACCATTTTACAATTTGTCAGATCACTAAAGTCTATTGTTCCAATTTTATAAATAACTCCTAATGATGTTGATTGGTCTGAGAATCCAAATGGATCTGGAATGACTTGAATCTTTTCCAAGCTGTATAATTTATCATAATCAAGTTCAGGAAAATCTGTACTACCATTGTCCAAATATTTTTCAGTAACAATTTCCTTGGTTGCAAAATCTGAAATACGAACCTTTAATTTTGCTTTTCCCTCGTATTCCGATATAATGCGAACCATATTATTTAAATATACCATTTCGAATTTATGCAGCCACAATCTCTTCAAAACTCTAAAAAGTGGTAGGTTCCTCCACTTATTATCGAAATATTTTAGATTGATGTTTGCAAACGCACTGCTGCTTTGTCTAATTTTGTTAACAAAATCAGTTATATCAAATCGAAACTCTCCATTAGATTGCTTTTCACCCTCTATACATTCCTCTTCATTTCCAAGATAAACAAAAGCTCGAGTTGCGCCAGGCATAAAAACAAAAAGATCATTTTCTATCTCCGGAAACCATAAGTAATTTTCTCTTCTATATTTCCACTGCTTGGAAAATCCGTATTTGAAAACTTTTAGCGGCACAATTAAAGTGTAGTTTACCCCTTCTAATAATAACTCAAATATCGCTTCTTCTGTACCAGAAGTAAGATCAAGCGAATACACGTTATCGCTAACCCGCTCACAATTCAAAGGAGTGATGTCATAGTCTCCAATAATATGTACTAAAGCTTTATCGCAAAAAATAAAACGTGGCTTTTCTGGACGACAACGTAAAGAAGTAATCAAAACATATTGACAGATTAGTCTTCTATGCTTTCCCGGTTCATCTATCCAAATTTGATATAAACCATCTTTGTTGTCCAACACATTACTCAACGCAATAGATACTCCACAGTTTTCCAAATCATAATCAAATTCATAAATGGAGCTGACATTTTCCATTTTGGCGCAAAAACGATTATTATTACACCATATAAAAGTTCCTGCCAAAGCTTTTTTGGCAACCTTAAATGAAATAATAGGGTGTTTATATGCGGTTTGTATTTGTCTTTCTCCACTATACAAAATGTATTCTTTTGATACATATTCAAATATTGGTTCTTCAGAAAACTCCCCGGAGATAGAAATAGGCCTGTTTTTTATATAAATAACCGTATCTTCATTAATATTGCTATATGAATACTCATCCCATAAGTCATGATGGGGATTTACGTATACGGAATGTAAATCACTTTTGACTGAAGTGCCTTTCTTTGCGAGAATATAACATTGCCCTTTTTTTAATTTCTGAATCTCTGTAAAATCTTCATCAAATAAGCGATATTCTTTTTCAGGAATTTTAAAAGAACGTGTTGTACTTGAAATAATGTCAATACGATAAGATGCAAATATATTATCAATTGCTATTTTTAGTTTTTCAGATACAAAAACACCATACGCTCTATAAATATCGAGTTGTTTTTTTATTGTCTTATTATCGTATTCTAACTTAATAAAAGCACTTCCATTAAATTCTTCTTCCCTAAATTTTTGACTCGGTATCACAATAAAAGCTTGCTCATGAGAACGATTAACTTCAAAGTACGGTTTATTATAGAATACACCGATAGCCTTACGTCGCCTATTAATATTTGGTTCAAGATTAATTTCAGCTTCCTTTGTCTCACACCAAGCAATAAAACCGGACGCAATTCTGTTATCTTTTTTCGGGAGTTTTCTGTCGTAATAATATTCATCAATCATTATCAAATGCTCAGATATCAAATCACATATAGTAACAGGCGAGCACTGTGCAATCACATTTTTTGTTGCTTTTAGAAGACGATAAATCTTTGGTGGTTTATTACCAAAACCTTCAATTCTCACATTATCACTATTTAAGGATAATGAATCATTCATAAAGTCAATCATTTCATAAATACTATCTTCCAAATTTTCTGGAATCTGTCTAAAAAGGTTCCTATCGTAAAATGAGAACAGAAAGTCAAAGTAGCCGAAAAGGTAATTATTAGGAACAAAGGCATGAGCTTTAATGTTTTCAACATAAGCATGCCTTGAGCCTTTTTCTTGTTCTATTATGAATAAATTAAAATGTCGTAATGTTTTCATAAAAATCTGGCCTAAATAGTTTCTTTTTGCTACAGAAACCTCTACACCAATCTCATTTAAAAAGCAATCCCAGTAGTTGCCTTCATCATATCTACGAATTGCAATCTGAACTAATGTTATGGAAAGCATTAAATCAGGTACTGGGATTACCTGCATATATAAATTTGATATTTTTGAGCGTATATATTTTAACAACTCTTTATATTCGTCATCCGATACAGATATTTGGCAGAGTAATTGAACTTCAGGGCTTTTAACTCTCTCCATTATTTTTTGAAAGAAATACATGCAAAGACCCCCGTATTTCTCTTTATTGGAGTTTTATCTACCCATATTTATTAAATGTTTGCGCTACACGAAATACGATTTATCCATTTCTTCCGCTACTTTTAAATGACCTGACAAATGTCTCGCACCATAGGTTACTCCTTGTGAAGCCCATACATCAGCTAAGTTTTCTGCCTGTTTCATGACCGTTTCCACGGCGCGCTGCTGTTTGTCAGGCGGATAACCGTATTTATTTAATGTCCGACGAACCAATACCATCAGTTTTGCGCGGACGCTTTCCTTCAGTGTCCAGTCGATTGTGGCATTTTTACGCACCTTGTCCGCAAGCTCGCGGGCGATTGTTCTTAACGTTTCGTCGCCCAACACCTTAACCGCGCTGTCATTGGTTTCAAGGGCATCATAAAAAGCAAGTTCATCTTCAGACAAACCAAGTTTTTCACCTCGTCTGTCTGCTTCTCTTATTTCCTTTGCAATACGAATAAGCTCTTCTATGATTTCAGCCGTTGAAAGTAGATTATTCTGGTACCGCTTAAGCGCTGAACTGAGCATTTCCATAAGTGATTTTGATTTTGTCAGGTTATATTTTGAACGTACTTTTATTTCATCGGACAAAATCTTTTTTAGTAGCTCAATAGCCAGATTCTTATGTTTCATCCCTTTAATTTCCATAAGGAATTCATCTGAGAGAATGGACAATTCCGGCTTTTCAATACCAGCAGCATCAAAAATATCTACAACTTCATCTGATACAATAGCCGAATCAACAATGTTTTTTATAACAGAATCGTAATTTATGCCACTTTCGCCGCTTGTTTCAAATTTAGTGAGTCTTGCCTTAACTGCTTGGAAAAACGCTATTTCCTCTGCATGTGTAACCGTTGCCTTATCAGGTTTGGCAAGTGCATAAGCCTGGCTTAGGAGGGTTACTTCCTTAATAAAACGCGCTTTTTTATCATCTGTAGATAAAATAAAATCTTCAGCACGAAGAATAATAGAAAGCTTGTCCTTTACTTCTGCTTTGAAAAAGCTCGTATAATCAAATCCGTGTAAAATCTGCCGGACAACCTCAAGCTTTTCAAGCATTATTTCTACAGCCCTTGCCTGAGTTTCAGCAGGTACTCCCTTGCCACCGCTCTCTGCATAGAAACTTAAAGCTTTTTTTAGGTTTGGGGCAATCCCGATATAATCGACAATCAGCCCGCCCGGCTTATCCTTGAAAACACGGTTTACGCGCGCTATTGCCTGCATAAGGTTGTGGTCCTTCATCGGCTTATCGATATACATGGTGTTGAGGCATGGAACGTCAAAGCCAGTCAGCCACATATCGCGCACGATGACAATTTTCAGTGGATCATTTTCATCTTTCATACGCTGTGCAAGCATTTTTCGCTGCTCCTTAGTAGTATGGTGTTTCTGCATTTCAGGACCATCAGAACTGGAAGATGTCATAACAACTTTGATAACACCCTTGTCCAAATCGTCACTATGCCACTCAGGGCGAAGCTTTATGATTTCATTATACAAATCAACAGCGATTCTACGGCTCATCGCAACGATCATCGCCTTACCCTCAAAAACCTTTTGGCGATCCTCAAAATGCGTAACAATGTCTTTTGCGAGAGTGGCAAGGCGTTCTTTATTCCCGACAATAGCCTCCAGCTTTGCCCATTTCATTTTTGCGGCTTTTGCTTCGTCTTTTTCATCTACTTCTTCAAGTTCCCTGTCGAACTCCTCAATCAGCTTTTTGCCTTCCTCGGTGAGATTGACTTTAGCCAGACGGCTTTCATAATATATTTTAACTGTCACCTTATCTTCAACCGCTTGGGCAATATCGTAAATATCAATGTAATTGCCAAATACCGCCGGCGTGTTGGCATCCTGCTTCTCTACCGGTGTACCGGTAAAACCTATGAAAGTAGCGTTTGGCAAGGCATCGCGCATATATTTGGCAAAACCATAAGCTATACGCTGCCCCACAACCTGATTGTTTTCGTCCTTTATATCTCTGAGTTTCGCGTTAAAGCCGTACTGCGTGCGGTGCGCTTCATCGGCTATAACAACTATGTTGTCTCTTTCCGACAAAAGCTCATAAACCGAGCTGTCATTATCAGGTATGAATTTTTGAATAGTGGTAAAAACTATGCCTCCGGATGCTACCTTTAATAATTCTTTTAAATGCTCGCAGCTTTCCGCCTGCTTCGGCGGCTGGCGCAGAAGGTCGCTGTTTCCAGCAAAAGTATCAAAGAGTTGATCGTCCAAATCATTTCTGTCGGTAATAACAACTATAGTTGGATTGTTAAGGTTTTGCACCAGTTTTCCAGCATAAAAAACCATAGATAGGGATTTGCCGGATCCTTGAGTATGCCATATAACACCGGCTTTTTTGCTGCCACCTACCCTTGCCGCTTCAATCGTACTTTTAACAGCTTTATTCACAGCGTAATACTGATGATAGGCGGCAATTTTCTTGACAGTTTCTACTTTTATTATCTTGGTCTTTTTATCCTCAGTTTTGCTCTTTTCAAAGGTTATAAAATTGCGTATATAGTCGAGCAGGGTTTTCTTGTTGCACAGCCCGTGAATAAGGGTGGTAAGCTGATCTTCAAACTTGGACGCTTCATTTAGTCCATCTTTGGTTTTCCACGTTGAAAAACGTGAGAACGGAGCAGTTAACGAACCTGCCTTAGCTTCCAGCCCATCGGAAATAACACATATCTCGTTGTATGTAAAAAGACTTGGTATGGTGGCCTTGTATGTGCAGATTTGATCATAAGCTTTGCGAATGGTGGCGTTTTCATCGGCCGGATTTTTAAGTTCAAACAGCACCATAGGAATACCGTTGATAAAAAGAAGAATGTCAGGCCGCTTATTATTATTGTTTTCAATGACGGTAAACTGATTGACCACAAGAAATTCGTTGTTGTTAACTCCATCTTCCGAGAAATCCACAAGCTTTACATAATCGCCAACTATATCTCCGTTTTTGCGGTATTCAACGGGCACACCATCAACCAGCATTTTATGAAATGCTTCGTTGTCTGCTACCAGATTTGAAGAACTTATACGTGCAACTTTATTTACTGCCTCCAAAATAACATCATAGGAAAGGTTGGGATTAAGACGCACTACCGCATCGGTCAGTCTTTTTTTAAGCAGAACTTCACTGTAACTGTTGCGCTCTGCAAAAGGTGCATCCGGTGCTATATCCGGCCCAGAAAGATATGTATAACCCAATTCCACCAGTTCTTCTATTGCCATTTTCTCTATTTCAGACTCACAAAGCTTAGGCACCTTTTTCACCTCACATTTTTACGCGGATTTCGCCGCTTATAAGCTTGGGAAGCAAGGTATCGCGGAGTTTATTTAAGGTATTTATTTGAAAGCAATTTTGAGATATTTTTAACATCAATGGATCAATTTTTCTTCTAAACAGGCTTAATGCGACTGTATCTGGAACAATAACGTCAAAACTTTTTACATCATTGCTATTAATATGTTGTTGAGCCCCTCCCGTTTGCATGCTAATCAGAGCATTTATATTCTCTTTTAACCAAAGGAAAATAAAATTATTCGATAATTCTGCTTTTGGCACTAAACCAATTACAGACTGATTAGCTGCAAATGAGCGCAATACCATGCTGATTTTTCCCAATGTTGCTCCTGTAATTGCTAATACAGTTGTTCCAGCGGGAAGTAACTTTGCTGAAGAGTTGTTAAGAGCTTCTTCAGTAATATATTCGCTTGCTTCAATTATTCTGAACTCATTAATTTTCCCTGAATTAATCCAACCTATTGTACCATTCGTCCAATATGATTCAATTTTTCGAGAAGGAGTACCTCCCAATAAAACATCAAATTTTTCAGATATAGGAACAACTTCCCACTCTTTGCTCGCATCCTCAATAAACCATTTACGGAAATATGCCTGTGCCAAATCTTCGAGTGTTTTATTCTGCCTTGTCAGAAGGTCGATTTTATCGTCAAGGGAGGATAAAACATCAGCAATTGCTTTTTGTTCGGGGAGGGGGGGGAGTAAAAAAGAAAACTGGCTTAGTACTCTTGCATTTATTCCTGGTTGCGCTGAACCACCAACGGCATTATCAATAAACCCAAAATATGAATCACTTTTTAGCACATAACTAATAAAACAATCATCAGCAATTTCTTTGTTAATCTTAAATCTTATGAGGTATGACGCAAATACAGCATTAATACTATCTTTTATTCTTTTATTGTATCCAGTTGTGGCACCAGTACGAGCGATAACTATATCCCCAACATCCAGTTTATATTTTTCATAATTCTCCTTATCAATCTTACAATAAGGAACAGTTGACCAATCAATAATATTAGGTACGATATCTGTTATTCTAAGAAATTTTGGTCCAACCGGGTCAAAAGTTGCACTTTCAGTATAACCATATTGAATAATTGTACAAATATCACCTAATTTAAACTCTCTCCACTCCGTCATAACTCAATCCCCACTTTTGCAAGGTTTTCTTTTATCCGCTCATCCAGTTTTGCGCTTTCTTCCATCTGCGCTTTAAGCTCGGCAGTCAGCTTTTTTACACGTTCCTCAAAATCAAAGTCATCCTCTTCCTCGGGCAATCCGACATACCTGCCAGGGGTCAGCACATAATCGAGTTCCCGCACATCATCAAGCGTTGCTGATTTGCAAAAACCGGGAATGTCTTCATATGAACCATCGTTCTTCTTCCAGTTGTGGTAAGTGTCGGCTATTTTACGGATATCCTCATTGGTGAGTTCACGGGTCCTGCGGTTTATCAAAGTTCCCATATTCCGTGCATCAATGAACAAAATCGTATTCCGACGCGGGTGGTTCGGATTTGTTTCCTTTTCCCTTGACAAGAACCATAAGCATGCGGGAATTTGGGTGTTCAAAAATAGCTTTGCCGGCAGGTTTACAATACAATCTACAAGACCGGCTTCAATAATGTTTTTACGGATTTCTCCCTCGCCGTTTGTTTTTGACGAAAGGGAGCCTTTAGCCATAACGAAGCCGGCGGTTCCTTTGGGCGAAAGGTGATACAAAAAGTGCTGGATCCATGCATAGTTTGCGTTGGATACTGGTGGCACACCATACTTCCAGCGTCCGTCATTCCGCAGCAGTTCTCCGCTCCAATCGCTGTCATTAAAAGGTGGATTGGCAATCACAAAATCAGCCTTCAGATCGGGGTGGGCATCGTTTAAAAAAGAACCTTCATTGTTCCATAAAACATTGCTACTGTCAATACCTCGTATGGCAAGGTTCATTTTGCAAAGCCGCCATGTTGTTTGGTTGCTTTCCTGACCATAGATAGAAACAACACGCTCGAAAAGCTTATCAATCTCTCTTGATTTTCCGTTATAGTGGTCTCTGTGAGCTTCAACGAATTTCTCGCTTTGAACGAACATACCGCCACTGCCGCAGCAAGGGTCAAAAACCCTGCCCTCGTAAGGTTCGAGCATTTCAACAAGCAACTGTACTACGGAACGGGGCGTATAGAACTGTCCGCCTTTTTTACCTTCTGCAAGGGCAAACTGTCCAAGAAAATACTCATATACCTGCCCCAGTATATCACTTGATTTAGAAACACTGTCACCAAGCGCAATCGTACCAATCAAATCAATCAGACCACCGAGAGACTGCTTGTCCAGCTTTTCTTTTGCGTATTCTTTCGGCAAAACGCCTTTGAGGGATGGGTTATCCTTTTCTACGGCCTCCATAGCTTCGTCTATATCTTTGCCGATCGTCGGCAGCTTGGCTCGACTTTGAAGATAATCCCAGCGTGCCTGCGGTGGCACATAGAATACATTCTCCGCACGATACTCATAGGGATCGTCAGGGTCCGCTCCTTCGTACTCGCCCTTGCCTTCTTTAAGTTTATAATATAAATCATAAAAACTGTCTGATATGTATTTTAAAAAAATAAGCCCGAGAACAACGTGCTTATATTCCGCAGCATCCATATTTTTGCGGAGCTTGTCCGCAGCTGCCCAAAGTACTTGTTCAATAGGCTGCTCTTTTACTTCATTTTTTGATTTTTTAACTTTTGCCATTCTACTCTACTCCTCTATTTTTTATCTTTTTTCACACGCAAATCGTAAGGTTTCTCAGCATCCTTAGGTATCGCCCATGCCCATCCCAGGCGTACAGCGCCCTTAATGCGCCCCTGCTCGCATAAAACTTGAACTCTGCGCGGGGATATATTCCATTTTTCAGCAGCTTGTTTTGCCGTTAAGTAATCCATTATGAATACCTCGCAGAACATGAGATTCCAGTTTTTATTATATGCGAAGAAACGAACAATTTCAACATATTACAACTTTATACATAATAAATAAAGTTTTTTCAGAAAATGAGTATACCTGCATTAAATGTACATCCATCCTGTCTCCTCAACCTTATGAAAAATGCCCTTTATCTAATCTGTCAACTCAACCCTACCAATTTTAAGCTAAATTTTTGCCTGTAAAATCACCTGTCGATATGTTTCCGCGTACGCATTTTAGCCCTTTAGGTCGAGTAGACAACTTGGATGTGCTTCCGAAAATCCAGTAAAATCAAGGCTTACAGCCGCGTCATCAATACTACGCACTCAACGTGCACCGTATTGGGAAACATATCCACACAGCATACCTTTTCAACCTTATATCCTCTCTCCTGCAGTACTACCAAATCTCTTGCCAGGCTCGTAGGTTTGCAGGAAACATACACAATCCGGTCCACTCCAAAATCAATGATTTTCTCCAATGCCTTCGGATGAATTCCGTCCCTGGGTGGGTCCAAAACAATAAGATCCGGTTTATCTTCGATTTCATCAATAACTTTAAGCACATCTCCGGCAATAAACTCACAGTTGTCAAGGCCGTTTAGGGCAGCATTTTCCCTCGCAGCCATAACCGCTTCTTCAACAATTTCCACTCCAATTACTTTTTTTGCTACCGGGGCAAGAATCTGTGCTATGGTTCCGGTTCCGCTGTATAAATCAAAAATAAGCTTATCTTTTGTTTCACCTATATATTCTCTTACGGTACTGTAAAGTACCTCCGCCCCAAGTGAATTCGTCTGGAAGAATGAAAAGGTGGATATCTTGAATTTCAGGCCGAGTAATTCTTCATACAGATAATCCCTGCCGAATAAAATATTGATACTGTCGCCCTGTACAACATCCGCCAAACTGTCGTTGTATATATGGAGAATTCCCGCTATTTTACCGCTTAAATCAAGCTTAAGCAACCTGTTTTTAAACTCCTCTATAACTTCTCTTTCCTGTTTTTCATGCTCCCACTGTGTTGAGGTAACCAGATTGACTAATATTTCTCCGGTTTTTATCCCTTTACGTATCAGCAAATGCCTCAAATAGCCCGTATGGGTCATCTTTTTATAAAAACTTACCCCTAACCCTGCAAAATACCTAAGAACATCGGCCAGTATCTTATTGTAGTCACTGTCAACGATTTGGCACTGATCGGTTGTCAGAATATCGTAAAAGCTTCCTTTCTTATGAAGGCCCAAGGCAAGAGGTCCGTCTTTTTCCTCGTCACCAAAGGAAAATTCCATCTTATTGCGATATTCCCACTGTTTTGGACTTCCTTTTATTCCTTCAAACCTATACTCGTCGCAAACCGCATCAAGCAGTCTTTTTACCTGTTCTTCTTTTAGTTTAAGCTGAGTTTCATAGGGTAATGTCTGATAGCTGCAGCCACCGCAGGGGCCAAAATGAATGCATTTTGGTTCTGCCGTTTCAAGCGGAGACTTTTCAAGTACTTCTATAAGCCGGCCTTCAGCTTTACCCTTACGAATTTTATTTACCATAAAGCTAATCTTCTGACCGGGCAGAGTATTTTTAACCTCTACCTTTTTATCTTCTATCTCAAGAATTCCTTTATTAGGAAATTCTACCTTTAAAACTTCACCGACATATTGTGTTCCTTTTTTCACGTCGCATTCTCCTGTTTCTTTTTTTAATCAGTATTAAATACAGCGACAACATTATACGAAAAGTCTGAGCATTTGTCTACTTTTTAAAGTATGTACCTTTACCGGTTTCCCATTAATGTATCCTAAATGAATTTTCACTATACAACTCAAAGTCCATAATTTCATATTAACGGATCAATCCGCCATGAAAATAGCATTCATAAATAATTGTCCCATTATAGTAGATTTCTTCATAGCCCTGAAACCAGGTAAAATCCCCCATGACTTTGCTCTTATACAAGTATTCCCCTGACTGATAGTATTCAGGCCCCCGATACGGCATATTTTTGTCTGCCTTTCTTAAAGCTTCTTTTAAGAAATCACCGCTAAAAGGTTCTCCCAACACCCGACCCATGTAATTCATGGCATATACTGCTTTACCGTCTTGCCATATGGCTTCTTCACCTGCAAATTGTTCCCCGCCTACATATGTATCATGATATATAAAAGGTCCCTTCGAATACTGATAATCATGGGAATCAAATCTTGTTGAAGCTGTTTCATTCATACATGCCGCATAAGTATTTGCGCCTGCTTCGATTCTGAATTCAATAAGCTTGTCCATATCTGTCTTAGTATCAGGCGATATACTTATATTGCAAGCCTGGTCTTTTACTAAATAATCAATTGTAACATTAAACAGATTGCTTATTTGAATAAGATTTGCTATATCCGGATATCCCTGTCCCGATTCCCATTTGGCAACTGCTTGCCTTGATACGTCGAGTTTTTCAGCCAGCTCTTCCTGTGTGAGTCCTTTATTTTTCCTTAATAATTGCAATTTTTCAGAAAAGATCATTATCATCACCTTAAATAAAATTATATATTAAGGTAAAGAAAAAGTATATTTACTAACATTCGCATTTTTGCCACCTTTACTTTACAAAATATCTTTTATGCAAGAAGTGTTTATTTTAGTTAAAGTATTTTTTGAGTCTTAATAAAAAGTTTTTTTCATAAAAAGAATACATGCAATAGCAATTTTCTGCCTCTCACCACTTGAAATTTTTTATCATTTTCAGTAAATATTTTATGCCCCTTACTTTCTATCAACTCACGTAAACCAAGCAAATCCAAAATATTTAGTAGCAAAGGGTCATAATCACGATAAAGCGTTATATTATTTAAAAGAGTATCATTAAAAATAAATGGATGCTGTGTCACATAAGCACAATCGAACGCATAGCTGTGATATTTAGTTTATTTTTGCTGATACTCTCCCTTAATCACAAAAAACGACCCTCTGATTGTTCCTGCCAGTTTTGATCTTTGCTTTGCAAATTTAAATTTTCCTTCAAGTTCTTTGGGAACATCCATTCCTTCGGAAAGTTTAAATCCTACAGCCCTTTTTTTAGGATCATCAAGCGAATACATAACATTTACACAAAGACCATCCTCATAAAAAACATAAGCAAAGTCTGTATTCTCGATTCTAAAGCGTGATGTTTCCAGTGGTTTTGCTTCAAACTCAATACCACGTTCATCCTTCAAAATTCTTTGAACATAATCAATAGTTTCCCGGCTTTCATCCGCAGGAACTACCACAAAATCATGATTGTACTTGTTCTTGTAATAACGGGCTTCATTAGCCCTAAGGCCTGCCAGTGCTTCCGCTACAGGTGAAGATTCTAAACCGGTTGTTGATACATTTAAAAAATCAACTTTATATGCCATATTTTCCCCCCTAATTTTTCATAAGAAGCGCAACCATAATTATTAAGAATCGTTCTTATTAAATTAAAAACTTTACTTTCAAATCAGATTTGCTTGTGTCAAATCCTCTTTATAAAATAGTCATGATATTTTAGCCATTTATAGAGGCATTATTTACTTTTACATTAGCTGTTTTTCACTTCTTTAGCTGATTTTTCATAAATATTATCAATTATTATGTAATAATTATAACATAGATTCTAAGTTATTAAGTATCACCATTACATCTGTGTCGCTTTACTGATTTACTATAATTTTATTGGGTATAATAATTTATAAGTGCTAGGCAGGAAAGTTTTTTATGTATTTGTAAAAACTGTAATTATATGTAATAACTGTAATTATATTTTTGTAAATACTATAATTAATATTGTCATATTTATATATTTACATTCCCTTTATTAATTTTTTCATCTTTCTTTCAAATTTGTCGTTATGTATTATCAAAAAATATTCATGAATTTATTTCATTTTTAAACAAATAAAACTAAAAATAGAATAATTTATTATTATTTTATTTAAATTTAATTATTAAGTAGTATAATATAAGCTAAGCAATATAATTAATTAAACAAATCATACAATTTTCTAAAAAGGAGGAATACCATATGGCAAGTTTTGCAAATCCCTTTGCCGGCAACATACCCGGAAAAATTTCTAAAGAAGAACTGATACAGGCAATAAGACTTGATATAGCAGGCGAGCTTGAAGCTATTTTTATTTATGACGCCCATGTGCAGGCAACCGATGACCCTGTGGCAAAAAAAGTTCTTGCAGATATTAGGGATGAAGAAAAAGCACATGTCGGTGAACTTATGACCCTGCTTCGCCATCTTGATCCTGAGGAAGCAGAACATTTCGCTGAAGGTGAACAAGAAGTAAGAGAAATGCTAGAGCAGCTGAATATTGTAACAAAAACATCTTCCGCAAAAGCTGATAGTACCATAGGCAGCCTGCTTAACAAGTAAGTTTAAAGTTAGTTAAATATTTTTTACAAGGAGGGAGAATATGGACTATTTATACAGAGAAGGTTCTCCGATTTCCGCAGACCTTTGGAAGCAAATTGATGATACTGTTGTATCAACGGCTAAAAGTATTCTTACAGGAAGAAGATTTATTAGTAACTACGGACCATTAGGCGGCGGTATTCAAAGTATCAACGTTGACAGCATTTCGGAATTGGAAGAAAGCGAAGGGGATATTTCCGTTATTAAAGGAAGAACATATAGACATATTCCTTTGATAAATCAGGATTTTTCACTTTTGTGGAGAGACTTAGAATTCAGCGACCAAATGGGTTTGCCGGTTGATTTATCCGCAGCCATTCAGGCCGCTTCCCAATGCGCTTTAAAAGAAGACGAATTAATTTTCTTAGGCAATGAAGAACTTGGCTACAAAGGTCTTATAAACGAAGACGGAGTAATTAAACTTCAATTATCCGACTGGAGCGAAGGCGAAAATCCTTTTAAAGATATATCCGTAGGAATTGCCAAATTTATTGAAAACGGTATTGTAGGCAGAAAAGCTCTCGTAGTCAGCCCTAAGCTTTATGTAGAACTTCAAAGAATTCAACCGGGCACAGGCACTACCGAATATGATAGAATAAGCAGACTATTAAACGGCAATATTTTCAGCACTCCGGTATTAAAGGGCGACAAAGCAGTTATGGTCTGTGCCGAGCCGCATAATATAGATTTAGTAATCGGTCAGGATATGATTACTACTTATCTTGAAACCAAGAATTTGAATCATTACTTCCGTATCATAGAAACGCTTCTTTTAAGAATTAAGAATAAGAATGCTGTAATCGTATTTGAATAATGCCTGCAAACTTATCTGTCATATAACAGGTCAAAACATATATAGCATTTATTTTATTTTACTTATATATAATGCTATGGCAGCGGCTTATAAAGTAATATGTATCATAGCCTCCGGTATAAAAGCCGGAGGTTTTATGTTTAATTATTAGGAAAAAAAATTATTTGCTCTAACGAAAACCTTTCTAAAAGAGTTTTCTATAAAGTCTAATGAAATTGTAGCATCCATATCTTTTAGCATTTCTTCGTTTCCGCCAAAAAGCACAATTATTTTTTCAATCGCCATTTTGCCTGTTCTAATTATTACAAACCAAAATAGAATTGATAAAAAGATAATTTCATGGCTTATCATTGGTATATCTGCATATGATATACAAAACACTTTTTTTGGGGGATAATAATGCAGCTGGAAATCACAAGACCGTCCATGTTGCTTGATAATAAGGGTAAATTAGTCCAGAAAGGATATGCCAAAAGGCCGCTTCTTAGATATACTAAAAAATTCGTAAAGAAAAAGCATCGCCTAAAAGAATGGGATTATTATCTGGTTTATAATAAAAATTATGCCCTAAATCTAACTGTCGCTAAAAGTTTAAACCTGGTTTTTATATGTGTTTCAATTGTTGACATAAAAGAAAAAAAGATTATCAATAAAAATACAATAAGAATTTCTCCAAAAAAATTTAAGCTTCCTAAAGATTCCGCAAGGGGCAGCATTATATACAAAGATAAATTCATCCGTTTATGCGTAAAAATTGAAAATTCCGTCCGTATTCTTATACTGAAAAAATATAATCTTAAAAAGGAAACAGATTTGGATATTTCCTTGATTCTTTTTAACGAACCTAATGATTCTATGGTTATCGCAGCGCCGTTTGACGAAAGCAGCAATAACTTTATCTATAACAGAAAAATATTTGGTATGAGAGCATCCGGCTATGTAAAGTACAGAAATGTTAATTACGGTTTTTCACCGGCAAATTCTTTTGCAGTCATTAACTGGGTGCGTGGGGTATTGCCCTATAAGACAACCTGGTATTGGAGTTCGGCAGCAGGTAAAATTCATGGCAAAATCTTTGCTTTCAATTTAGGCTGCGGACTTAGTGATTCTTCCTATGCTACGGAAAATATGATCATTTTTGACGGAACATCAAGCAAGCTTGAAAATGTATCCTTTCATATACCCAAAGATAAAAAGAACGGATATGATTATCTTAAACCCTGGATAATTACTTCCTCTGACAGCCGAATAGATATGGTATTTATACCTATTATTGACCGTAGTTTACAATTTCCTTTATTTCCTTTCCCGTTTTCCCTTAATCGCCATCAGGTATTCGGTAAATTTACAGGCAGGGCCATCCTTGATGACGGGACTGTTATATACCTTAAAGAAATTCTTGGGTTTGCTCAAAGAACACAAAACCGATGGTAATATGTTCTTTTTTGCTTAAATAATTAATTAAATAGCTCTTAATCCGAATTCGGACATGTCAGTCCCCATCAGATTAAGAGCTTTATAATTTACTTACAGTTCTTATTCCAGTCCTTCCACTATTGCCAGATATGTTATAGAAATTATTTCATCGTCCTTTACAATAAACTGAATTTTTGAATCATCTTTAATATAAGTATATGATCCGGATGACTCCGTATAGTTATCCCCATAGGCAGCTATCATATCATCAACCGTCGATCCCAGATAAATCCCTTCCGGTGTGCTTACCGTATCATCCATTAAATTAACAGAAGATATATAATCTTTCCCGTTCATAGGATAAGTTGTAATTTCAAATCCCGGGTATGTGTAAAATTTATCAAGCCCTTTAAAGGCGCAGCTTTCGGCTTCAAAATAATTTAAAGGGTCTCCCAATTTGTCTATTACAGATTTTACATCCGTGTTCATATAAATTGTTACTCCGTTATATTCAAAGGCATATCCTGAAGGTTCCTGCTGCTCATTTTGCTTTTCATCAGTCTGCACTTCTTCAGCAGTTTTTTTGTCATTTCCGTTAACATCTGATGAATTGTCTTTTGTACCGCAACCTCCCAATATCACTGATATTAAAATTAATAAAAGCAATATTTTTCTCATAATAATTCACCTGTCTTTAAATAATTTTGATTTATAGAAAAAACTACATGTCCTTATCTATAAATTAAATATAAATTATCAAATATGATATAAATTCATTAGTTCATAAGCCAGGCATTCACGCCTCTTATTTTACTGTTCTTCCTATTTAAACAGACTTTTATATCATAAGCAATATTCATTTAACTCTGATTTATCTCATATACCTATTCTTCTATAGTCTGGGCTACTGCCCCATAACTTTTTAAATATCCGTATTCTCTAAGTTCCCTTTCCTGGTCTTTTTTCATGGCATAATAAAACTTAACCTTATCCTGCCAAATCCTTTGATATTCCTCCTCGTTCCTGTGGTCAGGCAGATTAAAGTCTTTGCTTAATATTTCACCAAAGTATGTGGTGAATTTTTCTGCTCCGGAGAGATTTAAATGTAAACCTCCGTCAAATGTATCCTTTTGATAATCAATTCCGATTTCATCTGCCAGCTCTAGGAAATTAATATAAGTAAGATTATTCTTTTTCGCATAATCTTTCATCTGCTGATCCCACTCCGGATACCAGTAGGGATAAACACTTGGCGATTTAATTAATATCAGTTCTATATCATTTTCCTTGCAAAGCTTAGTCATCTTCTCAAGATAATAGTAGCTGTTTTCCCCAAATCTATAATCAGCCAGCACTCTGCCCTTAGGAATATAACCCACAGGCTTTACGTCTATTCTCATCAGGTATCCGTTATGAGAAACCTTTTTTTTACCGAATAGATATTTAAAATCTTCAGCCTTAAGATCATTCCATCTGGAATGATATCTAAGCAAAGGAAAGATATAGCTAATAAAGTCTTCGCCCTCTGTCATAGAAGCTTTAATCGCCTTGATTTTTGAGCCGGATAATTTCATACCGTCCAAAGTCAGTCTGTTATAAGCTTCTTTTTGAGGTTCGTTGTATTTCATGGCGAGGACATTGTAGACAACCACTTTTGGTTTTTCATATCTTAAGGTTTCCTCCAGCAAATAATAGGACTGCCAGATAAGCTGCTGCGCACTTCCTCTTATGTAGCTTGTTATTCCGTATTTTTCCCATAAGGTAACAGGGGAAATGTTGGAGAAAACCTCACAGTCCCCGATAAAAATTACGTCATGCTTTTTTTCTTCCTTATAATACTCTTCTATTAAATTTCCTTCAGGAATCTCAGTCATATATTTGGGCATAAATAACTCCTGAAGAAAAAATAATACTCCGACCAATATAACAAAAGAAAAAACATTTATCAGGATCTTTTTTAGCATCTTCTGATCCCGCCTTTCCGTAAAAGCACATCCGTTTATTAATATTATTTTCAGAACTGACTGTAAATAAACTGGCTGGAATCATATCCTATTCCATATGCTCCAAAAATCAGTATAGATATAATAAGGCCAAAATAAGACAAATACCTTACAATTAAAGGTTTTTTGGAAAGCTTTTCCCTAAATGATCCTGCTCTTGAAGCCAGGCTTACATAAAGTATCAGCAAAACTGCCAGAGTCAATATTATATAATCAGAAATACCAAGGCCCAGGGAAGCAAATTTTCCGTTAAACAGTTCATGCCAGTTCCATTTTGTAAATATGGTACCGTACATCCTGAATGTCGTAGGCACATTCCTGTAACAGTCCAAAGTCCTAAGAAAACTCATAAGCCAAAAAGTCCGTCCTACCTGGAACAGGCGATACCAGAAGGTCCCGCTTACATTAAATCGTTTATGAAATCTGTTGTATAGAGGAATACACTCCTGGGATATCAGAATAACCAGGGCATTTAAAAGTCCCCAGACTATAAAATTCCAGGCAGCCCCGTGCCAGATACCGGTTGTAAACCATACTACTATTGTAGAAATATATACCGGTATTCTTTTTCCTATGGAATCCCCAAAAAGCTTTCTGCATTTCTTTGAAAGATTAAGCATAGACTTGCTGACCGATATGGGCAAAAACAGATAATCCTTAAACCAGGTACCCAGTGTAATATGCCATCTTCTCCAGTATTCGGTAATAGATTTTGAAAAATAGGGCCGCTCGAAGTTTTCTGCCATTCGGATTCCTAAGACTTCGGCCACACCTATAGCTATATCTATACCTCCGGTAAAATCCGCATAAAGTTCTATGGCATAAAAGAACATGCCAAGAAGCACATATACCCCTTGGTATTCGTCGGGATTTTTTACAATGGTATTAACTGCAATAAGAAGCCTGTCCGCAACCACCAGTTTCTTAAAATAGCCCCAAAGTATCCTTTGCAGGCCAAAAGATACTTTTTTAGAAACAAACTTGTGAGGCCCGAACAAGGTTTTTTCCAAATCATCATAACGGTTTATAGGTCCCTGGATTAGCTGAGGAAAGAATGATACAAACAAGGCCAGTCTGAACATATTTTTCTGAGGAGCATACTTTTCCCTGTAAACATCAATAATATACCCCATGGTCTGAAACGTATAAAATGATATACCCAGGGGCAGGACAAAACCTAAAGTCGGTATATTTACATTAATTTTAAGTAAGTCAAATACAGAATTTATATTAAGGACTGTAAAATTGTAATACTTAATTACCGCCAGTATTCCGAAATTGAGCACCAGACAAAAAGCAAGCCAGTATCTTTGCTTTTTCTTAATCTTTTCCTTATAGGCCTTTCTTTCTTCTCTTGAGAGAGTTTCTTTATTGATTTTAATGTACTCATATCCGATTTTCTGAAGTTTTCCTATCCTTTGGCCTGTAAAATAGGTTGATACGGTAGTAGCCAGGATATATACCAGATATTTAACTCCCGCAAAGGCGTAAAATACATAGCTTGCCGCAAGAAGCAGCATCCATTGAAGTTTTTTGGGTATTATATAATAAAGTACAAACAGTACGGTTGCAAATAGAATAAATTCAAACGATGTAAACAGCATAAATACTCTTGTTATTCATCCTCCTGAAGCCTTTTAATAAGCTCATATATAGCTTTTGCGGAGTTAAAATTCTCCGGTACAATCTCTTCTACCGGAATATTTACATCAAATTCATCACTTAATTCCGATATAAGGGTAACAATATCAAATGAATCGATAATTTTATCGTCTATTAATGTTGTGCAGTTTTCAAAGTCAACATCAGGATGTAAGCTCTTTAAAATTTCAATTACTTTTTCCATATCATTTCTCCTGTTATTCATTATTTTTAATTTTATTGGAAAACAAAAATATTCCCTAATTAATTCTTATAGTTACACCCATAATCAATTCTTAATATAAATGCAAACTTTTAAACATTATTTATGAAAAATTTATTTATTTAAGCTTTTTAGCAGTACCCGGTCTATTTTCCCGTTTGCCGTAAGGGGCATTCTGTCAAGTTTTTTTGTCAGGTTTGGTATCATATATCTGGGAAGCTTGTCCTTCATATAAGTTGCCACATCTGCTTCGGAAATATCCCCGACATAATACAGAATAATCTTTTTTGATACATCATCAAATATGCAGCATGCCGATTTAATCTCCGGATGCATATTTGCCACCGTTTCAATCTCTCCCAGTTCTATCCTGTGTCCCATATGTTTTATCTGATTATCTTTTCTGGACACAAAGACCAGCTCGCCCCGTTCGTTGTATTTTCCCAAATCCCCTGTTCTGTAAATAAGCTCAGGATAGGAATTGTTTAAGGGGTTTTGGACAAATACTTCCGAAGTCTTTTCAAAATTGTTGTAATATCCGAGGGTAAGTGAGGTCCCCCGGATGCAAATCTCTCCCACTTCGCCTTCCTTTGCCGGCTTATCTTCTTCGTTTAGAAGTATTATGTCCGTATTCTTAAAGGGCCGTCCTATAGGGATAGCTTCATCAAGTTCAAAATCCCTGTCCACTTCGTAATAGCAGGACATTCCTGTACACTCTGTAGGCCCGTATAAGTTTATAAACCTGGCATCAGGAAGATACTTTCTCCAAAGTTTAAACTGCTTTATGGGAAACACTTCGCTGCCGAATGCCACGGTTTTTAAATATTTAGGAACCGCTTTTTCAAACGTACCGAAAGATGAGATTATGGTAAGGGCGGAAACCACCCAGCAAATGGTGTTGATCTTCTTTTCATTCATAAATTCCACAAGCTTTAACGGAAACATAAATAAATGTTTCGGAATTATATAGGTGGTAGCCCCGAATTTCAAAGTGGAATACAATTCCTTAAGGCAAGCATCCACATACAGGGGTGTCTGATTACCGAAAATTGCATTCTCGTCAATTTTAAGCACTGCCGTAAGATTATCTATATAATCGATAACCGACCTGTGGCAGGCTACAACCCCTTTCGGAATCCCCGTTGAGCCCGATGTAAACACAATATATATGGGATCGGTATCTATCTGTTTTTCTCTTACGAGGTTTAACACTTTCTCATTCGGGCTTGTCTTAATTATCTCATCATAAAGATATACATTCCCTTTATAATCAAAAGTCTCCATAACCTTAACGGTTTTATGGTCACATATAACGGCTCTCGGTTTGACATTTTCGAAAATCAGTTCAATCCGGTGCCTTGGCATTTCTTCATCTATAGGGACATAAAAACATCCGGCATAAATAACTCCGTAAAATGTTATTATGGTGCTTGGGTGTTTACCCATAAACACCATTATAGGTTCTTTGTAATGTCCCATCTTATAAAGATATGTTCCTATAGCCCTTGAATTATTATATACTTCTTTAAATGTAACCTCATTTGTATCATCGGCATAAGCGATTTTATCAGGCACTTTTCCTATTATATTTTCCAGATATTCCAGTACATTGGTTTGCATAACCTGTTACCTTCCTGTTTATACGGTAATTTTTAAGTAAGTTTTAAATAACTAAATAATGATTCTTTTATTATTTCAAAACCTGTATAAATTAAATTATGTTATGAGATTTGAAAATTCCTTTCTTACAGGTCTTTCACATTTATTTATGCAGCACATGGCAAGTACTTCCAGGGCATCGATAAAACCCGGGCCGATATCGGCCGTCCGCTTTACCAGTGAAAGCTCTGTACACCCTAAGATAATCACATCGGCTCCCTTATTTAACAGTTCATCGCTTGCTTTTTTAAACTGCACCATATCTACCGGCATTCCGGCTTTTACATTTTTATAAATTATGTCTGAAATATATTCTTGCCCATTTTTTGAAGGAATAACAGGATTAATACCATTTTCATGCAATTCTTTTTGGAACAGGTTGCTTTTTATGGTTCCTTCCGTAGCCATTATTCCCGCATTTTTTATCCCCCGTTCTTTTAAATACCTAACGGTTTCTTTTATAATGTGAACTATTGGGACCTTAATGCTTTCTGAAATTTCCCTGTAAAAATAATGGGCAGTTATACATGGTATTGCAATATAGTCCACACCCATTATTTCAAGTGTTTTTGCGGATTCCTTAATTTGGGGCATGGGGCTGTCGCTGCTTTTGCCAAGTATATATTCTGTCCTGTCAGGAATTGAGGACTTGCCGATTATAACCATATCCAGATGTTCCTGATCTTTACCGGCATCAGTCATCCGGCAAATCAGTTCATAAAAATAAGCAGTTGCAAGCGGTCCCAAACCGCCTATAACACCCAATCTTTTCGGCATATGCTTCCCTTCCCGACTTATTGGTATTTAATAAATATTTATTTACGAATATTCCGATAAATTATATATATGGTTGATACCAATCAATTATACCCGGGCTTATTTTTCAGGTGTCCTCGGATATAAGGATTTATCGAAGGTATAATAATTGTTTCCTCTTAGCCTCGTTAATTCTTCCACTTCCGCATCCGTAAGCATAAAAGTTTGCCGCTTATCCTTATTCGGGCACGAATCAAAATGATACCAGCCGTCGCCGCAATTAATCAGATTCCAAAAATGCTCTGTCTTTCCTCCGACTCTGGTTACCCGCATATTATCAATTCCTGCCCTTGTAAGAAGTGCTTCGGATATCGCATAATAAGTAAAGCAATCTCCCATTCCGGTTACTATACCTCTATAAGCTTCTTTTCTCCAGTCTGATTTGTCGGAGTAACCGGTGTAAACTACATTTTTCTTAACCCATTGATATATTTCCCATGCTATCTCCCTTTTTGTCATACCTTCCTTCATAATCTTTGCAAGGATTTTATCCACTTTTTCATTGAGCATTTCCTCGGTTACGGTAAGAGGCAAAACCGTAATGGTTGCAGTTTCTTTTGCTTTATTTCCAGAGGAGTCTTCTGCTATATAATAAACTTTGTATGTCCCTGCCTTATTAAGGTTTACATTGCTTGAGTCTACCTGAAAACTTATATCCGTATCTTTGTTATCTTTTACACTGACTCCTTTTTTATATGAAATCTTATCTCCCACATAAACGATTTGATTCTTTATGCCCGAAAATACGGGAGGCTCAGTATCTTCTTTTACTGTAAGCATTGATTTTACTTCCGATTTATTACCGTAGGTATCCTCAAGAATTATTGTTATTTCTTTTGTCCCCAGTGTTTCAAAATCGGGTTCCTCTGCAAAAGTAACTTTTACATCTGATGCGTCACTGATATCAGTGACAAAATCCTGAGCAGCCAAAACATCTCCTTTCCAGACTTCCTTATCTAGCGCTACAGCCTTAGGTGGTGTGGTATCTACAACTTCAATTTTGGATTCCACAACCAAACCGTCTACCTCAAGCTGTATAGTATGGATTGCCGGTTTGCTTATATCAAGTTTTGACAAGTCTGATAAAATATTTACTTTTAATTTGCTGTCATCCGCAAAATCCGATGCTTTTATATTAAGTTTCGTTCCTGCTTCAACCTGTACGGAACTTTTTACATTCAATACGGTCAGTTTGGAGCTTATAACCGTGCGGTTATTCCCCATATCTTTCAGTATTATATTGACATCCTTTTCTCCCGGAATAGACGTATCGGGTTTTGCTTCAAAAGAAACCGTCACCTCGGTTGCATCACTTAAATTCGTAATAAAATCTGTTGCTTCTATTTTTTGGTCCTTTAAGGCAATAACCGAAACCGGATCAGCCTTTGGAGCTACTGTATCTACAATTTCCAGCTTTGATTTATAAATACGTCCGTTAATTTTTATTTTTATTTCATAAGCTCCCGGAATATTCAGATTAATATTATTTATATCTGTAACAAAACTGCCGTTTTTCCGTTTATTGGTCAGAAAATCTTTAATATTAATAGAGCCTGTACCTGCCTCAACAGTTACAGCTTTTACAACGGCAGGTTTCATTTTCATATATGCTAAACTTATCACAAGTATCAATACAAATAGGTCTAGCAACATAAGAAAAACCTGTATTTTTCTTTTTCTTCTTCTATTTCTCATGGTGCCTCCATATTCATTAGGTTATTACTAATTATTACCATTATGTGCCGGTTTAATAAACTAATAATTATTAATTGTCAATATGACTATTTTTAATCCTAAAATATTATTTGAAATTTAATTTGATTTTATAAAATTATAATATTAATGCCTTTATTTGATTTTTGCGACATTATTCACCTTTTTTCATCATTTTGCATATGATAAAAGAAAAAGGAGTTGAGCGTATATGAGTTGCTGCAAAAATTGGGGATTTAGACGTGAAAGACATTATGACAGATTCGACCCTTACGATCCTTTCTACCGGCACGAAAGAAAGGATTTACACCGGCATTACAGATACAGAAACCTTTACAGAGACGGCTATTTAAGCTGCCCCAGCAGAAAATGCGGTTATTACGATTACCGGAAATATTACAAATAAGATGGCTCCTTTTTGAAAGCAAAAAAATCTTTACTTTAATACTTCAGAATGATAAAATTATACTGTGTGAAAAACACAACGGATGAGAGAAAGGAGTCCAGACGATGAGCAAAAATATACGAACACCGGCTGTTGATCAATTGTTCGAAGCGATCCTTTGCCTTAAGAATATTGAAGAATGTTATACCTTTTTTGAAGATATTTGTACCGTGAACGAAATTCTTTCTTTATCTCAAAGATTTGAAGTTGCTAAAATGTTAAGAAATCAAAAAACATATCTTGAAATAGCAGAAAAGACCGGTGCTTCTACAGCAACCATCAGCCGGGTAAACCGTTCGTTAAACTACGGTAATGATGGTTATGATATGGTATTTTCACGGATGAAAAATAAAAAATCCGAAAAGCAAACAGAAAAATAGTCATGATGGGCTTTTAATATAAAGAACATATCGCTTAAAATTAATGATCAAAAATAAACACCTGCTGTGATTTGTGCAGTCATATGAAGTCTTAGACAGATTATAAATGCAGAAATCACAGCAGGTATTATTTATATTTAAGACAATTAAATATTTCGGTGTCTTTTACATATACTCTTGACCTAAAAGAAAGCATATTAAACTTAAGATTTCTTGCTGTTGTTATTGCTGCTTTTTCCTTTAACTTTATTGTTACCGTTTTCTTTACCCTCGGCTTTTGCTTCTGGTTTCAGATAATTATCTATAAGCTGTTCTATAACATGTTTTCGCATATAAACATCATAGCAAAGAATACAAATGAATGCAAACAATGTCAGGAAATCGCGGTCGTCATAATCTTTTACAAACTCAAAAGATTCTTTGGCTTTTGCCATCTTGCGGACCATATCCTTTGTCAGGATATCGGTTAAATCATTTTCAAGTTCAAAAATCTCTTCATATATTTCTTCCAGCCCTATATCGGATTTTCCACCATAAAATCTCTTAGTCAGGGGATTAAATATGCTTTGAATATCATTTATGGTGAGTATGTTCTTAAAATAATAAATAAATATAAGAAGAAACATATGCTCCTTTGTATACTTCTTATTTATGGGGGGAGGAAGCAGTTTGTTCTTCGTATAATTATTTATCATTGTTTTGGTAAGGAGTTTATCTTCACTATACCTTTTTGAGGATTTCAGGTGTTTATCCATAAAAGTGGTAACCTGATCCATATATAAATCTATGTTAGGTATATCATCGGGCATTATATATTTCATTTTTTTTAAGTTATTTATCAGGCCGGAGATATACTCCTCTTTTGACGTTTCCAATCCGATCACCTCAAATTTATTATATAGTATCCAATACTAGATGTCAAAGCTAAAAGTTCTGTATTTAAAAGCACAAAATTAAAGCAATTTATTTGAATGTTATAAAACAGTTATCCGCAAATCTGATTTTGAGTGCTATTTGCTTAGTTAAATTACAACCATATAACATGGTATCTTATGCAATTTTGAACAGGATAATGCCACCGACTTGCAACTAAGAAGAGGCCATGCTATACTAAACCTGTTCTATCGATTTCAAAACTAGAAACAGGCAGGTAAAATTATGAGTATATATGATACATTAAACCCCGAACAAAAAAAGGCTGTATTGCATGACAAAGGCCCTCTTCTTATCCTGGCAGGAGCAGGATCAGGAAAAACCAGGGTCTTAACTTACAGGATTGCATACCTGATTGAACACAGAAACGTAAATCCCTGGAATATCCTTGCCATTACCTTTACCAATAAGGCAGCAAACGAAATGAGGGAACGGGTGGATAAAATTGTCGGCGCCGGTGCGGAAAACATCTGGGTAAGCACCTTTCATTCCACCTGTGTCCGTATTTTAAGGCGGTTTATAGACCGGCTGGGTTATGACCGAAACTTCACCATTTATGATACGGATGATCAAAAAACATTGATGCGAGACGTATGTAAATATCTTGATATAGATACCAAAAGGATACCGGAAAAGAGCATATTGAATGCTATATCAAAAGCAAAGGATGAACTTATCTCACCCGAAGAATTTGAAAAAAGGGCCGGTCATGATTATACCCAAAGAAAATACGCCGCCGCTTACATGGAATATCAAAGACGGCTTAAGGCAAGCAATGCTTTGGATTTTGACGATTTGATTTTTAAGACCGTAGAACTTTTTATGAATGATAAGGAAGCCCTTACTTACTATCAGAACAGATTTCGCTATATAATGGTAGACGAATATCAAGATACCAATACCGCACAGTTTAAGTTGATTCATCTTTTGGCTTCCGGTATAAACGAGTATGGTGAAAGGGAATACAACATTTGCGTAGTGGGTGATGACGACCAGAGTATCTATAAATTCCGGGGAGCCAATATATATAATATCCTTAACTTTGAACAGGCATTTCCAAATGCTAAAGTTATTAAGCTTGAGCAAAATTACCGCTCAACTAAAAACATACTTAATGCTGCCAATGAAGTTATTGCAAACAACAAGGGCCGTAAACAAAAAACCCTTTGGACCGACAATGAAGAAGGCGAACCGGTATCATTTACCCTCTTTGAATCGGACTTTGAAGAAGCTGACCGCATAACCAGTGAAATAAAACGGGTTGTAGAAAGCAAACAGGCCAGTTATAACGATTTTGCCATTCTTTACAGAACCAATGCCCAGTCCAGAATTTTCGAAGAAAAACTAGTCCTTAAAAACATACCTTACAAAATAATTGGTGCCTTAAACTTCTATGCCCGTAAGGAAATTAAAGATATCCTTGCGTATCTTAAAACAATAGTTAACGGCAAGGATGACATTTCGGTAAAAAGAATTATTAATGTCCCCCGCAGAGGAATTGGTCTTGCAACCATTGACAAGGTGAATGATTATGCCGTTTTAAACGATATCAGCTTTTATGAAGCTTTGGTAAGAGCAAGGCAAATTCCTGGGCTTGAGCGTACTGCATCAAAAATAGAGCCTTTTGTCAGCCTTATTGAAGGCCTTCGCTCAAGTATAAACAGTGACAGCTATGATCTGACAGGAATAATCGATGATATCCTTAATGCAACCGGTTATTTAAAAGAGCTGGAAGAAGAAGGCACACAAGAAGCCGAAGAAAGAATAGACAATATTTATGAACTCAAAAACAAACTGGTATCATATGTAGAAACTGCTGAAATTCCCACTTTGAACGGATTTTTGGAAGAGGTTTCCCTTGTTTCCGATATAGACAGTATGGACGAAAGCAAGGATAATATTGTACTTATGACTCTTCACAGTGCCAAAGGCCTGGAATTTCCGTATGTATATATCTGCGGTATGGAGGAAGGCACCTTCCCCGGCTATATGGCTATAAATGCGGAAAATCCAGAAGAAGAGATTGAAGAAGAACGCAGGCTTTGCTATGTGGGTATAACCAGAGCCCAAAAACGTCTTTCCCTTTCGGCAGCAAAATTCCGGATGTTTCGCGGTGAAATGCACTATAATAAACCCTCCCGCTTCATTCATGAGATACCAAGACATCTACTGAAAATTACTTCGCCCGACAAAAAAACTGTATATAAATTTGCAGATGATGATTTTTCAAAAGAATCCGGACAAACTTCCGCTTATCATCTGTCCCAAACCCACTACAAACCTTTTGTTACTCCCGAACCAAAGAATTTTGGCGGCAGTAATTTAGGCACCATAGATTATGGTATCGGCGATACTGTAAAACATGTCAAATTTGGAACCGGTATCGTTACAAATATTGTTGCGGGCGGTAAAGATTATGAAGTTACCGTGGATTTTCCCAGATTTGGAGTTAAAAAACTTATGGCATCGTTTGCCAATCTTACAAAGGTAGACTAACTTTTAGTCAAGAAAAAATAAAATTAATTTTTAATAATTAAAAAACTATATAAATTAAATTTGTAATAGAATCACTAATCAATAGTATTTGAGGATAAACTTTTACTGAATAAAAAGATTGCCGATTACAAATTATAATATATAGTAATTAATCCATTATTATGTTATACTGTTTATAAGCAGTTAGTCATATAATAAACCAGAAAGGAAGTGCTGCCATGGGAAATAAATTAGATGAGTTTTTAAGTGCAATTAAGATAGGAGAACTTATGCATAGAAAACCCGAAAAAAAGAGAAATCCTATCATCTGTATTCTTGCTGTTATCGGTGCTATAGCGGCAGTTGCAGCCATTGCTTATGCTGTTTACAGGTATTTGAATCCTAACTATCTGGATGATTTTGATGATGACTTTGACGAATATGAAGACGACTTTGATGACGAAGATGATTATGAAGATGATGAAGCTGATGTAGTTGAAACCGAACAGGATGATACTACCGAAGAATAATTAAGTACCCAATATAAAGAATCACCGTCGATTTTATTTCCTGTCAGTTGTTTAAAATCGATTGTGATTCTTTTTTATTTCTAATCTTTTTTTTGGCTTTTATCATGTCTTCTTAAATAAAACCCAACTATCATAAGGATAATTGCCGGTAAAATACACTCAAGTGTACTAAATAACCATTTTTCCTGATTAAGCGTATTTAATAAACCATGAACGAGAATTTTAATTATAAATCCTAATACCAAAAGGAAACTACATAATATAAGCAAATTACTTACTTTTCTTCTTTTCATTATTCCTATCCCTTTTATCAGCTTCAAACCATTTCATTAAATTCACCTTTTAATCACAATTACAGTCAACTTTTCATAATTTCATAATTATATAATTTCATTTTATTCCATTTATAGTATATATTTGTTTATGCTATCAATATTATACATTGATGTCAAGTCTATAAATTATTGTTAACCGCCATATTAAGATAAAGATAGTTACTATAATTAGTTAAAAAATATATATTATTATAAATAATACCTCCTAAGCAATAAGGATTCATCCTATCAGCTTAAGAGGTATCATATAAAGTTAAAGATAGTTGGAAATTACATAATAAATAAATTTTGTGCATTCTTATCTAACAGATTTGCATTATATATTGTCTTTTAATATTTTATTTGCTCAATGCATTCTTAGCAAACTCTGTAGTTACAATGCTTTCATAAGGAACCCTTTTATCCAGCTCTCCCGCCAACTCCAGAATATCCTGCAGCAGGTCAAGGCTTTCCTCTTCAAATATTAAGTTTTCTTTCCATGTTTCCTGTTCGTAATATCTTGTTACCAGCAATACAAGTGTCTTCTCATCAGTCTCTTTAAACTGTCCGGATATGGCTTTTGCAATTTCTTCGGGAGTATGGCTTTGAACATAATCCATGCCTTTTTGAATTGCATTGGTAAACTTCTGGATTATATCCGGATGCTTTTCTATATAACTTTTGCGGGCAGAAAATGAGGTATACGGTACTTTTCCGCTTTCTATACCGAGGGAAGCTACCACTTTGCCTACACCTTCAAGCTCCAGTGCTGTAGCAGCAGGTTCAAACTCAATAGTATAATCTCCCTGGCCCGATGCAAAAGCCTGGGAAGTAAGACCAAAATCTATATTCTGGATGATATTAAGGTCTTTTTGAGGATCTATACCTTTATTCTTAAGTATATACTCAAATACCATTTGGGGCATTCCGCCTTTACGCCCGCCCAAAACAGTCTTACCTTTTAAGTTTTCCCACTTAAAATCCTCATTTAAGTCTCTTGATACCAGGAAATTACCGGCCCGCTGTGTCAGCTGCGCAAAGTTTACTACATAATCTTCCGCACCCTGATTATAAACATAGATTGAAGCTTCGGCTCCCATAAATCCAATTTCACATTCACCTGAAAGCAGTGCTGTCATAGTCTTATCGGCGCCCAGCCCGTTTACCAGATTAACCTTTAGCCCTTCTTCTTCAAAATATCCTTCTTCAAAAGCCACATACATTGGAGCATAAAAAATGGAGTGTGCTACTTCATTTAGAGTAATTTCAATCAGCTCGTCTTCCTTTTTACATCCCGCCATCGTAAGTACTGCCAAAAAAACAAGAGCCAGTACTATAATAAACTTTCTTTTCATTTATCCTCCCTAAAAATTTTCTTCTATCTACTATATGCAAAATTAAATATCTGGTACCATTTCATACCAAATAAATAATCCCGATAAATTTATATTAAGGTTTTCACCTCAAATTTCTCATAAATAATTGAATATATATGGAGGATTAAAATATTTCATAAATTCATTAAATAAAAATATAAATGAACTAAACTGGTCAAGCGTTTATTGGGGTGTTCTATTTTACTGCTGGAGCGCTGATTGCATAATTAAAGAGGATATAGATATAACTGCAATGCACTGGTTTGGTTATATCTATATCCTCTTTATATCCTCTTTATCAAGTTGTGCGACAACCCAGTTTTTGCCGCAACATTACTTCATCTTTAAATTTTAATGCCCCGTTTGTTATTCAGGTCTTTTACCCAGAACGACATTCAATTCTCTTTCTTCATATTGGCCGTTATTCAGTTCTTTTATTTTAATTACCACTTCATCGCCGGGCCTTGAATAAGTAAGTACATTCAATAAATCATCGATAGTTTCTATCTTTATATCATCAAAACCTACTATTATATGGCCGGGTTTTAATCCTGCCTTTTCTGCAGGTGAATCTTTGACGACATCATTAATAAATATTCCTACAGGTATATTATATATTTTTGATAAATCTTCGGTCACATTTTGTGCAGTTTCAACATTTATTCCCAAAAAGCCCATTTCTGAAACTTCCAGAACTTTGTTGTTCATAAGCAAGTTAATCATGGGGATTGCATCCGATATAGGAATAGCATAGCCCATTCCTTCCACTTTTGTGTCTGCCAGTTTAATCGAATTAATTCCTATTACTTCACCGTAAATATTTAGTAAAGCTCCGCCACTGTTTCCCGGATTTATGGCCGCATCGGTCTGTATCAGTTTCATTTTAAAACCCTGGACATTAAGCTCACGCTCAAGGGCACTGATATATCCCACAGTCACAGATTGTCCATATCCCAAAGCATTGCCAATGGCTATTACCATTTCACCGGCTTTTAAATTATTCGAATTTCCCAAACGGGCAACCTTAATTGAGTTTAAAGTTTCTGCCGACAAGTCTTCTATTGCTACTTCCAAAACAGCAAGATCGCTGTTAGAATCGGTACCTTTTATACTTGCTTCAGCCTTGCTGTCGTCAGCGAAAACTATTTCTATTTTTTCAGCTTCATTTACTACATGATTGTTGGTAACTATCAAAATGTGTGAATCACTTTGGCCTATAATTATGCCCGAACCGCTTCCGACCACAGGTTCATTAAATCTTCTGCCAAAGAATATATCATAACTGGTAATAATATCTGTTGCATTAATTGAAACTATGGCAGGCATAACCTTGTCCACTATATCTGAAACATCGGAAATTAAACCGTCTATCTTGCTGTCCGTATAAATCGCCTTGTCGGTGTCTGACTCCTCTGAAAGGCCACTGTCTTCAATTTCATCCTTGTCCTGTTCTGACATCTTCATATAATCTCTGCCGCCAAGGAAAAAATAATGATATCCTGTAACTGCGATACCGGCAACTATACCGAAAATAAGGGCTGCTGCCATAAACCATATAAGTTTTTTAAACTTTCCTTTTTCCTTTTTACCTTTATCCTTTACCTCCGGTGTCGGATAAATCCGGTTAGGGCTGTCTTCTGCCATCCGCCAATTTTCGTTACTGTCATGATTATTTATATTATAATTATCATTGTTATAATTATCATTATTATAATTATCATTATTGTAATTATCGTTCATATTTTTTCCTCCTTCAAAATCCTAACCACCTTTATGTATGTTATTCTAACAGCTATTTATGTTTACTTTGTGATTAGATTTTGAAATAATTTTTAATTGCTATTGGGAACAGGAACATAAGATCCTAATATTTTCATTTCCAATGCTTCTTTTTTTATGCTAAGTAAGGCATTTTTCACTTCAAGATCCTCCAGGGAACCTTCAAAGTCTATAAAGAAACGGTATCTGAAAGCCTGGCCTTTTATAGGTCTTGATTCGATTTTTGTTAAGTTTATATTATTATGGATAAAATGCGACAGCATATGATAAAGGGCACCGCTTTTATGCGGAAGTACAAAGCAAATGCTTATTCGTTTTGCATTCCTGATATAATTTCTTTTATTTGATATAATGATAAATCTGGTTTGGTTATGCTCCTCATTATGTATAGAGGGTTTAAGTATTTTTAATCCGTAAGTTTCACCGGCTCTTCTGCTTGCAATGGCTGCCTGAGTTATATCATTTTCCATACTAACTTTTTTTGCAGCCCCGGCAGTGCTGCCTCCTTCAACCAATTCCCAGTGCGGATACTTTTTCAGAAAATTTGAACACTGCAATAAACCCTGGCGGTGGGAATATACCCTCTTTATATCCGATAATTCTGCATCAGGAAGTCCCCAAAGAATATGATTGATAGCTACAACGTGTTCACCTATTATATAATTATCATATTCCGCAAGTAAGTCAAAAATATCTGACAAAGTACCGGTTGAGGAATTTTCAATGGGAAGAACACCGTAATCTGCTTTGTTATTTTTAAGGGCTTCCATGACCTCTTCGAATGTACCCATAGGAATCCCTTTTCCCTTACCGTCGAAGTATTCAAGCATGGCCTGTTCGGTAAAGGAACCGGTTTCACCATAGTAGGCAATAACGGTATCATCCCCTGCTTCGAATTCATCAACAGCTGTAAACCCCAGATCGTCTGCCGAATTAATTGCTGCGTATTGTGCCCTTCTGCTTATAGCCATTATTTGAGAAAACAATTCGACAACTGCATCTGCATTTTTTTTATCAGCTAAAGAATTCTTTAGCTGGCTTAACTTTTCTTCTTCTCTTGCCGGATCATAAACCGGAATCCCGTTTTTTTTCTTATATTCAGCTATTTTTAAAACAAGATCCATTCTGTATTCAAAAAGCTCCTTAAGCTTTTTATCAACTTCATCAATTTCATTTCTTAATTTTAACATATCATTCATAAAATTCCTCCGTGAAATTATTTATCTTATTTATAATTCCTGTATTAATTGTCGATTCCCTCGGGCCGATATATAATATGTGTATCTTTATATACAATAAAATTAGCTTTATTTATAATAAAATTGGAGGGGTCCTTTTTGTCAACCATAAAAAAAGTCTTGCTGACACTTTTTATAATTACAACTTTGTCATTAGCAGGCATTCTTTTATATTCCTGGAATCGAACCTTCGCCAATGATGAGAACCTTATAGGCAATACGGCGGGCAACATTTATAACGGTGGCCTGTTTTGTGAAAAGGACGGCATAATCTATTTCAGCAATGATAAAGATAACGGCAGCCTTTATATGATGAAATCTGATGCCACAGATATTAAAAAGCTTCATGATGACAAAGCTGCCTATATAAATGTCGATGAAAATTATATATATTATATCCGAGCCGTTGATACCAAATCGGTTAATTCAGGAAGCAGCCTTCCATTTAATAATACAGGTATTTACCGTATAAACCGAAACGGTGAAGGCCTTAAACTTATCAGCAGTAAGCCAGGCAGTTACATTACTTTAAAGGGAAATCATCTGTATTATCAAAATTACGATGTAGACAGAGGTGTTAGCCTCTACCGAAATCAGACTGACGGCTCTCATCAAAGGCTGCTTTTGATTGAGCCTGCTATACCGGCTGCTGTAATTAACGACAGATTATATTATACAGAAGCCGATTCTGATTACAGTATCAGTTACCTTGATTTATCCAGCTTTACAACCGGTACATTTATTGAAGGTGATTTTGCTTATCCTGTCTTTTTCGGTGATTATATATATTATATCGACCGGTCTGCAGGTACCATAAACAGGATGAGCCTTAACGGAACGGACCGTACTGTACTTGTAAAAGAAAAATGCTCCGCCTATAATATTACAAATTCCGGTAAATATCTTTACTATCAGGTGAATGATGCGGACAACAGCAAATTATGCCGAATGAATCTGGAAACATCCGCAGTCGAAATTTTGATGGAAGGTCATTTCAAACAAATTCATGTAACAGAAAATTATGTTTTCTTTAAGGATATGGACAATACCAACACTTATATTATACCGGCAGACGGAAAAGCAAAGGTAAGCATTTTTAACCCGCCGGACCTAAATCCATAAATAAACGGCAAATTACCGGTTTACCACGGACAAGTTTTCTGTGGTAAACCTTATTTTTTATGACAAATATATTCACTTTTTTCTTTATCTTTTAGATCGCAATTTTTTCGTATTCTTAATTCATCTATAAAATCTCCAAGGAATGATAGCGACCCGAAAGCAAAAATAATATCGTTTTGTTTTGCCTCTTTATAAGCTTTTTTTAAAGCTTGCCTTATATCAATTCCGTCAATTACATTACCGCAATATTTTGACGCCTCGCCCGCAAGTTTATCCGAAGGCAAAGCCCTGGGGTTACTTGGAGTTAAGGTTATAATAGTATCCGCCAAAGGAGCAAGGATTCTTAGCATATTTTTGTAATCCTTATCCGCTAGTACCCCTATGATAAATATTAATCTCTTATTTGTAAAGTACATTTCAATAGATTCTCTAAGCCTTATGGCAGCCTCCTCATTATGGCCACCGTCTATAAAAACATCGGGATTATTCGCAACCCTTTCAAACCTTCCGGGCCATTTTGCCATCCACAGGCCTGTTTTGATAGCATACTCATTAATATTGTATCCCAGACTTTCTAAAACCCTGGCGGTCCGAACAGCCAAAACGGCATTCTGAACCTGATGTTTTCCCAAAAGCAGTATCTTATAATTTTCGGTAATATTTTGGTCTGTATATGAAAAATCGGTATGGCTTATATTATACCGTATATTTCCTGTATTCGCACTGTCTGCAATAATCAAAGGTATATTAAGTTCCTCTGCTTTTCTTTTAAATACCGACAGTACTTCCGGCTTCTGATTGCAGGTTATCGCAACTGAACCCGGCTTCATTATACCGGCTTTCTCCGTGGCAATCTGCTCAAGAGTATCCCCAAGATATTGCATATGGTCAAAGCTGACTGAAGTAAATACACTGCATACTGGACGGGATATTACATTTGTAGCATCAAGCCTCCCTCCCATACCGGTTTCCAGGACCATTAAATCGACCTTCTTTTTAACCATATATAAAAACGCCATGGCTGTTTCTATCTCAAAAGATGTAGGATGCGAAAGCTTTTCTCTAACCATATCCTCACAAAGGGGTTTAATCATGCATATAAGTTCCTGTATATCTTCTTCAGAAATATATTCTGTATATAAATCATACTCTTTGGCCCCTTTTACATTGTCGCTTGTACGCCTGATTTCCGATATCTGAATCATTTCTCTGTAAGAAAATACAGACGGAGAAATAAAACGTCCCACCCGATATCCTGCGGCACAAAGAATTGATGTAATAAAGGCTGCCGTAGATCCTTTTCCGTTGGTTCCTGCTATATGAATAATCTTTAGCTTCTCCTGAGGATTATTAAGTCTTCGCAGCAATTCCCTTATATTTGCAAGGCCGAGGATTGTACCGGATTTTTTTGCCTGTTCTATAAAATCTAAAGCTTCATTATATGTCATTATCTTTCTCCTATATACGGCTTTATTTTTCAATAAGTGTTTTATAGATAACAGTCAGCGCTTCTTTTAGAGCTTTCACTATTGCTGATTTTACTTAAACCTTATTCATTTACGCTACTGACATAACTTTTTAAGTATTTATCATTTATCCAATATTTTTACTTCCTAATATCAGCTTATAGCCTTAACTTAATCTTTTTTCCTCTTAAAAATATAGAATTTACTGAATATATAGTTTATTACAATAACTATTACAGCCAGTGCTCCTTTGACAAACCAGCGATAAATTCCCAAAACTTCTACAAACAGATACATTCCTGCCTGTTCAACTCCTAAAGTAACAACCCTTGCAATAAAAAATTTTATGATTTTAACGGTTTCATCCCGGGAACTTTCACTTTTTGAGTGGAAAACATTCCATTTATTCACTACATAAGCAAAGGCCACCGCTATTATCCAGGCTAGGCCATTTGCTATCAGATTTGACAACCCCAGTCTATACAGAATTTCGTAGCTGATTAAATTTACCAGTGTGGTGCATATGCCTGCTACCGTATAGGATATTGTTTCTTTGTTTACTATCTTTTTTATCAGTTTATTCATTTTTCCTCCAAAACAGCGACGTATATATAAAATTCTTGTAAGATACCTATTACCAATTTTTTATCCTATATTCATAATCAAATATACCATACCCTTACAACCCGTTTTCGTCAAGAAAAAATATATTTTTTCGCCAACTTTAGTAAAAAAGATTTCATACCTGGTGTTTTAATATAATTTGATATACCATTCCCCAACCCTAACACTTGACAAAAACCAAAAAAGAACTGTCAAAATATTTATAGGATACAGGTAAATAAAGCTTTACCGTATCCCATAATAATTTGCGACAGTTCTCTTTTCATTTTACTATCCATTTTTATTCAAAACATTCCCTTAATTTTTTTAATGCCTTTTTTTCAATACGGCTGACATAACTCCTTGAAATACCAAGTTTTTTTGCTATTTCTCTTTGGGTTACTTCTCTTCTTCCAATCAGCCCATATCTTAAAGATATAATCTCCTTTTCCCTGTCTGTTAACACTTTATCTATTACATTATATAATTTTTTTATATCCTCTTCCAAAACAATATTCTCTACAATATCCGTGTCCGTTTCTTCTATTATATCCAACAGATTGATTTCGTTGCCTTCTTTGTCGGAACCTATAGGATCATACAGATAAACCTCTTTATTCAGCCGCTTGTTACTTCTTAACATCATAAGAAGTTCATTGTCAATACAGCGGGATGCGTAGGTAGCCAGGCGAATCCCTTTCTCTTCATCAAAAGTATCGATCGCTTTAATCAAACCAATTGTTCCGATCGATATTAAATCATCCGTTTCCTTGTCTGACATACTATACTTTTTAACTATATGGGCTACCAACCTTAAATTATGTTCAATCAATATGTTTCTGGCTTCTTTATCTCCTGCTTTGCATCGTAGCAGATAATCAGCTTCTTCCTTTGTACTTAACGGCTTTGGAAATGATTTCACGAAGATAGGCACCCTCAATGCTTAATGATTCATTACTATACTATGAATATAAATGACATAAAGTGCCTATCCATCTTAAAAAAGGACAAAAAGAGCAAAAGTACTTGCTATATCGTCGAAAAAGCCTATGCCTGTATTAGTTTAAGCCTGCTCTTTTCGTCTTAATATATCATAAGGATAAAGCTTAACCCCCAGATCGATATAAATACTTTGCTTAGGATGGGGACAACTGTCCATATCGTTACCTTCCTCATCGGTAATCCTTTTTACAACAGCTTTGATAGTCTCCCAATTCGGCCTGATAACCTCTATCTCTTCTCCGACAAAGAATTTGTTTCTCTGTTCCAGATTATACAACCCGTCTCTTTCTCCTGTAATGGTCCCAAGATAAGTATATGATTTCTCGTAAGTGCTTCGGTCATATATCTGGTCCTCATAAGTCGGCTTATTAAAGAAAAAGCCGGTGGTAAACTGACGATTGACCCCTTTTTTGGCCTCTTCCAGATATAAGGCTTTATTCTCTTCATAAAGCTTGGGGTCTGTAAAATAGTCATCAATAGCTTTCCTGTAGCTTCTTGCTATTGTAGCCACATACAGGGCGGTTTTCATCCTTCCTTCAACTTTAAAGCTGTTAACCCCGGCATTTATAAGTTCAGGTATATACTCAATCATACACAAGTCTTTGGAATTGAAGATATATGTTCCCCGTTCGTTTTCCTCGATAGGAAGATACATCCCGGGTCTTTTTTCTTCCACCAAATGATACTTCCATCTGCATGAATGGGTACATTCGCCCAAATTGGCATCCCTGCCGGTAAAATAATTGCTAAGAAGGCATCGTCCCGAATAAGCTATACACATAGCCCCATGAACGAAAGCCTCAATTTCCATATCTTCGGGAATGTTTTTTCTTATTTCTGCTATTTCCTTTAAGGATAATTCTCTTGCGGCAACCACCCTGGTTGCCCCCATGTTGTACCAAAATCTATAAGTAGCATAATTGGTGTTGTTAGCCTGGGTACTAATATGAATCTCAATCTCAGGGGCTACTTCTTTTGCAATCGAAAACACCCCCGGATCAGTTATAATAAGCGCATCCGGCTTATCATCCCCAAACTCCCTAAGCTCCATAAAATATTTTCTTATTCCTTCAAGATCATTATTGTGGGCCGTTATATTGGCGGTAACATAAACCTTTTTACCATGACTGTGGGCAAAGGCAATGCCTTCTTTCATTTCTTCCATGGAAAAATTCTTTGCTTTAGCCCTAAGCCCGTACATATCGCCGCCTATGTATAAGGCATCGGCCCCATACATTACTCCTATTTTAAGAGTTTCCAGGTCCCCTGCCGGCATTAAAAGCTCCGGCTTTCTTCTGTCTAAATTCATAATATCCTTCTTTCTATAAAAGTAACAAAGGCTTTTATTTTAATCCATAATTTAAAAATGATTTTTTTATTATTTATTTTATTATTTATATAAAAAATTTTTAGCAATTCTTGGACATTTTATTTTGATTGAAACTAAATTTAAAGCACTTTAATTTACACTTACATACGGAAAGCCTGCCTTCATGTCCTTCTTATAACATATTAATCCGTTAATACCGTTTATCCTGTGATTCAAATCACGGTTACAGTCGGATTTCACCTTATTGCTTGCGGTAACTGATTGTGATCCCGTCACCAATAGGAAGAATTATTGTTTCCAATTCGTCCATATGGGTTATTGTATAAAGATATTCCCTCATCCTGGTATGAATGGTCCTGTCCCTTCTGGTAATGCTGTATCTGGAATTTATAACGGTGCCATCCTGCAGGACGTTATCGGACAGAAGCAGTCCTCCTTTTTCCAGCAGCTTCATCAGCAAGGGAAGGAAGTTCAAATACTGGGCCTTGGCGGCATCCAGAAATATAAAGTCATAAGTTTCATTTGCATTTGCCAGATTATTTAAAATCTCCATGGCTTCCCCCTCAAGCAGTTTTATTTTATTCCTGTGGGGAAAGGCTTCACTTTTCAGGTTTTTTCTTGCTTCAACCAGGCGCATGGGAACTTTTTCAATAGTGGTAATCTTACAATCATGCGGTGAATACTCACTCATAAAGAGGGCGGAAAAGCCAATGGCTGTTCCGACCTCCAAAATTCTTTTCGGTTGTTTTATTGTCAGCAAAAAGCGGATAACTCCCTGAATTTCTTTGCGAATAATCGGAACCATGTTCTCTAAAGCTTCCTTTTCCAAATTATAAAGCTCAGGCGGCAGTTCTTTATCCAGGGATTTTATATATGCCGCAATTCTCTCCGGAGTAATCATCTTGCCTCAAATCCTTCTTAAGATAAATGCATACTTAATCGGTTTCATCAATCTGTTCAGTCTGTACCAACGACTTTGAATAATCGGTTATTATATCAAGTATTTCATCATAGGTCATGGATGAGTTAACTTCATATTTGCCCGGCATAAGTACTTCGCTTTGAAGCTTGGTTTTTAAATAAAACGCATATTTGTTTTTAATCACACGGTATAATTCAAGCTTTTTGGCAACTTCCATAGTAGATTCGCCCTTACCGATTTCAATATATACGTTTCTTCCGGGCTCCGGATCTACGGATACCGGTCCGTATAACTGATATGTAAAATCAAAAGCAGTCCGGCTGCCGTAAATGACAAAAACTATTACCAGAATAAAAAATATAATATTTAAAAGTAACCTGAGAATAAAACTTGATATCTTAAATGTTACTTTAAAAAATGTAGATGAAGAAGCCATAATTTTGCTCTCCTAACTGTTAAAATATAAGGGATATCCCGAAAGTTTATAGCTTTCGGGATATGCTTTTCATTCGATTTCCATTATAATCGGCAGAATCATGGGAGTTCTCTTGGTCTTTTTCCAAATGAAATCGCTTAATGAGTCTTTTATTTCCGTCTTAATTCTGCTCCAATCGGTAATATATCTGGTTAGACACCTGTCTAATGCAATTCTTACTACTTCTTTTGCTTCTTCCATAAGGTTTTCGGATTCTCTTACATATACAAAACCTCTGGAAACTATATCGGGACCGGCAAGTACCTGATTTGATCCCCTCTCCAGGGATATAACTACAATAATCAGACCGTTTTCGGAAAGCATCTGACGGTCGCGAAGCACAATATTTCCGACGTCTCCGACACCTAAACCGTCAACCAGGATACCTTGAGCGGTAACCTCACCGGTAACTTCGGCTTTTTCCTCGGTGATTGTAAGTACATCCCCGGAAGACAAAAGAAATATATTGTCTTTAGATACACCCATCATCTGGGCAATTTCAGCATGACGGATAAGATGCCTGTATTCCCCGTGAACCGGAATCGCATATTTGGGCTTAGTCAGTGCATATATTAATTTAATTTCCTCCTGACAAGCATGACCGGATACATGGGTATCCTGATAAATTACTTTTGCCCCCTTCATGGACAGCTCATTTATAACCCTTGAAACGGATTTTTCATTGCCGGGAATCGGTGTTGAACTAAGTATTACCACATCTCCCGGTTTAATGGTTATCTTTTTATGAATTGAAGCTGCCATTCTTGACAGGGCAGCCATGGATTCTCCCTGGCTTCCTGTGGTAATTACCACAAGCTGGTCGTCGGTATAATTCTTCATATGCTCAATATCGATCAACACACCGTCAGGTATATTAATATACCCAAGCTCGGAAGCTGTGGTTACGATATTAACCATGCTGCGGCCTTCGATGACTACTTTCCTTCCGTATTTAACCGCAGAATTTACAATTTGCTGTACTCTGTCCACGTTTGAAGCGAATGTAGCCACAATAATTCTCTGCATGTAATGGTCCGCAAAAATACTGTCAAAAGTTTTTCCTACGGTACTTTCCGACATGGTGTATCCGGGTCTTTCGGCATTGGTACTGTCACATAAAAGGGCCAGTACGCCTTTTTTTCCTATTTCACCGATTCTCTGAAGGTCAATAGGCTCGCCGAATACCGGTGTATAGTCTATCTTAAAGTCTCCAGTATGGAATATAATTCCCGCAGGAGTGAATATTGCCAACGCAGCCGAATCGGCAATACTGTGATTGGTTCTTACAAACTCAATCCTGAAACAACCCAGGTTAATAGATTGTCCGTATTTTACAACTTTTCGTTTTGTGCCTTTTAAAAGATTATGTTCTTTAAGTTTGTTTTCAATGATTGCCGTAGTAAGTTTTGTGGCATATACAGGCACATTAATTTCTTTTAATATATAGGGCAAAGCCCCAATATGGTCTTCATGGCCGTGGGTTATTACAAACCCTTTGACCTTTTCGATATTCTCCTTAAGGTATGTTACATCGGGAATAATAAAATCGATTCCCAGCATATCATCCTCCGGGAATGACAAACCGCAATCTATTACCACAATGGTGTCATCGTATTCAATAGCCGTAATATTCATACCGATCTTTTCAAGACCGCCAAGAGGAATAATTTTTAATCCTCCGGTTTTTTTATTGTCTGTCTTTACTGATGATTCTATGCTATTTGTCAAACTGCTTGTTTTACCGTTTCCGTTACTAATGCTCCTTTTTGCGGTACTTTTACCGTTTGCTATATTTGCTGTATTATTTATATTCTTTCTAATTCCGGCAGTTTTTCTGTCCTTTATTACTGTCAATGTTTCCTTTTCTTTCAAAAAAATTGCACCTCCAATGGTTTATGTACATATTTATCCATTATATAAGTGCATGATATATTAATTAGACTTCACTGCCCTATTATTTATGCATTCCTTGCAATAGCCGTATAGCTTAACCTCATGATTGACCACGTCAAATCCGAGAGTTTCTTTAATCCTACTTTCTAGATTCTCAAGCAGATCATCCTGAAATGCATAAATATTTCCACAATCAAGACATATTAAATGATGATGATGGTGGCAATTTTCTTCAGGGTTTTCACTACCTATTTCGTATCTGACATATCCATCATCCAAATTAAGTTTATCAATAAGATTTAATTCCGATAACAATTGAATAGTACGATACACGGTCGCCAAGCCGATATCCGGATAATCTTTCTTGACAACATCATAAATTTCCTCAGCGGTCAAATGTTCACCCGGTCTATCGCTTAGTGCCTCCAAAATCGCTATTCTCTGATTTGTAACCTTAAGTCCGTTCTTCCTTAATAAATCTTTGAATTGCTCTTGATTGTTAGGCATTTTATCACCGTTCCATCTAATATATATCAATGCAATTAATAAAGTTCTATATCATCCAATAATTCTTTAAAAACTTCGGACACGTAAGCAAATTCCGCGTCATCGTCAACTATATCATATACGGCTTCCGCATCCGTATCTTTTGATATATCTTTAAGGATAAGAGCTTCCTCTTCTTCCCCGTCTGTTGTGCATACCAAAAGATAATTTACTCCACCAAGTCTGGTTTGTTCTATTACCTCAAATACTACTTCTTCTCCGTCATCCGTTGTAAATACAATTTCGTCAGGCTTGTTTCCCATATTACTCATACCTTTCCGTTTCTTTACCGTTATCCTTCTGATTATACAGTTTGTCCAAATATCCCTGCAAAATAAATACTGCTGCAATCATATCGATTACAGATTCTTTCTTTTTTAATGACAATCCTCCTTCTGTAAGAACATTGTCAGCAGAAACGGTAGTAAGTCGCTCATCCCATAAAATTACTTCCAGATTTGTTCTTTTGCGGAGGATTTCAGCAAATTCTTCTGTTTTTTTTGCCCGATCTCCGATGGAATTATTCATATTTTTAGGGTAACCAACAACTATTTTGGTTACCTCATATTCTTTTATAAGTTCTTCAATTCTTGCTAAGGTTCTTCTTAGTTTATTCTCCTGTTTTCTTTGAATAACCTCAATCCCCTGCGCTGTTAGTAAAAGCGGATCACTTATTGCAACCCCGACTGTGACGGATCCGTAATCAAGTCCCATGATCCTCATTATTTATCTCCCTTAAGTCTATCTGTTTGCTAGTGCTTGTTTATTTACACTTCTTCTCTATATAAAATTTCAGCAACTCTTCAATTATTTCATCTCTCTCAACTTTCATTATCAGGCTTCTAGCCCCTTTATGGCTGGTTATGTAGGTTGGATCTCCCGACATTATATATCCGACTATCTGGCTTACAGGATTATACCCTTTTTCCGTTAGAGCGGCGAAAACCGAATGAATCACATCCGACACATTCGTATCCGCATCTTTCTGTACTTTGAAATACTGTGTATTGTTAACCTTTGGCATAGAATCACATCCTTCCCAGTTAGGGTTTGATCCTCTTTAACTAAAAATTCCTTATACTCTACTATAATATATATATGTTGAAAATTCAATTAAATTATTGCTGCATTGTACATAACAGCAAATCATCGGTTAATAATATATCAGTTTTTACATGAACAATACGGTTAATTAAATTCTCATCGGATTTAAGGGCAAATTTTACATAACGCTCATTATGGCCTATTTGATATTTAACCCCATCAATTTCCTCTTCTTCTTCAAATAATATTTTCTCTATTCTTCCCAAAAACAAAGCCTTATAATCCATAGACATTTTTTTTGCCACAGATATAAGTTCATTGCTTCTTTGCTGTTTTATGGCTTCGGGTATTTGATTCGGCATTTTTGCGGCTATGGTGCCTTCCCTTTTGGAATACTTAAAGACATGTATATGGGAAAAGCCGATCCTTTGCACAAAATCAAGAGTTTCCTTAAACTCTTCCTCGGTTTCTCCCGGAAAACCCACTATAACATCGGTAGTAAAGGCCGGAATATCAAAATATTTTCTGATAAGCCTTACTTTTTCTTCGTATTCCTCGGCGGTATATTTTCGATTCATACGCATAAGCACCGAGTCGCTGCCGCTTTGCAATGACAAATGAAAATGAGGGCAAAACTGCTTTACGCCCGCCATCTCTTTTACAAAAGCTTCCGTTATAATACGGGGCTCCAAAGATCCCAGACGGATTCTTTCCACACCGGGAATTACGGAAATAGCCTTTATCAATTTTGCCAAAGGCATATCATCATTATCTTCCTTCTTAATTTTACCGTCAGTACCGTAAGATGAAATATGGATACCGGTCAGGACAAATTCCTTATAGCCCATACCTGCCAGTTTATTGATCTCTGCAAGGATATCCTCTTCATCCCTGCTTCTTACTCTTCCCCTTACGTAAGGAATTATACAGTATGAGCAGAATCTGTTGCAACCGTCCTGAATCTTAATAAAAGCCCTGGTTCTTTCCATGGTTGATATAATATGCAGATCTTCATATTCCTTTTCTTCATCTATATCAACTACCATGTTATAGCTATTTTTATCGGATATATATTTTTCAACCAACCTGACAATTTCAGATTTCCTGTTGTTTCCGATAACCAGGTCCACACTGCTGTCATTTAAAAGTTCCTCTTCTTTCGCCTGAACGTAACAGCCGACAGCCGCTATTATAGCTTCGGGATTCCTTTTTCTTGCCTGATGAAGCATCTGCCTGGATTTTCTATCTGCGATATTGGTCACTGTGCATGTGTTTACCACATATACATCAGCAAGCTCCTTGAAATCTACAATTTCATAACCTGCAGCTTCAAACATACCTCTTATGGCTTCGGTCTCATATGAATTGACCTTGCAGCCCAGAGTCAAAAATGCTGCCGTTTTTTTCATTCCTTACATCCTTTCTTCGGTGTCAGGCACTGTGAACAAATTGTGAACGGATTATTCACAATTTGTTCATGGTGCCTGACACCTTTTTATATACTTTGTATATTGACTTTTAAATTGTTAAATTATAGTATATACTTATATTGATAATAAAGGAGGTTAGTTCCATGAAGACAGTTAAGATATCCTTAAACTCAATTGATAAGGTTAAAGCCTTTGTTAACGATGTTACCAAATTCGATTCCGATTTTGATTTGGTTTCAGGCAGATATGTTATAGATGCAAAATCCATAATGGGTATTTTCAGCCTTGATTTATCCAAACCTATCGATTTGCACATACATGCAGAAGAGAACCTGGATGAGATTCTTAAAACACTAAAACCTTATATCGTCGAATAAATATAAGATTTTTGGAGCTGCCAAAGCAGGCAGCTCTATATTATTAGTATAAATTCTATCTAAATTTTATTCTATTTCAATTATCTCAACTGTCTTAAGGGCTGTTTCCAACAGCTCGTCGATCTTTTCTTCCAGTTTTCTTTCCGAATGACGGATTTTCTTAAGATTGGGTTTTGTAACCGGATGTTTTGCCACAAATATAGTGCAGCAGTCTTCATACGGCTGAATTGATGTTTCGTAAGTATCTATAGTTTCCGCAATCTCAACAATATCTTTTTTGTCAAAGGCAATAAGTGGCCTGTATACCGGCATGGTGCAAACTTCATTGGTGGCAGCCAGGCTTTGCATAGTTTGACTGGCCACCTGGCCAAGACTTTCTCCTGTTATAAGTCCGAGACAGTTTTCTTGCTTTGCAAAATGCTCGGCAATCCTCATCATATACCTGCGCATAATGATAGTAAGTTCGTCATGGGGACACTGGTCATAAATATATAGCTGTATGTCCGTAAAATTAACCACAAATAGTTTCATCCTGCCGGCATAGCGGGATATTTTTTTTGCCAGATCTATTACTTTCTGTTTTGCCCTCTCGCTGGTATACGGGGGAGCATGGAAATATACCGCATCCACGGATACGCCTCTTTTAGCAATCATGTAACCGGCAACAGGGCTGTCAATGCCTCCGGACAATAAAAGCATGGCTTTTCCGTTGGAACCTACAGGCATTCCGCCGGGTCCCGGTATTTCAACGGAGTATATATATGCCTTTGTGCGAATTTCTACGTTTAAACTGACTTCAGGATTGTGAACATCCACTTTAAGATTGGGAAACCTGCCAAGCAGATAAGCTCCCATCATACCGCAAATATCCGGAGATGAAATCGGATAATTCTTATCCGCCCTTTTTGCAAATACCTTAAAAGTAAAATCCGCATCCGGATACATGGCCTCTACATAATCCCCAACGGCTTTGGTTAAACTCTCCCAGTCAGTATCTGCTACAGTCACAACAGGGCAAAATGATGATATGCCAAATACCCTCTTTAAAGCTTCAACAGTTTCCTCATAGTCATAATCCTCGGGGCATTCAACAAAAACCCTGCCCTGTTCTTTAAATACCCTGAAAGTGCCTAAAGGCTTTAAAGCATCCTTTATCCTGTCACATAAAGCGTTTTCAAACAGATACCTGTTGTTTCCCTTCAATCCGATCTCAGCATATTTTATTAAAAATGCTTTAAACATACTCATCTTAACCTTTCCGTTTATTTGTCTGTGCCTTTATCTTCTTGTATATCTTCTTAATTTCGGAACTAAATCCATAATCTGCTCTATCGCATATTGTATCTCTTCTTCGGTAGTCATCTCCGAAATTGAAATCCTTATTGTAGAATCTAAAAGAATCTTAGGTATGCCTATTGCAGAAAGAGTTGCACTGGGCTGCGGGTGATGGGAACTGCAGGCTGAGCCTGATGAAACATATACTCCCCGATCTTCCAGGGCATGAAGTAATACTTCGCTTCTTACACCTTCAAAGCTTGCCGAAACAATATGGGGTGCCGTCATTTTTATATGTTCCATCTCATAATTACTTTCGCATTCCTCAGGAAGCCCGTTTATAGTTACCCCGTCAAGCCCGCTTAATTCTTTAATTATAAGCTGTTTTAACTCATACATTTTGTTTACTTTTTGCTCAAAGTTCTCATATATATCTTTAACCGCTTGTCCTAAGCCGGCAATAGCCGGTACATTTTCCGTACCTGACCTTAAGCCTCTTTGGTGGCCGCCTCCAAAAATAATCGGTTTTAATCTTATATTGTCATTAACATATAAGGCTCCGATTCCCTTAGGCCCGTGTATCTTATGGCCGCTTATGGACAAAAGGTCTATACCCATTCTCCTTGGATGAATTCTGTATTTGCCGAAAGCCTGCACCGCATCTACGTGAAATATTATATCATTCTTAATCTTTTTAATCTCTCTTGCAATTTCTTCTATATCCTGAACAGATCCTATTTCGTTGTTTACGAACATTACGGATACAATCTGAGTCTCATCATTAATAGCATTATAAAGCTTGTCCTTAAAAATCTTTCCGGTACGGTCTACCGGAATAAAATCAATTTTATATCCGTTTTCTTCAAGATATAAAAGGGGCTGATGCACCGAAGGATGTTCAATCCTTGTTGTGATAATGTGTTTGCCCCGCCTTTGATATGCCATTGCCGTTCCTATCAGAGCAAGATTATTAGCCTCCGTTCCGCCTGATGTGAATATTATCTCTTTCGGTTCAACTTTAAGGCTGTCGGCTATAATTTGTGCAGCTTCCTTCATATATTTTTCTGCATTTACCCCCATCCTGTGCATTGAGGATGGGTTGCCGTAATCCTCATACAGAACCTTTATCATTATATCCCGTACCCGGTCGGTTATTTTTGTTGTTGCCGAATTATCCAAATATACTTCCATATGATAATCCCTCTTACTCAGTCCAAATAAAATCGTCTCTAACATAAAATAAGATATTAATCAACTTAAATCCAATAATAACTATAATTATACTATATTATAGTATGTTTTCCAATGAAATTATTTATTATAAAAGAATTATTACAACCATTAATGTACCATATCCGTTTTGTTATTCTCTAAAATTTTCAAAACCCAATAAGGATTTACACTCATCTCCGTATTACCAGAAGGAACATAAATCCCCAAATGGAGATGAACATCAAATTTTCCTATGGTCCCTTCCTTGCCGTAACCGGAATCTCCCATAAATCCCAGAAGCTGTCCGGCCACCACATAATCTCCTTCTTTCAGATCGGGGGCATATGTATGCAGGTGGGCATAGTAAAAATAAGCACCGTTTTTTGCACGGATACCGATACGGTTTCCACCCTTTTCAAGCCAACCCATCTTTTCGACAACTCCGTCTGTTATGCTTACAATAGGAAAATACCCCCGTATATTATTTCCCGCCATTATGTCAGTTCCTTCATGCTTTCTGTTGCCCCCATAGGTTCTTGGAGCAAACCAGCTGTCTTCATAAGATACTGTATCCGCATCTTTTCCCATATTAGGTATGGGAAAATACTTAATATCCGAAAAAATGGCCTTATAATAGGAATATAGTTCTCTGAATGTTATTGTATTTGCTACCCTACCGATACCCCTAAAAAATGTTTCTGCATCAGGTACCCTGCCTGCAACCAGGTCAAAATCAGCCATCATCATGGAAAATGTTAAATACCCGATATAATTCATATAAGGATATTTTCTAATCCCGGGATTTGACCCTATATATTTATCCGATATTTTTACTATCCTGTCAAGGTTTCTTTTGCTAATCCGGACATTACGAAAATCATCGTAATTTAACTCTTTTGCAAGTATATCCCTTATTTGCAGCTCAGAAATTATAAGTTTTTGGCATCTTCCGGTTACAAACAGAGTAATAAGCAGTAAAGTAAAAGTATATAAAACAAAAAAAGACGACTTATACTTTTGCATAACTTCCTACCTTTTCCACTTATATTGTTCCATTATTCGGACTAATAAATATATGAAAAAAGCAGGTTGTTTATGACTTTACACACTTGAATAATGCATGACAAAACCCTATCAAGATTTTGCCATGCATTATGCTATTATCTTTTATATAGAATTATTTAAAATTTTTAATTTAGAAATTAATTTTATTCTTAATAATTTTATTATATAAGAAAGTAATTTTTATGACCGATAATTCAAGCAATTTCCTTCAAAATTTTGCATGCCTTAATTTCCGAAAATAAATTCATGCAGTATTTTAATATTTTCAGTTAAATCAGGTATTAGAACGTCCATACCCCTGACCTTGACATTATCGGTAAATGTACCGTCAGCGGGAATACGAAGTTGTTCTATTTCCATTGTACCCATTTCAATGAAAGTGCTTATAAGCTTTTCAAACGTCTTACTGTCTATATCGGTCTTAACCAAAGGCAAAACCTTAAGCATAATAGACACCAGTTCCAACTCACTCTTAGTCTTATATTTTTCAAAGATGGCATTAAGTATTATTCTGTGTCTGTCGGTTCTGCCATAGTCGTTATTATTTCCCGTAATGGTAGCTCTTTTTCTTATTCTGGCATAACCAAGTACCTGGTTGCCGTTCATCAACTGTTTTCCTTCTTTTACATTCCTATACTTGGGATTTGAAATATAGTTGGTACTATTTAAATACCTGGCCTCTCCTGCCGTTAAAGTAATTTCCAAACCTCCGAGCAAGTCTATAATCTTTTCAAAGTTTTCAAAGTTTACCAATACACACCCGTCAATCCTTAAATTGAAATTATAGGCTATGGTTTCATAAAGAAGGTCAATACCACCCTTTTCATAGGCGGAATTTAATTTATTGTCTTTGTATCCGGGTATCTGAACCAACAAATCCCTCATTAAGGAGGTCAGTTTTATGGATTTCTGATTTTTATTTAATGTTGCTATAATAATAAGGTCTGTCCTTCCTCTTGCACTACCAGAACCGATAGCTTCTTCACCCAAAAGAAGGATATTATAAACTCCCTCTTCCTGCCTTCCGTAACCGGGATGATCCGGCCAAACTATCGTATCGGGATCGATTTCTTCGTTAGTGGATGCCAGATCTTCTTCTTCCAGATAATCTACGTCTTCTTCAACATCTGTATTGTCGGTAAAATCCTGGGTCCCCGCATCCCATATTTTTCCTACTATGTTTATACCCATCTTAAGCAGCAATTCGTTTCCGGGTTTTGTAAACCCAAGAAAACAAGCCATACCGAGTAATACCAGCAATCCGGCCATAATGCCTATCTGGACCTTCATCATCCTGGCTCTTTTTTTCTTCTTTTTCTGTTCAGCCTCAAGATTCTGAAGTTCTTCACTGATCTGCTTAGCCAAAGAATCGCTGATTGTGCTTAAGGTTTCATCTAAGGTTTCACCGGCAGCCGCAAGCTCCATGGCTGCAACATTTTCACTGCTTGCATCCTCAGATTCTGATTTTTCATCCGTCAAATTTTCAGCTGACGGGTTTTCATTTAGAATACCCGTATTTGGCGTATTTTCTTTAAGATTATCCTGAAAGCTGTTGTTTTCATCATCCAAAGAAGCTTCTTTCAGAGAATTATCAACATCCTCTTTATCTGTAGAAGCATTATTTAAAGAATTTACATCTGAAAGTTTTTCATTCCCATTATCTGTGGTATTCATATTATTATTGTTATTGTTATCTTCAAGTTTAACACTCCCGGAGTTTTCATCCCTATCAGGCTGATATTTTAAATCCCCCTTAACAGCATCGTCTGTTCCGTCGTTATCCAGCTTTAAAATATTATCAATATTTTTTTGGAAGTTCATTTCAAACTCCGGTCCAAAATCAAAATCGTCATGCGTATCGCCCTTTGACATATCTTCATCTCCTATAAAAACTTAGGTTTAATATTAATTGTGCAAACTTATCCTCACCGGATTTTATCTTCGATTACACGTTCAAGAAATTGATATACCCTTATAGCAGATGAAATGCTGAGTCGTTCTTCAATAGTATGAACCCGTTCCATATCAGGTCCGATTGAAACTATATCAAGGCCGGGCATTTTTTCAGCTATCAAACCGCATTCCAGGCCTGCATGAATAGCTTCTACTTTCATTTCTTTCCCGTACATCTGTTTATAGTGCTTTTGCAAATGTTCTCTGAGTTTTGATTCTTTACTGAACTCCCATGCCGGATATTCGGAACGTACTTCAAAACTTCCGCCAAGGAAGCTTACAAGATACTCCAGCCGGTCACGAATATATTTCTTGTAACTGCTCTTGGAGCTTCTTACGGAACTGCAGACTATTGCCTGCTTATCTTCCAGGCGGAAAATCCCCAGATTCAAGGAACTTTCAACCAGTCCTTCTATGTCGGAACTCATTACCTGTACACCGTATGGGATCTGCACCAGGAGGAAAAGTAATTTTTCAAAAGATTCGGAATCCAGCACACTAAATTCACCTTCACCCAAATCCTTTACGGAAAAATTAAGATCAGGCTCACTGCTTCTTAATTCCTTTTTATATACCTCCATAATTTCATCAATCTCATTTGTAATTTGACGATACATATCCGCTTCCGGTTCGATGACAATTTCTGCAAATGCCTCTCGGGTTATTACATTGTCCTTATAACCTCCCTCCATATGAAGGACGCTGTAAGAACATTTTTTCTTTAAGTCAAACAATAACCTTGCCAAAAGTTTATTAGCATTGGTCCTGTTATTAACAATGTCTATTCCCGAATGGCCACCTTTAAGACCACCTATATTTACAGAAATCTTTCTGCCTTTTTTTACTATTCGATTTATAGGCAGGGTGCAGGTTGCCGTAAGTCCTCCCGCACAGCTTACCAGCAAATATCCTTCTTCCTCTGAATCTAAGTTGATCATATATTTGGCCTTAAGGTTTGAAAGATCCAAAGCCTTAGCCCCGTGCATTCCCACTTCTTCATCGGTTGTAATAACAGCTTCAAGTCTTGGATGTTTTAAATTCTCATCCGAAAGCAGGGCCATTATATAAGCAACCGCTATGCCGTTGTCAGCACCCAAAGTTGTACCGTCCGCATGCAGGTAATCCCCGTCAACCAAAAGCTTTATTGGATCCTTAGTAAAATCGTGAGTGCTGTCTTTCTTCTTTTCGCAGACCATATCCATATGACCCTGAAGCATAATTGCCGGCTCATCTTCATAACCGGGAGTAGCTTCTTTTATGATTATAATATTGTTGGCTGAATCCCTATTATACTCTAAATTGCGGGCTTTTGCAAACTCTTCCAGGTATTTACTTATTTCCTCTTCGTTTCCCGATCCCCTTGGTATTTTTGAAATCTCACTGAAAAATTTGAAAATGCCCTTATAATCTATTTGCTCCAAATATTTATCCATAATATACCCTGTCCTTCCTCAAAAGTTATATCATGTCTATTTTATATTATCTCCTTTAGTATTAAATCCTTCAATATAAAATTTATAACTATAATTCTATATTTATGAGACAATATACTATCTTGAGTAGAAACATAAAAAGCAATCTTAATTTTTAAAACTGTGAATCGGTGCAGGAATCCTTCCTCCCCGGTTAATAAAATCATCACATCCAAAACCGTTAACCTGCATAACAGGAGCATGCCCAAGAAGGCCGCCAAATTCAACCCTGTCACCGACTTTTTTACCGTATACAGGAATTATCCGTACCGCCGTAGTCTTTTGGTTTACCATGCCTATAGCCATTTCGTCTGCAATTATTCCTGAAATTGTAGTCGCTTTTGTATCTCCCGGTATGGCTATCATATCAAGTCCTACGGAACATACACAAGTCATGGCTTCCAGTTTCTCCAAGGAAAGAGCTCCTGCTTCTACGGCATCAATCATTCCCTGATCTTCACTTACCGGAATAAAAGCGCCGCTTAAGCCTCCTACGAAAGAAGATGCCATAACGCCACCCTTTTTTACCTGATCGTTTAAAAGGGCAAGTGCCGCAGTCGTCCCCGGTGCACCGGCGTATTCAAGTCCCATTTCTTTAAGTATTTCCGCCACACTGTCACCTACTGCCGGTGTAGGAGCAAGACTTAAATCCACAATTCCAAAAGGTATATTAAGGAGTTTGGATGCTTCCTGAGCCACCAGTTGCCCTACTCTAGTTATTTTAAATGCGGTTTTCTTTATGGTTTCACATAAGGTTTCAAAATCTGCCCCTCTGGCAGCTTCCAAAGCCTTTTTTACAACTCCGGGCCCGCTGACACCTACATTTATAACCGCATCGCCTTCGGATATACCGTGGAAAGCACCTGCCATAAAGGGATTGTCATCCGGTGCATTACAAAATACCACCAGTTTGGCACATCCGATAGAATCCCTGTCTTTGGTAAGTTTTGCGGTCTCCAGAATAATCTCGCCTAAGAGTTTGACCGCATTCATATCGATACCGGTCCTGGTTGAGCCAACATTTGCACAACTGCAAACCCTCTGTGTTACGGAAAGGGCTTTAGGAATTGATCTAATCAGAAGTTCATCGGAAGCAGTCATGGCCTTTGATACAATGGCAGAATAACCGCCGATAAAATTAACCCCAACATCCTCAGCCGCCTTGTCCAGGATTTCGGCAATAGAAACATAATCATCCGCAGTTTTGCAGCAGGCTGCCCCTATTAAGGCTATGGGTGTAACTGCTATTCTTTTATTAACAATAGGAATTCCATATTCTCTTTGTATCTTGTTTCCTGCTGCCACCAGATCTTTTGCAATTCTTGTGATTTTATCATATATTTTTTGCTTTACCACTGCCAAATCCGGCCCTGCGCAATCTAAAAGATTAATGCCTAAAGTAATGGTTCTGACATCAAGATTTTCCTGTTCAATCATTTTGTTGGTTTCAATGACTTCATGCAAATTAATCATAAACCAATTCTCCTATCTATATTCTGTGCATCTTATCAAAAATATCTTCCCGCTGGGCTTTTATAACCACTCCGATTTCTTTACCGATCTGATCCAGTTCTTCCACTATTTCTTCAAAACTTTTAGGAGTATTAGAAGTATCTACTATCATCATCATATTAAAAAATTCCTGCACTATTGTTTGGGAAATATCCAGGATGTTTATCCCGTTGTTCGCAAGATATGTACATATTCTTGCAATTATACCCACTTTATCTTTACCTACAACTGTAATAACAGTTCTTTTCATAATAAAATCACCTTTCCGATTTTAGCTTTTCTAATAGAATAAAAGACCTATGGTTTATTGTCAAAAGAAAATATCTTCTGAATTTCTTGATTAATTATTAAATAACTACTAAATCCGAAGGTACGTCCCTGTGAGCTACTCTTAAAGAAAAGTCTCCCAAACTGAAACCTGCCTTGTTTAATTCACAAAGTACTGTTTCGTAAGCCAGTTCCTCATAATTATTTTCTTTGCTTAAATGGGCCAATATAATATGTTGTTTTTTCCCTGAAATCAATTTACTTATTAAATCTGCAGACGTATCATTGGACAAATGGCCCTTGTCACCCAGTATCCTTTGTTTTAAATAGTACGGATATTTTCCCACCAACAGCATATTTATATCATGATTGGCTTCTATCATCAACAAATCCGAATCTTTAAGCTTTGATAAGATATAATCATCATATTTGCCCAAATCCGTTGCTATACCGATTTTCTCGCCGTCCGCACTCATGGTGTAACAAACCGGATTTGCGGCATCGTGAGAAATGGAAAAAGGTTCAATATTTATATCGTTTATTGAAAAAGATTGGTCCGGTTTTACAAACCTAAACAGTTCGGCAGGTATTTCCCCGAGGCTTTTCATCCTGCATATTTGCATGGCGGTTTCATATGTAGCATAGATCGGTATATTATACCGTCTTGCCATTACACCTATCCCCGATACATGGTCTATATGTTCATGGGTCACCAATATTCCCTGGATTGTATCCGGATGAATGTCAATTAATTTTAGCCCGTTCTCAATTTTTTTTGCGCTTATTCCTGCATCCACCAGCAGATTTGTATTTTCACTGCCTACAAATATGCAATTTCCGCTGCTGCCGCTTGCTATGCTGAATAACTTCATGTCAATCTTCCTATCTTAAAGTAATGTTTTTTCCGTACTTGTCTAAAATTAAACATACTAAGCTCATAGTACATTCTAACCAAGTATCCCTCATATGAATCTTTTTGTCAAGAACAAACAAGTAAATCCTCTATCTGCTTTTCCAAATCTTCGTTCTTTCCGTCATTATAAATGACTTTATTAAACTTTCCAAAAAAGTCCTCTTCCTTGCTTTGACTGGCAAAGATAGAATCTATCTTTTCATCGCTGTAACCCCTGCTATTTTTTAGCCTTTGCCTTCTTATATCCGCCGGACAATGGACATACCAAACCTCATCACATACCGAATCATATCCGGATTCTATCATCAATGCAGTTTCTATTATACAATAAGGTACATTTTTTTCAGCTCTTTTTTTCTCAATTTCATTTTTTACTTCTATTAAAACATTCGGATGAGTAAGGCTGTTAAGCTTTAAAAGTTTTTCCCTGTCATTGAAAACAATCTCCGCCAGCCTGCCTCTGTCGATGGTACCGTCTTTATTTAAAATTTCCTTGCCGAAGTAATCAACCACCCCTTTGTAGCTTACTCCTCCGGGCAGCATCTGCTCATAAGCTATTTTGTCTGTGTTAATAAAATGAGCATTATATTTTTTTATCATAATATCAGCCACTAAGGATTTGCCGCTGCCAATTCCTCCGGTAATTCCGATAACTTTCATAAATTTCAGCCCCTTTATAGTCCCTTATTTAGCCTCATACCAGTTGTTTCCGATTTTAACTTCCGTTTCCAAAGGCACTTTTAACTTGGCTGCCCCCTGCATCTCCTCAGTCATTATTTTCATAACTTCTTCAACTTCATCTTTATGGGCTTCAACAAGCAGTTCATCATGAACCTGGAGTATAAGGCGTGACCGCATATTGCTGTCTTTGAGCCTTCTGTTAACCCTGTTCATGGCAATCTTTATTATATCCGCTGCTGTCCCCTGGATAGGGGAATTCATGGCAACCCGTTCCCCGAATGATCTTTGCATAAAATTACTTGAGGTAAGTTCAGGAATAGGCCTTCTTCTGCCAAAAAGGGTTGTGGAATACCCGTCTTTTTTTGCCTTAGCCACCAATCCATCCAGGTATTCTTTAATCTTAGGATAAGTCTCAAAATATTTTTCAATATATCTTTCAGCTTCTTTTCTTGTAATGTTTAGGTCCTGTCCCAGGCCGAAAGAGCTTATCCCGTAAATAATACCGAAATTTACAGCCTTGGCATTGCTTCTTTGGAGGGGGGTTACCTCTTCAAAAGGAGTATGGAATACCTCCGATGCGGTAATCCGGTGGATATCCTTTGCTTCGTTATAGGCATTAATCAGCCGTTCATCTCCGGACAAATGGGCAAGAACTCTAAGCTCAATCTGGGAATAATCCGCATCGAGGAACACATAATCATCTTCAGGAATAAATACCTTTCTTATTTTTCTTCCCAATTCCATCTTTATTGGGATATTCTGAAGATTCGGATCGGTACTGCTTATCCTTCCGGTAGCGGCGATAGTTTGGTTGAATTTTCCGTGAATCCTGCCGTCCTCCCTAATATATGATGCAAGACCGTCCGCATAAGTGGATTTAAGCTTAGTAAGCTGCCTGTACTCCAAAATCATGGATATTACGGGATGTTCTCCCTGCAATTTTTCCAGCACGTCTGCTGCGGTGGAATAGCCGGTTTTGGTTTTTTTTGCAAAAGGAAGCCTTAGCTTCTCAAACAGAATTACTCCCAGCTGTTTTGGCGAATTGATATTAAAAGTTTCCCCAACCAGTTCGTATATCTGTTTTTCCAGAGACAAAATTCCAACTTCAAGCTGGTCTCCGTATTCCTTCAAAGCTTCTTTATTAACTCGAATACCTCTGATTTCCATGTCATACAGGGTAAAAATCAAAGGCCTTTCAATTTCTTCATAAAGCTTAAGCATATCTGTTTCGATAAGTTTATCCTTTAATTTCGAAGCTGCCGCGTACGCCACATATGCGTTGTAGCCTGCAAACAAGCCAAACTCCTTTGGATTATTTTCCATTGCATCTTTTAATTTGCTTTTGCCAAGCAAATCCACCTGGGACGGTACCGTCATTCCAAGATAATCCCTGGCTATGTCATCATAGTTGTAGGTATCAGTTAACGGATTAAGAAGGTATGCCGCAATGGCATTGTCAAAGACAGAATCATCCTCCGTTACCTTAATATACTTAAGCTGCTCTTTTAACCCGATAACCGCAAGGCCAATCTTATTTTTAACTATATTTTCCACCCGGTCTGTAAGAAAATCTTCTGTTATAAGTCCATGGCGTAAAATAACATATACATCCTTTTCTCCGAAACACAGAGATACCCCGAGAAGTTCACCGTTATCGATAAGCATGTGAATGCCTACCGGCTTCTTATTTCCTGATGAAATTTCGGAATATATAAGGTTAAATATCCTCTCTGCCTCTCCAAGGTTATCTATAACTTTAAAGTTTTCTTCAATATTTAAAGAACGGTTTATTTCAACCGACTGGAATCTGGCAAGCAAACTCTTAAATTCCAAATTCTTAAACAGAATATAAACATTCTCATTATATATATCTTTTAATGCGGCCTCTTCTATATTGAACATAAGGTCGCAATCTGTGCAGATTGTGGCAAGTTTTTTAGATAAAAAGGCCAGTTCCTTATTTTCCATTAAAGCGTTTGTTATTTTGCCGGGTTTTAACTCATCAATATGCTCATAAAGATTTTCAATGGACTTGTATTCTACTATCAGTTTCTGAGCCGTTTTTTCGCCTACACCGGGCACACCCGGAATATTATCCGATTTGTCTCCCATAAGGCCCTTCATATCTATAAACTGTTTAGGCGTAACATTATACTTCTCCATAACATCATTAGCAAAATAATCTTCTATTTCGGTACCGGTCTGTTTGGTTTTCGGTATCCGCACCTTAATCTTGTCACTGGCAAGCTGCAAAAGGTCCCTGTCACCGGAAACCAAAGATACCTGATATCCCTCTTTTTCTGCTTTTGTAGCCAAAGTACCCAATATATCGTCCGCTTCAAATCCGGGTTTTTCAATAACCGATATATTCATAGCTTTTAAAAGCTCTTTCATTACCGGAACCTGTTCCCTAAGTTCGTCCGGCATGGGCTTTCTGGTCCCTTTATATTCGTCAAACATTTCGTTTCTGAAAGTAGGGTGATGGGTATCAAAAGCAACCGCCAGATAATCCGGCTTTTCCTCATCCAGAATTTTATATAAAATATTTAAAAAACCCAATATGGCATTGGTATGCTGCCCTTTGGACGTCGTCAAATCCGGCAGTCCGTAAAATGCCCTGAACAATATACTGTGTCCGTCAATTAATACCAGCTTCTTATTTTCGTTCATATCGATTTTCGCAGCTTATACTGCGAAACCTCCTTTCATTCAATGGGTAATGTAGTTCCTTCTTCCTTATGTTCTTCCAAATACCTGTCCAATTCTGTTTTGTACTCATCAAATCTTTTTTCCATAAAAGAGTACCTTAACCGGAATTTGCTCTCTACTACAGGATTTTCGGGTTCTTGCGTATAAAAATAATACCTTATGCTGAACAAAACGGCCATAATAATTATTATAGTTACCAAGACACCCTTCTTACGATAATAATTGTATTTTAAATGTATTATCTTTTCCTGGGTCTGTACTATCTTTTCTTTAAGTTCCTTACTGTAATCCTGAGACAAATTTTTATCCTCATCAAGCTGTTTCATAGCCGTAAGTAAGGCATAATATACCTCCAGCTCTTCCCGACATTCGCTGCAGGATTCTATATGTTTTATGAATTCTTCCAGCTCTTCAATCTCCAGTTCATCATTGATAAACCCGGTTATCAGGCTCTGAGCTTCCATACAGGTCATAAATATACTCCTTTATAGGCTTATTAATAATATAATAAATCAAATAATATTTTATTTTTATACTTGAAATCTAAATTTAATTGTGATAGAATAAACTGCGTCGGCAAGCGGATGTGGCGGAATGGCAGACGCAGCAGACTCAAAATCTGCCGATGGCGACATCGTGGGGGTTCAAGTCCCTTCATCCGCATTTTTTTATAATTAACGAATTAAAACTTTTAAATGACACATCGGATTTTCCGATGTGTTTTTTATTATCCAAATAATATTTACATATAGCGATTACCAGGTATTGTAGTTCAGATTTATATATCAATCTTCAATTATATAGGTAAGAAAAATATATACTGTATCAATTATATCTTAATCCGCAGGCAATCGCAATCACGTAGTCAAAATACTCCCGAAGCATATTCTAAGTAATAAAAAAGCTATAATATCTAATTTGAATATAACGTTAGTCTAATATAATCAAATTAGATATTACAGCTTTATACAGCATAATAAAATATAATATATTTAACCTTAAATGTAATTTAAATTTACTTATAATATGTACGTAAGATATCATTTAATGTTTTTCGTTTTCTCACAGAAACAGGTATTTTTATACCGTTTTTCATGCATATTTGATTTAGTTCTATAAAATCAATATGTCTTAAATTAATTATATAAGCCCTATGTGTCTGTATAAAATCTTTCTTTGGCAATCTTTTCAGCCAATATTTTAAAGGTTCCTTTTTTATGTAATTATTTTGGGTTGTATAAATACAACATCCCTCTCCTAATGCTTCTACACATATGACATCTTTCAAATCCAGCAATATTTTTTTGTCATTATCAACTACTACTAACTTATCTATAAGTATAATCTCATTTATTGCATTTACAATAGCTTCACTAAATAAAAGGTCATTAATAGGCTTTGTCAGAAATCTGTATGCTTTTACATGGTACCCTAATTCAATTAGATCTCTATGAGCCGAAATAAATATTATTAATGGTTTACTTTCTAAAGCATTTAATCTTACAGCCATGGATAAGCCATCAATGTCTGCCATCTCTATATCTAATAAAACCAGATTGTAATTCAATTTAGATTTTAACAGATCTAATCCTTTATGAAACAAATATATATCATAGTCATTAAAATTTATCTCGCGTAGAACTTCCTTTATCTTATTTTCTATTATTTTTAAAATAAATTTATCATCATCACATACTGCAATTTTTATTTTATTGTCCATAACACTAGCACCCCCCTTATGTCATAGCAGTCAAGATATGTAAGATTATAACATATTTTATACGTTTGTCCAGTATTTTTACTACTTTTGCCTGTAAATTTATTGCATTAATAAACAGAAAATGGTATTTATAGTGCATAAATATAAATCCCTCTTTGTGTATTTGATTTATCAAATATACAAAGAGTGGTTTATGTGATTAATAAAATAAATAAAAGGAGGTAAATTCAATGGAAGAAAGAAAATATCTTGAGCCCGAAGCTACAAATGAATCAAATGAGAATATCGACATGATAACTATGTTCGATGACTGTGAAAGCGGTTTTTTGGCAAAGAATGAAAAGCTTCTTACATGGTTACTGTCATAATCCAATATAACATTATTACATAATATCCGAATATTGTAAAGGAGGTATTATAATGGAAGATAAAAAATATCTCGAATTTGAAGCATCTGTTGAGACCAGAGACAACGACATCGACATGATTACAATGTTTGATGACTGCGAAAGTGGATTCTTGGCTAAGAATGAAAAACTCATTACTTGGTTACTTTCATAAAAATCAACTTGTAATCTAAAACATAAACCACTCAAAGCATTAATTAATTTATTACATATTATATCGTATGGAAATAGCTCTTCTATTTCCATACGATATTTGCGAAAAGGAGCTTACATATAATGATTTATTTCTCTTTTTATAACATAAACATATACTCATCTTTTGATATAAAAGATCAAGTTATATTGTTGAGTAAGGAATTAGGAGGCAATCAAGTACTAAAATATTGTCCTAAATATAGTATAACTATTTTGCCGTATCAAGAATACAGCCGTGATACACTAAAAAATTGCATTCGAGTTGGATATCATCCTCTAAACCGTAGGGAAATATGGAAAGATCAGTATAGTACAAGAACCATTGAAATAGATTCTGATGAAATACTGATTAAGGAAGAATTTTCATATACTCTCTTTATTAGAGACATTCAAAATATCTATTCATATTTAAGAAGCAAAATCTGCGAAATAATAAGGGAATGTAAGCTAAAACTTTATCCCTTTGGTTTTCATGCAGCTTTAATTGGTCGTGATAAATCATTATATTTAATAATAGGGGCTAAAGGTTCAGGAAAAACATCTTCTGTTTTGTATGCATATATAAACGGATGGGATGTATATACAGATGAATTCGTTCTCATAGACAAAAAAAGCATTGAAGTATTGGAACGATTTCCAGCAATAAATCCGGATGTAGAAGCCGCTTTCTTTGCAGACTGTAATTTAAAACTGCATTATATTATAAAAGGCTATCTTACAGGTGAATACAAAAAAGTTATAGATATAAATTTAAAAAAATGTAAGGATTTATCGATTGAGAATATAAAAAAGATTTATATCTTAACAGACTATAAAAATAATATAATGCGGCATGATTTCATAAATAATATTTTTTATAAAAATATTATTTTAGGCGCAAATATTTCCAATGAACAGTATGAAATAATCCAAAATTTACGATATAACAGCAAAATGATGAATATTAAAGAATTTGCCAATGAAATACAGGAGGCTACTATATGAATGAAAGAATTTTAAATTTAGTAAAAGAATACTGTAAAAAAAAAATCTGTATAATATAAGAGCGATTTTGTTACATGGTTCATATGCGGTCGGATTTGCTAATAAGTACTCGGATTTTGATATCTTGGTTGTTACTGATTATAAAAATAAAAAAAAAATAGATGCTTTTATAACAGACGACGGAAAAAGAATTCAAATAGATTTTATGGACATTAATGATCTCAAAATTGCTTTGGATAACTATGAAAATATGTTGTTTAAACAAATTTTGGATCTTAATATAATGGCTGGCAGAATATTGACATCTCAAATATTAGAATCAGACAGGGAATGTAAAAATCTTATAGAATCATATAAGCGATTCAAAAATAAAGACGCCCTGATAAAGCGTTTTATATATACAGCAACAAACTTTTTCAATGATTCAAAAACAGACGATTGGCTGTTGAAAAATCATTCTTTTCAGATGGCAGCCGTTAATATAGGAACTGCTATTTTAATTAAAAACGATATGTTTTGGTTGCATATAAAATGGCAGCATATGTTTTTGCAACAAATTTTATCATGCGATGATTACAAGGACTATCTGTCCATAAGATGGCCACAAAATTTATCGGAAGATCAATTTTTAGCAAAAGCAAAAAAACTAATCAAGGAGTATTTATAAGGTTAGATTATGGGTAAGTATACAATTATCAGCGATGGTAAAAAAGTAAATATGTTTGATAAGGAGTTAGGAGTAGATTTATCTCTAAAAAATTATATACTTAATTATCATTTTTCATCAATTGTTAATAAGGTCGGGCTTTTTGTTACAGCAGATGATTCTGTCGCTGTATCGGAGTTAGAGAATTATTTTGAAAAAATCCCTTTGCTAGGTTTTAAAGGGCCAATTATATTTATTCAAATTTCTAAAAATTTTATTTCGACTGATGATATAGCAAAATATATTTATCATATTGAAGAGAGAGACAATATTTTAAAAGCAATTTACTATGATGATTATTTGTATATATCAGACGGTATTGTTAATAAAATAAATAAAGGTTTTCATTTTGCTGAAATAAAGTATAAAGAAATCTTTGACTTAAAAAATTTTTTCCCTTATTTAATAAAAATTATTGAAGGATTAATTATTGAAAATCATCTTAAATTAGGTTTTTTCCCAATACATTCCTCTCTTATCGGATGTGAAGATGATGAATGTATTTTGATTATGGGAAACAGTCAATCAGGCAAAACTACCACAGCTCGTTTATTTTGCAATACAGGCAAATATAAAATGTTAAGCGATGATATAGCATTTATTGACAGTACCGGTTTAGCATACCCATACGGGCAATATATAAAAATTATAAATAACAATAAAACAGGCATTTTTAACGAGCAAATAACATATGACAATTTAACTATATACAGAGAAATTTATAAAATTTCAAACTTATATAAACCCTATAAGATAAAGTGTATTATTTTGCCCCAAATCATGTTTATTAATAAATCAGAATGTTTCAGGTTGAGCGAAAAGGATATTGGCAAGATCAGTATCCCGTTGCTAAGCGAATATCCAAATAAATGGTTTGTTTATTCCGAATACAATTTTATATTAGGTTATCAAGTTATGTGTTTATTGGAGAAAATTCCTTTTTATCAGATCAATTTAAAATTCCAATCAGATAACAAGGAAATAACCAAATTATGGGAGGATCAATGCATCACATTATAAATAATGAAAAAAAGATAAACTCCATAGCAATTGGCGGATGGTTCACAAAAGGCTCCTTTTTTGACCGTGTTGGTAAAGAAGGCGAACATCATTTTCTTGAACATATCATTTTCAATATTCCTTATGTAAAAGAACAAACGCTTAAATTTAAGGAATCGGGGCTGGTAATCAACGCCTTTACTTCTCAAGAATTAATGTGCTTTTATGTATTGTGTATAAAAGATAATTTTTCTGAAGCATACAATTTTATTTATAATTTGCTAAATGAAAAATTTGATCTTTCTAAAGATGTATCTTTTGAAAATGAGAAACTGATTATTAAGAGAGAAATAGAATATCATTACAATTATGTTGAAGAAATTAAAAAGCAATTATTGCTTCAAATGTTCGAAAATAGCTGTCCTAATTTTAATATAATGGGAAATATTGAATCTGTTGAAAATATAACGCAATATGATTTAATTGATATTTATGATTCTTTTTTTACCGGTGATAAATTTATTACTATCGTCGGTGACATAAATAAAATATCGCTTAGCAATAATGCATATTACAAATCTGAAATAAACACAAATGTATTTAAAGATATAGATGTTATCGGAAAGAATAAATACCTGATTGATAATTATGATTGCGAATATTACTACTATGGACTGAGCCAATTTTTTCATAAAGTCCACAGAAATGAAGGACTTGTTTATTCAGAATATATTAAAGATCAATTGTTTAACAAACTCAGGGAAGAATATGGTCTTACATATAGGATTAATACGGCAAACATGAATTTGCATAGTGGACTTATAACATTTTGGATATTTAAAATACGTAAACAAGATTTAGGTATTTCTCAAGATATTATTAAAAAGATATTTAGCCAGAAAATAAACCTGCAGGAAATGGAAAAACATAGACAACAACTTAGAACAAAAAATATGATTCAATCTGACAATGCCACAAGTGAAATGTTATCCTTAGGATACAGAAATACAATCTTAACAGGTGAAGATCCGGATGTCTGTAACTTTGAAGAATTTATTAAATATTTAGAGTCTAGAGAGGAGGATCCATATCAGAGAGTCATTGGTATTAGAACCTAAAGATACATCCAGTTTTATTATTCAAACCGGATTGGAAGTAAGCAATTATAATGACAAATACTACATAAAAACTCCCCGTGGACTGGTAATTTTAACTTCTCTTCAATATGAAATATTGCAGGAATTCCGTTCCGAAAAAACTGTTGCTGAAGTTATTAGCAAATATCAGCATATTGATAACGCTAAAATGCAAAATTTGATTAATAAGTTTGCATTTGAAAAATTAATTATTGAACCAAGAACCCCGTTTATTAAAAGAAAGACATTTGGTTATTATTTCAGAAAGATAACAAAATTTAAGATACCATCAGCACCCTTTATTTTCATAGTAAATAATATATTATGTAAATTAAATATTTACCTTGTAACTATACTTTCATTACTTTTTGTTATTACATCAATATACACCAATATAGTACTCATTAATTACACAGGTTTTTCATGGAATGATGTACCAAGGGTATGGAGCTTTTTTTTAATCGGATTATTCATCGCTTTATACCACGAATTATGGTTGGCTCGATTTATAAGTGTTTATGGCGGGAAAGAAAATTTGAAATTTAAATTACGTTTCCTCTTAGGTGTTTTTATAAGCGTTGTTGTTAATTGGGAATTTCTCTTAAGTTTGGAAAGAAAAAAAATAATTAAGACTATTTTGCATGTTGATCTTATAACTGCGGGTTTATGTGGCAGCTTTTCTCTAATTGGATACATTTTTATGATGTTAGGATTAAAAAATTTGGCCTTTACTTTTTGTTGTTTTTCTATAATAGGTTATTCATATATGGGCTTGAATTTTTATCCTTTTCTCTTTAAAAGCGACGGATACAATATTTTTTGCCTTATTACCAATTCGTTTCGTTTAAGACACTATTTTATTAAAATTATAATAAGCTTATTTAAAAGAGAAAAAATAGATTATATTGAAAAAAATAAACTTTGGGTATATTTGCTGTGGGGAGCGTGTTTTATAGCTACTTTAATCTTCCTTCAGTATGCAGTGACCCATGGAATTAGATTGAGAATATAGGAAGGTGTGATTTTATTTTAAAAAGTATTTTAAGTTTTGTTATTAGCTTATATTCAATATTATTTTTAATTGCATTCATGACAAATAAAGAGTTAAGAAAATCTGCTCTCAGACTTGTATTATGTATTGTCAGTTGCATTTTAATATTAATTTCTAATATTGGCTTAATATCATATAACGTATTTTTTATGTGGACTTTGTGCATCGGCCTTCTTCTTTTGCAGATCTTAGCCGTATTAAATGGTCTTATGCTTCATAAAAGACCTAATTGGTTACATCATTTTATACGTTTAATATTTTCAATTTTTATTATTATATTTTACAATAAAATTGCATAGGTGAATTAATTATGAAAAAATACGATGTAGTATTAGTTAATCCGATAAAAATACGGGATTCTTATTCAACTATTGCTCTTGGTCCGCTGACTGTGGGAACTATATTGAAAAAAGCCGGTTTTGAAGTTGCCATAGTTGACTTCAATTACTTATGGGAAAAAAGGATATTGAATAAAGATAAAAAAATAAATAACCTTATAAATGATATGGCTGAATATCTTGACAATCTAAATGCCAAGGTAATTGGTTTTAGTACAAACAGCACATGTCATCATATTGCTATTGAATTGTCAAGAATTATTAAAAGTAAAGATTCAAATGTGAAAATTATATTAGGAGGTCATCAGGCAAGCCTGACTGCTATAGAAACTTTAAAAGCTTTCTCTTGGATTGATCTTATTGTTATAGGTGAATGTGAATTAAATATTGTCCCAATTATTAAAGCACTTATAGAAAATAATTCTGGAAAGCTATTTGATATAAAAGGTATAGCATATCGCTATGCTGACAATGTTATAAAAACTCAGGAAACTGAAATACTTGAAAATTTAGATGAAATACCACTATTGGATTATGATTTAATAAATCTGGATATTGATCTGGATAAAAGTAATAAAATTACATTTCCGATAGAAGTCGGCCGCAGTTGTCCGTTTTCTTGCACATTCTGTTGCACAAAAACATTCTGGAAGCAAAAGTTTAGAATGAAGAGTACTTCAAGATTAATAGAAGAGATAGAATATATAATGCAAAAATATGGTGCAACCGATTTTCATTTTTTGCATGATCTGTTTACATTTAATAAGAAAATTGTTATAGATTTCTGTAATGAAATTATAAAAAAAGGAATTAAAATTCGCTGGATATGCAGTGCAAGAGTTGACACTATTTCTGAAGAATTAGTTTCAATTATGAAGCAAGCCGGATGCAGTAAAATATTTTTAGGTATAGAGTCCGGATCCGATAAAATTCAAAAACTGATCAAAAAGCATATTAAAATAGAAACCATCTGGGATAAAGTAAAAATAATTCGCAAACACGGAATAAAAGTTGAAGCCGGCTTTATATACGGTTTTCCTGGCGAGACAAAGGATGATGTAAATATAACACTGAATATGATGCTAATCGGTGCGGCTAATAACTTTTGGTTTCCCGAAATAGGTATTTTAAACGTTGAAAATGGTACCGAACTTTATGATGAACTGAAAAATCAGCTTTACATAGAAAAAGATATTGACAATTTATACTTTTTCAATAGTGAAGAATTCGAATATTTTTTTGAAATGTTCAAGACTTACCCTGAAATGTTCCCGCATTTTTATGATTTCAGTAATGCGACACGGCAAAAATATAAATACTTAGATAAATTTATGTGGATACTTGTAAGTATGATATCTTTGGGATATAAAACATCCATAAATTCCATAGTAACATATCATGAAAATGATGTTTTAAAATTTTATGAAACATTTATAGAAAATCTGGAAGAAGAATTTAAAAATATATTTGTAGAAAACTTTAATATTGCCTGTGGTAATAACAAAACATTATTAATTAAAAGAAATTCTCTTTTGGAAAAATACGTTAATTACTTAGCACAAAAAGATACTAATTCTGAAACTTTATTAATTAGAGAACTGTTTGATTTAGATAAAAACATTGTTTTCCTGAGAGTTTTAGGCAAAGAAAATGAGCAGATTGAAAAGGTTTATAACAATAATTTAATGGAATTAAGAAAACATGGAGAACTTATTTCTCCAAAAGGATTTTATAAGTTCATTCTCACAAAAGAGACCCAAACAAAAGTCAGAATAGATTGTGTACCTATCTATGTCTGATATTTTATAACTAATATCCGACTTTTTCTTCTAAAATAAAAGTCACATATTGCAAAAATATAAAGAAAGGGAATTTATATTGAAACTCGGTAAGTTTGTAACCAGCTTTATAATATATCTTTTAGTATATTCTCTTGCAGGTTTGTTTTTAGACATATTATTTAATAATGAATATGACCAGGTTACATACGCTATCAGGCGAATCTTTCAGCTGATACTGAATATAGCATATGTTTCATATGTCGCAAGCATAATTAAAATCAAAATATCATACAAAATTAACCCTCTTAAGTTAATTTTATATACAATCGTATTATTTGCCCTTATCTTTATCTATGAAACAACAGTTGATGTATTTATAGATAAAGTTTTCACACCTGATGCCGCATCCCAAAGCAGGGGTTCCAGCATTCAGGCTTTATTACAATATCCGGTTGCCTTCTTTATCCAGGCATGTATTTCTGCTCCCTTGTTAGAAGAATTCCTGGTCAGAGGAGCTCTCTATGAAATCTTAAGAGAAAAGTTATCCGTTGCCTGGTCTATTGCTATTACCGGTATATTTTTTACAATTATGCACTTTGACAGCATTAATTCATTATTCTATATAATGATAAGCATAATATTCTCACTTATTTATATTAAAACAAATAATATTTTGTATTGTGTAATATTACACATGTTTGTTAATGCATTTTCTCTGATTTCTTATTATCTTGGTAATATTTAGTCCGGAAATATGATTCGATAATCAAAACAGGGACATTCCTAACGGAATGTCCCTGCCTTATTTTTAGAAATATTTTTTACTTCCCCAGAGATTATTTCTTTTCAGTTCCATATATTCATTATATGCCTTCTCCAGGATCTGCTTTTCGTTGGTAAATTTCAGAAGATGATAAGCTTCATGAAATTTATAATACCCTGAGTCCATAAAATATTCTTCACGTTGTGGTTTGCTGTAATAACTATCAGACATCATTAAATACCAATGAACATCCTTTAATACTGTATGATGCGGGGTGCTGAAGGAATATTGGCTTTTTCCGATATATTTTATTATGGAAGCATTGGTTCCCGCTTCCTCTCTTACTTCACGGATTGCCGTATCTTTAAACTCTTCTCCTTCTTCAACAGTACCTTTCGGCAGCACCCACCCCTCATATTTGTTCTTATAGTTCTTATACAGTAATAAAATCTTTCCTCTGAATATAACTACACCACCACAGCTCGTTGCTTCTATCATCGCAATTCCTCCTGCTTTTTGGTGTGTCCTCATTAACTACCCTAAAGTATACATTAATATGACTAATATATCAACTTGTTTTTTATGAAAATCTTACAAAAATAAGGAACAGGTAGCTAATGATGCAGGATTTGAACTGATTATATCAGTTTATGGCAAATGATAATCTTGCATTACACCCAAATTTTCTTTATATATTCTCATTATTTAAAATATTCTTCAAATACCTTTTCTGCGATAGGCACCGCATAGTCGCTGCCTGAACCTATATTTTCCACAAGAACACTTATAGCAATCTTAGGTTCGTTAATAGGAGCAAATCCTATAAACCAGGCATGGGAATCTTTTCCGTCCTGTTGTGCCGTACCGGTTTTTCCGGCAACTTTTACATCCAACTTATTCAGCCTGCTTGCAGTTCCGTCAGTCACAACGGCTCTCATCAGGCTTTTAAGATAATCCGCTTCTTCAAAAGACATTACAACCGCTGCTTCTTCGGGAATATATCCTTTAAGTACCCGGCCCCCCGCACTTTCTATCCTGTCAACAGTATACGGCTTCATCATGATGCCGCCGTTTGCTACTGCTGCCGCTATCATGGCGTTATGAAGAGGGGTTATTAAGGTTTTTCCCTGCCCTATAGCCGTCTGCATTGCTTCCTTAACGCCTGAGCTTCCCGTTTTTAATTCAAATCTGCTTTTGTTATTGCTTATTTTGGCAGGTAAATCCTTATTAAAAAAGAAACTTTCGCAAAGTTCTCTGAAGCCGTCCATAGAAAGTTCTTTTCCTATTGATGAAAATGACGTATTGCAGGATTTGGCAAAGGCTTTTTTTAAATCAACCTTCCCGTGAGATCTATTGTTGCTGCAGTGAATTACCATACCGTCATATTCGATTTTTCCTTTGCAGTTATAGGAATAGTCCAAATAATCCGGATTCTCCCTCATATAAGCAAGAGCAGTAAGAATTTTAAAAGTTGAGCCCGGAGGGTAAAGTCCCTGGGATGCCCGGTTTAACAGGGGTGACTCATTATCCTGATCCTCAGAAAGCCGGTCCCAATTTTCATCTATTTCATTGGGATTATAAGCCGGTTTTGAAACCATAGCCAGTATTTTGCCCGTTGAAGGTTCTATGGCCACTACGGAACCTGTTTTATTTCCCAGGGCATCATAGGCTGCCTTTGTAAGTTTGTGGTTTAAAGTAGTTATTACATTGTTTCCGGGATTTTTTACTCCGATGAGATCGTTATATAAAGCCCCGGCCGAATTACTGTATGATGTAAGAAGAGTTATATTTTCCGCTGCCTCTATTCCCGTTCTTCCCCTAAGGACTCTTCCTACAACATGGGCATACATATCATCAAAAGGATAGTTTCGTACCTCATTTTCACCATCATCTGTAACGGTTTCTGCCAGTACAACCCCATCGGCCGATATTATCTTTCCCCTTATTACCCTTTTTGCAAGCACGTCATGTCGTTGATTATATGTGCTGTTAATGACATCCCGGCTTTTAAAAATCAGAAAATGCGCAAAATAACCCATCATCAGAATAAAAAGCCCTGTAAATATATAAACAACCGATAATATGGTTTTTCTTCCTGAGGCTTTATCCCTCGGCATTTTATTTTTTATGTTGTTTTTTTCAGATTTTTTTCTGGTTATATCTTTTTTTAAAATACTCTTTCTCATTAAAACCACCTTAAGGTCTTTCTTTTGCCTTAGATTTGGACGGTTTACTTCCAGTATTAAATATCCCCTGAATAACCATAAGCATCACTATAGTGGAAACAACGGAACTTCCGCCATAACTTACAAGCGGCAAAGTAACTCCCGTAGAAGGTATAAACTTAATGACCCCGCCTACTGATAAAAATATCTGAAAGCCAAACATTACCGAAAAGCCCAGAGCCAAGAGCCTGAAGAAATTATTCTCCGATTTTATGGCAATGTTAATCAGTACGATAAAACAATTTATATATAACAAAATAAGAAACAGAGCAAATAAACCGCCTAACTCTTCCGATATGGCTGCAAATATAAAATCACTGTCCACAACAGGGATACTGGTGGGAAGCCCCTGGTTTAAGCCCATCCCAAACCAGCCTCCGGTTCCTATGGCAAATAAAGACTGGGATATCTGATATCCCTCTTTATCAATATACCCGAAAGGGTTTTTCCAGGCCAAAACCCTGACCTTTACATGGTCAAACAAAAAGTAAGCTATCCAGGAAGCCAGGCTTCCGGCCCCCAATCCCAAAAGAAGATATAAAGGTTTTTCGGTCGCACAATAAAGCATAAAAACATAGGTAACAAAAAATATCAAAGCTCCGCCCAGGTCTCTTTGAAATACCAAAGCCAGAACGGTAACCCCGGCTAATGCCGTAACAATGCATATTCTCTTAAAAGAAATATTTTCACTGAACAAGGATGCAATAAAAAAGACAAACAGCAGTTTTACCAGTTCGGTAGGCTGTACGGTAACAATTCCAAATATGGACAACCAGCTGGTGGCACCGTAATTCTCGGTTCCTATAAATATTACCAAAAGTAATAACCCGATTCCTGCTATACCGTAAATCCAGCCATACTTTTTTATCTTTTCATACTCATTTACAACAGCCGGGACAATTAAACCCAACCCCAAAGCTGCGGCGCTTATAAAAAACTGACGGATTGCTTTATCAAAAGACAATCTGGTAAGTATAATATACCCTACGGAAAGCAGCATCAGCATATTTCTTAAAAGAAGTCCCGATATTCCGGGATATAATATTTTATAAAACTTAAGGGCTAAAATCAAAACCAAAACTTCCAGGCCGTATAAAAGAAGAAGCTTATTATTTGTTGCCTGGATAAACAGAGTAAAATATCCGGTAAAATGGAACATAAATATACAACAGGTCATCCATTTATAAGATTTATCCTGGCTGTTTTTATTCTTTTTTACTGCTGCGCGGAAAGCATGATAAGTATATGCTCCCGTAAGAATTAGCATCAGATATTTGGTTAATTCGATAGCTATATTCATGCTTACACCTGCTTTATGCCATTATCCCAAGCACAACTTGAACCGTTATAATCCGCAATTAAGAAATTTCCGATATTCATATTCTTTAAGTATCTTTTAGTTTTACTCTACTCCCCTTTTAAAATGTCCGGTCGTAATATTGTCAAAATTAGGTATATTCATCTTCCCGTAAGAAAAGACATCAATATATGCTGCTAAAACTTTATCAGTTTCTTTTGCATTTTCAAAAGTAAAATCAAGCCTTATCCCGTATGGCTTTAAATCCAATATCCTTTCAGCCTGTCCTAACAGAGAAAGGCGCTGACCATTATATATTATATTGTAACAACTGCCGCAATGTGACATTACGAAAAATTTCATGCCCAGCCTGTCCGATAGATAATCCGCATTTGCCTTTGTACCGCCGCATTTTTTGCACCCTTCCGCATTTTCATAAAGGCACTGGGCTGATACCATGACCGGCAGGTAACCGTAAACCATAAGTTCACAGTCGGATAACCCCAAATCCTTAAGTTCTTTCTCATTCAGTTCCAAAGGTGCGGTAAAATCACATATACCGTTTTCTTTCCAAAACTGTTTTGCTTCCTTGTTAAAAATGTACATGTTATGGTTTAATTTTATCTTTTTTTGCAGGCCCAAATCTTTTAATACATTTTGGATTAAATACACCTCTTCAAAATTCTTTGCTATAAATCCTTCAACTTTTTCATTCCCCGCCAAATATACAAGATTCTTCTTTAGTTTCTCATATACCGTCATCCTGCAAATATGAGGCAATAAAACATAAATTTTCTTACCTGCCTTAGATGCAGATTCTGCCATTAAGGCAATTTCCTCCAAAGAAAATGTTTCATAATCCGCATATATGGCATTGATTTCACCGTAAGACAAAGCTGTATTAAACTGCTCTTTTTTCTGTACTCCGACATTAATATATAAAGATTGCTCTCTTCCATAACTTTCATCATTTGGCTCATGACCGCCTTCCATACAAACCTGTAAATCCCCAACGGTCTTTTTCCTGCGGTAAGCATCTGTTATTGCCTGTATAAGAAGGTCTATGGCCTGCCTTCTTATTTCGTTAAGCCAGGCTACAGGAACAAATATATTGTCGTCGGCATCGACAGTGAGCTTCTCAAAATAAAACAAGGTATTTCCCAGTTTGTCTACGGATGCCTTAAGCCGCTCTGCAGTCATGGGTTGACTTTTAGCCTCTTCCACTATATTATGATAAGCCGTAACAGAAAGATTATCAAACTTAAGTACCAGTTTTAGCCTTTCTCCTTTTTTTGCAGTCAAAAGTCCGGAAATCCCCTGTCTTGCATCCTTATCGATAAACCTTTCCCGGATAGAATTTAGAAGCATATTGTTTTTTGTACGATAGACAGGATATCCGTTTTCTAAAGCAAGCTTCTTTTTAATCCCCTGATCTTTATGTGCCATAGGCCCGGCTTTAACCGTAAGAGTATTTTTTGCAGATAAGCTATCCTTTACCGTAAACTCAAATACCGGCTCACTTTCACTATTTCTTATTTCTAGCACATCCTGGGCATTAACATCTTCACTTAAGGATATTTTTACATACCCTTTCTCAAAGCCTTTAACCCTTCCTACCAGAACACCGCTGTGATTGGGTCTTGCCATAGACATCATGGCTTTCCCGTTATGATTATTGCCGTATCCTTTAGAAAATCCCCCGCGGTTATACAAATCCAAAAGATCAAGCATATCTTTTTCGTATTCTCTGCTTTCTAAAAAATCATAAAATCTTTCTCTGCCCTCGTTCAAATATAAATCCACATATTTTCTGTATACATAAGAAACTCCGGCCGCATATTCAGGCCTTTTCATTCTTCCCTCTATTTTAAACGAATCCACTCCTGCTTCTATTAAATCCGGTATCAAAGCCACGGTATTTATATCCTTAAGGCTTAGAAGATACTGTTCCTTTTCGGTTGAAACAAGTCTTCCGTCAGAGTAAAACCTATAAGCCATCCTGCAGGGTTGGGCACATCTTCCTCTGTTTCCGCTTCTTTGGCCTATAAGGCTACTCATAAGGCACTGGCCTGAATAGCAGTAACACAAAGCCCCGTGGACAAAGGTTTCAATCTCCAAATCCGTATGCTCCCTGATATTCTTTATTTCTTTAAATGACAGCTCTCTCGCGGTTACCAGCCTGGTAACTCCAACGCTTTTTAACAGTTCGGCTCCTTCTGCCATTGTAAGGGTTGTCTGGGTACTGGCATGGATAGGCAGATCGGGAAAATTTCTATGAATAAAGTGCATGACACCTACATCCTGCACAATTACTGCATCAAGTCCGGCCAAGTAATATTTTTCAAGGAAATCATAGAGGCTGTTTTGCATCTCCTTTTCCTTTATCAGGGTATTGACCGTCAGATATATTTTTTTCTTTCTTAAATGGGCTTCGTCTATAGCCTTAAGAAGAGTGTCCTCATCAGGATTATCGGCATAGGCCCTGGCTCCAAATTTGCTTCCTCCTATATATACGGCATCACAACCGGCATTCATGGCTGCCTTCATACTTTCATAAGAGCCGGCCGGTGCCAGGATCTCTATTTGTCTTTTCATAATTTCCCTCTTTCTTATAATCATACCGGCATTTAAAATTCAAATATAATAAATTATACATGCCAATAATAGCTTTGTATCCCTTGCCTACTTTCTGAAAATATTATTAAAATTTTATATGTACGGTGTTTAAATGACCGCTGCAATACAATTTTATAAAATAAACAAGCTGTCCGAGTGACATCACCGCCCTTTAAAGCATCCTTAGGGCCGGGTATGTACCACTGACGACAGCCTATACATTCTCAAATTATTGCTTCTTTCCTGCTTCCTGCAGTTCCGTTTCAAGCCTGACTATTTTCTTTTGGGCTTCATATAATTCATTTTTTAAAGATTCTACCTCTTTCTCGGCAGAATGAAGTTTTGTCTGGACAGCTATCAATTCATGCTTAAGATCAAATATTTCATTGCTTTTTTCGTTATTTTCTTCTTCCAGTTCTTTAAGTTTTTCCTTCTCTTTAAAATAATCGTCGGCTATATTAATCTGTATCATTATATGCTTTAATTCGGAATCTGAAAATTTATAGGCATCCCTGTTCCTAAACTCATTATATTTGCTGTTTATATAGGAAGCGACTTTTTGGAGATACTCCTCGCTTTCATAACCGCTTAACGTATATCTTTTGTTATTTATTATAACCTCAATATCGTTAATTTTCTTCATAATATTTGCCTCCTGTATTTTAGAAATCAGGGATATGCATTTGACCGATCAAATTAATTTTCGCTTATTTGTGTTCATTATATCCTATTATTATATTTTATACAAGCCGGATTTACTCCGCAAGTTTTTCAAGCCCTAAATGTTTATAAGCCAGATCCGAAACCATCCGGCCTCTGGGAGTTCTGAGTATCAGGCCGTTCTGGACAAGATAAGGTTCATACACTTCTTCAATGGTAGATACGTCTTCACCTATTGTGGCAGCTATGGCTTCTATTCCCACAGGCCTTCCTTTAAATTTTTCTATCATTGTATATAGAATTTCCCTGTCGATATTATCTAAGCCCAGCTTGTCTACTTCCAGAAGATCCAGGGCGAACCTGGCCACTTCCCCGGTTATTTTTCCGTCATATTTGACCTGGGCAAAATCCCGTACCCTCTTTAACAGTCGGTTGGCAAGCCTGGGCGTTCCCCTGGAACGGCGGGCAAGCTCTTTTGCTCCTTCGTCATCTATATCAACTCCAAGGACTTCGGCAGATCTAAGTACAATCTGTTTTAGTTCTTCCACAGAGTAAAAATCCAAACGATTTACCACTCCGAAACGGTCTCTTAAAGGCGGTGTAAGCATTCCCGCTCTTGTTGTTGCCCCTATTAAGGTAAATTTCGGCAGTTCCAGGCGGATTGATTTTGCAGCCGCACCTTTCCCTATAACAATATCAATTACAAAATCCTCCATGGCAGGATATAATAATTCTTCCACCTGACGGTTAAGACGGTGGATTTCATCAACAAAAAGTACATCATTTTCCTGAAGATTGTTAAGTATGGCTGCCATCTCGCCAGGTTTTTCTATGACCGGCCCGGAAGTAATCTTGATATTAACCCCCATCTCATTTGCAATAATCTGTGCCAGGGTTGTCTTTCCAAGCCCGGGAGGTCCAAAAAGCAGGACATGGTCTAAAGGTTCGCCTCTTTGCTTTGCCGCTTCGATATATACCTTTAAGTTTTCCTTTACTTTTGACTGCCCTATATAATCTGCCAGCATTTTTGGCCGCAGGGTGCTTTCAAGTTTTTTATCTTCCTCCATCAATTCGGTTGAAATAATTCGCATAGCCATGTGCATCTCCTTATAATCTCTTTAAACAGAGCTTTAATATATCCTCCGTAGTCATATCTTCGGTTATATCAATCTGGCTGATAATTTTATAAGCATCCGATGACGTATATCCCAAGGCCATAAGTGCTTCAATGGCCTCATCTCTTTTGCCGAATACACTTCCCTTGTCAGTTTTTTTGCTTTGCATCTCAAAACTTTGTGCCAATACATCTTCCGCTTTGATTTTGTCTTTAAGTTCAAATATTATTTTATCGGCGGTTTTTTTTCCTACTCCCGGAGCTTTGGCCAAAGTCCTGGAATCCTGCGCAAGGATTGAAAACCTCAAATCGTCTGCCGTAACGGCGGAAAGTATACCCAAAGCCACTTTCGGGCCTATCCCGTTTACCGTTATAAGCAGTTTAAACATTTCTAAGTCGTCTTTGGTTAAAAATCCGTATAAGCATAGGGCATCTTCCCTGACGTGCATATATGTATAAACCTTTACGGTACTGTTTCTTGCAGGCAGCTCCGATATGGATGATACCGGCAGAAAGACTTCATAACCGATATTACCCGCTTCAATTATAATATAGTTTTCTTTTATCTCTGCCAACTCACCCTTTATATAGCCTATCATCCTATCGCCTCATACTTTCTTATTTTTGATATCTTACTTCTAATCATAATCCTTATAACATTTCATTTATATTTACATTTATATTAAATTTTAAAAACCAGACTTTCGTATATTAAACCGCCTTCCGGTATTTTCATCGGACATTATTTTTACCTTAGCATTATTTTTAACCTTACCCGTGCAAATGCGGACTTTTCATGTATTTATACTTACAACTTACATTAACGTTGAAAAAACGTTTAATATTTTCTCATATATTTTTATAAGAAGTGGCCGTTTTTTCCATTCTTCCAATGTAATCTCATGGCACTCTTCCATAGTCTTTAAAAGATCGTCTTTTATTGTTTCAACTACACCCTTATTGCAGATCCATACGCCGCATTCGTACTGCAGATGAAAACTCCTGTAATCCATATTTATAGTTCCGACTACAGCCGAATCCTCATTAAGCATGGTTTTTGCATGAATAAAGCCCGGCTTGTATTCAAAGATTCTTACCCCTCCTTTAAGAAGGCTGCCGTAGTTGTAATAGGTAAGTATCTTTACGTTCTTCTTGTCGGGGATATAAGGAGTAATAATCCTTACGTCAACTCCACCTGCTGCAGCCGTAATAAGGGCATCTCTCATGTCATCTTCAATTATAAGATAGGGTGTGGTAATGTACAATACCCTCTTTGCCCGGTAAATCATCTGCTTATAGAAATCTTCTATGGGATTTCTGGGGTTATTGGCAGGCCCGTCCGAAATAACCTGACAAAAAACATCGCTGTCGGGAAAGCTTTCTGTCGGCATAAACTCCTCATAATTTACCGGTCTTGAACTGTCTGATGCTTCCCACATCTGTAAAAACGTAACCGTAAGCCCCCATACCGCATCTCCGGTAATTTTAACCGCATTGTCTTTCCATACACCAAATCTGGGAACAAGATTGACATATTCGTCAGCCAGATTCATGCCGCCGGTAAATCCGACTTTTCCGTCAACTACAACTATTTTTTGATGAGTTCGGTAATTCATATATAATTTATCGGTATATTTATGGATAGGGTTAAACACCCTTACTTCAAAACCCTCTTTTTCCAGATCCCTCTTAAAAGATCTTGGAGTTCTTAAGATAGCACCAAAATCGTCATACAAAAAGAGTACCCTGACCCCCTCTTTAATCTTTGAAAGCAGGGCATCATGCATCCTGCTCCAAAGGGCCCCTTCACCTATTATAAAGAAGTTTACCAAAATAAACTTTTTAGCCTTTTTTATTTCTTCAAATATGGCCTCGAAAGCTTCTTCAGCCATAGGATAATATTCCACCTGGTTATTCTTATACAGAGGAAAATGATTATTTTGCAGATATGTGGTCATTCTTAGCATATCCGGATACTGCTTTTCAAAATCTTTTACCACATCTGGGTCCTGTTTTAAATAATCATATCCCTTGGCTAATTTGCTTAACACAATTTTGTCTATCTTTTTGCCCCTTCTGTTTCCCCAAAGCAAAAACATAATGTGTCCGGTAACAGGAAAAGCTGCAATAATGCAAATCCACCCTATTTTGTATGAAACATTCCTGTCATCGTTTACAAGCCCCAGTATTATCAAAACACTTATTACCTGCAGGAAACTATAAATATATACCGTATTGCCCCTTAGCTTAAGCGACAGATAGATTATTACCCCAGCCTGCATCAATACCAGAATACCGGCAAATATGGCTCGTAAAATACCGCTTACATACATTTTAATATTGCCTTTTACTTCTTCCTTAATATCTTTGCTCAATGCCAGTACTCCTTTCTTCTTAAAGACTTTTTCTCTTAAGTCCAGCAAAGCCATATTCCTTTTGCCGGCTACCATGGTCGGAAAAGCCTTAAGTATTCTGATATGATTCTTTTTTATAACAAGAGTTTGATATATCCTGGTTGCTTTTAATTTGCTTTCCTTAGCCGCAGACAGCTCCTTAATTATATTGGACAAACGAAGCATTGAAAGCTTCTCCAACTTTTCATCCTTATATTCAAGTAGCCTGGATGTCCTAATATAGTCCATTAGCTCCTGTCTTAATTTATGTACCCTGTCAAGAAGCCTGTCAAATTTAACCGTACTGATAACAGTTACGATAAAATCTGCCAAAAATATGGCTGCAATAATATATCCCAGGATTTCACCCATGTTTCTCGGAATTTTATAAATTATCAGATCTATTTTCGGATGAATTACTCTTAACATAAGTATTGAAAAAAATCCCCACAGTACGGAAGCCACCAAACATACTCTTCCCTTTATATTAAAGCGGTATCTGCTGTAATCCCACCATTTTGTATGAAACAAAGCCTCCATTATAAGGGATGTTATATATTCCAATACCGTAGCAAGCAATGCTCCCATTACAAACGTATGAAGTATATTGTCCTTAGACTGCCAGAGGGCTAAGTAAAAAAGAAGTGCTCCCGTACCGTATATAGGAATTACCGGGCCGTTTAAAAAACCACGGTTTATAAATGCCTTCTTTTTTATCGATACATAAGTGCTCTCATAAATCCAACCGATAAAGCTGTATATAAAAAACATATAGAAAATGTAAAAGAAATCATATCCCAAAACGGAAATATTCCACATATCAGCCACTCCCTGATCAGATACGTGATTCTTTTAATATTCTAACACAATAATTCAAAATATGCATTGTCTTTCCATAAATCCCTATGCTAAAATAACTTTAACATACGAAAGGAGATATTATATGATAATCAGGCACTTCCCTGTTGATATAACACTAGGTTATCCTCTGGCTAAAAAATATAATGCGGATAAAATTGCTTTTTTTGATATAGAAACCACAGGTTTTACTGCCAATAACACTTATCTTTACCTGATAGGATGTATATATACCGAAGGCTCATCCATGCATTTAATTCAGTGGTTTGCCGAGGATATAAGGGAAGAAGCCGACCTTATAAGGAACTTTTTTGATTTTATAAAAGATTATGACATTTTAGTCCATTACAACGGTTCCGGTTTTGATATCCCTTATATTACGAAAAAATGTGAAATGTTTCAACTTAAGTATTCCTTTGACAATATTCAAAACCTTGACTTATATAAGATAATATCTCCCATTAAGAAAATATTCGGCTTAAAAAACCATAAGCAAAAATCAATAGAAGAGTTTCTAAATGTTAAGCGGGAGGATACTTTAAACGGCGGCGACCTTATTGGGGTATACCAAAGTTATCTTGGTAAAAAAAGAATCGAAAACCTAAAAAAGTCAAGAAACCTTCAAAGTACTGAAGATGTATTAATACGGGAAAGTGAAAACCTGTTGCATTTTCTGCTTTTGCATAACGAAGACGATCTAAAAGGCCTTGTACGTATTTGCCCCATCCTTTATTACATTGACTTGTTTGACAGGGAATTTCAAATAGTGCAGGCCTCTGTAAATAACGGGCAGTTTATAGTTCATCTGGAATATGATTTTAAGCTTCCTTCCCGCATAAGCTTCGGAAACGAATGCATTTTTATCAATGCATATCAAAGTTCAGCCATTATTTATATAAAGGCTTATGAAGGAGAAATGAAACATTTTTATGATAATTACAGGGATTATTATTATCTTCCCGAAGAAGACCGGGCAGTACATAAAAGCCTGGCTATATTTGTAGACAAGGAATACCGAAAAAAAGCAACCCCTGCCACCTGTTACACTAAAAAACAGGGAGTTTTTGTACCTCAATACCACCCTGTTTTAAATCCTTATTTTAAATTTAAATATGACGATAAAGTAACTTTTGTTGAAGTGCATACAGACTTCCTGCTTCAGGAAGAGAATTTAACCCGGTATATTAATCATATCTTAAATTATATTATTAACCATATTTAAACCCAATTCTGCTCTTAATATACCAGGTTAGGATTACCGATAATAGCTTTCCAGGCCCGATAAAATTTCTATTATAGCCTTTTGATATAGACACGGTTTGGTTAGGGCTCCTATTTTAATATACAGTTTTTTTGACAGTAAATACTTTGTCATACAGCTTTTTTGTGTCTTTAAAAATCACATGGCTGACATTAATTACTGTAATATCTTTCAAATTCAAAATAGTTTTCTCAATTTCTCTTGCTCTTTCCATGTCAAGAGAAGCAAAAGCCTCATCCATCAAAAGGATTTTTGCCTTGTTCAAAAGTGCCCTCGCTATTACAATCCTGCTTCTTTCTCCCCCTGAAATATTTCGCCCGTTGTCATAAATTACAGTATCAAGCCCATTGGGAAGCTGTTTTACGAATTCCGTAAGCCCTGCCGCTTCTATGGCTGCTTCAATTTCTTCCTCAGAGTAATCCTTATAAAGAGTCAGGTTATTTCTAACCGTATCTTCAAAAATAAATACCTGCTGTTCTATATTTCCTATTAATTTATAATAATCTTCCCTTATTACATCCTTCAGGTTATTGCCGTCAATCAGAATCATGCCTTTTGTCGGGTTAAAATATTTTCTGAATAATTTAAGCAAAGTTGATTTTCCCCCGCCGCTAGGCCCAACCACCAGGTATTTTCCGTTCTTTTTTATCTTAAAATTTATATCGGTAAGAACGGGCTCTTCGGAATCATCGTAACCGAATTCCACATTTTTAAATTCTATTTCTTCATTAAAATCCGGCAAAGATACGGATTCCACATAAGTATCGGTGTTTTTAAGAGTCTTTTCTATCTTTTTTATTAAATCCCCTGACGTAAAGATCTTCGGAAGGTTTTCGCTGATATTGAATAAGGGCCAGGCCATCTTCTGAACTCCGTTTATAACCAGCAGTACTTCGCCAACTGAAACACTTCCTTTAACCGAAAAATATCCTATCAATATATACATTCCGAATATTGCACCGTTCATAAGGAAGTTTTCAAGGCTCATGACAAATGACAGCATTCTCTCAATAATAAATCCTTTTTGCTGGATTTCTTCGCTTTTTTTGTTGTAGTCTTCATTTACTTTCTGCTGAAGATTATAGTTTTTTACAATATGAAATGCCGAAAGGATTTCCTTGATATAAGAAGTATAAGCATCAAACATATCGCTTCGTTCTTTATGAGCTTTTTTTGACGGTTTTGATGCTATCATAGATATAACCAGGTTTATTAATATAAGAATAACAGCCAGTATAATCATTCTGGTATCCACGGTTGACAACATCCATATGCCCACGATAAAGGTCATTACCGATTCAAATACCGAATAGATACCTGTAATAAGGTTAGTTTCCAAAGTATTAAAATCGTTGGTCATGGCAGACAGATATTTTGCGTTGTTTTCTTTTTGAAACTCGGCTATGTTTTTGTTAAAAACCTTTGTTAAATAATATTGCTTTAAAGTACTGTTTGCCTTTCTTTTATAAAAATTACTTACAATGCCGACCAGAATTCCCATCGGGACAAGGGCAAAGGCGATCACAAGCATACCGGGTATTTGGCTTTTTAATTCCCTGGTTTGGCCGTTAATGGCTAAATCAAGAAGCCTGGTCATTCGTATATTGGTAAGCCCGTCCAAAAAAGAATTAAACCCTGTAATTACCAAAGCCAAAATCAAATATGGCACTAATTTAAGCAGTTTTTTTACCATGTGATCACCTCCTCAAAATAATCTTTGGCCGGGAAGCAATGTACTTTGCCGTTTTTAATTTCAATTACATAATCGTAATTTTCGGTAACCCCTTCATAGTACCTGTGGCTTATAGCAATAACTGTGCTGTTTAACTGTAAAAAAGTCTTTTCTATTTCCCTTCCCAATTCTTCGTTTAAGCTTGATGTTCCTTCGTCTATAAACAGGATTTCCGCATTTTTTGCAATAGCTCTTGCTATAGAAATTCTTTGCCTTTGGCCACCCGATAAGTTCTTGCCGTTTTCGGCCAGCCTTTCATTTATCCCTTCTTTTCTTTCCTTTATAAACTCTTCAAGTCCCGCTACTTTTATAGCATAATTTATCCGTTCCTCCGGAATATCCTGATATAAGGCAATATTATTTTTTATCGTATCCTCAAAGAGGAAAACATCCTGATATATAAATGCCACCTTCTCATGAAAAGATTTTTCGGATATATCCCTGTAATCCACCTGGTCCACTTTGATATTTCCTTCGTAGTCGTCATACACCATGGCAAGCAGATTTATTAAGGTACTTTTTCCCGCACCGCTGACTCCTTTAATAAGATACTTTTTGCCTTTTTCTATCGTAAATGAGGCATCCTTTAAAATTTGCTTGTTGCCAAAGGAAAAATTCACATGGGAAACTTCTATTTTATCTTCAAATTTAAAATCTTTGGTTCCCCTTCCGGCTTTTACAGTGCTTTCCTCAGGTTTTGCTATCTTTTTATAAATTGCGGTTGAAGCCTTGACTTGATTCCACATGGGAAACGCATTAATCAGGTAGTTGCTTACGGAAGTTGAAAGAAGAAATAATAATGTTGCCTCTGACAAGGCCATACCGTTCTGTAACTGAAAACCCAAATAAATCACCACAGCAACCGAAACCGCAAATGACAGAACATAAATAACGTCCCGCTGCAGATGATTAAAAACATTGGCCATATATTTTCTCTTTTCCAGACGGTTTATTGCAGCAACGCTTTTATGTAAAAATTTATCTTCAATATTATTCAGTTTCAAAATTTCAAGACCGTTAAACGTATTTGACATTTCCGTTGTAAATGCTTCTCCTGAAGTCGATATTTCCTGCTCCAGTGAAGTAGTCTTTTTGGTAAAAAGGCTTGCTAGGAAATACAGTAAAACCGAAAACATTAACATAGCAATTGAAAGTTTCAAATCAAGAACTATGAGAATCACAAGAGAAATAATGAACATGCCTACGTTTATCAGAAAGTTTAAAAAGCTTATAAAAAATTTATTCTCAAAATTGTTAACATCATTTATCAAATTGGATATATAAACATCCTTGGATTTTTGAGAATACTGCTTGAAAGGCATATTTATAATCTTTTTAAATGCCTGCTTGCGTACATCCAGTATGGTATCCCTCATATACCTAATTCTAAGCAGTCTTGAAATAAGGAAATTTAAGGGTGCGTATATAATATAAACTGCTGTTATAAGCACTACCATCTTATAATATGCCAAATCTCTCTTTTCTATGGCACCCATAATTAAAGCATTAACTCCCATTTGGGCGAAATGGTCAATAATAAACATAAAAGTCGCAATTAGGTATAGAATAAATTTTGATTTTCGTGAAAGCAGTAACTCCTTCATAAATTCCCTCTCTATGCACCGTTTTTTCTTTTGCTTGGTATATTTAAATTAACTCTATTCTATATGAATTTATAAAAAGCTGCAATCAACTTTATGTTAAAATAAAATTGATTTTATCAACTGACAGTTTTTAAGAAAATCAACCTATAGTTGAGCTGCACTTTTACTACAAACAGAACAAGCTAAATCTTAAACACATCTTCTTTTAAGCAAAAAATTAAAAATATTCAAAATAAACTTTTTCTTTTATCCTTAAATGATTTTGGCGTAATTAAAAATCAATAATCATATAAATTAAGGGTTTGGCAAACACCAAACCCTTAAATTCTATCAACAATATATTATTCTGTAACAATAATTTCTTTCTTATTATAAGAGCCACAAGCCTTACATACTCTGTGAGGGATCATCAGTTCACCACATTTGCTGCATTTAACAAGATTGGGAACACTCATCTTCCAATTTGCCCTGCGTTTATCTCTTCTTGCTTTTGAGGACTTTTGCTTAGGACATATAGACATAGTCACACCTCCTTAAAATTGTTAAAGATATCTAGGATTTTAGACATACGAGGATCCAAAACCGTGTTATCACAGTCGCAGGATTTTTCATTTAAATTGGCACCGCAATGCATGCATATGCCTTTGCAATCCTCACTGCATAACAGCTTCATCGGAAAACCGATTATGATTTCATTCCTTATTAATATGTCTACATCCAGATTATTTCCTATAATATAGTTTGTTTCATCCAAATTTTTTGTACGATCATCATCAGAAAGATTAAAGTCTATATCTTTAGTAAAAGAAATATCCATCGGATATTGCAGCTCTTTTACACACCTGCTGCAGTTTACTTTCAGGGCTATCTTTGTTGATCCTTCAATTAAAACCCTCTTGTCTCCCAAATTAGAAACAGTAAGGTTTACAGGATCTTTTCGGGCAAAATCATATGAATTACCGTCATAGATGAATTTCTCCATCTCTATCGGTACCGTATATTGCTCCGATTTACCCCCAGAATAAATTATTTCTGTTAAAGATATAAGCATTTTCTCTCTCCGATTAAATATTTTTATGTCATATCTTAGGATTTACACACTATACTGTATTATAACTACTGTGTTTTTATTTGTCAACGAATATTTATTTTTTGCTAATAAGTGCCACCGTTTCTTTTGCTATAGCAAGCTCTTCATTGGTAGGAATTACTGCAACTTTTACCTTAGAATCGGGAGTTGATATCATAACCTCTTCTCCCCTGAGCTTATTTGCTTCCTCATCTATATTAATTCCTAAGTACCCCAGATATTGGCATACATCATAGCGTACCTTAGGATCATTTTCTCCTACGCCTGCCGTAAATGCTATTGCATCAACACCGTTCATACATGCCACATATGCACCTATATAATGTACCACTCTGTATACAAATACATCAAATGCTATTCTGGCATTTTCATTACCTGCATTCATGGCTGCATTTATATCTCTGAAATCACTGGAAACCTTGGACATGCCCTGTACACCGGATTCCTTATTAAGTAAATGCATGATTTCGTCAATGCTCATATTCTCTTTCTTTGCAATAAATTCCACGATTGAAGGATCGATGTCCCCGCTTCTGGTGCCCATTACAAGTCCTGCAAGAGGTGTAAATCCCATACTGGTATCCACAGATTTACCGTTTACTACCGCAGAAATGCTTGCACCGTTACCTAAATGACATACTATTAACTTGGAATTATTTATGTCAAGGCCGCAGAATTCTGCCAGTCTGGCTGATACATAACTGTGGCTTGTCCCGTGGAAACCGTATTTTCTTATTTTATATTTATTATAATAATCTAATGGAAGGGCATACAAATAAGCCTTTTCAGGCATAGTCTGATGAAATGCCGTATCGAATACAGCTACCATAGGGATATCTTTCATCAAGTTCTTACATGCCTTAATTCCGATCAGGTTGGCGGGATTATGAAGAGGTGCCAGATCATTGCATTCTTCTATTGCTTTTATAACTTCGTCAGTTATCAATGTTGATTGGGCAAATTTTTCTCCCCCATGAACGACTCTGTGTCCGACTGCCTGTATCTCGGATAAGTCGTTTATAACACCGTATTCCTTGTCTGTCAATGCATTAAGAACCATAGATACGGCTACATCATGGTTTTCCATCTTTGCGTCAATAACAATTTTGTCGCGGCCTGCCGGTGTATGCTTTAAGCAGCCCATCTCCATACCTATTCTTTCACAGATACCGACAGCTATAGCCTGCTTTGTATCAGAATCAATGAGCTGATATTTTAATGATGAGCTGCCGCAGTTAATTACCAATACTTTCATTTCTCTATCCTCCACATTTTATCTGTTTGCTTGAGCCTGTACGGCGGTAATTGCTACCACACCCACAATATCATCAGCAGAACATCCTCTGGATAAATCATTTACAGGTCTGGCAAGGCCCTGAGTAATAGGTCCGTATGCTTCTGCCTTTGCCAATCTTTCTACCAGTTTATAACCGATATTTCCGGCATCCAGATCAGGGAATATCAGAACATTTGCCTTACCCGCCACATTACTTCCGGGTGCTTTGGATGCTCCTACGGAAGGAACGATGGCAGCATCAAGCTGAAGCTCCCCGTCAAGATTAATATTCGGATATAATTCTTTTGCAATTCTGGTAGCTTCTACTACTTTATCTACATCCGGATGGGATGCACTGCCCTTTGATGAGTGAGACAGCATTGCAACCATCGGCTCTTTATTTACGAGAAGTTCAAAACTCTTGGCACTGCTTGCCGCAATCTCAGCAAGCTCTTCTGCCGAAGGATTCTGAACCAATCCACAGTCGGAGAAGATAAATGTGCCGTCAGCACCGTATTCACAATTAGGTACAACCATTACAAAAAACGAAGAAACCATCTTGGTACCGGGAGCTGTCTTAATTACCTGAAGAGCCGCACGAAGTACATCGGCTGTGGAATGAACCGCTCCGGCTACCATACCGTCGGCATCTCCTGCTTTTACCATGGTTACACCAAAGTATAAAGGCTTTTGTGTAAGCAACTCTCTTGCAGTTTCAGGAGTCATACCCTTATTCTTCCTAAGCTCAACCAATAACTCCACATATGAATCAAGTTTCTCGGTATCTAAAGGATCTACAAATAATGCCTTTGATAAATCAAGGCCTTCGGCTCTTTTTTTTATTTCTTCTTCATTACCTATCAAAACAATATCCGCAATCCCTTCCGCCAAAACAGTATTGGCTGCTTCAAGGGTTCTTCTGTCCCATGTTTCAGGCAAAACAATAGACTTTTTATTTTGTTTTGCTCTTAATTTGATGTCATCAATAAAGCCCATGCTGGTTCTCCTTCCTAAATCTTCTTATTTATATATAAATGCCCATTATAAAAACCCACAAATTTGATTATAGAACAAATATAAAATTGATACAAGTCTTTTTAACTCCAAAATCCTTTGTTTTTATACTTTTTCTCTCTTTTTATACATTTTTTCCTCAAACACAACCATATATTGTATAAAATTTAACAAATAAAAATATAAATGAAAAGTTCGGTATATAGTTTTTGCATCTGCCATAGGCACTATACAAAAATGTTCGGGCCAAGTATAATATAGTTTATCTAACAGTAATATAACTATTTATTATAAATTATAATTTTGGAAGGTAGAAAACCATGAAGATTGTCGGTCTTATTACAGAATACAATCCGTTTCATAACGGCCACAAATATCATATAGAAAAAGCAAAAGAATTAACCGGTGCTGATTATGTGATAGCCGTAATGAGCGGAAATTTTGTGCAAAGAGGAACTCCGGCTATTACCGATAAATATGCCCGAACCATGATGGCTTTGAATAACGGAGTGGATTTGGTATTTGAACTTCCTGTCTGCTATTCAACAAGCAGCGCCCAATATTTTGCCTTAGGGGCCGTTTCACTGTTAAATCATTTGGGAATAGTTGATTATATATGCTTCGGAAGTGAATGCGGTGATATTGATATTCTTATGAAAGCGGCCGACTTTTTTATTAATTCCCCTGATAACTTACAGAACTTAATATACACATTTATAAAAGAAGGCTATTCTTATCCTGTTGCCAGAGCTAAAGCAGCCGAATATATTCTTTCTCCGGATGAAAAAGAAAAAAATGCAGACCTTCTTAAAATAATTTCTGAACCTAACAACATTTTAGGTATAGAATATATCAGGGCTCTGCGACTGATAAAGTCAGACATAAAACCTTTAACTATTAAAAGATATAAGGCCGGCTACCATGATACAACTATTTACACCGATACCGCAGAAACATCTGATGGCGAAAGTAAACCAAGCATAAGTTCTGCCACCGCAATAAGAAATGTACTGGAAAATCCCGAAATGATAAAAGAACTGCCGATTATAAAAAGCAGTGTACCCGAATGGGTATATGATTATCTTACAAAAAATTATAACATCACATATCCTGTTACAATCGAAGACTTTTCAAGCGTAATAAAATATAAACTTTTATCAGAAAGCAAAGAGGAATTGGAAACATATCTTGATTTATCTTCGGACCTGGCGGACCGTATAAAAAATACCGATTTGACACAAAGTAATATCTCAAAATTATCTATGGATATTAAATCAAAAAATGTAACCCTGACCAGAATTTACAGGGCTCTAATACATGTTCTATTAAATATAAAAACAGAAACTATTAAGGAGTACATTGCCAATGATATTATATATTATGCAAGAATATTAGGATTAAGAAAAGAGGCCTCCCACCTTGTCCGAATGATAAAAAAACATGGAGATATACCGGTTATTACAAAAGTTGCAAACGCATACAGACAACTTGATTCTGAAGGAATGAGCATGCTTAACAGGGATATATTTGCTTCCCACCTATATAATCAGGCTGTTTATGACAAATTTAAAACAGTCATCCTCAATGAATATAAGCATGGTATCTGTATACTATAAAGGGATGGCGCATATTAAAATTATGAGGATATTGATAAAACTGCAATGCACGGTTAAAAGAACAGCTAACGTGTTTTGTTCTTATAGGCTGACTTTTAAGTCCGACAATGACGCACAAAAATAAATAGGCGTTCTTTTACCGGTGCGTGAAGTTATATCTGTATCCCCGATAGAATTATGTTAAAACCCCATTTTTATATTTTTCTTGTAATTCTTGCTAAAAAGCTTTTGGATATAATGTATCTTAATAATTTTTTTGATTTTCTGTTCAATAGGGTATCGGTTATTCTCTGGCAGCTGATCCTTATTGCCGGTGCCAATGTTGATAATAGTGAAAAACCAATAATAACAGCAAATGATTTTATAACATCTAAGAGATGTATTTCAGCAAAAACATATTCACCGCCAAGTGTATAGCTAATTGCACCGGAGCCCACATAAATACCGTTAATATTAATACATGCGACAATGACCGAAGCCACACCAAAAGCAATAAGCCAAAAAACGAAAGACAGTATTGCAACTTCCAAAAAAACAATCTGAAAACACTTAAATCTGCTATATCCGATTGCCCTTAAGGTCCCAAATTCTTTCATCCTCTGAAAAAGATTAAGTCTCAAAGTCGACTGCATACCGATTCCAATCATAATGAGCAGAAAAACAGTAAATAATTGAAAGAAAAACTTAAGATTCCGGGAAATGCTAGTATAAAAAACTGACGCTTCTTCAAAATCTTCTGCCAATAATACACTGTCATCAGCACAGATTTAGCAGTGTCGATTTGCCGCTTCCTGATGCTCCTGCAATCGCTAAAAACTCTCCCCGATTAATTTCTAAATTAATTCCTTTTAGCGCATCAACGTTTACTTTCCCCATTCGGAAACTCTTTTTTACATTTTCAATCCTGATAAAAGCCATGCTGATTATCCTCCATATCAAGATTTACAATTTTTCTTTAAGGTACTCATTTACTTAATTAAGATATTTTTGCCTAAATGTACCATATTTTGCCTGGTAAATCAATACATTCGTCAAAATCAATTGCATATTCTTTTAACTTTGTAAAATCCTTATTTCGATTCTAAAAAACCGCACCTTAAAATGTTATCTTAGTAACATTTTAGGTGCGGTTTTATTGAAATCATTATATTAATTATAACTGTTTACTTAATAGAATGATACCAAAAAGTTCATATTTTACATGAAATTCCGAATAATATGATATTTTATACTTAATTTAGCATCAGTTCTTCCAGCTGGTCCAGAAGTTCTCCAAACAGTTTTAATGCCTGATTAACCGGGTCTTTTGTACTCATATCAACACCGGCAATCTTTAGCAATTCTATAGGATAATTGGACCCGCCGCTGCTTAAGAAACGGATATAATCATCTACGGCAGGTTTGCCTTCCTGAAGAATCCGTCTTGATATGGCAATAGCCGCAGAAAAACCGGTTGCATACTGATATACATAAAAGGCTTCATAGAAATGAGGAATTCTTGCCCACTCCATGTCAATTTCCGGATCTATCACAATATCTTTACCGTAATATTTTTCGTTAAGTTCATGATAAATCTTACACAAGGTCTCCGCTGTTAAGCTCTGACCTTCCTGAACCATCTTATGGGTAATCATCTCAAATTCGGCAAACATGGTTTGTCTGTAAAGAGTACCCCTGAACGTATCCAGGAAGTGATTAATCAAATATGCCTTCATCATTTTATCGTCTGTCGTCTTAAGCATATGATTAATCAATAGAGCTTCGTTACATGTGGAAGCAACCTCCGCTACGAAAATCTTATATCCGGCATAAATAAAAGGCTGGGTCTTATCTGAATAATAGCTGTGTATGGCATGACCCATCTCATGAGCCAAAGTAAATACGTTGTCAAGACTGCCATTGTAATTTAAAAGTACATAAGGATGAGTTCCGTATGCTCCCCATGAATAAGCCCCGCTTCTCTTATTCTCATTTTCATAAACGTCAATCCAACGGTTGTTAAATCCTTCCTGAAGCACTTTCTGATAATCCTCACCGAGCGGCTTAAGCCCTTCAGCAACTATCTTTTTGGCCTCTTCAAAGGGTATATCCATATGAATTTCCTTAATAAGCGGAGCATAAATATCGTACATATGGAGTTCATCAAGGCCTAAGATCTTCTTTCGCAATGAAATATACCTGTGCATAAGGTCTAAATTGTCATGAACTGCTTCTATCAGATTGGTATAAACACTTACGGGAACATTGGTTTCATCCAAAGCTTTCTCCAAATTGGAGCCGTATTTTCTTGCCTTAGTAAAGAACAACTCCTGTTTTATATTTGAGCTAAAGGTTGCGGCCAAAGTGTTTTTAAAATTACCATAGGTTTCATATACTGCTTTAAAGGCATCCTGTCTTACCCTTCTGTCGTTACTTTCCATTAATCTTATATACCTGCCGTGGGTAATCCTGACTAAGTTTCCGTCTTCATCCTTTATTTCAGGGAATTTTAAGTCTGCATTATTAAATTTTGAATAAATATTATCAGGACCGGATGCCATATCCCCTGCATCTGCAAGAAGAGCTTCCATTTCTGCACTAAGTATATGGGGTTTACGACGAAGGATATTTTTCAGATAAAAGTCATATAATCTTAAACCTTCTTCTTCCTGCATATACTTTTGCAGTGTTTCCTCGGATATCGTTAAGATTTCCGGTGTTGCAAAGGATAAAGCCGATTCATACTGAACCAGAAGTAATCCTGCCTTATCGGCCAAATCCTGGTATACGGAGTTTGCTGTATCTTCATGATATTTCTGATTTGCATATACATATACTCTATCCATTAAAATCCCAAGTTCTTCGGACAGCTTTAAAAACTCCAGCAAATTTTTTGCCGATTCTGCAAGTTTTCCCTTGTAACTTTCGGCTTTGGGCAACAACTCTTTAATCTGATTGTATTCTTCTTCCCACAATTCATCTGTAGCAAATAAATCTTCAATTGCCCAGGTATACTGCTTTTCTACCTCACTTCTTTTGGGTAAAGTATTGCTTTGTGCCATATAAGATCTCCTTCCAATAAATAAATTTTAAATCATTGAATAATCTAAATATCACATCAATAGATTATACTAAACATCCTTAGTTTATCGGAGATTCAAAATGAATTCTTTTATAAAATGTAAAAACATCCTGTCTAAAGGATTTATCTTGCTTTTATTTATACTTATGTTTTCATATCCTCATGCATCCTATAAAGGAGCCAGTTCAGGCCTTATGTTATGGTTTCTGAATGTCCTTCCTACATTGCTACCTTTCATCATTGTATCGAACATGATGATTATGTTAAATATTGCCGGCAAAATCAGCCGCATACTATATCCGCTTCTTGGCAGGCTGTTTCGGGTAAGTCCAAACGGTTGCTACCCTATCCTGATAGGTTTTTTATCCGGTCTTCCGATGGGAGCAAAATCAACTGCCGATTTATTAGAAGCCGAAAGAATCGATACTGATGAAGGCACCTTCCTGCTTAGTATGTGCAACAATGCCAGTCCTGTATTTATCATGAATTATATTGCTGCAAATCAGCTGAAAATGCCCGACCTGCGTGCCAGACTTTTTTTCATTATCTATGGTTCGTCGGTTATCAGCGCTCTACTTTATCGGACTTATAGAAATTTACATAAAAAAATAGTAAGAATAAGTGAGCTAAGCAAAAAAAATGAAGGTATAAACAGCGAATATGTATCAGTACGATTTTCCTTCGATATTTTGGATAAATCAATAATGAACGGTTTTGAAGTAATAACCAAAATAGGAGGCTACATTATACTTTTTTCCATACTCGCCCAAATTATAAATGAAATCGGTTCCGGTTTTGGTTTATATAAAGCTATTGTTATGGGAATTTTAGAAATAACAACCGGAATCGATCAAATATGCAAACTTCCAATAGACATTAATATAAAAATAGTCTTGGTTTCAGTACTCACCTCTTTTGGCGGATTATCCGGCCTGGCACAAACCAAAAGCGTACTTGGCAAATCAAGACTATCTATAAAAACATATATTTGCGTAAAACTTTTAAGTGCCCTTGTTGCTATGGTCTTGTCGGTGCTATATGTATTTTTTATAAAGAATTTTTAAGGCTCTATATCATTTAGAAAAGTGTTCTCATCAAAGTTATAGTCATCATTCTGATCGTTTGAAACTTCTACATCTTGAGGAGTGTTGTTTTCAGGATACAATTGTTCCATTAATTCCTGCCTGTTTTGCTTTATAATATTGAGGTTGTTTTCTAAGGCATTTATAAAACCTTCATATCTGGATACAGCTGCCTCATATGCTTCGGCCAATACTCTTTCAACCTTACTTAATACCTCGTTGGAATACATAAGTACTCCTGTCCTAATCTGTTCCGCTTCTTCTTTGGCTTCCCTGCGAAGTCTTTCGGCTTCCTGGGAAGCTTGCATAATCATCTCATTGGCCTCATAATAAGCCTGCTGCATTATTTCATGCTCATTAAGAAGCTCTTTTGCTTTTTCCCTGGTATCTGCAAGAATTTTTTCCGCTTTCTTTTCGGCATCGGCTATAATCGCATCTCTGTTTGCAATGATTTTTTGATAACGCTTTATTTCATCCGGAGTTCTGAGTCTCAGCTCGTCCAAAAGGTCATACAATTCATCTTTAGGTACGATAACCTTAGTGCTTGAAAGCGGCTGCATCCTACAACTTTCAACAAACTCATATATATCCTCAATTAATTGTTCAATCTTGCTTGCTCCCATATTCAAACACTCCTTATCGCTTTATATTTATCATATACAGGCTGTACGATACATTCCGGTACAAACTGTTTAATATCTCCGCCAAAACTTGCTATCTCTCTGACAGTACTGGAACTTAAGTATGAATACTCCAGTCTGGTTGTAAAGAAAACAGTATCTATATCTTCATATAATTTATGATTTGTCTGTGCCAGCTGCAGTTCGTAATCAAAGTCGGTTACAGCCCGAAGGCCTCTGACAATAAATGATGCATTGCACTCTTTTGCGAAATCTACCAATAAGCCGTTAAATGCTTTAACTTTTACGTTAGATTCCAACTTATATTCTTTAATTACTTTTTCAACAAACTCGACCCGTTCTTCAACGGTAAATACCGTTTTTTTGGATATGTTTCTAAGCACCCCAATCACTAATTCATCGACCAGCTTTGAAGCCCTCATAATAATATCCAGATGCCCTAAAGTTATCGGGTCAAAGCTGCCTGGATATATTCCGATTTTCATAGTCTGCTCCATTCGTAAAATTATTTTATCTGTTCCAAAAATACATGCATATTGGTTTTATACTCTTTTTTCTTAAATATTTGAAATTTTGTATCTTTTAAAAATTCAAAATCGGTTTGCCTGGAAGCTTCTACAACAATAATGGTATCACAATAAATAATATTTGAATTTTGCAGGGCAAATATTATATCCCGCTCAAAGTTATTGTTATAAGGCGGATCCATAAATACTATATCAAATACCTTACCCTTAATTTCCAAAGCCCTGATTGCTTCCAGAGCATCCATAGGGAATATTTCGGCTTGAGTTTCCAATTTTGTATTTTTAAGATTTAATTTTATACATTCCAATGCTGCCCTGTTGTTTTCAACAAATGCGGCATATTTGGCTCCTCTCGATAAAGCTTCAATGCCGATAGCACCGCTTCCGGAAAAAAGATCAAGAAAATCTACATCTGCCAAATATGGGTTTAAAATATTAAAAAGAGTCTCTTTTATTTTGTCCGTAGTAGGCCTTGTTTCATAGCCTTCCGGTGCTTTTAGTATTGCTTTTTTTGCTTTACCTGCTATAACTCTCATAAACTTACCCCATTAGTTGAAAAACAACGGTTATAATAAATATTTTATAATATTATATATTTTTGTCAACTTCTTTTAAGCTTAGTTTAGCTTATACTATAATGGTTTTCAAAATTCTTCAGAAAAAGATAAAGCGGCTGATTTACAGCCGCTTTATCTAAATATTATCTGCTAACCGGCAAGATGTTACTGTTGTCCTGCCATCCTCTTTTCAGCGTCTTGGATCATTTTCTTAACCATGTAACCTCCTACAGAACCGTTCTGATAAGAGGTTAAGTCGCCGTTGTAACCCTTCTTCAAAGGAACACCTATTTCATTGGCGACCTCAAACTTAAAGCGTTCCAGTGCTTCACGTGCCTCAGGAATCTCAACTCTGTTTCTTCTTGCCATATAAACTCCTCCAATCTTATCCTGATAGGATAATGTGTTGTTTACATGAACCTGTAACATCTGAAATAATCTTTGAAATTTTATATTTCGCCGAATTATTTCATACGATGTTACGTTCTTAGTATATGCATAATAAGCAATAATACACTAGAACTTTTTGGATAAATGACGAAAAATGGATTTTTTGTTTATAAATTAAATTATTATTTATTTTATTGATTTTTTTGATATTTATTTAAACTGTTCAATATAGAATTTGGAGGAGCTTATATTATATAAATTATCTTTCTGCAATCTTTAATTCCACATTTTGCTCTCTGTCTTTAAGTTTTATATAAGGTTTATGCTTTGAGATACTCTTATATGCAGGACGGATAATCTTGCCACCGTTGTTAAGTTCCTCCAGCCTGTGAGCTATCCAGCCGGATATTCTGGCAACGGCAAATATAGGCGTATATAATTCAACAGGAAGACCAAGCATTCTGTATACAAAACCGCTGTAGAAATCCACATTGGCACTGACACCCTTGTAGATCTTTCTTTCTCTTGCAATAATTTCTGGAGCAAGCCTCTCAACCATTTCATAAAGGGCAAATTCTTCCTGCATATTCTTTTCTTCGGACAAACTCTTAACATATTGCTTTAAAACATTTGCTCTCGGGTCCGATATGGAATATACGGCGTGTCCCATACCGTATATTAATCCAGATTTGTCAAATGCCTTCTTGTTTAATACGTCCGAAAGGTATCTAGCAACCTCTTCCTCATCAGTCCAATCTTTTATATTTTCTTTCAAATCGTCAAACATCTGCATAACCTTAATATTTGCACCGCCATGTCTGGGACCTTTTAACGAACCCAATGAAGCTGCTATGGTTGAATAAGTATCCGTACCTGAAGATGTAACCACATGAGTAGTGAATGTGGAGTTGTTACCGCCGCCATGTTCCGCATGGAGCACTAAAGCAATATCAAGGATCTTAGCTTCCAGCTTGGAATATTGCTTGTTAGAGCGAAGCATATACAAAAGATTTTCCGCGGTAGAAAGTCCTGCTTTCGGAGGATGTATAACCAGACTTTTGCCGAAATGGAAGTGGCGATATGCCTTGTAACCGTAAACAGCTAAAAGGGGAAACAGAGCTATAAGCTGAAGACCTTGTCTTAGTACATTTTCAATAGATATGTCATCGGCTTTTTCATCATAGGAATACAGGGTAAGGACACTTCTTGCGAGAGTATTCATCATATCTTTACTCGGAGCCTTCATTATAACGTCTCTGACAAAGCTCGGCGGAAGGCTGCGGTAATGCTCCAATTGTTGTATAAATTCTTGCAGCTGCTTTTCGGTTGGCAGCTCACCAAACAATAACAGATATGTAACTTCTTCAAATCCGTATCGATCATCTTCGGTAAATCCGGCTATTATTTCTTCAACGTCAATACCCCGGTAATATAGCTTTCCTTCACAGGGTACATATTCACTGTCCACGATGGTATAGGAATGTACCTCACATATATCCGTAAGTCCGGCCAAAACGCCTTTACCGCTGATGTCACGCAATCCTCTTTTTACATCATATTTCTGGTACAATTCCGGATCAATAACGCAATTTCGCTTAACCTTTTCTGCCAGTTCATAAAGTTCCGGTGTTATTTCAGTGTATCTGCTCATACGTTATTCTCCTTTCTAAAAATTATAATAGGGCAATGCAGATAAAAGGTATACAGAATTATCACATAATCTTATCCTTGTTGTAAATTATCTGCTTATGTAAAATAAAACAGGCAGGTGTCGTTTAGGCAGCTGCCCGTTTATTTTACTGTTTTACCTATGTAATTTACTATCACTCTATTACATTAATATAATAAACTTTTATAAATCTATTGTCAATAAATAATAATGAATTAACGGTTGAGATTTATCTTGACAATATATGTTTTGTAATTATATTCATACGAATCGGGATTTTCAAAAACAATATCTCCCATGCTCTTTATTAAATCATGATTAATATAGCCATATTTTTCTTCTTCCAGCGGACCAACGTAAATATAAGAGATATTGTATTTTTGAATAAGCTCTTTTACAAGTCTTTCGTCCTGTGAAGTATAAATCGTTTCAATATCTGCCGCCCGGCTGTTTAGCTGCTCTACAACAAAATCATTCGTACGGTCGGGGCTGGATTTCCAAAGCTGCTCATGAGTATACCAGCCGAAAACCGTAGGAAGGCCTGTTATCACAGAAACTCTTTGATAATCCGTATAACTGTATCCGTTAGCTTCAAGGACAACCGGTGTTCCGGTTACATTTTCATTCAGCCACTTTGTGGCAAGATAATCATCCTTAAAAGCGTCTTTCATAAATATAGTTGCGTCAATTCCTTTATATCCGCTTCTGTCAAATATATTTCCGTACCAGGCTTTTACAGCATTTACGCAATACGGCAGGGTAAGGCTAAATACGATTAAGGATACGGTGGCTATAATTCTTTGGCCAGTTTTCTTTCCGTACCTTATAAGCCTTACAAAAATATAGCCGAAGCAAATACCAAACATAATAAACGCCTGATAAGTCAGCTTAAACATGGTATTGGCTCTTTTATAATCACCGGAGTATATATCTTTGACATATACAACTTCGGGAAGAATAGTAAGTCCTATGGCACATAGACCTATGGTTATGATATACAGATCCGTAGCTGTAAGATAATCCATATAGGTCGAAAGCAAATTTCCTATACTTTCAAACTTTGTTTTTTCTTTCTTTTTTCCCTTTTTATAAAATTTCTTATCCTCAGTATAATCCAGTATGGTTATTATAAAGAAAACCGATACGGTTATAATCGGAAGCCCCCATAAAACCATAAACTGATAAAACGGGGTATGATTTTCCGAAGGCAGGACTGAGGCGGAAATTTTATCAAACTGCAGCGAGAAAGGTAATGAAAAAATTTTGGCAAGTACTATTACGGCTATCCCCTGAAAGCCTGTAAGAAAATAGGCTTTTTTCTTAAAATTGCATATAACCATGTTGGAAAACAGGATTATGGCACCCGAAACAACGTAATATATGGGGTAATCCCAAAAGTTTGTGGTATGAAATAAGCCTATAAAAAAGCCCAATGCTATAATAGTCGGATTAAAAATTTCCTTTGCAGCTATTTTATTATCATTGCTTCGTCTGGTCTGACCGAAAAGCCAGGATAACAACAAGGCAAGTACCGTCAGCACAAATATAATATTTATAACATGGGCATGAAGATCTCCAAGCACAAATGAATAAGAAGGAAATTCATGTATTGTCTTGTCGTTTGTTTCGGGATTATATCCGATATATCTTGTTGCATCAGGAAACCAGTAAAAGTTACTTACATTACTTTGTCCTGAAATCTTCTTAATCGCCGGTATTATGAAACGGTATATGGGATAATGCATATTGCCCGCAACACATACCGCAAGAGCCGCCAGTAAACCGGAAATAACCGCTGATATCTGAGATTTCTTATTTATCAAATAACCGTATTTTATCATAAGATTGTACGCCAGAGAGAAAGGTAAGACAAAGCAAAAAGCTCCGGTCATCATTAACATAAGATTGTATCCGTGCGATACTTCAACAAACGACAGCCTTGTCAGATAGGTTGCCATAAACTGACCGACATAATAATAATTTAAAGTAGTACCGCTAAACCAAAAATCCTGAGGAGGCATATACTCACTTCGCATCATTGTGGTCATAAAACCGTAATCCATAAATTTTTCAGTCCCGTATGCCTCCGGTTTAAAACCCCGTATGTAGGTAAAAAACATAAAAACCGATAAAAACAGCAGTTCCTCCAAAAGAAAGGTTACCAGCTTTTCTTTCTTAAGATAATCATTTAAGAATTTCTCTTCCTGCTTTGATTTTACCCTGGCATACACAAATATAATAATGTTTATAATCAGGCCTATACCCGCAGTTACAATGCAGGAAGCCGTCGTAAACTTCATTATTTTTAATGCCGACAACATCCACATAAGATAACCCGAAAATGCTATTCCGATTGTCTTGGAAAACAGATATCCTTTGTCGTTAAGGCGGGAAAACAGCAAACCGGAAAGGGGTATATAAATTATACCGAGGCAAAACACGGTAAACCACCATTGCAAAAATGGCAACATATCCTCTCCCAGCGGAAATATTTCAGATAAATTGCCCATACTGACACCTCCGGTTTTCAGAATTATTGCGTCATATCCATAACTATCTTTGTTTCCGGACTATAAAAAACTGTCAAAAATCATCCGTTTATTATCTACTGTTAATTATTATTCCGATTAGTTATCATAATCAATTTTATTATGCAATTAATTTATAGTGTTTTTATCCGCCCTAATATTTGTCATATTGTTTCATAACTATTTTTTTATACAGGCTTTTATTTCAGATATTTTCATCCTTAAGCAACCGGTTTATTTCCCTGAAATCACGGATAGCCTGTCTTCCTATCCGGAATATCTTTTTCATATTGATTGAGTTGGTTCCTCCCTGTCTGGGCCTGAAGGTTATGGGCATATACTCAACTTTCAGTTTTTTTCTTGCAAATATTACGGAAATTATGACATTGGTAAGGTTATATCCGTCTGGTATAAGATTTATATACCTGCTTAATGCCTGGGCTTTCATTAACCTGAAAGGGGTATTGGCATCCTTTATCCATACACCAAAACATACAAACAAGATAAATTTAAGGACTTTGGTTACAAAAATCCTTGAGATACCGTCCTGCCTGTTTTTTCTGTGACCGATTACCATATCGGCCATTTCTCTTTTATCCCAAAAAGGCCAGAATTCCGAAGATAATGTCTGACCGTCGGAATCGGTCTGAAATATAAAATCTGCCCCTTGTTCCAATGCATATTTATATCCATATAATATCGTTGATCCATGTCCCCCGTTCGGTTTAGTAAGCGGTACCAAGGCCTCCAGTTTTTCCGCAGCCTGCTTAATTAGTGTATATGTAGCATCCTTGCTTCCGTCATCCACAATAACCAGCCTGCTGCCGTTTCCTATTTTTTCGACTATAGGATACCAGTCTTTTATTACCGCCTCTATATTCTCTTCTTCATTGTAGGCAGGTATAACTATATATAACTTCCCCATCCTTCTCCTCCTTATGTAACAGGTTATCCCTTAAAGGGATAACCGGACAAACCAATTAAAAATAACCCCTTATTATTTTAACTGATTAAATACGTCCAAAGCCCTTCTTACCACTCCGTCCATATTGTAATAACGATATTCAGCAAGCCTTCCGAGGAATATTACATTGGTTTCTTTCTTCATTTCTTCCTGATAAAGAGCAAACTGCTCCTTGTTTTCCTTTGTAGGGAAAGGATAATAAGGTTCTCCTTCCGAGCAGGGGAATTCCTTGCATATGGTGGTCTTATGGTGCTTCTGCCAGGTGAGCTTCTTAAATTCGGTTATTCTGGTATAATCATAATCGTTGGGGTAATTTACGACCGGAGCTTCCTGGAATTCCTCCATATCATAGGTTTCAAACTGGAAGCGGATACTGCGGTAAGCCAATTTACCGTATTTGTAATTATAAAATTCATCCGTAGCCCCGGTATAAATAAGGGTTTCGTACTCAATCTGGTCTATAATCTCTTTGTAATCGGTATTCAAAAGAATTTTTATATTTTTGCTTGCCGCCATATTCTCACACATTTTGGTATAACCGTGTTTGGGCATTCCCTGATACTTGTCCGCAAAATATCTGGTATCACGGTTCAGACGAATCGGTATTCTTGAAATTACCGACGTATCCAGTTCTGCCGGATCGACACCCCATTGTTTCTTTGTATAATTTTCAAATATCTTTTCATAAATGTCCCGGCCTACCTTACTTAAAGCCACATCCCTGCTGGTTTTAACTTCCTTTATATCTTCCGCTTGTTCTTTTAAAAACTCTTCCACCTGGAAGCAATTTAAATTCAGGTTATACAGCTTATTGATGGTTTCAACCGAAATAGGCATGGGGATCAGGTTTCCGTCCACATAGGTAAGTACACGGTGCCAGAAATCATTCCATTCGGTAAACTGGGACAAATACATATAAACTTCCCTGTCATTGGTATGGAAAATATGAGGCCCGTAATTATGAATCAGGATTCCGTCTTTGTTGTATGAGTCATATACATTCCCGCCAATATGGTTTCTTTTTTCAATTACAAGTACTTTTTCCCCAAGTACATTTGCAATTCTTTCAGCCAGTGTAAGCCCTGCCAGGCCCGCTCCTACGATAACATACTTAAATTTCATCTATTCATCCTCTTTTCTTTATATTTTTTATTAGCCTAATCGCTGTTTTTTATCCTTTAAATTTATTGGACCTTAAAACTTATTTTCTTTGTTTAATATTATCTGTGCAAACCTTTTTAACTATTATCCTTTCGGATATTTATAAGAGTTTTAGGATTTTATTATCCTTGATAAGTTTTGATTCCGGTTTTGGTTTCTTAAAATATACCCGGTTTTATATTTTTTGATCATGTTTGCTTTTTTTATTCACAAATTTATATTATAAAAGCAAACTTGTTTTATATCAATTAACGGCTTTATCAAATATCTTTTTTTCTGTGTCAAAAACAGAATACTTCCATTCACCGTCACCGGCTTCATATACACATTCGTAAGTTCTCCTGATATTATCTTCGTTTAAATCGTATTTTTCACTAATCCTGTTGGCATATTCCACAACTATAAAACGAATATTATTTTCTTCAACTAGCATATCAAGCTCTGCCGGAGTCTTTGCTTCATACATCCTCTTAACCATGATATCACGGTAATCCGTGTCATATCCGGCAGACCAGGCATAGTACTGATGCCCTTGAAAAAGCATTGCTCCCCCGAATACCAGCTGGTTTATGGTATAGGGGTCCGTAAGAAAAATATCCTTGGAATTGCTGCTTCTCCTTACAAACTCTGTTAGGGGATCATCCATATTCAGAATGATTTTATCCATATTCGAATTTTTTCGTATAACCGTAATAAAATCATAGATGCCCGTTATTGTCAGTAAAAAAATCAGCAATCCTGCAGCTATGCGCCATGTATTTTCCTTTTTGTCAAACATTTTTACAATAATATGAGCGGCAAAAATGCCAACCAAAATGCAGCTCATCATTATATATTTATGGTTAACTGTTACGTCAACCGTAAGTGATACGGTAAAAGCAAAGACAAAGGGTGCTAAAAAAGCAAGTATTATATACCTTTCCACCCATTTGGCAAATAAAAATGCGGCAAATATTACAAAAGGCAGAACGCCCAAAAGCCTGTCAATATAGGATAAGACTCCAAACAAGGTCCTTTTTTCAGAAATAAAGCCAAATAACAGTTTTGGAGCCACAGCCGGGCCGGAAATAAAATATTTTGTCTGCAGTACCGAAAGCAATACGGTAATCACAGCCGTTATTAAAAATTCCAGTCGTCTTTTTGAGAATATTGCAGTCACAAACAGGACCAATAGGCATCCTATAACCACAGAGCCATGGAAAAAAGACAGGCTGCCGAGCAAAATTCCCAAAGCAGCAGGATATCTTGCGTCTTTAATCTCCCATGCCTCTTTTGATAGAAAAATTCTTTTAATCGTTAGCCTGTTACCGTCATTATACATATCATACAGACGGGGAAGAAACAATATCAGTACAAAAAACATGGCACTAAGGCCAAATGCTAAATGCCGCTGATTACAGTATACATTCAGATTCCACAAACCCCAGTCCTCATGGGTTGTATCTCCTATAAACTCCGTATTTTCCCACAAGGCTTTTAAAATACTCTTATCCTCAGGGATTTTTGAAAGAAAAATAAACAAGGCTTTGGAGCTTCTGAAAGCAAAAAACAAACAAGCAAGAACACCCGCCGATATTCTTCCAGTAATCTTAAGGGCAAGCACATATAAAAGCATAAAAGCACATATAAAACTTATCATACTGGGAATGTTAAAGGCATAATCTATCCTCATTCCCAAAAACTCCAGATTGCCCGCCAAAAACTGAAACATAAAATGGTACTTTATATCTTCTCCGGCATAATGAGAATAAGAGGTTGGAAAATTATTTCCATAGGAGAAGGATCTTATCATCCCTATATGGGGTGAAAAATCACTGAACACTGTCACCCCTATATTAAGCTTTCCGCCTTTTGCATAAAAAGTGGACCACATTAAAATAAAGGCCAAAATAAAAACAAAACCAAAAAGAACAAATTCACCAATTTGTATTTTAAAATTTTTGCACAAAAAACTGCCTTTTTTCTCTTCTTGCTTTCTTATTTTCTTATCGTAATAAGCTAACGAAAAAAAACATAAAGCTGCCGGCAAAATTATGGCATTAGCCACAGTAATGGGTGATTCTGCTTTGGAGGCAAATGAGGCAACAATATAAACGGACCAGGTTGTTGCCAACACTCCTGTTATAAACCAGGCCGGAAGAAGAAGTATATAAGGGCTTAAGCTTAAGTTTTTATTGTCATACGTACTTTCGGCATAAGAAGCCAAATCGGGAAAGGCATATGAACAGATGCCCCAGCCTACGCCTAAGCAAAGAATAAGATATAACAAGCCTAACATTTATCGTCACCGCCCTTATAAAACTCCGATATAAGATATCTGGGCCTTGCTTTAACCTCCTTGTATATTTTGGATATATATATGCCTATTATCCCCAGGCTGGTCATAATGGCACTGCCTATTATAAGTTGAAGCAGTATAACGGTGGTAAAGCCTTCGCTTGCCTTTCCTGTAAATTTCACTATTAATGTTTGAATCCCCAGGATAACGGAACCAATAAACATAATAATTCCAAGCAAAGTTATACAATGAAGGGGTACCGAAGTATATGAAGTTATGGCATTAAGAGCCAGTCTTAAAAGCCTAAGTAAAGACCACTTTGTGGTACCGTTTACTCTCTCAGCCACATCAAATTCTATTTCTTTTCTTTCAAATCCAAGCCAGGCGGACATACCCCGAAAGAAAATAGCCCGCTCAGGCAGTTTCTTCCACGCTTCAACTACTTTTCTGTCTAAAAGTTTAAAGTCGGACGCCTGTCCCAAATGTATATCCGACGATTTATAAATGATATAGTAAAAAAACCTGGCACATAATTTATAAACAAAGTTTTCTTTTCCCCTGGAATGTTTAATTCCTTCAACCACATCGTAACCTTCCGCCCAGGCATCGACCATCTTTGGTATAAGTTCCGGCGGATGCTGTAAATCAGCATCCATGACCAAAACCATATCACCACCGGCATATTCCAAGCCGGCACAAATGGCCGATTCCTTACCGAAATTTCTGCTAAGACGTATGGCGGTCATACAGTCACTACTGCCTGCCAGACTTTTCAGTTCAGACCAGGTATTGTCCTTTGAGCCGTCATCAACCAAAATAAACTCATAAAATATCCCATGTTCAAGCAGGACTTGTTCAATAACTTTGACAGAGCTTTTTATATGGTTTCCTTCCTGATAAACGGGAATAACAACCGACAGCAATGCCTTTTTGCTTCTTGTCAGGACGGCCGGTTTATCTACTGTAACCATCGGATACCTCTTTTCATTTTCAACACTAAAACAACAGATATATTTCAAACCAAAATTTTAAAAATGCCACACTGCATTAGATTTTTATTGTAGCAGGCATATGATGTGACATGAACCGAATAATATTTATAATAATAAGTATACCATAAAATTTATGGAATATAAAGGTAGCAACTTTGATTACAATGTCGAACTTCTCTGATACAGTATCTTGTCTTCTAAAAAGGGATTTTCCTCGAATATTTCCTGTGCTTCCTCATCAGTTATTTTTCTTGCTGCCTCAGCCGCAATCTTTAAAATAGCGGCATCCGTATATATATTTCCCAGCTTAAATTCCAGATCTCCGCTTTGGCGTATACCGAACAGGTCCCCGGGCCCTCTAAGTTTTAAATCTTCTTCGGCTATATAAAAACCGTCATTGGATTTATTAAGTATTTCCAACCGTTCTTTCGCTTCCCGGCTTTGGGTACCGCACACGAATATGCAATAAGACTGATGTTCGCCGCGGCCTACTCTTCCCCGCAGCTGATGAAGCTGGGCAAGACCAAACCGTTCGGCATTTTCCACCATCATAACAGTGGCATTGGGTACATTTACCCCAACTTCTACTACCGTAGTAGATACTAAAACCTGTATATCTCCTTGCGCAAATCTTTCCATAATATCATTCTTTTCTTTTGCTTTCATCTTGCCATGGAGATACTCAACCTTTATATGGGCAGGAAGAGCTTCTTTAAGCTGTTGGGTATAGTCAATTACATTTTCCGCTTCTATAAGCTCATTTTCCTCTACCATGGGGCATATTACATAAGCCTGTCTGCCCATGGCTACCTGCTTTTCTATAAAGCGGTAAGCCGCAGGCCTATAATCGGTACCGACAACACAGTTTTTTATCGGAAGCCTTTGTGCCGGAAGTTCATCTATGACGGAAATATCCAGGTCACCGTATAAAATTAGGGCCAAAGTTCTGGGAATAGGAGTCGCACTCATAACCAGTACATGGGGTTTGCCTCCCTTAGTCATTAACTCTTCCCTTTGCCTTACCCCAAAACGGTGCTGTTCGTCGGTTATAACCAGAGCCAGATTGTCATAAACCACCTTCTCCTGAATAAGAGCATGGGTACCGACAACCACATCAACCATATGATTTTTTATAAGATCATAAGCATCCCGTTTTTCTTTGGCGGTCATAGAACCGGTAAGCAGGCAAATCGAAACCCCATAGTTTGTCAGAAGTCCACAAAGAGATTTATAATGCTGTTTTGCCAGCACTTCCGTAGGAACCATTAAACAGGCCTGATAGCCGTTTTTAGCCGCCATAAGCAGGGCCAAAACAGCAAGTATGGTCTTTCCTGAACCCACATCTCCCTGTATAAGGCGGTTCATAATACGGTCTGAAGTCAAGTCTTTTTTTACATCCTCCCACGCAGATAACTGAGCCGAAGTCAAACTATAGGGTAAATTCTTTATCAAATCATCACATTCGGGCTTTATACGCATAGGATATTCGGTTTTGGAAAAATCTTTACTGCTTTTTAATCTCCGTAAAGCCAGCGAATATAAGAAAAATTCGTCAAAAACCAAGCGTTCTCTGGCTTTTATCATGCTAGCCCTGTCCTTTGGAAAATGTATCTCTTTCAAAGCTTTTGTCCTATCCATTAATGAATATTCTCTGGCTATTTTCTTCGGAATATAATCTTTGGCAAACTGAAGCTCATTATGTATCTGGCGGACAGCCTTTATAATAAGATTGTTTGTGATGCCTTCGGTTAACGGGTAAATTGGCTGAAGCACTTTTAAAAGCCTATAATACTCATCCTTATTAAAATATATCTTAGGCTGTTCCATTACCAGTCTGCCGTATTTTACTTTTACCTTCCCCCGAAACAAATAACGGCTTCCCATACGAAGTTTATTCATCAAATAAGGCATATTAAACCAAGTCACAGACAAGGTCCCTGTATGATCCCTAACTTCGGCATTCAATATCTGCAGGTTACGTACCTTTTTACTGCTTGGGCTTTTTACCAATGATGCCTCTATCGTAACCGTATCTCCTTCCGTAATTTGAGATATACAAACAGGCATTCCAAATTCTTCATACCCTCTGGGATAATGCTCAAGTAGGTCCTGTATGGTTTCGATACCGATTCTTTGGAAAGCCTTTTTGGTTTTTTCTCCTATTCCTTTTAAAACATCTATACTGTCGTTGTACCTCATTTTTTCACTCCGAAAATTAATTTACTTTTATTTATTATAATCCATTATGACGATTTATAAAAGGGATTACAACAGCGGCTGATAATCCTACTCTATTGATTTATGATAATTATTAAATTATGCAAAATATCCTCATAAGTAGGCATTCCAAACACAAATATGCTTTGTTAAGACTATATCTCCTATAATAAAAATTAAAATTATATCAAATAAGTATTGACAATTTTATAATGATTGCGTATTATTGTATTAAGATATTAATACAATAATACACTAATACAATAGTACAAAACATACCCGATAACAGTCGGTCAGTTATGAAAGGAGCTGTAAGGATGCAATGGGACTTAAACAGTGATAAACCTGTTTATCTCCAATTGGTGGAACAAATCCAGGCAGGAATCATATCCGGCAAATACCGACCCGGAGATAAGCTTCCCTCGGTCAGAGAAATGGCAGCCCAGGCTATGGTTAATCCCAATACCATGCAAAGAGCCATGTCGGAACTGGAACGGGAAGGACTTGTTTATGCTAACCGTACTGCCGGCAGGTTCATAACCTCAGATGAAGAACTAATAAGGCAATTAAAAAAACGTTATATTACACAAATTATAAATGATTTTTTGGAAAAAACCGGCCAACTGGGTTTGGACACTGACGAAATAATTTCGTTGATTAATGAAATAGCAAAGAATAAAAATAAAGGCGTATAACGGGAAAGGAGTAAGACATGAGCGTTATATTGGAATGCAATTCTTTAACAAAAAAATTCGGTTCTGTCACTGCCTTGAATAATATTAATCTCAATCTGGAACGGGGCAAAATCATCGGTTTACTGGGCCCCAACGGCAGCGGCAAAACTACTTTGATTAAGCTGATTAACGGACTTTTGGTCCCTACATCAGGAACCATCAGGATAGCAGGTAAAGCCCCCGGAGTGGAAAGCAAAAAAATCGTATCTTACCTTCCTGAAAGAACATATTTGCCGGATTGGTTAAAAGTTTCTCAGGCAATCGATTTTTTCAAAGATTTTTATGAGGATTTTGATGTGAATAAGGCTTACGATATGTTAAAAAGACTTAACCTTGACCCGAGTAAGACATTAAAATCCTTATCCAAAGGAACAAAAGAAAAAATACAGCTCATTCTGGTAATGAGCCGAAATGCCGATTTATATTGTCTTGACGAACCGATAGGCGGTGTGGACCCTGCTGCCAGAGATTATATTTTAAATACCATTATTACCAATTATAACGAAAATGCCACGGTTATTATATCCACTCATTTGATATCGGATATAGAGAATGTTCTTGATGAAGCAATATTTATCAAGGAAGGTAATTTGCACCTGCATTCGTCTGTTGATGAAATCAGGGAAAAAGAAGGCAAATCCATAGATGCACTGTTCAGGGAGGTATTTAGATGCTAAAAAAATTAATCAAACATGAATTAGTCGCAACAGGAAGAGTTTTATTGCCCATATATGGAATTACTATTATCCTCTCCTTTGTAAACCGTTTGTTAATTAATGTCAACTGGGATAATACTGCCTTTAGAATAATAGGCACTATAATGAGGATTTCTTATATTTTTGCCATAACAGCAACCTTTTTTGTAACCTTTGTACTTATAATTTTGCGGTTTTATAAGAACCTTATGTCTGACGAAGGTTATCTGATGTTTACCTTGCCTGTAAAGCCATATCAGCTGATAAACTCAAAGTTAATATCATCAGTTTTATGGATGATTGTAAGCGTAATAGTTGTAATAGCTTCTTTGTTAATTCTTTTGCTTAATGCCGAGCGGGCCCTTATGTTAAAAGATACGTGGATTGGTATTATCACAAGCTTGAAATCATTTTTTGGCGGAAAATACATTTTACTGATTATTGAAATCATATTGGCAACGATAATAAGCCTGATACAACAAATTCTGCTTATATATGTATCTGTTGCAATAGGCCACTTATTCACCGGACATAAAGTAATGGGAGCTTTTGCATCCTATATTGTCATTAATACAGTTATTCAAACTATTTCACTGTTTGTTGTGTTTAGCCTATCTTATTTTTCAAGGATACCTATTGAAGAATTTGAAAATCTGCCCCATGCAATATGCCTTATAATAATTGTTTTAGGAGCAGTTTACAGCATATTTTATTATATTATAACCAATTATATATTCAGCAAAAAACTTAATCTTGAATAGCTTATAAAAAATCTGCTGCCTTGCATATATACGGCCTTAGGTCGGATGCGATGCAGCAGTTTTTTAGATTATATAATTATAGATTACTTTATTATTTCCTATCTTAATCTTCTGTCTTCAAAACGGCTCAATTGCTTAAGGCAATAAATCAGTTCCTGTAACCTTTGCTCCAGAGGCCCTTCATTAACTGTGCAATCCAAAGATGCTGCCATATTATTTATAAGCCTGTCATCCATAGCTTTTATGTGGGTAGTTACAATCTCCAGCTTCTTAGAATATGACTTGGCATCAAGAAAACTCAGTAAAACTTCATTCATTTTTTCATCAGTATATTCAATGGTTTCCGTTTCATTAATTTTTTCATTATTTATTTCCAAAGCATTTTCATTCTTACCGGTTTTTAACGGATCTTCATCGTCTACGTTGCATAAAGATACTTTTTCAGGCTCTTTTATACCGGTACTTTTTTCTTTAGACTCCTGCTGAAATTCACTTAAAAATTTCGAAACCGGAAGTACATAAGTTTTAAAATCGCCAAATAAAGCCTGATAAATCACCATACTTTCACATGTCTCTTTATGTATTCCGATTGTTATAACCTGATAAGGCTTGTCCTTTGTCAGATAAAAAATCTCTCCCGGTCCTGGTAATTTGCTCATCCTGCCCCTCCTTTTGCCTTTAATCTCAAATCATATAAAAAATACACAGATAGATATAAAAGTGGTCCTTATGCGACCACTTTTTAAGCTTTCTCATCTGTATATTTTTCGTCGGAATCCTTAAAAATTTAGTGATTTTATTTAAATTATTACTCTACCGAAAGGATGTAATAGTAAATCGGTTGTCCGCCATAATGAACTTCCACATCCAAATCAGGATATAGGTTCATCAACTCGTCACCGACACTGTTGGCATCCTCCTCGGAAACTTCTTCACCATAATAGAGGCTGATAAGCTCCGAGTCTTCATCTACGAGATTTTTTACCAGTTCAATGGTAGTTGTCTTTATGTCATCGCTAACGGCCAGTATGGTCTTGTCACCAAGTCCCATAATGTTGCCCTGCTTAATTTCCTTGCCGTCAATAACCGTATCTCTGATTGCATAAGTAACCTGGCCTGATTTTACTTTATTCATTTCCGCAATCATTCTTTCGGCATTTTCTTCAGGAGATTTGTCATATACATAATTAATTATCGCAGTAATTCCTTGAGGTACAGTCTTGGAAGGAATTACAATAATATTTTTATCTTCCGTCAATTGCTTAGCCTGTTCCGCAGCAAGAATTATGTTGCTGTTATTAGGTAATATAAAAATAGTATCCGCATTCACTTCATCAATGGCATTGAGCATATCTTCGGTGCTGGGGTTCATGGTCTGACCGCCTTCTATGATGTAATCTACCCCAAGTCCGGTAAAGATTTCACCCAGTCCTTCACCCATAGAAACTGCAATAAAGCCAGCTTCCTTTCTGGGCTGATTATTTGCAGGTTTCTTGGGTTTATCACCGGATGCCGCTATATTTTGGGCATCTTTTATAACTATCTCATTATGCTGCTCACGCATATTATCAATCTTAATATTTGTCAGCGATCCATACGTCAGACCCTTCTGTATAGCCAACCCGGGGTCGTTCGTATGTACGTGTACCTTAATGATGTCATCATCAGACACGACAACAATAGAATCCCCGATAGATTCAAGATAATTTTTGAATTCTATTTCAGTACTTAATGAGTATTCCTTTTCAAGCTTTACAATAAATTCGGTACAATATCCGAATTTTATATCTTCGGTTGATATTCCTTCCATCTTTGCGGAAGAAAGAGAAGCTCCATCCTGTTTTACAGACACCGGTGATATTTCTTTTCCAAGTAAAGCATCATAAGCTCCCTTTACAATTTCAACAAGTCCCTGTCCACCGGAATCTACTACACCGGCTTCTTTTAGCACAGGAAGCATCTCCGGAGTCTGTGCCAAAACTTCCTCCATATGGGAAATTATTTCTTTACCGAAATAAACCAAATCATCCGTTTCAAGAGCTAATTGGGCTGCTTTTTCAGCCGCACATCTGGCAACCGTCAATATAGTTCCTTCTTTGGGTTTCATAACTGCCCTGTATGCTGTTTCTACCGCTTTATTAAAGGCGTTGGCCATTATGGTGACATTAAGTTCATTATAGTCTTTAATCTCTTTGGTAAATCCTCGGAATAATTGAGACAGAATTACGCCGGAATTTCCTCTGGCACCGCGAAGAGAACCGCTTGAGATGGCCTTTGCCAGTTCTTCGATTGAGGGATCATTAAGACTGTTTACTTCCTTCACTGCGGACATGATAGTCAGGGTCATATTTGTACCGGTATCTCCGTCAGGTACCGGGAACACGTTAAGCTCATTAATAAATTCTTTTTTGGCTTCTATACTCGCAGCTCCGGCAAGAAACATTTTCTTAAATGTTTTTGCATCTATAGTTTTAACAATCACAGATTTTTCCTCCTTAATCACCGTAATTCCCAGCGTCAGTCAATTACTCTGACTCCTTCGACAAAAATGTTGATCTTCTTGACCTCAAGCCCCGAGAATTCTTCTACATTATACTTGACATTACTGATCAAATTATCGGCAACCGCAGAAATACTAACACCATAGGAGACGATAATATGCAGGTCAATCGTGATTTTGTTATCTTCGACTGTTACATTCACTCCATGACTCAAATTATCCTTTTTCAGTAACTTTACTATGCCGTCCTTCATGTTAATTGAAGCCATTCCGACAACGCCAAAGCATTCTATGGCTGCAGCCCCGGCATATTTCGCCAACACTTCATTATCAATCGTAATTTCCCCGATTCCGGTATTCAAATGTCCTTTCATATTAACCTCCTTTTCTGCGCTGCGTTTTTCTATGTTTATTTTATCAATTATCTCCATTTATCGATAGTATAGCCAAATTTTATTCAATCATGACAAAACTGTACATTTCATATATTTAAAAATGAGATATCCTAACGGTTCTCTGCATATTATATATTACTATAAAACAATTCGGAAGTGCATAATATGAAGAGAATGATAGGATTTATCCTATTTTGGATTGCCATCGGTATGACAATCATGCTTTTTATTACCAACGGTATATTGGCTATATGTATTATAATACTTTGCTTGCTGCTTGGGTATAATTTGTTTTGTAATTAACAAATTCTTCAAACTAAAAAGCGGGTGCCAAGACCCCCTGACACCCATTCTTTATTTATGCGCGCTCAACTTTTCCGGATTTAAGACAGGAAGTACAAACATACATTTTTCTTACTGCCCCGTTAACTTTAACCCTAACAGATCTAATGTTGGCTTTCCACATCCTATTAGTTCTTCTATGAGAATGACTCACAGCGATTCCAAAGTGAGCACCTTTATCGCAAATCGCACATTTTGCCATATGAAAGCACCTCCTTAAGGTAAATTTAGAACCGTTATGGACTTACAAACACATTTATTCTATCAGAATATACCTTATATTGCAAGTAAATTTTTCTTGTATAAATTTTCATCCGCCATTTATCACCATAATTTTACTTGCAATTCAAAAGTTTTCCTATTTGAGATTCCCCTATAACACTTATACCGTTTTTCATAAGCAATTCTGCCGTTATACCGTTGCCTTCAACCAAAGTCCCCGAAAAAGTTCCGTCATAAATCTTACCAATGCCACAGGAAGGGCTTTTCTCCTTTAATATTGCATATTTGCAATCATACATTTTGGCTATCTTTAAGGCTTTTTCTGCCCCTCTTTGAAAATATGCGGTAACATCCTGTCCTTCTTTATTTATAACCTTATCTCCCACTTTTTCTGCAGGGCTTCTTGGCGTACCCAGTCCTCCGAGTAATTCCGGGCATATTGGGATTAAATTATATTTTTCCTTCAGCTCGTCCAAACGGTCCAGGTGAATGCTTTTACCGTCATATCTGCAGCCTGCCCCCATAAAGCAGGCACTGATTAATACATTTTCTTTTTTATTCATTTTCGGTCTCTTCGGTACAATTACTTACGGCTTCTTTTATTTTCTCATCCATATTGTCATTCTTTTTCTTTGGACCGACAAATTTATTAATAACATCCGGAACCATATCAAGCAGCTTGCTTACACTGTCCTTTTCTCTAACATTAACCACTTTGGATGATCCGTTTTGTATTACAAGGACGGCGCTGGGCGTTATTTTACCTCCTAAACCTCCGCCCGCGTTGTTTTTCTTGTCCCCGGCAAATGCTCCTGCACCCACACCAAAAGTCACTTCGATCAGAGGCAAGATAATTGTTCCGTCATCAAATCTGACCGCATCCCCTACTACTGTTTTTGTGGTTAAAAAGCTGTCCATACCTTTAAATAATGATTCTACCGTTGCATTGAAATTGTTATCAGCCATTATAACGCCTCCTTTAATAGTTGATAGTTCCTCTTTAATTCCTTGAATCTCTTGTCTAACAAGAATTTAATGACTATAAACGCAACCGTCCCCAGCCTAATTCTTCCTTTTGCATAATGAGTTCCTTCAAAAACCTTGTTTTCAAAATCAGGTGTGATATTTAAATCATTTCCATAAAAACCGTATAAAATACCGAACAAACCTAAAATTTGCCCTGTACTGCAGGGGTCACCCGTACCAAATACCAGCCTTGATTTCAGTTTTGTCGGTTTTATGTGCCTTAATAATTTTTTGATACAGTCATAAGTAAAACGAAAACCTTCTTTGTTCACTTCATCAGTGAGAAAATCATATATCAGGCTGATTTTATGTTTTATGCTTCTTAGCTTTTCTATTAAAGTCTTTATCCTGTCGATAATACGCTCATAAATTTCAACAATCCGGGATTTAATCTTTATAAACAGCCTTTTAAACTTCTCTATGGAAATTTTTCTATATTTATTTTTCGTATCAGCTTTAGTTTCTGATTCATATTTTTCATAGGAACCATCTTTATAATCAGATTCAATTTTTATCAGAGATGCTTCATCTCTATCCCGGAAGTTACATACATCATTCGAATCCCTGTCTGTATCGCCCGTATCCTTGTTAGCTGAGTGCTCATTTTTATACGGCATATCATTGTCTTTGAACGGTACTTTATTCTCTGCTGTATTTTCTTTTGGTGAACTTATATGCCCGGTCTTATAAAATTCTTTATAAGAGTCGTCATTCATGTCAGCATCCTTATGATGTTCTGTTTCATCATTTTTTATTATATTATCTTTCTTAAATCCTAAAGATTTATGACTGTCAAATACCAATATTCCGAATATCTTTACAAGTATCCTCCAATTATTTTCCGTGTGCTTTATTCTTGCATGGATTATATGAAAAAACCAGCTTATAACCGCATTTAATTCCACGCTTTCACCGTGGTTTGCATTAATCTTATACCTGACAGGAACAAAAAGTACAGCCAAAAAAACAATAAGAAGTATACCTATTACCGCTAAAATAACAAACCCGATTAATTTGAGTATAAATAAAAGAACGGATATCATAGTTTATCCATCAACCGCCTATCTTATAACTGCATTTGCATTCTCATTATACATTAGGAATACTTCTTATGTAAAAGGCTTGGTTAATAAAGCCAATTACCAAGCAAATAAACATTTAGACAAAATAATCTCTTACGTTAAAAGAACCGGTATTGTTATATATTTCCATAATCATGTCCTGCACAAGGCTTATTGCCTCATCCCTGCCTTTGGCTAAACCTACAATTTTAATTTCAGTTTTCTGATAATGAGGAAATAAAAGCTCATTGGCATTCATGATATCAAAAAGATTACCGGGGTGTGATGCCAAAGCTATGCAAAAGACATCGTAAGTTATCCTTCTATTATTTATAGAAGCAATAGTTTTGTCCTTTTTTTTCAAAAGTCTATCGCCGATATATAATTTTGATGCCCATTGTACCATTGGGATAACCCTCCAGCTATATATTATTCCACAAATTACCACCGGTAAACAATTTAGGCTTTAAATCAGCTGATAATCCATAATCTCATTTAATATTTCGATACAGGCATACTTTTCTGCCATATCGGTACACTTACTTAACGAATAAATAACATAATTCATAACTTCGGTATGGTTATTGAAAAATACCGGAAGTTTGTTTATTGTGTTTGCCATTATGGCTCTCATAATCATTCGGTCACAGGTCTGAAATTTACCTGACAAATCTTCTATCAGCCTGTCGACTTCCTTTTGACATCTTTCTTTTCCGATTTTATCAGTACTTTTGCTCTTGTGAAGATCTATAAACAGGCTGTCTGAAAGCAGGTCTTTGCTTAGAAGCAGGGAATTAAAAAGTTCATAATCCGCTGTATCTTCCACCCGTTTTTTGTGATGTTCACTTAAATGAAAGAGGGCGTCTTCCAGACTTAATAAATCAAATTCGGTTTCTTCCTGAAAACCTTCCAAAATTTTAAATTTGTCTACAACTTCCTGTGATATCTCGTCCTGAGTATTTTTATAATATTCCGTGTTGATTTCCCTTATTATATAAAATGCTGCCTCTTTAAGCTCCTTTTCCTCAGAGGTATCCCCTTTAAAAGGATCGCAGACCAAAAGGGCATACAGGTCGTTTACCAATTCTGTTAAACTATAGTATGCCGTAGTTGCTGTTTCAAGGAATTTTACCGCTTCAGATATAAGATTAATAGCTCTTTCATATTCCTCTTTTGTAATGTTTTTAAAATCAATCTTTTCTAAATTTTCTTTCTTTTCCCACAAATCCGGATAAATATTTTCAATATCCTTTACACTATCAAGTAAAGCTGAACTTCTTATCATATAAAGATATATTTCAAAACTGTCCTGTGAAGCACCGATAAGTTCCTTAAAGCCGTCTTTCAGATATTCAAAGTATTTTTGCTTTGTGATACGAACCGGAAGCTGACCTATTACTTCTTTTATCAATTCATTGACCATAACACTATCATTAGATTCGAAAATAAATCGTAAAATCTTTCTTGCCAATTCTTCGTCATCTTCCAGTTCTTTTACATCCTTGAATCTGTATTCTACCCGGTTTAAAGCATATTCATATATCTCAAACAAGTCTGTGTAATAGGTTAGGCAGTTCATCCTGGCTATAATACCGCTCCTGATTTCATCAGTCTCCTGTATAAAGTCTTTATTTTCACTTCTTTGACTGTCATTTACAAGCTGTGAAATAATCCTGTTAACTTTCTCAAAATACTCTTTAAGCTGACTGTCCCATAACCGGCTATCATCACAATACATTTCATAGAAGGTAAAATAATGCAAAGCCAGCCTGAATAATGCCGACGTATAATACTTATCTGCTGTTAAATCTAAAAATACCGGAATATTTTCCTTTAAATTTTTATTGTTAATTATCTCTTTATACATGCTTTTAAGTCTTTTATTCATATATACCTTCCTGACATAAGATTTTAGTCTGATTTGCTAAAGCCTTTATAAATCAAAATTATACTATTGTTTTTTCACATGCTCATGAGTAAACAAATGCTCCATGCAATATTCATAATTACCGTCACACTTTGAGCAAAATCTGAATTCCAGATCATCGTCATCAAGTTCAGTCCTTCCGCAAACAGCACATTTATGCCTGGTTATTACAGTCTGACGGCCTGTAGAATTATATCGTAGTCCTTCTTTAACCTGTCTGCGGAAATTAGCTTTACGCTCCAGCTCCCGAGGCGATATTCTTCTGTAATTTCTGGTTCCTAAAAAGAAAATAATAAAGTTTAACAGGGATACAACAATCGGAATTATCCCCAGGTAGAATCCGACCCTTATTAACTTGTATATTTCATAAATATAAAATGCTCCGTTAAACCATGCCAGATACTTTGCCTTTATCGGTATGATAAAATACAGTAAAAACTGCATATTCGGATAAGTAGCGGCAAAAGCGAAAAACATGGAGCTGTATATAATATCAAGGGGTGAATAAACAACCATCAAAAAATTCCCAAGAATGTTTAACCTGAATATTCCGTAAACTATAAAAGCTGCCAATATATTAAAAATAACCGCACTAAAGAAATATAAGTTTAATTTAAATGTTCCCCATGCATTTTCCAAGGCATTACCTATCATATAGAAGACATAAGCCTTTAAAAATACAAAGAAAATATCTCCGAACCTATTGTAGGGTATTAAAAATGTTACCAGTCTCCAGACTTGTCCTTTTAATACCTGATCCACTTCCAGCCCCAGAAATAAATATGCATATGGGCTTGCTGAGAATATCAAAATTCCGACTGCATATAGTAAAATGACATATTTCATAAGATTCGGAACTGCGTATCTTCCAAATTTTCTTTCAAGCCGCTGTAAAAATCTCATATTAACACCTGTGCCTTTCAATTAATTACAAGAACTTTTATATACTAAAATCTAATATAAACTTAATAAAAATACGTATCTTCCGATTTAGAATATCAATTTTTATTATATGTTTTTCTATATCCTTTGTCAAACAAAAAAGGGATTATAAAAGAGGTGCTCTGAATTGGCACCTCTGTATATAAGGATTATGAATATATTTTAATATAAGTCTATTAATTATTCACTATCTTCCCAAACAGGCACATTAATGGTTGTTCCGGGCATCAAAACGATGGAATTTATATCGTTTGCTTCCATTAAGTCAGCCAGATTTATCCCATTTTTTTCAACTATGCTTCCTAAGGTATCCCCCTCTTCCACTATATACGTGGTATAATTAGTATATCTATTGTGCGGAACGCAAGGCAAACAGATTATATCCCCTATTTTAAGGTTATATACATTAACGAAGGGATTTGCCATAATAATAGCATTCAGATCCACGTTGTATCTTCGGCTAATTGAGTATAAAGTATCTCCTTTTTTTATTTCATAATATATGCAGAACAATTCAGCCTCATCCCCACTTTAAGCAACTTACTGTTTTGATTACTTCTATTATATTCATTTGTTAACATAAATGGTTACGTTTACCATATAATTTGTTACAAAAGTATTTTATTTTACAGGATAAATTAATCGCAAATACATTAAATATTAGCAAAATTACGACATTTGCATATCATATTTATAAAAGTTTATGACCGTAAAATTTAAAAAAAGATTTAGAATTCCTTAAGCGGTTCTTATTTTTTTATAATATTTATGATGTTGAACTTAAAAATTATGTGTCGTATAATTAATAAAGTTAATTTTATCTGCTAAATTTTAGTTATTGATAAGGAGTACGTCATGATCAGTATTAAGTATTCTTTGGGTATTGATATAGGCTCAACCACAGTGAAAATTGTGATTTTAAATAAAGAAAATGAAATCCTTTTTTCCGCTTATGAGCGCCATTTTGCCAATATACAGGAAACCCTCGCTGCCCTTATAAAAAAGGCTCAGGATACTCTGGGGGATTTTACTATACAACCTGTCATAACAGGTTCCGGAGGTCTGGCTATTTCTAAACATCTGGACGTTCCCTTTGTCCAGGAAGTTGTAGCTGTAGCGACATCCCTTCAGTATTATGCCCCTCATACGGACGTTGCCATTGAGCTTGGCGGTGAGGATGCCAAAATCTTGTATTTTACAAACGGTGTTGAGCAGAGAATGAACGGTATCTGTGCCGGAGGAACGGGAGCCTTTATCGATCAGATGGCAAGCTTACTTAAAACCGATGCAGCCGGCCTTAATGAATATGCCAAAGACTATAAGGCCATATATCAGATTGCAGCCAGATGCGGAGTTTTTGCAAAATCTGACGTACAACCTCTTATAAACGAAGGCGCAACAAAACCTGATCTAGCCGCATCCATATTCCAGGCGGTGGTAAATCAGACAATCAGCGGCCTTGCCTGCGGTAAACCAATCCGTGGAAATATAGCATTTCTTGGAGGCCCTTTACATTTCCTTTCGGAACTTAGAAATGCATTTATCCGTACCCTTAAACTGACCGATGAGCAGATTATATCGCCCGAAAATTCCCACCTGTTTGCAGCCATCGGTGCAGCCATGAACAGCAAGGAAGAAAAAACAACCAAGCTTTCTGATCTTTATACTAAACTGTCCGAAGGAATAAAGATGGAATTTGAAGTACAGCGGCTTGAACCTTTGTTCAAGGACGAAGCCGAATACGAGGAATTCCGAAAAAGACACGCAGTACATACAATAAAGAAAGGGAACTTAAGCGAGTATAAAGGAAACTGCTTCCTTGGTATAGATGCCGGTTCCACTACCACAAAAGTGGCTGTAGTCGGCGAAGACGGTACCTTACTCTACTCTTTCTACAGCAATAACAACGGAAGTCCTTTAAAAACCACTATAAAAGCCATAAAGGAAATTTATGAGATACTTCCGCCGGATGCAAAAATAGTCCGTGCCTGTTCTACTGGGTACGGGGAAGCCTTGATCAAAGCCGCCCTTATGCTTGATGACGGTGAGGTTGAAACCGTTGCCCATTATTATGCCGCCGCCTTTTTTGAGCCTGATGTAGACTGCATCCTTGACATAGGCGGTCAGGATATGAAATGCATAAAAATAAAAAATAACACTGTTGATAACGTTCTTCTTAACGAAGCCTGTTCGTCAGGATGTGGCTCCTTTATAGAGACTTTTGCAAAATCCTTGAATTATGAAGTAGCTGATTTTGCAAAAGTGGCTCTCTTTGCCAAAAATCCTATAGATCTGGGGACCAGATGTACGGTATTTATGAACTCTAAAGTAAAACAGGCACAAAAAGAAGGTGCAAGTGTAGCTGATATATCAGCGGGGCTTGCATATTCCGTAATAAAAAATGCCTTGTATAAAGTTATTAAGGTTACAAGCCCCAAAGACCTGGGTAATAAAATAGTAGTCCAGGGCGGAACGTTTTATAATGACGCAGTGCTTAGAAGCTTTGAGATTATCTCAGGCTGTGAAGCCGTAAGGCCGGATATTGCCGGTATCATGGGCGCTTTCGGTGCAGCATTAATTGCAAGAAAGAATTATGACGGCGGCGAAAGCACCATGCTCACTATCGACCAAATCAATGAGCTGAAGTTTGAAACCACCCTTGCCCGCTGCGGCAGATGCACCAACAACTGTATGCTTACCATCAATAAATTCACCGGTGGCAGACGTTTTATAACCGGCAACAGGTGTGAAAAAGGCCTCGGTAAGGAAAAAAGCTCTGAAAACGTACCCAACTTATTTGACTATAAATTGAAACGTTACTTCGGATATGAACCGCTTCCGAAAGAGCAGGCGGTACGGGGTACGGTCGGTATACCCAGAGTTTTAAACATTTATGAGAATTATCCTTTCTGGCATACATTCTTTACGAAGTTGGGATATCATGTTGTTTTATCCCCTCCTTCAACCAGAAAGATATATGAACTTGGAATAGAATCAATACCCAGCGAATCCGAATGCTATCCGGCAAAACTGGCTCATGGCCATGTAAAATGGCTGATTGATCAGGGTATAAAATTTATCTTCTACCCGAGTATTCCATATGAAAGAATTGAATTTCCGGAAGCCAACAACCATTATAACTGTCCGATTGTAACTTCTTACCCGGAAAATATAAAGAATAACGTTGAAGAATTGAGAGACCCTTCCATTGAATTTGCCAATCATTTTCTATCATTTGAAAGTAAAAAAATACTTACAGACAGACTGATTGAAATTTTTACTAAAAAAGGTATATCCAAGTCTGAAATTAAAGATGCATGTAATGCAGCCTGGGAAGAATTAGGCAAAGCAAGAGACGATATAAGAAAAAAAGGAGAAGAAACCCTGGCTTATCTTCTGGCCTCAGGGAAAAAAGGCATAGTACTGGCAGGAAGGCCTTATCATATAGACCCTGAAATCAATCACGGAATCCCCGAAATGATAAACTCATTCGGAATAGCCGTTCTAACCGAAGATTCCGTATCTCATCTTGCCAAGGTAGACCGCCCTACCCTTGTGGTCGACCAATGGATGTATCATTCAAGATTGTATGCTGCGGCTTCCTTTGTCCGCACCCAGCCTAATCTTGAACTGGTTCAGCTTAATTCCTTCGGCTGCGGTCTTGATGCCATAACAACCGATCAGGTACATGATATCCTGGCTTCAGCAGGTAAAATATATACGGTACTAAAAATAGACGAAGTAAGCAATCTGGGAGCGGCAAGAATCCGTATTAGGTCTTTACTTGCGGCGGTCAAAGAAAGAGAAAGAATGGGTTATAAATCGGAAGTTGCTTCTTCCGCTTATCACCGGGTAATATTTACCGAAGATATGAAAGACAGTTACACTATATTGGCACCGCAGATGTCTCCTATTCATTTTGAACTGCTTGAACCTGCCTTAAGAAGCGGCGGCTACAATATAGTGGTCCTTCCCAACGACAACCGCCGTGCTGTAAATGTCGGCCTTCAGTATGTCAACAATGATGCTTGTTATCCGTCTCTTATTGTTGTAGGCCAGATTATGGATGCATTGCTTTCAGGCAAATATGATTTAAACAAGGTTGCCATAATTATCACCCAGACCGGCGGCGGGTGCCGTGCAACCAACTATATCGGATTTATCCGCCGTGCCTTAAATAAGGCCGGAATGTCCCATATACCTGTTATATCATTAAGTGCCGCAGGCCTTGAAAAGAATCCGGGATTAAAAATAACCCCTAAACTGCTTATTACAGCTATGCAGGCTTTGGTATACGGTGACATTTTCATGAGGGTACTATATAAAACCAGGCCTTATGAAAAAGTTCCCGGGTCAGCCAATGCCCTGCATGCAAAATGGCGGGATATCTGTATAGAAAGCCTTAAGAAAGGCAAATGGAGAGAATTTAAGAAGAACGTAAGAGGCATTATACGCGATTTTGATAACCTTCCTATTTACGAAGATATGAAGAAACCCAAAGTGGGTGTTGTAGGTGAAATTCTTGTAAAATTTTCTCCCGCCGCCAACAACTATCTGGTAGAGCTTTTGGAAGCGGACGGAGCCGAAGCGGTTGTCCCCGACTTAATGGACTTCTTGTTATATTGCGCATACAACAATAATTTTAAAGCCAGATATCTCGGAAAAAGAAAAGTTTCCGCCCATATTTCAAATATAGTCATATGGGCGCTGGAGCAAATGCGCAAAGAAGCCGTAAAAGCATTTAAAAAGAGCAAACGCTTTGATCCTCCCGTACACATAAAGAAGCTGGCAAAGTACGCCGAGGACATCGTCTCTGTCGGTAACCAGACCGGGGAAGGCTGGTTTTTAACGGGAGAAATGATGGAACTTATCCATTCCGGAGTTTACAATATAGTATGCACCCAGCCCTTTGCCTGCCTGCCTAATCATATTGTGGGCAAGGGCGTAATAAAAGAAATAAGGCGTCGTCATCCCGAGGCAAATATAGTAGCAATCGATTATGACCCCGGCGCCAGCGAAGTTAACCAGTTAAACCGCCTGAAACTTATGCTGTCAACGGCAGTACAGAACATGAATAAGGCTCAATAGCCCTCTTAGGCGAAAAGCACTAAAATATAAGCGTCAGAAGCTAACATAATATGTTTGTCTTCTGACGCTTTTTTTGCAAGAGACATTATTGGGAAATATCTTATACTTTGGCATTGCTGATATATTATCTATTTTTTACGTCACTATATATTTTCAATCTGCCAATCAATCGGCTCTATGTTGTTTTTGATTAAAAATTCGTTGGTTTTACTGAAAGGCCTGCTTCCGAAAAATCCTCTTGAGGCCGATAAAGGACTGGGATGAGGCGCTTCCAAAATCAAATGCTTGCTGTTAGTAAGCATTTTCTTTTTGCTTTGTGCAGGCTTGCCCCACAGTATAAAAACTACCGGCCTGTCAAGATCATTTACCGCCCTGATTACCGCATCGGTAAAATACTCCCATCCTCTTCCCTGATGGGATAAAGGACTATGGGCCCGGACCGTTAATACCGTATTCAAAAGGAGTACGCCCTGCTTAGCCCATTTTTCAAGGCATCCGTTATTGGGAATATAACATCCCAAATCATCTCTAAGTTCCTTAAAGATATTCATTAAGGATGGTGGTATATCTACATGCGGTTTAACCGAAAAACATAAGCCGTGGGCCTGATTTTCATTATGATAAGGGTCCTGTCCTAATATGACCACTTTGACTTTACTAAGCGGGGTCAAATGAAAAGCATTGAATATATCGTCCGCCTTAGGATATATGATATATTTTCTGTATTCGTTAACTACAAAATTATATAATTCTTTATAATATGGTTTCTTAAATTCATCTCCTATAGCATACAGCCAGTCGTTTGTAATAGCGCCCATTTATGTTCACAACCTTACGTTTATTCCTTTTTGGCTCAAATAGCGTTTTACTTCCATAATTTCAACTTCTTTAAAATGGAACAAAGATGCTGCCAATACAGCATCCGCTTTTCCTATAGTTACAGCATCATAAAAATGTTCCAGTTTGCCTGCTCCTCCGGATGCAATAACAGGAACAGATACACTCTCGGAAATGGCCTTAGTAAGTTCAAGATCATAACCGTCTTTAGTTCCATCACAGTCCAAACTGGTTAAAAGAATTTCACCGGCTCCAAGCTCTACAGCTTGTATTGCCCATTTTACAGCATCTATTCCCGTATCTACCATGCCACCGTTTTTCAGAACAGTCCAGCCTGATCCGTCCGCCTTCTTCTTGGCATCAAGGGCAAGAACAATCCGGCTGCTTCCGAATTTATCGGCTGCTGTTTTGATTAAATCGGGATTTTCAATGGCAGCGGAATTAATGCCTACCTTGGCTGCCCCGACATCCAAAATTCTTTCAATATCTTCAATAGTACGGATTCCTCCCCCTACCGCAAAGGGAATTGAAACCGCTTTGGCAACTTTACTCATAACACTCATATTGGTGCTTCTTTCTTCGACGGTTGCCGATATATCCAAAAATACCAGCTCATCGGCACCGGCCTTGTCATATGCCGCAGCTATTTCTACCGGGTCCCCTGCATCTTTCAAATCCGTAAATTTTACTCCCTTGACTACCCGACCGTTATGTATGTCAAGGCAAGGTATAACTCTTACCGGCCTCATAAATCACTCTCCCATCATCGAATAAAGCATATAGAATTAATAATAGGCAATAATATCATTTACAGCCTCATAGACTGCTACAGAATAATCTTCTTTATTTTCTAAGCTAATAATATCTAAGGCTTCTTTTTCTGTCAGACTAAATACATGATACAATTCATCGACGATCTGGCTTCTAATATAATCCATGTCTTCTTTTATACCCAGCATTGTTGCAAGCTCAATATATTTATCATATCTCTTTAGTCCCTTAAGCAATGAATCCAAAGCTTCAGGGAATTTTCTCAAGTTGTAATAATTATAATATGATTCCAGTTGTTTGTATACAATAGATACAGTTTTTATTTTATTGTAAAGTTCAATGTCCTCGTCTTTTAAATCCAGCCCAATAATCTCATTATATGCCTGTGCATAATCCTTCCTGTCAAAATATTTGGATGCATTCCCGATACTTTGCCTATATGAAAAAGTATTTGTGCTTGTAATAAGTATAGCTACAATAATTCCAAAGAACAAAAATACAATAGAAGCTCCGACTTTATTTATGCGTCCTTCATCTATCTCTTCTTCGAATATTACGGCCTTTTCTTTTTTCTTCTTTTCCTTTTTCGCTTTTTTTGCTTTCTTTCTTTCTACAGACTCTGTGTCGTCTTTAACTGAATTTAAATCATCTTCGTCATTATAATTTGTCTTTGCTGCTTTTTTGCCTGTCTTTTTCTTCTTTTTCTTGTCTTTTTTTTCTTCTTTAATATCTGTTTCATCCGTCATCTCAAAGAATGGCGATTGATTTTCAGAAGAGTTATCGTCATTATCATCTTTTATATTTCCGAATATCCTCTGAAAGATTCCCTTCTTTTCCTTCGGTTCACCATTCTTCTTTTTTGCCTTTCCGACTTTTTTCTTTGATTCCTTATGGTTTTTTTCATCATCTTCAAAATCCTGTGTTATATAGCGTATACCATTATCGTCTTCTTTTTTATCATCCTGTACTTCAGTCGGAATATTCGCCGATACTGGTTCTTTAGTTTCAGTTTCTTTAGTTTCAGTAAAAAAGGAGTTATTTTTATCATTTCTAAGATCCAGTTCAAGTCCTCCAAGAAGCTCGGTAATGGATTGAATATCACTGGCAACCGGATCCTCCGGATCAAATTGATTTAAAAGGCTTAAAAGTTCGTCCTCCGGTGTTAAATTATTGTCCTGCAAATCATCTGTTCCTTTCTTTTCTAGATCGTTAGTCATACTTACGTTCATTTCATTAATGTTTGCTTCGGAAAAATTACTATTCTTATCGGTATCTTGGGAAGAATTTTTTTCGTCAGCCAGGTCAATTTGCTTCATCAATTCATCTATCGACAAGTCAATTGCTTCGTCTTCGCCTTCACTATATTCGTAACCATTCTCATCACTGTTTAGCTCTTCACTTTGATTTTCGGCCTGCAAAAATTCAGAATCGATATTATTATAAAGGTCTAAAAAATTATCCCTATTTATCATATCAGATTTATCCTCATAATCCCCTTTATTAAAAGTAATATCTGTATCCTCTGTTACATCGCCACTTACTTCATCATTTTCATATGTAACCAAATCATCTTCTGTCATTTTATCTGAACTTAATAAGTCTTCATTACTGATATCGTCTTTAATACCGACAGGCTCGTCCAAATCTTTTGTAAAATCAAACTGTTCAAAGTCATATAAATCCGCCAAATCAACAGTATCTGCTGTTTTATCCCCATTTAAAGAATCTTCCTCATGAACAGCCTGAGTTTTGTATACATCTCGAGCGGTTATGGTTTCTTCCAGAATAGAATTAAGCAAATTATCAAGATATGATTCATCCGTTGCAAAGTCCTTCTTATTCATACACTCAATACAATATTCTGTTCCGTCGGGAATTTCTTTTTTACATAACTTACATTTATTCATAAGTCACCCGCCTATTATATATACAATCCCAAAAATATATAATCAAAACTTAATATTCGGATTAATATCCGAAATAATATTGCGTATCTCCAAAATCTCAATTTTTCTGTTGTCAATATTTAAAATCCCTGTAACGACATCTTTTAATTTAGTACTTAGATTTTTATCCGGTTTTGTTATATTGGCAGTTGTAGTTCTATGGATTTTGTCAACCGAATCAACATGAAAACCGACGTTCATATTATTTACTTTGGTTACAATGAGCATCTCAAGTTCTTTATCAGCCACATCTTCCAGCAAAAGATATGATACAAGATTTATAATCGGAATAATAAAATCCCTGGGTTTTACGATACCCTCAATATATGGATTGGAATTTGGTATCTTTCTTATTTTTTTGTCATAAGGAAGTATTTCTCTTACATCGCTTATATCGAATCCATAGGAATGTCCTCCGGCATGGAACTCCAATATTTCAATATTCCTTATTTCTTCGTCAAGCATTAGTTCCTTCTCCATGGTATCCCTCCGCCTTAGTACCAAAATGAATTATAAGTTCTATATTATATATCGCCAAAATTACGATTTAATTATAGTATAACTATGCTAAAAAAACAAATATAATCAAACATTTTTCGTGTCAGTTTAAAATTATCATAATTCCTTGCAAAAACAGCAATCATTTTGGAATAAAATGCACTATTATTAAAGTTGTAATTTATAAAATCAAGCTATTATCCTAATGAAATTCTAAATTTACAAATATAATAACATAAATATACAATACCAACAACGACTTGACATAAAAGAAAGTATATAAAAATGGAACTGCTTTCTGGAATATTTTTTACAAAAGTCACTCAGAAAGAAGTTCCATTTTGATTTAGAACTAAGTACAAGTATAATACCTGAAACCTAAACCAATTGCGCCCCTAATCCGGTATCATATGATGTAAAACCGGTTAGTTTTAAAGATAAAATGGTATTATATCAAACGGTTTTAGTTAATAGGCCTTTTAAATACAGCTATTACAAATCTGCTGGCACCATATGACTGATTAGTATCAAAACAACTTACCAGTTCCCACCCGTCTCTTCCGTGTTCGTTAAGAATACTGTTAAATTTATTTATGTCAATTTTGCCGCCGCTAAATCCACTAGTAGCAAACTTTACTGTTTTGTACTCCCAGTAAGTCATAATGTTTTCTCACCCCTTTGCATTTTTAAATTAATATCTAAAAAAATACTTACAGAGCAACCTTTTATTCCTTTTTCATGGCAAAATTATAATTAAAAAGACATCAAAGACATTTTCATCAATTCTTAAAGGTAACATGTAATTAAAAATATAAAAATTCCCGACTAAATTAATAGGTAGTTACAATTTCATATATGTAATCTATAACCAAGAATACTGATTTCGCCTGAAACTGTTATAATTATAGTATCACTTCAAAACCACATGATTAACTTTAACTCTCTAAAACTTTATTCTATAATAACATAATTTTATTTGCCCTCAATATTAACATGATTAAATTTTAATTAGAACTATTAACAAAAGGCAAAAGACATAGGAAGGGTTAACCTCCATGCTGTAATCTGTCATGGTGAAAAGTTTAAATGATTACTGTAAATTAATATATGTGGCATAACAGATTACAGCAGGTTATATTTTTTATGAAAAACATACCTCAATATCATATTAGGATAAGAAACTGTATCTTTAGTATAAAACACCTATAAAGTCTTCCTTGTAATTCTTATTTACATAATAAAGGATAACATCACCGGCTTTAAAATCAAAGGCTGCTCCCTTATCATCCTTCTTTTGTATTACAGCCCCTTCGGTAACCCACATGGAACAATGTCCCTTGTTCAGATAATTGCTTGAGTTTATATATGACAAATGTCTGTTGCCATTCTTGTTTATAGTCTCAATACTAAAATTTACTATTATATAACCCTCTTTCAGCCAAAAATCCTCTCTATAATCTATACCATACTTTTTTAAATATCCGTATACGTCAAATCCTGCCGGAGCAACATGGATATTGGTAGGTAGCTTATAAGTTCCATACCATCTCTGCATATACTTTGACAGGCTAAGTTCGGTTTCTTTAGTCACTTCTTTAACTTTATTGTAAGACGGAAGCCCTGTAATATGATTTGCATAATCAAGGCCAATAAAGGTTCTGAACTGGTTTGTTAAGCGTATTTCGCTGTATGAATACATAAAACCATACTGATTTTTTATTTTTGAATATGTAGTATCCATCACTTTAGCCGTATGCTTTAATTCATCTTCCGGTATTCTGCTGTAAGGATTTCCTACCTGGCCTTGTTTTAAGTTTACCAAATCTATTCCTTCTCCGATTTTAATAAGCTGATGCAGCTTTCCGTTGATTTCTTCATCATAATAAATATCAACAAGCTGTCTGTTTTTACCGTTTTCATCCACATGATAAAATGTCGGTATTATTCTTATTCTGCAACCGCTTGAATACATTTCACCTGTAGTATCAATCATAAATCTAAAAGCATACCCTGTTTTTATTGCACCAACGTTTTTATATTTGGGGTGGCTTCCGTTTATCAAAGGTAAAGTATATTTGCTGTACCTTCCGGTCTCCATACCATATTGGTTTTTGGTACCGACCGTATAATAATAAGCATAATCTTTGTTAAAACCCGGTCTTTTTGTACCGTCTATAGCTCCTTCAAATAATTTAATCAGCATTGTATCTTTCTTTCTGAATATATCTTTCCATCTTCCTTCATCCGATATGTCATATACAGTAAACCCGTATATCCTGCCTGAAATCTGAAATGTCCTGGTTGCGGTAGCAACATAGTTGCTTATATTGGTGTTTCTTACATTTTCCGTATTGCTTAGCTTGTCTTCACCGTTAACGGCTATGGTTCGAAATTCGGCAGTATATATTCCTTCCTGTACCCACATTGGCACATAAAAGCGGTAGGTTTCCCTATCAAGAATTATCCATGTACCTGCCTTAATCAGTTCATCGTTTTCTGTTTTATTGTCATTGTTTATATCAATAAAAACATCGAAAGGAAGCCTCATCTCATTTCTTAGCTTGCCGTTCTTTTTAGCAATATAAGATATATTTTCGGGATCGATAAAAGACCTTGAAAAATCCCTCTCATAGTAACCAAGTCTAGGAGTATGATGCAATTTATTCGATATTCTTACCGTAAAATCATTAAGTTCTGAATCCGGGTCCAGCACCAAATGATATGCTTCCTCTTGAGGTTCAATAAGTTGTACCCATTTATCGTTATCGGCATAAATTATTGGATCACATATGACAGGGGTATGAATAGTAACGTCATTTACTTTAATGTTGAATGTTTTTGATGAATAAGCGTTTACACTCATAGGATGTTTTTGATATATTACATTTCCCGATGATGTATAAACTCCATTTTTCTTTAAAGCATCTATTACAAGACCATCTTTAAATAAGGCTTTATCATGGGTTAAGCTGTTTGAATGTACCATTACTCCTGTATACGGTACCGGTGCTATCTTTTCCGATATTTCATCTGACATTACAACAACCCCGTCAAACATAATAAAATCATTTTTGACTTTAAGTTCTTCCGTCATTTCCAAGGCATACGGAGTAAGGTCAATAAAATTTACTGTCGGTCTGTAACCGTCATCCGAAGTAATTGGTGTATCATAATTCAGGTGTATGCCTTCAGTCACCTGTCTTGGCAGAATTATATGATCGTATAAATTGCTGCTGTGTCTGGTTGAAAGTGCCGGAACAAAAAGATATGCAGAATTGATAACTAGATTTGCTCTTTCATTTGGAAGGGAATAATTATATACAGTTGCAGAACTTGGGGTGTAATATTCGAGATATTCTATTTCCCAATAAGAATAGGCTCTTTCTACAGATATATATTGTGTATCTGTTACGGTTTCCGTAACTTCTTTGGGTCCGCCAAATTCTTCCGGAGTTGCTGTATTATAAATCAAAGTATACGTCATAGTAACCGGTACCGATAATTTTAATTTTCCTGTTTTATTAACAAGCCTGTAACCTAACAGATAATCTTTTGTTTTAACATACACATGCTGGCTTTCCGTTGTGGCTATTCCTTCCCTGGATATAAAATATTGTGATCCGTACTTATCACCGTCAATTATTGCATAGGGGTCCGGGGTGTCAATCGGTAAGATAATAGGCTGTAAAGGATCGGGAACATCTACGTTTTGTGATGCATCATAATATATTTTTACAGTTATAACCGTTCCAAGTTGTGTTTCATTTGGAACTTTAAATGATACGGTATTTCCGGTTCCTGTCTTTGTTTGATCACCGGAAGAAGTCTTATATGTATAATCCCATTTATTTTGGTACTGATATGTAATATTTCCGACTAATCTTTGATTTTGAATTGATTTACTTATACTCTGCCCTCTTGTAACCGTTTCCTTTGATACTTCTTCTATTAAGGACCCTGACATTGTTACCATAATAACCCGTAAGTCAATCTGGTCTGCTGATGCTTCTCCTAAAGTATAATAAACGGTAACGGTAATTCCTCCGGATATATCATTTGCAGACGGCACTGTAAAGCTTATGTTTTCCCCTTTTCCTGAATTTGATACAATCGGAGAAGATGACGTATTTTTCCTATATTCCCACTTCCATTCTCCGGTGAAATCATACGATTTTCCACCGGCTGAAAGTGTTTCTTGTGCGGTGTACTTGTATGTATCTCCTGATTTAGCCGTTTCTGTTGCTAAAGTAGTAATTTTTGCTCCTGTTTCTTTATTTACCGCATTAACTGTTATTGCTATTGTTCCCTGGGAAGCTTTCTTATAATATGCTATTACAATTATTTCATCATTGGAATCAATATCACTAAATGCTGTAAACTCTATGGGATCCTCGTCTTTTGCCGTTTCTCTTACCCTCATCTTGGCAGGATTATTTTTTAGATAATAGTAAAAATGTTTAGTTTTTGTATATGTATCTTTTCCGATTGTAATAGCTTTATCAATGGATTGGCTAAAATTTTCTCCCGGTTTTATTTTTCCTACATATATATTTTCTTTTATTATTTTATCTGTATCTATATCTGCTGCATGAATTCTGATAGATATATCTGTTTTTTTATAGATCATGCATATATCTAAACCGCCATATATTACTTTTGCTGTGCCATTTATAATATCTTTAACAGTTATTGTTTTACCATTAATTATATCGCCCACCATTTTTCGTGAGCCTTTAATTTCTTTTCCCGTTAATTTGCTTTTAATATAATATCCAATTAAATTATATTTTTGATCATTAGATCCATTAAGATTATACTCTTCGCTTACTTCATTTTTCCAATTTACATATTGATTTATTTTTTTACTTTCAAGAGATCCTTGATAAAATTCTTTACCTTCCACAACATAATAAAGATCATTAGGCTGTAAACCTGGCTCAAATTTTACAGGTATATTAAAGTATTTTTCAAAATCTGATGGTTTTTCCCAAGCTTCTGCGTTCACTATATCTTTCCATGTAGAAATTCCAGACCTAAGAAGTATTTCTTTTCCGTTTTCTATTTTATATGTTTGGAATATTGCATGTAAATAAATTATAGTATCTTCACTCAAATCATCTAAATTTACAATGTCTTTTAATGTAGATTTAACTCTATCTTCAGAAATTCTAAATTCTGTTACTACCTCTTTTTCTGTTCTACTAATTTCTTTTTTTTCACTATCCAATAAAACTATTACTTTATTAGGTGTAGGTGGTGCATCTGGACCTGTTAACCCCTTTGTTGTAACCGTTTTCGTTTGCGGTATCATAGATATTGTAAAACCAGTTGTTCTATATCTTATACCACTTGAAGCGGCTTTTGTTGTTACACGAAAAATAATTTTACCATCTTCCATAATTACTTCTGGCGTATTATTGTCATAATTATTTTCTGCTTTTGTTATATTGCTCAAAACTATTGTTATAAAAAAGATTATTCCAGCTATTATAAATCCTTTTTTATTTAAAAATATTTTCTTAAAGATCATTAAATTCCTCCTATTTAAAGCTTTCTCTATATGCCCAATCACTTAATTTAATAGATGATGTAGGGGCCCATTTATAAACACTATTCTCACTTCTATATTCAACCATTACATCAAAAATTGATTCTTTCCATGCATTTATTTTAAGATTTTCTATATTGGTGTTAAATATTAATTGATTTGAAGGTACATTTATTTCATTTGCCGTAACACGATATTTTACATATACTCTTACATACAAATAATCTCTGCTTTCATAAATAGATCCTGGATCTATTGCTATTTTATCAAGTTCTACTACTACATGATTTTTTTTAATATTTTCTATATAGTTTTCTATCATTTCATAAACCTTATTGTCCCAACTGTAGAAACATAAAGATGATGCAAGTCCAACTTTCCATATTTTATCAACAGTACGATAATTTACATTAAATATATGTTTAATGTAATTTTCTACATTTGTTAGCATTTCATCATATAGACCATATTTGCCGGTTTCAAGGCTTAATTGATTATAATAATATTTATTATATAAATACTCATAATTAACTTCTTTTGGATAAGCGTATTCATCTTTTTTTATTTTACCTGTTAAGTAATCTGTTAGATACATAAAACTATATTTCATCTCATAATATTCATTCGGAAAACATTCCAGGATATAAGGATAATCATTTGCATTTTTAGGTAGATTTGTTGTTCTTATCAGCTGGCCGTCAGGACTTACTAATGCCCTTTTTTCTGGATTAAGAACTTTTTGAATTACTTCTTTTGCACCATTGGCCGTAATTTTATTGTTTCCTCTAAATTCTCTACTTGTAGCGTATAAGCCGTTTGAATATCCTTTCATAATCCCTTTTGCTATAACAGCTGCTACAGCTTCACGTTTACTTTTTGGAATGTTTTTTATATCTGATATTCTTTTTTCCAATACAGTATTTATTTTTCTATCAAGGTCTTTTATATAATTCCACATGTCTATTACCTTTGATTTTTCATCAATAGGTTTTATCTCTACTACATTATTTTTATCCGGTGAAGCTTTTCCTATCATGATTACTGTTTTTATCAAATTTCCGTTTTTATCATAAACATCTGTATATCTTGTTCTTACTCCTTGATCAATCCAATTTTCTGTTGGAAATGCACTTTTTAATATGGGATATACCACATCCTGACCGAATTTTTTTGCATCATAGGTTTCAATAGTTTCTCCTTTAGGGAAAAAATTTCCGCTTACATTATAATACAGTCGGCCTTCAAATAAATCACATTCTCTTAAGAAGATAATAGCATTTTCAGTAAATAGATAAGATAGGTTTTTTTCATCAAGTCTGTTTGCTATAACCGCAGCATCAGTCCTTGTCAGATATTCTGAATAATCCTTAAATTCGCCTTTCTTTATAATTCCTTTTTCCATGGCAGCATCTATATAGGGCTGATCGGATATTCTATCTATCGGCCAATTCATTTGTTTTACTATATATTCAATATAATCCTTTACTTTTATATATTTGTCTGCAGCAATTGCTTTTTGATTAGTCCTAAAAACTGAAAAAACTAAAGTAATTACTAATACTACAACAAATATAAATCCTTTATATTTTTTCATATACATTTTCCTCCCTAAAAAATTTCATATATATATAAATACAAAATTTATTTTTGACACAACTAAAATAAAACTAATCTTATAATAGTATATATTTACTATTTGTTCAATATTTTTCCATTTATTTATTAAAAATTCCGCCATTCTACATAATCCATAAATTTATCCTTAATCTATCTTATCTTCTATGATGCTTTTCAAATTTTTTAATTGTCCTATACAAAACAGCTTCTCGCCTTCATATACACAAAATGATCTTTCAATTTCGCTTATTGCCTTATCAATAATTTCCCATACACTGTTTAAATCACCTTCTTTAAATTTGGCGTATGCCTTGGTTACTGTTATAACCCTTAATGCATGAACATCCCCTTTTTTGGTATGCTTCCTAACATCAAAGTAAGGAAAATCTATCTCATTTTTGTCATTGGAAATAAGCCGTTGCAGTAATTTTATATATATTTGCTCCATTTGTAACGTATCTGTTATTTCCCTGCTAAAACTTGCTGTAGTATTTATTTTATTAAGAGCCTGCTCCGCCATATTAAATTGGTTCATATCAAGATAATAGTAATATTCAAGTATATCCTGGTATGCCTCTATGTCATTACCGGCTGTGTCGGGGCATATACATATTAGTTCTTTCCCTATCTGCCTATATGTGAAGCCGTTTGCCAAATACTTTGCGATTATTAACTGTGCATTATGGCACAGGCGGGTATAGGGGTTATATTTTAATAAATCGTAACAGGCTTTATCGTTACATATCCGGTTTATTCTGAACGTCCCGTTCATTACATAAAAGCCTATTCCAAAAACGGTAAAACTCCATATATACAGCCATAATGAAGGCGTCATTCGATTTATAAGTATAATTAAAAATCCGGTTACAGCGGAAAATAGATTTACTATACATCCACCTATGGTATAAAGCATGGGATTTGAATTTATAGATTTGGGAGACATGATACACTGATAATTTTTGCTTCTAACTACAGCCAGTCTATTTTTATTTTTTAGATGTAACAATGCAAATCTATTGAGCTGAAAAATAAGGAAATCCCAACCTGTTAATAATCCAAAAATTAAGTGTCCGATTTCATGAAGAATTAGTTGCAGGAAAAAACCTAAAAATATTGAAAATATAAAATGTGTAAAAATACTTTCCACATTTGTCCTCCGTACCTTATATACTAATTATCTAATATCAGGAACCCTGGCACCATGCTCAATGCATTCACAACAGAATGCTCCTAATTTTACGCATTCCTCTAAACTGTCAAAAGTCTCTTCAAGCAGCATATCGGTATCTTTTATCTTTTTGCACCCCTCTTTATGGGCAAGCTTGTACCAGCTCTTTTCTTCCACAAAATATCTGTATTTTTTTATAACGTTTGCGCCGGATGATATTATCTTATTATATCTGTAATCCCTTTCAGGCCCATAAGGATATCCCTGAAATACCACAAGAAGGCTAACATCATTAATAAAATCAGCCCATTCATCTCTTCTTCCGTAAGGGAATGAAAATGAATATGTAATTCCATTCTTGCTTGCTATATGATTATGTCTGCTTGTATAATATGCCAACACATCTTCCAGCTTATTTATAATTGATGCTTTTTTTACTGTATTGAAATCACTTTCATTAAAAAGAATGCAATCTTTATATTTTAACCTCAGGTCTTCATATGAAGATTCATTTACAAATTCTTTGTAATCAACGTATAAAAATTTATCTTCCAGTTTCAGCATGTCATGTTTATCATATATATAAACCAAATCTGTCAGGGTAAAACGATATATAAAATATTCATCTTCATAACTATACGGCATTTTTTCCGACCAAACACGGTCTATGTATGTCAGTCCATCATAAGTTACATATTCATCATAATAATAAACATAGAATCCGTCAGTATCACAAAAAAGTATTACGGGTATATATATTTCAACTTCCGATTGGGCGGATTTATCTGAAATAATTCCCATAGATGAATATAAGGATGCGAAGAATGCTGCAAGTATTTCATCTTTATTGATAGTTCCCGAGCCATAGGACCCGGTTTCCGCAAGATAAGCTACTGCATCGGATACGGCAGTAACAAGACTGTTTTCCAGTTCTTCTTTTTCGTTTTTGATTTCTATTAGTTTTCCTGTTTGCATATCGGTTTTTATTATTGCACTCAGAAAAAATATTAAGAAAATTAACGCAAAATGATATATCTTCATATTTATCCCTTTTATCTAATTGGTTTTTATGATTGAAGTAAAAACTATCTTTTCAGAATGTATTCGCTTTTATTTATTAAGCACCACCGTTCTGATAATGATGGATATATTTTTCTTAAAAGCATACGAGCGATAATTGAAGTTTTATTTTTAACTGTTACGGTAAAGATATCATCAATATTTAAAATATAATCCCCTCTGTCATACAAAGTTTCCAAAATCTCTTCACTATGGTTAATATGTTCATATTCCATTATGTTTCCTGTAAAAACGGGAATCTTACGAATGCAGTTTGGGCAACCGGGATTTGTCCCGTCTGGATATAAGTCATATTCGTATCCGCATATATCACATACAATCTTTTTACATACGGTAGTTACAAGAACAGTTATAGACGCTCCTTTATATCCTATTGTTACCTGCATAGTACCAAGATAATTTTTATCCAGATTATCTGTATATCCGCTTGTTACTTCTTCAGTATGGCCGTCCATGTAAGTAGCAAGTAGAACAACACCATTATCCTGCAAGGTTGTCCCAATGGTAATGACTATAGGTGATGTTTCCGGCCTTATAACCCGCAGGCTTTCTATCCAGGCTTTGCAATAAGGACATCCCGGATCTGTTCCGTCACTATTTAAATTATATGTATGCCCTTTTGAACAAGTTTTGTTGCGTGGGATAACGCTTACTTTTATTTTGCAAGATATACTGTAATATTTACCGTCTATTGTATAGTTATAGATTAAGGTAACATCCTGGTCTTTTACTAAACTTGATGTTGAAAAATCCGTTGTACATACTACTGTCTTTGTTGATCCGTCTTTGTATGTGGCAACTGCTGTAGTTATTAAGGGATCATTTACATAAACAGTTTGATTTTCATGGGTAGGAGTTAACGAAACTATAATATGGTTACAATCCACTGTTTTATCTTCCTCAAAACCACATGTATTTATCCATCTATTTACGCCAAGAGTATGATCAAAGTCACACACATTCAGGTATGTTGTTGTATCTTCATACCAACTTGAATAACCGTTTGAATTCCATCTTCTGGTAAACCAGTGCAGATGAAAAGATACATCTCCGTTATTTACGTTATTATAATTACGTCTAAAAAATTCATAAAACCAGTTATTAACTGTTGGCTTATTCATATATGATCTAAGTTGCGATACTGATATATCAGAAGGGAAACCAGGATTATCAGTACCGCTATAACTTCTTGCTGCCGGTAAATCATAATACCAATAACCGGCATACTTAAATCTAATAGTACCGCTACTGTTTACATATGCTCTATATGTAACGCGGCATAAATTTTGACTATCACTTATTTTTGCTTCATCCAGGTATCTATCTGTTGATATCCCTAAACTTATATATTCCGGTATTACACAATATCCTTGAAAATTATTATATAATAACTCACTAAATGCTCTTGATATGCTGGTGTCGTCATATAAACTAAATTCCATACGTTTTTCTTTATGATATATATAACATCCGGTATTATATGTCATTCTTTCCTTGCTTTGAGGATATGTTTTTTCATAATAATATACTACATTTAGGGGAACTCTTTCTTTTGAACCTACCACACCCGGTTCAAGATCATATCCGCATGACCATTGATAATAATTTTCAAGCTCTCCATTTTTAATAGATGTACTTTTACAGTATGGACATCTTCCTGTACCGGTAGTATCTGAAAAATTAAATACTCTTGTGTTTAAATTGCTATCCCAGTAATAGTCAACGTATCCTCCTATATATTCTCTTTTACAAGTATTACATGTGGAAGGTATCATTATGTAGGATATAAATTCTTTGCACGCCCCGGTATGAGCATGCTCATGGATAAAAACAAGATTTCCTTTATGTTTATGTCCGCTATAGCAATTTTCATCATGAACATGGTTTGGGTCTGCCGGTCCGTTTATGGCTTTTTCAAGTACACTCTCGTTGGTTTCAGTATTTAAATTTCCATCATTTATCGGATCATCTACATGAGGCCTTTCTGTTATCACTTCTCTGTAATGGTATTCATTAGGGCCGGTATAATTTCTTTTTTGCTCATCTATTATTTCTTCCAGCGTCCTAAAACGGTACTCCGGTTCCAATATCTTAAATCTGTGTTCTAAATTGATATCGAATATATTTCCCCCAATATCCATTTTACTTAAAAATTTCTCATAATCACTTATAGTAATAACACCGTTTCTTTTGACATTGTCCAAGAATTCATCTACATTTTTATTGTAAAATGATCTCAAAACTGTTTCTGTCTTTAAACCGAAATACAACATTACAGAGATAAATATAATTATTATGCCGATAAAAATATCAGTAACTATTTCCCATATTTTATTCATTGTTTAGTATATATTCCCTCCGTAAACGAATTTTTTCTTTCGTCCTATTAAAGAGGTTTTAAAAAATGTATTTTGAATTTTATAAAATAAAGATTTATCTTTTTTAATTAATATAAGCGTTAAATAATTCCCTTTTTTAAAATAGTATTTTCCGTTTGCATAAATCTCTTTTAATATCTCTGATGTATAAGTTATATCAAAATATACTACTGTGCTTATATCTTCTGCTGTTTTACAGTAAGGGCAACCCGGATCAGTTCCGTCTGCATTTTTGTAATAAACATGACCGTTTGGACAAGTTATTGTATCTAATGTATTAACTACATTTATTATGATTGTGGTTGAAAATTCTTTATATCTAACTGTTGCTGTCTGTACTCCAAGTATATTTGGATTAAAATTTTCCAGTGTAAAACCCTCATAAGCAAACTCTCTGTGATTATCACGATAGATAAGAATAACTGCAATCGATGGTATTGCCCCAAGTTGAACTATATTTGATCCGCTTGTAAGATATGCTTCTATTCCTACCAATTCTTCCGAACATACCGGACAGCCTTTGGGACTATCCGAAATATTATATCTTAGTCCGCATATAGGACATTCTATTGAAAAAATTGATAGTACATTTAACTTAATGTTTGCAGATACCCCTTTATAGCTTACTGTTGCAATATATGTACCGGCTCTGTCGGTATTTACATCAATACTCCAATCATCTACTATCCGGCTATCGCCGTTTGCAAAATAAGCAGTAACTTCTAAGGATATGGGATCATACTGCATTACCGTAAGCTCCTTAGGTTCCACACTTATACTTACTACTTTTGCGGCACATACAGGGCAATTATCTTCTGTAGCCGGATATTCTGTATCACAAACCGGACACCGGATAAGTCCTGGATAAACCCAAACGGTTACTTCTTTTGCGTAACCGCCATATTCAATAGTTACAATTTGAAGGCCGACTTTTTCAGGATTATAATTGCTGATCCAATCGGTTATAATTTCCCTTGAGCCGTCTTTATATTTGGCAGTTACTATAACAGGTAAAGCATCCCCTTGAGTCACCTCAATATAATCTGGAGTAACTTCTATTCCGGTAATTAGTTCTTTGCAATAAGGGCATCCCGGATCTGTATCGTCAGGATTTAACTCATATGTGTTATGACAGATCGGACATTCTCTTTGTAACGGTGTTACTGTTACACTTACCGAGGTATTTCTAGTAATACCGTTTTCCGAATAAGTTATGTTTATATTTTGTGTGCCGATTTTTGATGCATCAAAACCTTCAATTGAATATTCATCGGAGCTAAGTATTCTGCTTGTTTCGTCACTGTAAATTACTTTGACAGTAAATAATGGATTACTATATTTCTGTATTGTCTGAAATGTCGGTGATACTGTTATTGATACGAGCTGTTTGGCGGAATTTTCTATATTATTGAATGATATGTTAGTTATTTCAATTAAGTATTCTTTGTCAAATGATAGTGGAAGAGTTATCTCTTCCCAGGTAATTCCATCTCTAGATTTTTTAAATCCATTCATTGGATTATAATTGGTTTGTGATCCTGCTCCGTAAAAATAACCATTATAAAAATACACATTTTTTACATTTAAGTTTGTTAATTCATATGATTTTCCGTTATTTTTAGTTATGTATATTTTATTACCATCACTAATTATTAGAGTGTTTTTGCCGTATGCAAGTTTTGTGGCGTTAGTACATTTATTTGAAGCAACTGTTGGTTGCCCCATACTTGTCCAATTTATCCCGTTATAGCTGTAATATAAATATCCATTACTTAAACCTGCAATAAACATGTCTCCAGTAAAAATAACATTTGCATTTGCACTTATGCTTAATTGGCTTTTTGTCCAGTCTATTCCATTACTCGAATAATATATGACTGCTGTATTTGATCCTGAAGATGATTTCCATTCGCTTCCGGCTGCTACATATACATTATTGCCATAAACTATGTTATTTATTGTTATGTTACTTCCTAAATATGTTCCGTTACTAAATGATTGTGCGTTATTACTGTACATAATATAAGAGCCACTATTTGGTGTTATGAAAAATTTATCATTTACAAATATTATTTCTTTATATTTTGATATGTTGTAATATAATGTACACAATGTATTTTGAGTATTATTTTGGGAATCATATCGTACTACATGTGTATAATAATCTACATAATTCCATGAATATACTTTTAAAAAATAATAGTGGCCATCAGGACCAAATGTAAATCTTTGGTCGGTAAAATACTCTCCACTTAAATTCATTATTTTGCTCCAGGTTTCTCCATTATCTTTTGATATATATAAATAGTTATAATATTCAAATTCATCATATGATTTTCGGTACCGCGCTTTCACGTTTATTAGTATTTCTGTTTCTTTACCAGCAGAAAACGGCTTTATATATGATACAGGTACTAATGACAGATTATTTTTGTTTATATTTGTAATTTCCTCGCCTTTAACCGGCCTTATATCTTGAATATTTAGGTCGTATCTTTCTCCTGTAGTATCAAGAAAATTTATATAATCTTCATACATTTGTATATCAAGATAACCCTTACTTCTTATATCATCTGTAAGCCTGTGAGTTTTTTCATCAACAAGAGAATCTATATTTTCACTGTGAGAATGAGCAATATATTGCAAAGGAAATATTAAAATTAAAAGTACAGCTAATATACCAGATATTAATCTTCCCGGAAAATCCATATCCTGCTCCTTATGAACCTTTCAACGAATATATAATCATTGTAATATTTCTGTTATCATCATACCTGTATTCTTTGTTGTATAAACCCTTTTTAATATTAGAGAAATACACGTTATAATCCTGACCGTCTGGCGGAATTAAACTGCCGTTAACCATAATGGGATATTCCCTATATCCCATTATGGCTGCATATATTTCCTCTTCGGATACTGTATTGATATCAACAGTGTTATATTGCTGAAAAAATTTCTTGTCTTCCGTAACATTTTTTATAATATTCTCGGTTAAGCTTGATATGGTATTATATTGAAATATCAGATATATTAAGCCAAGACTTATTATTACCGATCCTGTTATCATTTCAACAATATTTGATACCGCTTCGCGCATGTTATTCCTCCGGTTTAAATTATTTTTGAGTAAATTTTATCCCGATAATTACTTCATTTTCATTTCTTATGACTTCCCCGATAAAAATAGCAGTAGGCTTAATATAATGTTCCTGGTCTGAGAAATTTTTTATATCATATATGTGCTTTTTGTTTATGTATTTGTTTTGATATGTTGATCCGGATATTTTTGTTATTACTTCGGCATAAATAGGGGCTTCTTCTGTTTCCGAGTAATCTCCTAAATATTTTTTTATAAAATTAATTACTTCAGAGCCCCTGATTTCTTCCCCGTCATACTTAACGATATCATATTCTTCAAAGTCAACTGCTGTTTTTTCAGTTCCAGCTATGACACTGTCGGCTATTTTTGCGGTACTTTTTACCGAATGCATGATATAATATACAATTATTCCGACCAGGATTACTCCGACAACGGTTAAGAAAATTTGCGGGACAAAATCATTGTTTTTATGTTTCATTTTTAACTCACCTGTTATTTATATCTGTACTTTTGATCAAAAACTATTTCAATTACCATACCATTTTCATCTTTTATTACTTCACCTTTGAATATTCCGTTAGGATTTATATAATCTTCATCATTTTTACTTGCCGGCTCTTTATATTTTTCACCACTATATGTTTTTCCCTTTTGTGAATTCTTATTGGTTTTTACTGTTATAGAAATTCCTAAATCTTTTTCATAAACTTCATTAATTAAATCAATAATCGTATCCCCTCTTATGCTCTCACCCTCATAAACAAGTAGATCAAATTCTGCAAGGGAGCCTATTGCATTATTAATTTTTTCCGTACTCCTGCTTAAATCATTCTTCTTATCTTTAAATACCCCTGTGGACCATGCAATTATAAGTCCGGTTAAGATTACACCAACTACAACCAGAAAGATTTTTACGGCAATATCACTGTTTTTTGTCTTCATTATATCCATCCTCCTTTGATATTCTGAAATCTGATTGTCCTTTATTATTACCATGTCATATTCTCCAGATCTGCAAGAAGTTCATTTATTTCCTTAACAGAAGAAACCAAAGCCGGCATTAAGCCATAAGAAAACAACAGCATAAAGGGAACTACAGCCAGAACATAGGCCCGAAAAACCCGTTTTTTTATTGACTTTTCATTGGCAAGCTTTCTTTTTGAAATGTATCCTTCGTAATCGGCTTGCAACTCTGCAAAAGCCTGACTTATGGGCATATCATCACAACGGATCAGATTATCCACAATTCGTCTAAAGGGTTCATAAGGCTCTCTTTCCTTTAATTTATTTAAAGCCTCAATATCACCGGAACCGTAATCATCTATACACATCCGAAGTGACTGTCGGAATACAACAGAAAACGATTCCATCTCTTCCAGAATTTGCTTAACCGTAATATTTTCGTTAAACATGAGCATACCAATAAGGGCATTAAACTGATTAACCTCATCTTCCATCGCATCTTTGGATACGGTGCTAATGTATTTAAGGAAAATATAAGGAAGATAATATGCTATGATGCTTAAGCACAGGCAGATAAACAGATCTATAAAAGAAATGTGTTCATTTTGATATTTTTTAACCCTGTTTAAAACATCCCCGGCTATAGCTTCCGCTATCGGTGGCTGAAAGACCAAACCGTCTTTTATAAATATTTCTGTAAGTTCTTCGGTATTTTGCGGCATTATAGTTGTTTTTTCTATATATTTTCTTGTATATGCTTCTATGGTCCTTGCCATGGATTCGTATTGAATTTCCTTGGCTGCAGGGGTCAGAAATTGCATCTCATACGAATTTACCTCAAGCAATTTTTTTCTGCTGCTTTTATGAAGATAAAAGGCTAATCCCGTAGATGCTATGAACACAGACAATGCTATCAGGAAACTTCGCAATACAAAATGTCTTGCCCGAATATTGCTGCCGTTATTTCTAAGTTCCCGCTGCAATTTCTCCTGCTTTGAGGCATACTTGTCACAATAATTGTCTAAGGCTTTCCTTATTAACTTTATCCTGTCAATAATAAATAACCACCTATGGCTGCTTTGATGAAATTCCGGATATTCCGCACTTTTACGCATAATAACATATATACCCGTTATTACGGCCATAAGGCCTATATCCAGCAAAAATCCCTGTTTGCCGTAGTAAAACTCAGCCATATTTTCCTTTAAACTGATGGCAAATTGCTTTACTATTTCAATGCAGAATATTGGTGATACTACACACAAAATTACTCCCATAAATTCCATACTTAGCCTTTGCTGTTTTTCTATTTCAATATCAATTTCACGCTGAAGATTTTCCAGGTTTCTTACAAAAAGCATTTTTCCGTCAATAACCCTGTCACCCTGTTCCATCAGCCCTATACAAAGACTTGCAAATGCCCGTAAGAATTTATTGGGTATATTGTCACAGTACTGCCTTAAACTTTCTTCCCTGTCGGCTGACAAAAGTAATTGGTAAATCTGATCAGCAGCCACTTTCATGTCCTTGCTTAAGTTTTCTCTTGCCATGTAAATTGCATCGTCAATCCGATACTCAACATAGTAATAGTGGAGTACTTCAGCCAGCATTTTCTGCATCTCAGTAAGAACTTTAATTTCGTGCTTTTTTGCCATACGGCTTACTACTTCGGAATTTATAATAAATATGGCAATACCCGCAGTGATTATATTTATTAAAGACCTGTTTGACAGAAATATAAGAAAAAATGCAAGTATACTGATTACCCAGGAAAGAAGAACAGAACATACAGTCTTTTCTGCTATGGTTTTTCTGTCGCATGGGCTAATAAGGCGATAGCGATATGACAGTTTTCTGATATAGTTTCTGGTAATGGGAAAATTGCTAAGAAACTTATAAATGTCCGTAATAAATTGACTTGAATTTTGAATTCCGAAATGTGACTTTTTTGGCATACCCCATAACTTTTTATCTTTCCTGTTTCGGTATATCAGATATATGAGGGTAATTAAAAATATCAGTGAAAGAATATATATTAAATACAAGACAACTTTTTCATTCAAACCGCTGCTGCCACACCTCCGTTTTGTACCTTGTTAAAATCCTTAAAAGCATGCCGCATATCCGGCGGTAGATTCTTAAGAATAATTTCAGACAATCTCTCACTTATGGGATTAATCATCTTATACATACCGTCTTCATATACAACAATATCTCTGGTATAATATGTTTTTCTTCGGGTCAGCAATTTTAGATAATGGGATATTTCTTCAAGCCGTCCTTCAATGCCGTTATTATTTAAAGATAAATATTCATCATGTTCATATGGAATTACTTCCGTAATCCGGTCTATATACCTGTGACCGTCATTATCCTTGACACAATGCACATCAAGATGAATAAGGTTTGCTACCATGGCCTGTATATCGTCTGTGTTTGATGTACCGTAACCACCCAAGGCATGTACAAAATATGATACCAATTCGTCTGTAGTCGGCCAATGACCGGTGGTTATAACACGTTTCGTTCCGGCAAGCAAAAGGTCTATTAAATGCTTTGCATGTTCCAGGCTGGCTGTTTCCCCAAACAGAATCGTATGGGCATCCGAGCTTTTAAGCAGTTCTATTAATTTAGGAAACGGAAGCCTTTCGCTTGGCTTTGTCCCCAATATATTTTTATCCGCATATGCATTGTTTAAATTCAGTTCAAAATCGGCTTCCAAAGTCCTTACGGCCTGCCTTCTGTCTATTTCCTTTATTGCTGCCCTTGTATATGTAGTTTTACCGGAATTTTGATCTCCGGAAAAAAAGATATTTACACATCCGTAAATTGCCCATTTTATTACTTCTATAGGATATTGACATCCCTTATCTGTTATTAAATCTTTAAGTTCCAGTGAAGATGTATTGGCAAATTTACGGACAAAAAATGCCCACTGCATAGAATTGTCCGGCCTAAATACGGTAACCCTGCTGCCATCTGCAAGATGGGTTTTGGCCCCTCCTTCTGATTTGGTTAAGTGGCCTGCTTTTCCGTGTTCCGCCAGGTTCTTGCATATCCGCCTTATTTGTTCATCGGATTTAAAAGATAAGAATTTCAGATGTATGGGTTTTCCCTGGTATACCACCCATATACTGTCGCAGGTCCTTGGCTTACTGTAACTTCCGGTCAAAATATCATCTTCCATAAACCTGAAATCATATGATGTAACTCCCGATACACCGCCGGATATGCTGTCTAACGATATATCCTCCATAATCAACTGGTCAACAACAGATAGGCCATACGTTTCCTCATAAATCCTCTGTGCAAGAATATTTACTTTATCATCAAAGGTCAACTTAATATGCATACTGTCATATGCATAATTAATATCTTCTTCGGTTATACAATAATAATATCCTTCACCGTCATGCCAAAGCCTGTCCAGATTAGCCATTTCGCAAATTCCTTGAAACATTCTGTAATTTCCGCTTCTTTTTTGCAGATACAATAATATATCAAACTTTTCCTTTGCGGTTAAAAGGTCTTTATTGTCAAAAGGTATTATGTTGTCAATGATATCTTCCGTTATCTTAAATATATTTAAGATTGAATGCTTTACCCTGTTTAAAACAATCAATTTTGCATTTATATCTCCCTGGGAACATTTACGGATAGCCTTACTTAATGTTCTTTTTATGGCTCTCCTGTTCTCGAGGTCCCTTCGGTTCAGATTTAAGGTATTCAGGTCAGTATTTATTATTTCACTTATAATTTCTCTAAATCGGTCACATAAATTACTAAGTGAATATATATTTTCATCATTGTCAGGCTCAACCTTGCTTTTAAAAATGTAATAAATAGTTACTGACGTTACGGTTAATATAAGAACTGACAGAATTATATCTATCGGTTTCATGCCCCTCTCCTTTTCATAAAGGATTTGTTCTCAGCTAAATTAAGCTTTGTTACAATTTTTTCGGCACTTTGGCAAGCCTGATAGAAAAAGTATTCTGTTTCATCATTTTGAAATCTTCCCGGTTTTATTTTTTTTATAAACATCCTGCCAAAACTACTTATTTCTGCAAATCTTTTGATATTAAGGACGTTTCTTACCATTTTCAATAACTCACATTCATTTAAGGCATCCAAATATCTGGTGGAGTAAGGTATAACACCGGAATTATTTTTCCCTAAATATTTTCGGTATTTTTTTTGAAAGTTGCTTATATTATAACCGGAGTTTTTATCATAATTCCCGATCAAAAAGAACACCTTGCCAAAATCGAATCTGCCTGCATACTCCTGAAAAAATGTATCCAGTACATATCTGCGCTGGGTAAGATTAATAACGGTTAAATCAGCCGATGAAATCATCTTAAAAGACAGGTCATTATTTCCGCTATTTGCATCAATCATTACAATATCAACATACTTTTCGATATCTTCAATTACCTTAAATACATTTCTTCCTATATCCTGTTCAAAAATTTCCCCGTTTTTTATCTCGGTACCCGGAAGCAAAAGTAAAGATGTTTCGGGAAATGTTATACAGCAACTTTCCAGCGTGTTTTTATTTAACATATTTATTCTGCTGTACATTACTGCCGCATCAAGGCCTATGTCCTGAAATATATTGTCATCAATTGAACCGTCTATACCAACATTTTTGCCTACCAGGGGGCCTTCCAGATTGTTCATGGAAATATGGGTCTGCATCAAAAGTATTTTCTTTTTATATAACAAGCTCAAAATTAGAGCCAAAATATGCATATTGCTGGTCTGCCCCTGGCCGTGTAAAGGAGACCAAAAAACTATTTTACTCATCCTACCCCTTCTCCTTCCAAAGCATCTGATGCCATATGTACTTTATTACCGTTGCCGTTTAATTTTGATACAATATATTTGACTTCGCCGGTTACTAACTTTTTCATTCTTTTTGAAACTTTTCTTATGTTAACAGTCTGAAGTTGTTGGCATCTTAATGCATTTTCATAATCTTTAAAATCAAGGTACAGATAACTTATACTGTCCGGGTCTGATTCCATATTTATACTGTTCTTAACAGTTTCTAGGTCGTCGGGACTTAATATATCTCTTACTATCAGCTTTAGTTTTATATCATTAGGAAGAGTGTCATTCATTATTCCGGCAACCTTATTCATAACATGTGTAAATGGATTTACAACAATATTCATATAATCAAGTTTCAAAGGCCTGATATCCCTATAAGAATATCCAAATGATATAAGTACAGCACCGTCTTTATATTCATTTAGTTCGTAACAACCCGGTACTTTCCTTATGTAGTTTAAGTTACGGTAATGGACAATTTCATTCATGCTGTCTAAATCCATCCCGTGATATATTACATTTTTCAATGCCCCCGAATCTGACAAATCCACAATAAGCACAGGATACTTTAGTTTGGCCAAAGTATGTCCTATATAAAGTATTATGTCAAATGCTTCCGTTCCTAAAAAACCGACACATACCATTCTTATCCCTCCACGGGTATAAAATATTCTTCATCATATATTTGTCCCAATTCGGGAAAATAAAATATATCAGACCGGGTATTATTATCAGTATCCTCTTTTTCAGTGGATTCATTGTTATCATTCATGTAATCCTGTTTATGAAAGTCGGTTGAATTAAAATTTTCTTCAGGATAAATATCTTCTTTATTATTGCCTAACGATATAACATTATCATCTTTTATATTTTCATTTATATCTTCAATATTTGTATCAGTATCTTCTTTTGTATTTGCACTTAACTGTCCATTACCTGATTCGGGCATATACCTTATTGTACCTTTTAGCTCCCAGTTGATATCTTTTACATCCATATCCAGACTTTTTGCCAGCCTGTTTTCCAGAGCTTTTCTTACTTCTATGTTCAAAAGCTGAGAACATCTGTCAACGATATTCGGATCGTTTTCTATCAGGTTAAGTACCGATATGCTGGGCGTATATGTAATTATGGACGCGTCCTGTATATTAGGTTCTATGTATTTGGTCATGTATAATTTTGAACCGCTATATAATCCGGCATCCACTATGGCTGCAGACATCCGCAGTAATTCTTCCTCATCTACCCATAAGTAGCATATGGGCATATCAGGTTGATACCCTTTCAACTGTTTTTTGGTAAGTACCACATATGTTTCTCCGTTGGGATAAAGAATCCTCACATCCACAAAATCGTTCGCCTGTATATTTGAGCTGATATGGATAACGTCATATTCCACTTCTCTTTGAATTGACGAAACTTCATTTTGTGCCACCATACTCTTTATTATATGGGTGCCTTCCGGAATATCTATTATTGCAGCTTTACCAAGATCATTCTTTGATATATAACTTTCGGCAGGCTGCGATGAATATACTAACTTTTCTTCAATCATCTCTTCGGTTATGATTTCCCCTGTTTCTATATCCGTTAAAGCTACCAATACGGTTTTTTTACTTTTCTCCAGTTCCTGCCTTGTTTCGTTAAGCATTTGCTCATATTCCTGCCTGATTTGTCCTATCATAGTGACAGAAGTTACAATAGCGGAAGTTCCTATTACTGCAATACATATAAAAGCTACAGTAATATATTGTCTTGTAGTTCGTCTTAATCTCTTTATGAATCTCATAGCTCACCCCGTATGAAGCTTTTTATTAATAAGAAAACAATTATTATGAGTAAAGCCAAAAGAAAATTATAAATTAAAACCACCAAACTTTTATTTCTCTCTGTTTTATAATTAGCTGTAACTTTATGCTTTCTTAACCGGCCCGGTATTTTACGCCCGATACTCCATAGCAAAATCCCATAAGATATAATTCCTACAAGCGCAATAATCATATATCTTATGACAGTTAATACCCCAATTTTCTATCCCCTTTTTGCCAAGGCAAGATTTTTTTCTGCTTTCTGCAAAATAATATAAGCTGCCTTCCTGATACCGTGAATAAAAAGATAATTTGGACTTTCTTTGTCACAGAAATAGTTGCTGTTGATAAACTCAATTGCGCTTCCCTGTTTGCAAGCAATATGAAAATTCTCATTATAAGGAATAGGAGCAATATCCTCTAAAGGAATTTCATATAACTTTGCAATTCTTTTGCAGCTTAGTGGGGATTTCATAGAATAATTCCCGACAATAAATACAGCTTTTGATATAAGTGAAGAGTAATTTGAAAAGAAATTTCTAAGATAATCAGAATCTTGATAAAGATTTATAACAACCAGATCTGCTAACTGAAGTATAATTTTTGAGCTAAGATGATTTTGCTGATTGACATTGATAAAACATAAGTCTGTATTGCATTGAATTATGCGGTTAAGGTCATGAAAGTTATGATATAATTCATAGTCAAACAGATTACTGTTAATAACTCCGTTTTGCGGTATATAATATAAGTGTTTTGGTATAACAGCCCGCCTATAGTATTTTAATAAACTTGGGTCTTTATCTCCCCGGTATATTCTTCTAAGCAGTCCCTCTATGCCTTTTCCTTCATAAAAACTGACTATGCCATCCCTGTTATAGGATATATTATCTAAGAAAAAAGCTTTTCCCAGATTAGTTTTATCCAGATAATTTTCCAGCAATGTTATTCTGTAAGGATACCGCATAACACTGGCTATGCTTACACCCGCAAAATTTAAAAAAGCCCATGACTTATCGTAAGCATTACTCCAAAAAGCAATATTCAACCAAAATCACCCCTATTTAGTTTTGTAAAAGCCGGTAAATATCAGAAAGGAAAAGAAATGGAACAGAAAAATAAAAGATATTCATCAGAAGAAGGTAGATATATATTAATACAAAACGCGAAATTTGTAAATATGTGTAATAAAATTATAGTCAACAAAATTTTTTTGGTTTTTTGTATATTATACCCAATTATTTTCTTTATTGCCCGAAGGCAAAGCACACATAAAGTTTTATCTTCATATCATATCCCGTACGGTATTTTCTTTTATTGAATAATGTTTGAATTGCCAACAATACCTAATATTCCGTATTTTAAACAAAATGTTTTGAAACTGAAAATTAAGATTTTATTAAAAGCCATAGTTTATATTTTCAATTTATTATAATAAAATTACAGTTATATATTGACAATTTATATTGTCCATTGATATAATTCGCTTAATACGATAAACCGTTGAGCAAGAATAGTAAGTTTGGAATCTTTGTATACAGAGAGCCGCCGTCGGTGCGAGTGCGGTTACAAAGTCCTTACCGAATGGCCTTGCGAGGGAAGCCCGAAATTGATAAAGTAGGCGCTTACGGGAGCCCCGTCCGTTATCATAGGGGTGCATATGATAGTATGCATTAAGAGTGGGCGCATTATGCGCCAATTAGGGTGGTACCGCAGGAGTTATAACTCTTGTCCCTTTTTAAGGGACAGGAGTTTTTTTAATACTTAAATTTAAAAATGTAACTCTTAACATAAAATAAAATGTTTAAATTAATTGCCCTTCCACCCTTTTATAATTTTCCTTTTAGAAATAAAAAGAAAGGAGACTGACCTTAGGTGATAAATATGGTTATGAATAAGATAAGACCCAGTGCAGATGAGATTGAGCAGTTATCAAAAGAATACGACATAATTCCAGTCTGTAAAGAAATTTATGCGGATTTTATTACCCCAATTACTTTACTTAGAAAGTTGTCTGCCTACAGCAAAAACTTCTTTCTCCTTGAAAGTGTTGAAGGCGGAGAAGCATGGGGAAGATATTCCTTCCTCGGTTATCAGCCCGTTATGAGAATATACTGTAAAAACGGCCATGTAACCGTTGAAGGAGATGAAAAAAACACAGTTCCTGTTTCTGATCCTTATGAATTTCTAAGAAACCTTTTAAAGCAATATAAAGCTCCTAAACTTGCGGATATGCCCCCATTTACCGGTGGCTTTGTCGGATACTTTTCATACGGAATGATTACATATGATGTACCTCATTTAAAATTAAAAAACTCAGTATATAACGATTTTGATTTAATGCTCTTTGATAAGGTCATAGCTTTTGATCATCTTAAACAGAAACTCTTTATAATTGTGAACATGAAAACCGACAAAATTCTGGAAAACTACGGCAACGCCCTTGCCACTATTGAAAAAATAAAAAACATCATACAAAACCCAATGCCATTAAATCCTCGTCCCACATTGAGTAAGCCGGAATTTACCTGCAATGTTTCAAAAGAAAAGTTTATCAATATGGTCGAAAAAGTAAAAAAATACATTTACGAAGGAGATATATACCAGGCAGTTATATCAAGAAGGTTTGAAGCGGAATACCATGATTCCCTTCTTAATGCTTACCGGGTTCTTAGGACTATAAATCCCTCTCCCTATATGGTCTTTCTTCAAAATGAAGAACTACAGATTATAAGCACCTCACCGGAGACCATGGTAAGATTACGTGACGGTTTATTATCCACTATGCCTATAGGTGGGTCAAGGCCAAGAGGAAAAGATTTGCAGGAAGATGAAAATATAGCTTCAGAACTTCTTAAGGACGAAAAAGAAATTTCGGAACATGTCATGCTGATTGATCTTGCCAAAAACGATCTGGTAAAAGTATCTGAAGTATCCAGTGTAAGGGTATCCGATTATATGAAACTTCGCCGTTATTCTAAGATAATGCATATAACGACTGAACTTCAGGGTCAAATTCGTAAAGATAAAGATGCCCTTGATGCCATTAGGGCTATTCTTCCGGCAGGTACCCTTTCCGGAGCACCAAAAATAAGAGCCTGTGAAATTATCGAAGAAGTTGAAAAAGAACCCAGAGGCATCTACGGAGGAGCTATAGGTTATATAGATTTTTCCGGAAATATGGATACCTGTATAGCCATAAGGATGGCAATTAAGCGAAAAAACAGAGTGTATATCCAGGCCGGTTGCGGAATAGTTGCCGAAAGCGACCCGGAAAAAGAATATGAGGAAACACAAAACAAGGCTCTGGCTATGATTGAAGCACTTAAAAGGGCTAAGGAGGTGGAGGAATGATTCTGCTTATCGACAATTATGACAGTTTTACTTATAATCTGGTCGATCTTATAGGTACTGTTTCATTAGATGTCCTGGTTTTAAACAGAGATGAATGCAACTTAAAGGAAATAAAAAAAATGTCACCCAGTCATATAATTATATCCTCCGGGCCGGCTAATTTAAATCAGCCAAAAATATATGAAAAATTAATTATGGAGTATAAAGATAAGATCCCTATCATTGGAATTGGATTAGGTCATCATATAATCGGAGAAATATTTGGCGCAGAAACTACCCTTGCAAATCCATTGATGCACGGTAAGGCAATCAGCATTCATATAGCCAGCGGAAACGGTTTGTTCTTCGGTCTTTCTCCTGTTATTCAGGTAGGTGCTTATTATTCAAAAATCCTTAAAAGGGAACTTCTGCCCGATGAACTGCTTATCATAGGTGAAAACGAACGTGAAGAAATAATGGCTATAAAACACAGAGATTATGATATCTACGGGCTGCAGTTTAATCCCGAATCTATCCTTACCCCTGCGGGAAAGAAAATAATTGAAAACTTCTTAATGATTGGTGGTGCGTCTAAATGATACAGGAAGCTATTTATCAGCTTATAAATAAAAATGATTTAAGTTTTGATATGACAAAAGCCGTAATGAATGAAATTATGGAAGGAAAGGCTACCAATGCTCAAATAGCCGCATTTTTGACATCCATCCGTATGAAGGGAGAAACTATTGAAGAAATAACGGCGTGTGCCACCGTTATGAGAGAACACGGAAAAACCATAAGTCACAAGAAAGACGTTATGGACATTGTGGGAACCGGCGGAGACGAAGCCAATACCTTTAACATTTCTACGGTATCCACCTTTATTATCTCAGCCGCGGGAATTCCGGTGGCTAAACACGGAAACAGAAGTGTCTCAAGCAAATGCGGCAGTGCCGACGTACTTGAAGCTCTGGGTGTAAAAATAGATATTCCTGTGGAAAAAAGCGAAGAAATACTGGATAAAATCGGTATATGCTTCATGTTTGCACCCCTTTATCACTCTTCCATGAAATATGCTGCACCGGTAAGAAAAGAGCTTTCAGTCCGCACAATCTTTAATATTTTAGGTCCTCTTGCCAGTCCGGCAAAAGCCGAATATATCTTATTGGGAGTTTACGATGAAAATTTAGTTGCTCCGATGGCAAAAGTCCTTGCCAATCTGGGAGTAAAAAGAGCTATGGTTGTATGCGGCCATGACGGGCTTGATGAAGTCACCTTGACAACCAAGACTACCGTTTGTGAGGTGGATCACGGCAAAATCAACAGCTTCTTTATTGATCCAAGGCATTTTGGATTTTCCTACTGCCAAAAAGAAGATCTGGTAGGCGGTGATCCGAAAGCAAACGCCGAAATTGCCCTTCGGATACTTAAAGGAGAAGAAAAAGGCCCTAAGAGAGACATTGTTCTTCTAAATTCCGGCCTGTGCCTTTATATGGCTTATAACAATATTACTCTCAGGGAATGCATCAGGATGGCGGCAGAAATTATAGACAGCGGAAAAGCCTTAAAACAGCTTGAAGAGTTTATTCAATTATCCAATGAATAAATATATTGTATTAAAAGTAATACGTACTTAGCAGTAATTAAATAAAGATCAGAAAGGCAATGGGTTATGGACAATATATTAAATACCATAGCAAAGGCTACAAAATTAAGGGTAGAAAATGCAAAGGAAAGGCTTCCCTTAAACCGATTAATAGAAAAAATATATGAATCCTACTGTCTTTATGACAACTCAACACAGGAAGCCTTTCCTTTTGAAAAAACATTAAAAAAGCCCGGCATTTCATTTATCTGTGAAGTAAAGAAAGCCTCCCCGTCAAAAGGAATAATTGATCCTGTATATCCTTTTGTTCAGATAGCCAAAGAATATGAAGAAGCCGGAGCGGATGCCGTATCAGTATTAACGGAACCGGAATTTTTCAAGGGAGAAAATGAACATTTGCAAGATATCCGTAAAAATATCTCCCTTCCTATTCTCCGCAAAGATTTTACTGTTGATGAATATCAAATATATGAAGCAAAATACCTGGGAGCGGATGCTGTGCTACTTATCTGTGCCTTGTTGGATGAAGAAATTATAAAAAAATACATATCAATTTGCGATAAACTCGGCTTATCAGCCCTCGTGGAAGCCCATACGGAAGAAGAAATTAAGATGGCAGTCCGAGCCGGAGCAAGAATAGTTGGTGTAAACAACAGGGATTTAAAAACTTTCAGAGTTGATGTAAGTAATTCAATCAGACTAAGAAAATTGGTCCCCAAAAGTATTTGCTTCGTTTCGGAAAGCGGAATTCAAAATCACGAGGATATACTGCGTTTACAGGATTGCGGTGTTGACGGCGTTCTTATCGGGGAGAGCCTTATGAGAAGCACAAATAAAAAAGAAAAACTTAAGTCTTTGAAAGGGGACTAAATATGGCAAAAATCAAGATATGCGGTATAAAACGTATAGAAGATATTAATGCCATTAATCAGGTTCTTCCCGACTTTATAGGGTTTGTATTTGCTGAAAGCAAAAGAAGGATTTCTTTAAATGAAGCTGTTATCTTAAAAAAGTTGCTCAATCCGGCCGTTAAAACTGTAGGGGTCTTTGTTAATGAGAGTGTAAATACGATTATTGAATTATGCGATTTAAAAGTAATTGATTTGGTACAGCTGCACGGTGACGAAAATGAGTCATATATCCTTGAACTAAAAAATAGCATCAAAAATCCCATTATAAAAGCTATAAGGGTCAGGTCCCGGCAAGATATAAAGGCTGCCGAAGACCTGCCCTGCGACTATCTTCTGCTTGATTCGTACAAGGATAATGCATACGGCGGAACCGGAAAAACATTCGACTGGTCACTTATACCAAAAATAAGCGAAAGAAAAAAACCGTTTTTTCTTGCCGGGGGCATAAACCGGGATAATCTTTCTTTTGCCCTGTCTGCAAAACCCTATTGCATTGATGTCAGCAGCGGCGTAGAAACCGACGGAAAAAAAGATCCGGAAAAAATAAAAGAGATAGTAAATTTGCTTAGAAAGCAAAACTGATTGTAATACTAGGCCTTATAAAGATATTTATTCTTTATCTTAGAAGGCCTTTCCCATATATAGTTATATTACTTTTTAATCTTTACAAATAAATCAAAATCAAATTATGAATAACCGAAAATCTTTTTCTTGATTTCCCGCCCTGTAGGGGTTGCTGCCAAACCTCCCTCTCCGGTTTCCCTAAGGGTTTTTGGCAGAGATTCTCCTACTTCCCTCATGGCATCAATTACCTCATCAGGCGGAATTTGGCTTCGTATTCCGGCAACAGCCATATCGGCACTGGCTATGGCATTGACCGCTCCGACCACATTTCTTTTAACGCAAGGCACTTCTACAAGACCGCCTACTGTATCACACACCAGCCCCATAAGGTTTTTTAAAGCCATTGCTGCGGCATGGGCAATACTATCTTCATCCCCTCCGTTAAGATACGCCAAAGCACCGGCAGCCATGGCACTGGCCGAACCGATTTCCGCCTGACATCCTCCTGCCGCTCCCGATAAAAAAGCTCTGGCCGCAATTACTTCCCCTATACCTGAAGCTACATACATTGCCTTTATCATCTTTTGAATGGAAATTCCATATTGTTCTTCATAACTTATCAGTACAGCAGGTATGACACCGCAGGAGCCAGCCGTAGGTGCTGCAACAATTTTTTTCATGCATGCATTGGATTCACCCATCTTTAATGCCTTTGCAATTACCACTCCTATGAAATTTCCGCCCAAAACTTTTCCTTCTATTACAGCCTGCTCCATCTTTGCGCCGTCCCCGCCTACCAGGCCGCTGGAAGATATTAATTTTTCATCATAAGCCTTATCGGCCTCTTTCATAGTCAAATACAACTGCTGCATCTTTTTAAGGGATTCTTCTTCACTGACAAGCCTTTCTTCCATATCATTCTCAAGAATCACTCTCCAGAAAGGTTTGTTACTTTCCTTTGATATTGTTAGTATCTCATCTAAAGCCCGAAAGCCCATCTTCTACCTCCATATATATTAGACTTAATCATCTACCGGTTTTAAATATGTTACCTTCTTTACTCCCTCTGATGCGGCCAATAATTCTGTCACATCGGCAGGTACTTCCTGATCACATTCTATTATCATAACGGCAGTACCTCCTCTTTTATCTCTGCGAATCCTCATAGTTGCAATATTAATGTCATGATTGCTTAATAATGAGGTTACTTTAGCCACATATCCGGGCTTGTCAATATTTTTTACTATTAAAGTAGGATAAGCGGCTGTTATATCAGCCTCAACGCCGTCAATCTGATTGATAACAACAGCCCCTCCCCCGATAGAAGAAGCCACTATTTCCAATTTGCTGCCGTTTACTCCAACTAGATTAAGTAAAACGGAATTGGGATGGGCATCTTTCAACTCTATGCCTGAAAATTCATATTCCAAGCCACGTTCGTTTGCGTATTGAAAACTGTTCGGGATTCGTTCATCATCCGGCTTCATCCCCATAAGGCCTGCTATCAAAGCTTTATCCGTTCCATGGCCTTTTCCGGTCATCAAAAATGAGCCATGAAGAAATATCTTTGCCTTTTTGACATCATCCCGTAAAAGTTTTCTTGCTATATAACCGATTTTTACCGCTCCGGCGGTATGAGAACTGGACGGTCCGACCATAACCGGTCCCATTATATCAAATACATTCACTGGATCTTCCGCCTTCCTTTTTATAATGTATTTTCTAAAAATTATAATAGCTTTTTTTCGTATCATTAATCATATTTTTTATCCATAAAACCTTCGGACTTACACTTTTTAAAATGTGATAAAAAGTTAAATTTATTCTGCTATCCCTTAGCCCCTAAATCATGTTGACTTTATGAAGTTTAAAAAGATTATTTTTATGTGCACTAAATACGAATTATTATGTAAAAAAGTCTCATATTACGCAAAAAACCACATCTAAAACTAGATGTGGTTTTAACGATGGAGCTGGCGGGAATTGAACCCGCGTCCGAAAGTCCATCCATTGCAGCTTCTCCCATTACAGTCTATCTTTTATCATTCCCTCAACCGAACGCCGATAGACAGGCTTTCGGTCTTGGTAGCTTCATAAATCTTTTATCTCCTCAAAGCTTTGGAGATAAAGGTCCCCGCTAATTTGATGCCGGTTTCTTAAGCCGCGGGCCGCTTAAGGCCGACAAGCTGCTATTACGCAGCAGCTAATTCGTAATTATCGTTTGCGTTTATATTTAGGTCCAGGTTGGTGACGCAGTCCCGGAACTGCGAATGGCTACTGCAATTTCAAAACCCTCGTCGAAACCAGTACAACCCCTTGTTTATTTTGTGTGATTTATTTTATCATAAAATCATTAGAAAATAAAGAGATAATTAATAAATTAAAATGAGAAATCATGTTTCTTGTTCCAAATTATACTTTAAGTTATTTTAAAATTACAATTTATAAATTTAAATATTTAACATAATTAAAAAACTAATTACAGATTTCTTACTTTAAAGTCTCTTTCAACTTCACGTCTCATATCTTTCTTGGCAATGTCTTCTCGCTTGTCATAAAGTTTTTTACCTTTTGCAAGCCCAATTTCAAGCTTTACCAAATGCCCTTTAAAGTAAACCTGTAACGGTACCAAAGTATACCCTTTTTGTGACAGTCTTCCTGCCAGCTTATTTATCTGGTATTTGTGAAGCAAAAGCTTCCTTACACGTAAGGGGTCCCTGTTAAAGATATTCCCCTTTTCATAAGGACTAATATGCATTCCGTAAATAAAAAGTTCGCCGTTTTCAACACGAATAAACGATTCTTTTATACTGCATTTTCCCATCCTTAAGGATTTAACTTCGGTACCGTGAAGCACTATTCCTGCTTCATACTTATCCTCTATGAAATAATCATGGTATGCCTTTTTGTTATTGGCAATCAGCTTTATATTTTCCCCCATTTTATTCTTCATCCTCCACAAATGCAAAATCAATTGTCCGAAGAAGTTTATCGGCACTTATTACCTCAACCTTAACTTTTTGACCCAGTTTGTAGGTTTTTTTCGTATGCTCCCCTATCATCTGGTAACGTTCTTCATCATAAATGTAAAAATCATCATCCATGTCACTTACACGGACCATACCTTCAATCGTGTTGGGAAGCTCGACATAGATGCCCCATGATGTTATGCCGGAGATTACGCCTTCAAATACTTCGCCTATATGCTCCGTCATATATTCAACTTTTTTCATCTTTTCTACTTCCCGTTCGGCTTCATCAGCCCTGCGTTCCGTCTTACTTGAATGATTGGCTACTTCATTCAAAATCTTTTCATAATGGCTTCTTCTGCTTTCGGTCAGTTTTCCTCTCAGATTTTCTTTGATAATACGGTGAATCTGAAGGTCAGGATAACGGCGTATCGGCGATGTAAAATGACAATAATATTTTGTTGATAAGCCGAAGTGTCCGGTATTTGCAACAGTGTATTTTGCCTGTTTCATGGATCTTAACGTAAGCCGGCTGATTAAGGCCTCTTCGGGAGTATCTTCAACCTTTATAAGAAGTTTTTGAATTTCCTTCGGGTGTATATCATCATTTCCCAGTTTAAGGCTGTAGCCGAAGTTATTGATGAATATTGCTAAAGCCTTTATTTTTTCTTCATCCGGATTTTCATGGGTACGATATATAAAGGGAATTTCCTGCCAAAAGAAATCTTCTGCTATGGTTTCATTGGCAATAAGCATAAATTCTTCAATAATCTTTGTTGCCTTATTTCTTTCATAAGGCTTGATTTCAATTGGCTTACCGTTTTTGTCTACAATAATCTTGCTTTCAGGGAAATCAAAGTTTATTGCTCCCCGTTTATGCCTTCTCTTCTTTAAAATTTCCGACAGTTCAAGCATCAGCATAAACATGGGGACAAAATCCTTGTATTTCTCAATTAATTCTTCGTCCTGTTCCTCAACAATTTTATTAACATCGGTATAGGTCATGCGTCTGTCGGACCTGATTACGGTTTCGACTATTTCATGGTTTATTACATTGCCTTTTGAGTCAATGTCCATGAAGCAGCTTAATGCCAGCCGGTCTTCTCCCGGATTTAAGGAACATATTCCGTTAGAAAGCTTATGGGGCAACATAGGTATTACCCGGTCTACCAAATACACGCTTGTACCCCTTTTTAGTGCTTCCTTATCAAGGAGAGATCCTTCCTTAACATAATGGCTGACATCGGCAATGTGTACTCCCAGATGATAAATATCCCCCTCCTTGGTTAAGGATATGGCATCATCCAGGTCCTTGGCATCTTCACCGTCAATTGTTACCGTCGGCAGGTCCCTGATATCTCTTCTGTTTTTTATTTCTTCCGGACTTATCTCGTCAGGAATAAAGTCGACTATACGAAGCACGTCTTTCGGGAATTCCACCGGAAGTCCGTATGCTTTTATGACCGACATTATATCCACACCAGGGTCATTAATATGACCTATGATTTCCACAACTTCGCCCTCGGGACTGTGATTTTCGTCTCCGTAGTCCGTTATTTTAACGACTACTTTATGACCTGTTACAGCCCCCTTGGTATGCTCCTTGGGAATATAAATATCATGGAATTTATTGTTATCCGGAACAACAAAACCGAAGTTTTTATTTTTCTCAAAGGTACCGACAATCTCTGTCATACCCCGTTCTACTATTCGGACTATGATACCTTCCCGTCTTTTTCCTGACTTTTCATTGGTCAGCATAACAGCTACCTTGTCCCCATGCATGGCTCCGTTGGTGGACGATTCGGGTATAAATATGTCTTCCGGTTCTCCTTCCAAGGTTACGAATCCAAACCCTCTCTGAGTTCCGGAAAAAATACCTGTCTTAATATTATCTCCCGGAACCAGATATCTTCCTTTATCATCCACAACAATGCTTCCCTGTGATACCAAGGAATCCAGTATTTCCTTTAACTCATTTTTTGAGTCTTTCGGAACCTGCAATAAGGCAACAATATCCCTAAACCTCATAGGTCTGTATTCTTTGTCCGTGAAAAATTCCATAAGCATTTTTCTTTTTTTTTCAAATCTTTTGCTGTCTGTCATATATGGCTCCTATTTCAATTTTTCTTTTATATTTTTATTATTTCTAAAGTTATTATAGTTTTAAGCAATATGATTTATTTACATTTAATGTACAAATCAGAAAAACTATTCATAGTATACCATATATTGCATTAATGTATTATACTTTTTTAATATTATTATAAAAAATCCCCCGGCTGTTATACAAAAAGAATAAACTATTAATCTATATCCGGCACCTGAAAAACATTTGATATTGTTTGACACAATTTAATAAATTATTGCACTTTAAACCTTATCATATCTAATCCTAAAATATAAATGTCCATGAACAAGTACACCTGCTGTGATTTATGTGTCATTATAGACATACATGCCATCCTATGACAACTCAAATCACAGCAGGTGTGCTGTTAACGGTGCATATTAAGAATTTTTATATTATTAATCTGCCTCTTGAAAACCTATTACCAATCCAGATTTAACACTACCGAGAGTATAACAAATACAGCGGCTAAAATTTTTGTTAATTTTTCAAGTATACCCTCGACAGAACGTCCCTTGTTTTTGCTCCAAAATGTTTCAGAAGCGCCTGTCAATGCACCGGATAAACCGGAGGATTTTCCTTCCTGTTTTAATACTATTACTGTTAACACAATGCAAATCGCGATATACACGATTTGAACAATCGTTTTTAAAATGTCCACGGTTACACCTCCTAAAACTACGCCTATTCTAACACAGAACGTACTTCATTTCAACATTTTTTTCTATCCGGACTACTTCTTTATCAAGAGAGATCTGCCTGTCATTTCTTTCGGCTTTTCCATACCCATTATTTCAATAAGGGTAGGAACTATATCAGCCAGGCATCCGCCTTCTGCCAAGGTGTAATCTTTATCATAGTTTACAAGTATAAAAGGTACCGGATTTGTGGTATGGGCAGTAAACGGCTCATTGGTATTATAGTCAATCAATTGCTCTGCATTGCCATGGTCTGCACATACAAACATTACACCGTCTACACTAAGAAGTGCATCCACAACTCTTCCCAAACATTCGTCCACTGCTTCGATTGCCTTAATTGCAGCTTCCAATATACCGGTATGTCCAACCATATCCGGATTTGCAAAGTTGGCAACTATCACATCATATTTACCTGATTTTATAGCCTCTACCAAATGATCTGTTACCTCATATACACTCATCTCAGGCTTCAGATCATAAGTAGCAACCTTCGGAGAATTTACCAGTATTCTGTCTTCTCCTTCATTCGGCACTTCTACACCGGCATTGAAGAAAAACGTTACATGGGCATATTTTTCTGTTTCTGCAAGTCTTAACTGTGTCATTTTATGCTGTGCCAAAAATTGTCCGAAAGTATTATCAATAGATATCTTATGGAAAGCTACCAGCTTATTGGGTATGGTTATATCATACTCAGAGAAGCATACATAAGTAACATTTAATCTCTTTTCGCCGCGGTTAAATGCCGTAAAATCATCTTCGCAGAATACTCTGGTTATTTCTCTTGCCCTGTCAGGCCTGAAATTATAGAAGATAATCGTATCATTATCTTTTATGGTTGCAACAGGTTTTCCGTTTTCCAAAACAACGGTCGGTACAACAAATTCATCGTAGACTTCCTTGTTATATGAATCCTGGACCGCAACGACAGGATTTTCGGCGGTCTCCCCTTCACCGTATACCATAGCTCTGTAAGCCTTTTCGATACGGTCCCAACGGTTATCTCTGTCCATAGCATAGTAGCGCCCCATAACCGTTGCTATCTTGCCCACACCGATAATCCTCATCTGTTCCATAAGTTCTTCAATATAGCCTTTGCCGGATGCGGGAGGTGTATCCCTGCCGTCTAAGAATGCATGGACATATACATTTTTAAGTCCGTTACGCTTTGCCAACTCCAGCAAACCATATAAGTGGGTATTATGACTGTGGACACCTCCGTCGGAAAGAAGACCGTATAAATGAAGGTCAGAATTATTCTTTTTGCAGTTTTCAACTGCAGCCAAAAGGGCAGGATTCTCAAAAAAGGTTCCGTCCTGGATTTCTTTTGTTATTCTGGTCAGTTCCTGATATACAATTCTTCCTGCACCGATATTGATATGTCCTACTTCCGAATTACCCATCTGCCCTTCCGGAAGGCCTACAGCCATGCCGCTGGCATTTCCTTTGACAAAAGGATATTCATTCATTAAACGGTCCATTACAGGAGTCTTTGCCTGTGCAATTGCATTTCCCTCTGTTTTTTCATTAAGTCCGTAACCGTCTAATACCAATAAAACTGTTGGTTTCTTTCTCATGTTGGTCTCCTTTACTAAACTCTTTATACCGAGTCAAAAGATAAAACTTATTTATAATTAACAATTTTTCCGAAATCAGCCTTCAGGCTTGCTCCACCAACCAGGCCGCCGTCTATGTTAGGCTGGCTAAACAGCTCATATGCGCTGGCAGCGGTTACGCTTCCGCCATACTGGATACGGATAGCATCTGCCACTTCTTTATCATAAATTTCTTCGATGCATTCACGAATAGCTTTGCAAACTTCTTCTGCCTGCTCGGGAGTAGCTACCTTTCCTGTTCCGATAGCCCAGATAGGCTCATAAGCAATAACAGCCTTCTTAGCCTGCTCTTTGGTTACACCAAGGAAAGCAATCTTTATCTGCTGACGTACAAAATCTATTGTAATACCCTGTTCTCTCTGTTTTAATGTTTCTCCGCAGCATATGATAGGTGTAAGTCCATGTTCAAATGCTTTCAATACTTTCTTATTTACTGTCTCATCGGTTTCACCGAAATATTCCCTTCTCTCGGAATGACCGATTATAACATACTTAACACCGATTTCGGTAAGCATCTTAGGAGCTATTTCTCCGGTATATGCTCCGCTTTCTTCAAAATGCATATTTTGCGCACCGATTTCAATGTTTGATCCCTTAACAGCTTCTATGGCAGGAATTAAACTTACGAAAGGTACACAAAATACGACATCAGCTTCGTCCGTTGCCACCAACGGTTTTAATTCATTTATCAATGCAATCGCTTCACTGGGTGTTTTATTCATTTTCCAGTTGCCTGCTATAATTTTTCTGCGCATGATATCCTCCTAAAATTCTATAATTATGCCGTTTTTAGCGGCAATGCTGTCTTTTTATTCTTTGCTTTTTGGTTAAAGCCTGCTATACATAATGTTTAGGCTTTACTTTTACATTATGTATATAAATTAATTTTTGTAAATATATTGCTTTTGCTAAACTGTCTTTTCTAATTTACACCGATTAATATATTGTAGCAAGCTTTTCCGGAAATTACAAGACTTATTCCGAAATAGCTTGCTACAAAATTAAGCTACGTATTCTATAAAAATATTATTATTTATCATTAGCTGCAGCAACACCGGGAAGTTCTTTTCCTTCAAGGAATTCCAGGGAAGCTCCGCCACCGGTTGAAATATGAGTCATCTTATCCTTAAATCCAAGCTGATTTACAGCAGCGGCAGAATCTCCTCCACCGATAATAGTGATTGCATCTATCTCTGCCAGAGCCTGAGCAACGGCAAATGTACCTTTGGCAAAATTGGGCATCTCGAATACACCCATAGGTCCGTTCCAAACAACAGTCTTAGCATCCTTAACCGCATCAGCAAAAAGCTTACGGGTTTCTTCACCGATATCAAGACCTTGCCAGCCTGCTTCAATTTCTCCGCGTTTAACGGTCTTAAATTCAGAATCATTTGAGAATTCTTTTGCAACAACAGTATCTACAGGAAGAAGTAATTGAACGCCTTTTTCTTCAGCTTTCTTAATCATATCTTTTGCATAATCAAGATAATCTTCTTCCAGTAAGGAGTTACCTACCTCTTCTCCCATTGCCTTCATGAAGGTATATGCCATACCGCCACCGATAAGTAATTTATCAACTTTATCCAGTAAGTTGTTAATAACGGAAATCTTGCTGGATACCTTGGAACCTCCAAGAATTGCAACAAAAGGTCTCTTGGGATTGTTAACGGCATTTCCTAAGAACTCGATTTCCTTCTGCATTAAGTATCCTACAACAGCGGTATCAACAAATTTTGTAACACCTACGTTGGAGCAGTGGGCTCTGTGTGCGGTACCGAACGCATCATTTACAAATACATCACAAAGGGACGCCAGTTCCTCGCTGAATGTATCAATATTCTTGGTTTCTTCTTCTCTGAATCTGGTATTCTCAAGAAGTACAACGTCTCCTTCTTTCATGGCAGCTACAGCAGCTTTGGCATTCTCGCCGACTACGTTGTCATCTTTAGCGAATACTACTTCTTTTCCTAAAAGTTCGGACAGTCTTGCGGCAACAGGTGCCAGTGACAGTTCAGGCTTGGGAACTCCCTTGGGTTTACCCATATGGGAGCAAAGAATAACTTTTCCACCGTCATTGATCAGCTTCTTAATTGTAGGAAGTGCCTCAACAATACGGGTATCATCGGTAATTTTGCCGTCCTGCAGGGGAACATTAAAATCGCATCTTACAAGTACCCGCTTACCCTTTACATTTATATCATCAACAGATTTCTTATTTAACATGGTATATGCTCCTTTCCTGTATATTTTTGTACATAAGGATATGCACAAAAGGTCCGGCCCTTAAAGACCGGACCCTTCATGGATCTATAAGCTTGATATTAAATTACTTTAACTCAGCAAAATACTTGATTGTTCTTACCATGTTGCTGGTGTATGAATTCTCGTTGTCATACCAGGAAACAACCTTAACCAAGCTCTTGCCGCCTTCGAGTGCCATAACCTTAGTCTGGGTTGCATCGAAGATTGAAGCATATGTGCTTCCGATAATGTCGGAAGAAACGATTTCGTCTTCGGTATATCCAAATACTTCGTTGGAAGCAGCCTTCATTGCTGCATTAACTTCTTCTGCTGTTACAGTCTTATTGCAAACAGCGGTAAGAATTGTTGTTGAACCGGTAGGAACAGGTACTCTTTGTGCAGCACCGTCTAACTTACCTGCCAGTTCAGGAATAACAAGGCCGATAGCCTTAGCAGCACCGGTAGAGTTAGGAACGATGTTAACGGCTGCGGCACGAGCTCTTCTTAAATCTCCTTTTCTGTGAGGAGCATCAAGAGTCATCTGATCACCGGTGTAAGCATGGATGGTAACCATGTAACCTTTATCGATAGGAGCTAAATCATTTAAAGCCTTAGCCATAGGAGCAAGGCAGTTTGTTGTACAAGAAGCTGCGGAAATAATTGTATCGGTTGCTTTCAGAGTATTCTCATTAACACCGAATACGATTGTAGGCAGATCATTGCCTGCAGGTGCGGAGATAACTACTTTCTTGGCACCGGCATCAATATGAGCCTGAGATTTAGCCTTGGATGCAAAGAAGCCTGTGCATTCAAGAACAACGTCTACATCAAGTTCTTTCCAAGGTAACTTGGAAGGATCTGCTTCGCTGTAGATTCTGATCTCTTTGCCGTCTACAACAATGGAGTTTTCCTTTGCTACAACGGTATCAGCCTTTGAATATTTTCCTTGTGCAGAATCGTATTTTAATAAGTGTGCTAACATCTTAGCATCTGTTAAATCGTTAATAGCTACAATTTCATAACCTTCTGTTCCGAACATCTGCCTGAATGCAAGGCGGCCGATGCGTCCAAAACCATTAATTGCTACTTTTACTGCCATTACTATTCCTCCTAAATGTTTAATATATTATTACTGTCATAGACAGTAGATAAACTTAATTTTAACACATTTTGAACAACAGAAAATTCTGAAGAATTTCCTATTGCGATGAAAACACAAGTAAGGAATTACTGATTGTCAATTTTTCATCAATCATAATTTTACACAATCAAAATAAAAATATCAAGAGTCAGCTACGTATTTTATGGAATATTATAATAAAAGTTATATTTTTTAGTTATATAGAAAATTTTTTGTGCATTTTATTGATAAAATTATCCTTTTATTTCATCGTTTACATAATTGACAATATTAAGCGAATGGTCTGATATTCTTTCCAGGTTTATAAGGGCATCTATGAATATAACACCGTTTTCCGAAGTACATATACCCTTGGAAAGCCGTTCTATATGTTTTTGTCGCAGTTCGTCCTTTAGTCTGTCAACTACTTTCTCCATTTCAACTACTTTGTTTATATACTCTTTCTTCTCGCTGGCCCTGGCTTTAACAGCATACTCAAAAGATTCCATAGCAACATTGCATATTTCTTTTAACTCAGCGTAAGCTTCATCTGAAAGGTAAATATTGTTATTAACCTTTTCTACCGCCAGTTCAGCCAGGTTATCTGCATGATCCCCGACTCTTTCAATATTGGAAACCGTGTGAAACAGGTTATTGACAATCTTATGTTGTCTTTCGGTCAATGAAAGGTTATTTATTTTAACCAAATAATCATTAATAACTTTTTGATGGGCATCAATTACCTTTTCTGTTTCAAATACTTTATTGGCTTTTTCTTCATCATTATTTAATAAAGAATCGATAGCTTCCCTTACATTGTTTAGGGTAATCTCACCCATATGAACCACTTCTTTAATGGCATTCTGTACCGCAAAAGAAGGGGTTTCCAAAATTCTGTCATCCAAATGGCGTAGAGTAATCTGAATTTCATCCATATTTGCTTCGGGTTTCGAATCATCTATAAATATTCCCGAAAGCTTAACAAGCCCGTTGGCAAAAGGGAAAAGTATAATTGTATTAATTAAATTAAAAACCGTATGAAATAACGAAATTTGTGTACTGTTGATTCCTGAGGCGGCAAATCCCGGATTAATATTAAATATAATATACATAACTATGCCGAAAATTACTGCACCTATCATATTAAAGGACAGGTGTATAACGGCTGCCCTTTTTGCAGTTTTGCTGGCACCTATACCAGATAGTATTGCCGTAATACAGGTTCCTATATTCTGACCCAACGTAATAAATACGGCCGATTGCCAGTTCACAACTCCTGTCATGGCCAATGTCTGTAAAATACCCACTGATGCGGATGAGCTTTGGATTATGGCTGTTACCACCGCACCGGTCAGCAATCCGAGAAACGGACGCCTTCCCAAAACAACAAATGCATTCCTAAATATTGAATCCTCAGCCTGAGCATAAGGTTTAATTACATCAGACATAAATTTTAATCCGATAAACAATAATCCCAGTCCGATTACTATTTCGGCCAAATCTTTCTTTTTTTTGTTCTTGCATAATAAGGTTGCAAATACTCCTCCTGCTATCAAAATGGGGGCAAAAAAATCAGGCTTTAAAAGAACACTCCATTCACTCATGGAAACAAGCCATGCCGTTACTGTAGTTCCGATATTAGCACCCATTATAACACCGGTTGCCTGCATAAGATTCATTATTCCGGCATTTACGAAACCCACGACCATGACTGTTGTAGCCGAAGAACTTTGAATGATACCTGTCACTATCAGTCCTACCAGGACTGCCATCAACCTGTTGTTTGTCAGATAACCTAAAAGTCGTTTTAGTTTATTTCCTGCTGATTTTTGAAGTCCGTCACCCATCATGTTCATGCCGTACAAGAACATTCCAAGGCCTCCGGCAAATACAAATATCACTTCCAACAGTTCTATTGTCTTCATGTTTCCTCCTAATATTCATTTAAATTTAAATTTGCACATACGCAATTAGGATATCATAATCTAGAAATCCGGTAAATCGGTTTTATCAAATATAACATTTATTTTACATAAACTTTACATTACTTTAGCAGGCAAAACTGAACTGATTTATAAAGCAAAAATCCCATAAACACAAAAAAGCTGTGATCTGCCGTCATAACAGCTTGCCTATGACGACATGAATCACAGCGATTTTTTATCATCCGATATATAATATGATAAAATTATAAAGGCAAAACTACTCATATAGATTATAATTTATCAGCTTTGTGACCTTAATTTATACTCCAGTCTTATTTTATCCGCAATCAAAGCTACAAATTCAGAGTTTGTAGGTTTTCCTTTACCGTTGCTTACAGTGTATCCAAATAACTCATCTATTGTGTCCATCTTACCTCTGCTCCATGCTACTTCAATAGCATGACGTATTGCTCTTTCTACCCTGCTAGGTGTTGTTTTATGACGTTTAGCAATTGAAGGATAGAGCAGTTTCGTTATAGAATTCAACATTTCAACATCTTTGACAGACATCATTATCGCATCACGTAAGTACTGATAACCTTTAATATGTGCAGGTACTCCGATTTCATGTATAATATTTGTTACATCGGCCTCTAAATTTCTTTCCAGATAATTGCTCTTATTTTCAAAAGCGCTTACTTTATGGCTGTCGACTAACTTACTGTGATAATCTCCTTTAAGTTGTTTTATTCTTTGCAATACCACATTACTGTCAAAAGGCTTCATAATATAATAATTTGCTCCCAGTTCAAATGCACTTTCTGTAACTCCCTCTTGTCCTATCGCAGTTATTACAATGAATGCCGGATACTTTTTAAATTCTGTATCTCTTCTTATTTTTTCCATTACTCCCAGCCCGTCCAACTTTGGCATAATCAAGTCAAGCAACACAACATCCGGTTTTTTTTCTTTGATCATTTCTACAGCGTCAATACCATTCTCCGATTTTCCTACGACCTCAATTTCGTCATCTGTTTTTAAAATGTCCTCTAGTAAGCTCACCATCCTTTCGTTGTCGTCAACAATTGCTACATTGATTTTGCCCATATTTTTTCCCTACCTCCATTAATTATTTATTTACTCTCCTGATGTTACTTTTTAAATCCCCTTCCTTTATATATATCGTTTATATCTTTAAGTAATTTCATCTTTATTTATCATTACGTAATTTTGCCTGATACATCAATTTTCGAATATTAATTTTCCGACTTTAATAATTTGATCACTATAGTATTTCAAAAATTTACAGTTATATTAACCTGAATTATTCATCGTAACATATACAACAGTGCCTGGCACTGCATAATTACTATGTTTTTATCTTCTTATTGCTTTCACTTAAAAAGTGAAACTGAACTATAGAAAAAGGGTCTCAGCTTTGCTAAAATGAAGTTTACCAAACATACAAATCAGCAAAGGAGAAACCCTTATGTCTAGTTTAAATGCACTTCACTTAGAAAGCAATAGTAAATTTAAAATAAATTTTCACGGCGGCGATTTATCTTCCGATGCAGGTTTGCTGTTACTTAATGAATTCATTCACAAAATTGGTCTTAAGCCGCTTGTTAAGCAACATTTTCAGACCAAGGACAAAACAATTCGTATCCATACGGATGCTGATAACCTGTTGCAAAAAATTTACCAGCAGATATCCGGTTACTTTTCTGATGATGACTCGGATGAGCTGACTGATGACCCGGTTTTTACAAATATACTTGGCAAACAAGCATTGGCCTCCCAGCCTACCATGTCCCGGTTCTTTAACCGCATGGATGATGTTACTTTGATGCAGCTTGACTGGATACTTTACCTTCTTAGACAAAGGATTTATTCCATCAAAAGGCCTGAGATGGTTTTGTTGGATATTGATTCCACTCTTTTTGATACCTTCGGTAAACAGGAAGGCAGTGGATATAATTATCATTATTCCAATTATGGTTACCATGCACTAATGTGTTATGACGGGCTTACCGGCGACCTGCTAAAAGCTGCCTTAAGGCCGGGAAATGTATATTCCTCTACGGATTGCTGCGAATTTCTTCAGCCTTTACTTACCGAATATCAGGAGGATTATCCTGATGTAAAGCTTTTTCTTCGTGCTGACAGCGGATTTGCAAAACCTGAGCTGTTTGAACAGTTGGAAAGCAACGGTACATCCTATGCAATCAGGCTGAAGGAAAATGCCATCTTAAAGGAGATGGCTGCATATCTGGATAAGGAGCTTGACGAACTTACTGCTAATAATAAAGTTGACTATGCAGTAGTATATGGTGAAATCCATTATGCAGCATCCAGCTGGTCCTATCCGAGAAGAGTTGTTGTAAAGGCAGAAAAACCGGCAGGCCAGCTTGTATATATGCATACCTTTATTGTAACCAATATGTATATGAAAGCTGAGGATATCATTCATTTTTACTGTAACCGTGGCAAGATGGAGAACTTCATAAAAGAATCCAAAAGAGGATTTGATATGGACACCATGCCAAGCTACAGTATGGTGATAAATGAAAACCGGCTGCAGATATCCGTATTGGCATATAATATATTTAACTGGTTTAGGCGTTTGGTACTTCCGGCAAGAATGAGAAAGCTGCAAGTTGATACCATTCGCCTGAAGTTGTTGAAGGTTGCCGCCAAAATAGTGCATTCAGCGAGGTATATAACATTCAAGCTATGCAGTAGCTGTCCTTATAAAAATGAGTTTTATGAGACATTGAAAAACATACGGCTTCTGCCAAAGCTTGAATGATATATAAAATGTACCTTGACAGTTCAAGAAATTTAAAATGTGGATAAACCAAGGGGATATTATACCCTTTTGTGAATAACTTTCATAAAAATTTATCCTCGGAAATGAACTGTCGTAATAATTCCATGGGTAAATCTATGATTTTTTACCCTCATGAATAATTCAGGATTAATTATTATATAACTTTGTTAAAAATTTTCCAATAGCAATATTGCTAAATTGTACCTATTACATGGCGCCATTTTTTATTAAAAAATTACATATTTAGCCATATTATGCATTGATTCTACAAATTACGTTATAATGTAATAAGGTAATAATATATAAAAAATGTAAATTATTACCATACATGAATTATAGCCAGTAACATATAAAATTTCAATTCTTTCTTATCGCACCATTCGACAGTTAGAAATTGTTAAAAAGTATTAATTATTAATAAAATACAATATATTGTATAACAGTAAAATAAATTATATAAATATGCTGTTATAATATTAAAAACTTAAAATTTTAATATATTTTTTCGTCGACTTCTTTTTTTAACAAAACATCTTTTTATTCTAATTTATTTACCATGTTTTCAATAAAAGTTCCGTAACCTTTGGTTGAATCCTGTATAAATACATGGGTGACAGCCCCGATTATTTTATTATTTTGGATAATCGGGCTTCCGCTCATCCCCTGAACAATTCCTCCTGTTGCATTTAAAAGTCTTTGATCGGTTATTTTTATAACCAATCCTTTACTGTGATTAGAGTTGCTCATATCTACTTTCTGAATTTCGATTTCATAATCTTTTATTTCGCCCTCGACCATGCATCTTATATATGCTTTGCCCACCTTAATTTCTTGCTTAAGGCCGATTTTTAGCGGTTGAAAATCTTTATCGAACTTATACTTTCGATTTACTGTTCCGAAAATTCCCTGATGAGTGTTGTCGGTAATATATCCAATTTTATGCCTTTCTCCTTGTTTTATCATTCCTATCAGTTCACCGGGTTCTCCTTCTTTACCTTTAACAATAGAGATTATATCTGCATCATAAATTAGACCATTATTTATTTCCATAAGAACACCTGTATCTATATCCGTAATTCCATGACCCAGTGCCCCGAAATAACCGTTGGTTGAAATAAAGGTCAAAGTACCAATACCTTGTGTATCATCCCTGATCCATGTCCCTATTTTATAATCGCCGTTAATAGTTTTTACTGGAGTAACGCTTACAGATATAATTTCGCCGTTTCGACGTACCTGAAGTTTTATATCTTTACCCTGTGAGTTTTGGATTTCTTCAATTAGCTCTTCTTTATGCATTACTTTTTTATCATTAATTGATATAATATAATCTCCTGATTTAAGCTTATTGTGAGCCGGTTCATAATTAAGTCCGTCTGCACCTGTAATTCTATTATTACCTAATACTAAAATTCCGTCTGTTTCTACAGAAATTCCAATAGGAATACCGCAGGGTATTAATTCTACCGTATCAATTACATCCAGGGAGATTTTCTTAAAATTAAAAATGCCGAATAGTTTTAAATTTATGTTGAATCTTCCGGTCTGTGAGGATTGCAATGTAAATGGTTCACTTAAATCAATATGAATCTGATTAGAAGGTACTCTGGTATCATTTACACTGATAACACCGATATGTTCAGTTTCAATGTTCCCTTTAAGGGGCATATTGAAATCAAAAATTTCTTGCCTGTCTTTTAAAATTTTTATTTCATCGGGTATATTTTTTTCGATATAGTAAATACCCAAAAAAATAATAGCAGCAACATTAATCAAAAAAAGGGAAAATAATACCCTTCTGTAAATTTTCTTTTTCCTCATTGTCCCACACCCCAAGCCAAACTTTTTGTCATAATCCCTTTTTTTAATGTCATATGTACAGTACTTAATCGTACTGTAAAGACCATTTTAAATTATTGCCTTTATTTTAAAGGGAAAATATTAAACATAAAAAAAAGGATATACATAGTATTGTATATCCTTCAATTTGATATTCGTTTTTTATGTTTTTACTGTTTGTATTTTTTAGAAGAAGTCGCTAACTCTTTCATTTCTCTTGCATTTTCGATAACTCTGTCGGTTATGACTGCTCCGCCTAAAATTCTTGCCAATTCATCAACAATTTCGTCATCATTCAATTCTCTTATTATTGTTTCGGTTGTCTTTCCATCCGTCTTTTTTTCAATAACAAAATGTGTGTCCGCCATGGCTGCTATTTGTGCCAGATGAGTTATACATATAATCTGATGATGATTTGCTATTTCAGATAATTTTTCGGAAACTTTTTGTGCGGTTCTTCCGCTTATTCCCGTATCAATTTCATCAAATATCAAAGTTTCAATTTCATCCCTATCTGCCAGCACAGATTTTATACCCAACATAATTCTGGAAAGTTCGCCACCGGATGCAATTTTTGATAAAGACCTCATTTCTTCACCGGGATTAGTTGAAATAATAAACTCCGCATCATCATATCCGTTAGCGGAATATGTATTACTTTTTTCAAAAACCATATCAAATTTTACGTCCAAAAAGTTTAAGTCAATTAAAGCCTCTTTAATTTTTGAAGTAAGTTCTTTGGCTTTGCGTTTCCTGATATCCGATAATTTAGAAGAAAGTTCGTTAAGTTTTCTTTCTTCTTCTATCAGAGATTTTTTCAAATTTTCCATATATTCATCGTAATCTTTGTATTTCTGTAATTTCATTTCACATTCTTCGCAGTAATTTTTTATCTGCTCTATAGTTGCTCCATATTTCTGTTTTAAATGATTTATCAGATCAAGCCGTTTCGTTGTTTCTGTCAATTCTTCCTCGAAGTTATCCATATCAGCCATATAAGCTGATAAATCACGGTTAAAATCATTAAGTAGCTCTTCCACATCGGTAAGCTGGGACAACAAGTCTCCCAGTTTCTCGTCATATTCTGCTATTTTGGCAAGCTGACGGACAGCCCTGCCTACTAAATCTCCTGCTTCATTCATATTATATCCGGTTAAACCGTAAACAGCCTTCAATCCTTCCGAAATAGCCTGGGCATTGGCATATTTTTTATATAAAACCGCAAGCTCTTCGTCTTCACCGGGTACTAAAGCGGCACTTTTTATTTCATTTATTTCATATTCAAGAAATGATATTTCCCGAAGCCTTTTTTCGTTATCCATACCCGCATTATCATATTCATGCTTCAGCTTTATATAAGATTTGTAGCAGCTTTCAAGCTCCTGCTTCAAAGTACCTATCTCATCTTTGGCAAACCGGTCAACTATTTCAAGATGATTAGCCTTGTTAAGCAAAGATTGATGTTCATATTGCCCGTGAATATCAATTAAAAGACCGGCTACCGAAGAAATCACATTTCTTGTTACATTTTCACCGTTTATCTTGTAAATATTCTTACCTTGCATTATTTTTCTTGATATAATAATCAGATTATCCTCAATCGGTATATCATGCATCATCATAATCTCATGAACCGCAGGGTCTTTTGATTCAAAAACAAGTTCGATAAGGGCATAATCTGCTCCGGTTCTAAGAATATCTGCCGATACTTTTGCTCCCAAGGCGCAATTAATGGCATCTATTATTATGGATTTACCTGCTCCTGTTTCTCCGGTCATTATATTCAAATGATTCTTGAAATTAATTTCTACATCATTAATAATGGCAAAATTCTTAACATGAAGACTGATAAGCAAATTGCACCCTCCCAAAGCATGAAATCTTTACGGATTAATTAAGCAAAACGTATGTTCAGCTAAATTGTAACATACTATGCGTTTTTAATCAATTGTCATTTGATTTGATAAGGAATTTTCGTTTTTATAGACAATAAATTAGACATTTTTTATATATCAATTACATTTTTTACAAGATTAAACCCGTAGGGTCTGATTTTCTATAATATAAAACAGCTGCCTTAGGATTTATTAGATCCTAAGACAGCTTTTTTAAATTCTTATTAATCACTATTTAATCTTAACAACGGTTACCTTACAGGTAAGCTCTCTTCCGTTTACTCTTGCCACAATAGTGGTTGTTCCTATTGCCCTTGCAATGATATTACCGTTTTGGACTGTGGCTACATCAGGATTGGTCGAATGCCAGTTTACTCTTGAAGTTGCTCCTTCAACATATAATGTATAACGGTCATATTGCTCAAGGGTCAATTTCTTAACATTAAGCCCTACCACATTAACCTGTGTAGTTGCTGTTTTTCCCGAATCTGTCATTGCCGTAATATAGGCTGTTCCTGTTGATTTTGCGGTAACCTTTCCGCTGTTTGATACGGTGGCAACGGAAGAATTATCGGTACTCCAGGTCACATTATCGGTAGAATTGACAGGACTTAATCTATAATTAATAGTTTTTGATTCTCCCTCAACCATTGTTATTGTTTTATCTGAAAGAATTACAGATGTAGCGGGTACCGGTTTTAAAACTACAACCTGGCATATTGCAAATTTTTCACTGTCATCCCGAGCCCTGGCTATTACATTTACTGTGCCTTCTTTTAATGCAGTTACATATCCGTCATCGTCTACATAAACTACATCTCCTGCTCCTTCTACAGTCCAGTAAGGTGTTTTGTATGTGGCATTGCTGGGTTCTACCTTGGCTTTTAACTGTACCGTCTGTCCGATAGTCATAGTAAGATAATTTTTATTCAAGGTAATTCTTGTTACAGGTCTTACTACTTCTACTTCACAGCTTGCGTACCCACCGCTTCCGTCTAAAGCGTAAGCAGTTATAACAGCCTTGCCTAATTTATTACCCGTAACCTTTCCGTTCTTATTAACGGATGCTACGTCCGAATTGCTGGATGTCCATTTGAATTGCTGGTCCGTAATCGGTTTACCGTCAACCATAACCGTTAGAGTAAATGTTTTACCTAAACTAAGCCTATATTCGTCATAATTTAATTTCATATCGGTAAGCCGTTCTCTTACAACAACAAAGCAGCTGGCGGTAAAACCTCCCTCTTTTGTGGTACAGGTAATAATAGCAGTACCGGATGCTACACCTGTTACTATACCGTTTTCGGATACGGTAGCAACATTGGTATTTGAACTCTTCCATTCTACTTGCTGGTTAGATGCCTCACTGGGCGTTAAGGATACCTTAAGTTCAAACGTATCCCTTACGTATATGGTTTTTTCAGTAAAGTTAAGGATTAATCCTTTTACAGGCTCTTTTACGGTTACTTTAACATAAGACATTCCGCCTGCTTTGGTTCTGGCAATTATAAATGTTACACCGGCTCCCTTTGCGGTTACTTTTCCTGTCTCATCAACTACAGCAACCTTGGTATCACTGGACTCCCAGAACAATTCAGCATCGGTCGCATTTACAGGAACTAATGCATATTCAAGTTCATGGACCTGTCCGGTATACATTTCTATCTCAGATTCGGCAAATTTAACGCCTTGTGCAATTTGCTTAACATTTACCGTGCAGTAAGCGGTATGCCCGCCGTCCAGAGTTTTAACCATAATAACAGCGGTTCCAACCTGCCTTGCCGTTACTCTTCCGGCCGCGTCTACCGTAGCAACGCTGGGGTTGGTAGATGTCCAGGTAACCTGATTCTTGCTGGCATTAACAGGAAGCACGGTATACGTTAACCGTTTGGTCTCCCCAACATACATGGTAACTTCTTTATCATCCAATGCCACGCTAGTCACAGGTATTTCAATTGTGATATTACATAAAGCCATTGCATCAGGATTATCTACGGATGTAGCTATTATTGTAACTTCACCCGGTCTTATCAGGGTCACCAGACCGTTATCATTAACCCTGGCGATAGAAGTATTGGACGATGTCCATTTTACTTCTTTGTTCGTTGCATTTTCGGGGTACACAATGGCTCTAAGCTGGATGCTTCTTGCTCCCAAATTAATATTTACAGAGGTATCCGATAATTTAATGCTTGTTACCGGTTGCCTTACAACCACATGACAGTAACCTACCACAATATTTTCTTCATTAATTGCAGAAATAACTGCTGTACCGCCGGATACACCCTGTATGGTCACGGTAAGGTCGCTGGTTTCAACTATTTTTACTACCTTATCGTTTGATGTTCTCCAAACCAGTTTAATGCCGTTGATCTTAGGTGTAAGCGTAGCCTTAAGTGTTTTATATTCCCCTATGGCTATATTAATATTGGCAGGATCTAATTTAATGCTGGTCACTGATTGCCGTACCGTAATTTCACAGGTTGCTGACTTAACAACACCGTTTATGGTCTGTTGTGCTGTAATTATAGCCACACCAGGCTTCAAAGCTGTTACCAAACCGTCTTCAACTTTTGCTACACTGGGGTTGCTGCTGCTCCAGACTATAGGTACGGTACGGTCGGTAACAACGGCATGCAAATACAAAGTCCCCTGAGTATAAAGCACGGCCTCTGTAGCACTCAAGGCAATACTGTCTATAACCGTAACTTTTATGGTTTTTTCCTCTGCATATTCGGAACCAGGATCATATAAATTTGAATCTTCTATATACTTAAGGTGAATTGTTATTTGTCCTTTGCTTTTTGCCGTTATAACGCCTTTTGAATTTACAACAGCTATTTGCTTGTCTGATTCTTTTTCATACCAAACATTAAATATACTAAAATCAGGTATATTGGAATTCTCTGTTAAGTCGTATGTATCGTTAACGTTCATAACAATGTCTTCATTGCCTAAGTCTATAGGTACAATAATTTTCATATATGCATAAGGGACTCTTGTATTGACATTATATTTTTCATTAGCAAATGCATATATTTCATAAGTACCTGCTTTTACATTGGTAAAGTAAACAGTTCCGCTGTTTTCACTTACATAATAATTAAGTTTTTTGCTGTCTGGAGTAAGTTTTTTATTCGAACTGGCATCATATACTTCCCATTTTAAATTTGTGGCAAAAGTCGCTTGTGAAGTTATAAAGAATTCACGAAGCGGAATCTCAACCGGAACAAAATTATTATTGCTTTCACTTGAATACCAGACATCACTGCCGTTGCTGTAGTAAAAAGTAGGCACAACGACAACCGTTAAGGTTTCTTTAAGAACTCTGTCCTTAGACGACATGGTATTGCTGGTTATAGTAATAGTGGCACTACCGCTCCCTTCTGCTTTAACTTTACCTTCTTCATCGACAGTGACAACACTTTCATTGCTGCTTTCCCATGTAACTGCAGCTGCGGTAATGGCTTCACCACTTACGGTTTCTGCTTCTTTCTTATAATCCACATATTTGAGATAAATCTGTTTTGTATCTCCAACATACATTTTCAGAATTCTGTCATTGGTTGTGGTGACTATTTCTGTACCGGTTTGGGCATGATTAATTTCCATATTTACTTTAACCAAAATACTAAGGGTATAATTAAAATTGCCATACCTGACTATGGCAGTAATAGTCGAGTAGCCGGGTCCTTTACGATTAAGCCAAATAAAACCGTTTTCGGTATGAGGAGTTAAAGAAACGACTTTAGGTTCTGAAGTAATCCATTCAACTGTTGCATCGTCAGGAAGTCCGTCTTTTCCTGTTGAAGAGTTTTTCATTTTTATATATATCAACGCCTGTTCTCTCGTCAACTCAATTTCAGATCCGGGTTTTGTATCCTGACTGTCCACACCAAAATAAAATTGATCCGGGCTAACTACTCCCGTAGCATGGACACTGTTTCCCGAAAATATATATATAGCAAACATTATCAATATGCATGTAATAAGATAAGACCCTGTTTTTACTTTATTTCTCATATTTAACCTCCTATGTATAAATAAGGTACGTCCTATGAAATATATCGGCTAAAATAAATAATAAATTAGCTCTGTTTGACTTAATTTTAAATGAATTTTTTGGCACTTATGTGTCATTTTACCTGATAAAATAACATATTTTATCCTCAGCATATAATTCTAAATAAAAAAATCGGGATACATCTGATAAGCCTATATTTTTCTTCTCTACACGGCTTATCAGTATACCCGTTATAATTAATTAAAGTTTGCCAATCCCACAAATCTTTATTCTTTATAATGATGAAACTGTTCGGTACTTTTCTTTTTCAAAACGGTATATAAAACAGCTTGCCCTGAATACCCAGTCAACAGTCATGGCAATCCAAACACCTAAAACTCCCATTTTCATTGGTATAGCAAGCAAATAGCTTAAGCCGATTCTCCAAACCCACATTGATGAAATTGAAATCCACATAGTGTATTTTACGTCGCCGGCTGCTCGCAAGGCGTTTGGTAGTGTAAATGACGGCGGCCAGAAAAAAGTGGATAGAATACAGTGATATAGCATTAGTGATGATGCTATTTTCGAGGTCTCATCGCTGACTTGATATATTCTTAAAATAGACGGTATAAGCAATATGATAACAGCATTAATTACTGCCATACTAAGATGGGTTATTTTCATCAATTTTTTGGTATAAGTTTTAACTCCGTCATAATCTTTTGCTCCTACACACTGACCGACTACGGTAATCAATGCCAATCCAACGGCAGAACCCGGCAAGACACCAAAACCTCCTATATTTGTAGAGATTGAATTTGCCGTAATAGATGCCGTTCCTAATCCTGCCACAATGCCCTGAACTAAAATTTTTCCGATTTGAAAAACGCTGTTTTCCATACCGTTTGGTATACCTATTTTTAGTATCCTTTTAACCATTTTGATATCGAATTTATATTTTAATATATTTCCGATATTAATCGGCCTGCTTTTATTAAGAAGCAATATAAACATAACCACACATGAAAAGATTCTTGAAATCAGCGTCGGAATAGCAGCACCGGCTACACCCATTTTTAATCCAAAAATCAATATGGCGTTTCCGACAATATTAATTAAGTTTGCAATAATCGAAGTCTTCATGGAAACTTTTGAGTTACCCATGGAACGGAAAAGGGCTGCACTGGCATTATATACTCCCAAAAACGGATATGACAGAGCCGTATAAAAAAAGTATATTCTGGCATTCGTCATAACATCAGCTTCGACACCGCCAAAAAGCAAATTCAGTAAAAAATTACGACCGATTAAAACAACAATCATAAAAGCCGAAGACAGAGCCAAAATCGATACAATAAGCTGTTCACCTGCCATTGAAGCTTTGTCTTCCTTCTTTTGTCCCAAATACTGGGAAGAAACAACCGCTCCTCCTGTCGCCACTGCACTAAACAGGCCTATAAGAAGGGTATTTATGCTGTCTACAATGGAAACTCCTGATACCGCTGCCTCTCCGACTCTTGCCACCATAACACCGTCCGCCATTCCAACGGTGACAGCCAAAATCTGCTCAATAATCAAGGGTATTATTAGCTTCAGCAAATCTCTGTTTGAAAACATCTTATCTCTCCCTAGTGTATCTCCTATAGAAATTATCATTAGTAAAACCTATTATTTCCTGTTCGGCTAATTATAAAGAGGGGCTGCCTTTTCTAAATATGGCTGCCCCTGTTATCGGATATATTAAACGAGCATAGTTTCCAATTTTAGAATTAGTTCTTCTTTGATCCTATTGTTACATGCGCCGGTTCGGCATTGTAGTAACTCTTATTAATAAGCTCTCTGCTTACTTCCGTTCCGTTTTCATATACAACCTTGTAAAGCTCGGCATAATATCCTTTCTTGGCTTGCTGAGTTACAACTCTGTATGTTGACGGTTTGGTAGGATCATAAGTTATCTTCTCTTTTGAAGAAGGATTAATTTCTTTTATAATCTTGTTTTCAAATTTAACTTTTCTGTTTTTAGTGTCTCTGGTTTCATGTCCCCAAATTCTGAAGGTGATTTTTTTGTTTTCGCTGAATGCTTCGATTAAAATAGGCATATCGGTGTTATTTTTTATACGAAAATCTTTTCCCGCACTTTCCGATACTGCAGCATCGAAAGCCAAATCCACATAAGATACCGTCATGGAGTGATTGTACCGTTCAACTATTTCAAGTTCTGCCAATAAAGCTGCATTATATAAAGTTGTAGTAACCTGACAGGCTCCTCCGCCGATTGTCTGCTCGACTCTTCCCGCATTATATGAACCTGCCATATAATACCCGTTTTCCAACGAGAAAGGAAGCAGGTAACTGAGACTGGAAAATATATCCCCGGGATAGAGTATTGCGTTGTTAATTAATCTTGCACCGTTTGCAAGATTGGCAGCCCTGTCTTCACTGGAACTGGTAAATTCAGTGGTAAATTCGCCGAGAATAGAATTACATTTTTCAAGTTCTTCTCTTGTAAACTCGGGCTCTACTTCGCTGGTAACCGCATGAACCACAAAATCCATACGATTCCAGTTATCCAGTTTTTCCTTTATAGCTTCGATAGTAGGCTCAACTTCTATTTTAAAGCCTAAAACATGGTCGGTATAAACAAATTCACCGTTCTTTCTGCTGAAAGATGCATTTTTGGGTGCTTTTTCATAACTTCTTGCATCAACTTCTACAATCTTTCTGAGCTTATTTTCATCGTATGTAAACGTCAATGGATAAACTTTTTTGCCATGTTCAATATCTTTACTGTCCTTATATCGTTTGATCAGATTGCCTGACTTACCAAGGCCTAAGGCCTGTTTAATATAATTGTTTGGTTCAAATGAATAGTCCAAATCCTCCATTGTTACAATAATTGTTTTGCCTTCGACAACCAGGGCAAAGCTTTTTTTTCGAAGTTCATCAATATGTCTTTTTAATGCCTCTTTGGCTTCCTGGGCTGTCATTCCGCTAACATCAACCGTATCTATAAAAACTCCGTTACATATCCTATCCTCTGTCCCGTCTGCATAGGCTTTTGTCGGAAAAACAAATATAATCATTATTAAAATCATCAAGGATATAAAGGCTAAAAATATACCTGATTTTTTCATTCAATCACCTCTCAGAAGCTAAAACACTGTTTTAACCTTATCAAATAAACAATGGATCCATATAAAAGAATCAAAATGCTTATACTTTATTTTAACATATGATATCAATTAATCAAGCACAATAAAATTGTATTACACTTCATTTGCTTTTCTAAGTATCCACCATCTTAAAGCCCAAAGGCCGGTGGCAATTATCCTAAGCACAAATATTATCCAAAAAACTGTTTGCAATGCCTTTAAATCCCCACCTAAAGCTTGATATAAGGCAACACCCAACATGGGCATAATACCGTTAGACAAGGTAACCAGCGTCGTATATACGGAAATATTTAATGTTTTATTGCTTTCAGGTATAACCTCAAGCAAACACTGTATAATATTTAAATTTGTAGTAGCCAAAGTTATATTAAAAAGTATGTTTAAGATAAGGAAAATTAGTTTTGCATTTGCCATATTAAGTCCTGTTGTAAATATCATTGCAACAGGACATAAGGCTATGCCTAAGCTTCCAAATATAATGGCAAATCTTACCCCATGCTTTGAATTTATTTTGCTCCAAATTCCCATGGTTAAAAACTGTATAACTGCATTCCCTATATTCACATAACTTAACCATGCCTCATTCATGCCAAGATACTGTGTTTCTCCGATAAAATAAAGAGTCCAGTCACTGTGCCATGTCATATAAAAAAATAAGGCAACACCTGCAAATCCTAAAAACCTGCGATTATGAAGTAGTTCTGAAAATGCTTTTTTTATTTCATAAATACTTATCCTGTTGGTCTTTTTGGCACTTTCTCCGGGTATCTTTCTTAAAACAAAAATCTGGATAAGCAAAAGCAAAGCCCCAATCCATAAAAATATCTGATGCAGTCGGATTTTATCACTGTTTAAATCTGCCCGGGACAAAAGAGCTCCGCTTGTCATGGTTATGGTTACACCCACCAAAAAACCGATAGCCGATCTTACAGCCAAAATACTGTTTCTTCCGTTGGGATGAACCACATCAGAAAAATATGCCTGCCAGGATACATTATAAACAGTCATAGGTGCCGATGACAAAGCCAGCAAAAATAAAAAAACCCCCAGCTTGTACGAACCGAAAGCCGGAACAAACCCTATAAGAGTATATATAAACGCCACGGCACATAAGGCAGAAGTTACCATGTCACGCTTATTTTTCATACTGTCGGTCAGTATTCCACCAGGAATTAACACAACCATTCCCACTAGCTGCGGAAGCATTGTAACAAGTCCGAGTTCATAATCACTGGCCCCCAGTCTTGTAGCAAACAAATTATTGTGACTGCCGACTAGATTGTTAATCATAGTAATAAGAATACCTTCAAAAGTAAACAGCCTTAAAACCCGGTTTTCAGAAGATGTAAGCGAATTAACCGCATGGGGTATCCGTACTTTAATTATGTAGGCCAAAATATTCTTCATATGTATCTAAAAACATCCTTCTTTGTCATATTAATCATAGATGAATGGTAGTATATCATTAGAATATATGTATTTCAATACCCCTTCTTAAGAAAATAGAAATTGGGCTTGGACTTATAATCCGTCAAGTATATAATATCCTTTCACACTTTCTTCTATTGTATCTATAAATAATACGCCGATTCTCACCTAAACAATAAATAAAAATTTTAATATCAAATATAAAAAAGTCGCATTTAAAAACATATAATTTATACTGTGTCTTTAATTTTGCATGTTAATACTTAATGTACTTATAAAAAAGACCCTACAAGTGCTGTTGGCAGTGTAGGATCTTCAAATTTTATATCTATTATATCTCCGGATATTTATAGAGCCAATTTTCACCGTCATATTCTTCTATCTGATTTTTTAATTTTTCAAGATATTTTTTTAACAGGTCATTTTCTTCTGTGGCAAACCAAATATTTGACTGTCCGAACCCGAAAGCCGCACCGGACGTTCTTTTTGGAACGTTCCATTTGTTATACAGGCTTCTTTCCCTCCGCGGAAGTAAGACACAATCATTTGCTCTTGCTATAGCATTATAGTATTGTATATATACGCTGTCATCACCGGGGACATTAGAAGGAAATTCCATCTGCTGATAGTATCTGTAAACAGTTGCATGCTTATACCACCCTACTACTGTAATAAAATTATGCGCAGGGTGTTTTGCGCAGTAAATGACAGTTACATCATCTACATAGTCATGATTATGATATTCTTCACATCCGCTTATTTTTTCTATATGTAACTGATTTTGAGTTTTTGTAGCTTTTGTTGCAACATAACCCAGACAATATCGTTCTGTTTCTCCATATATTTCAACAGCCTCAAAATTATACTTCTCATGGACATCTCCTGTCTGTTTATATATATCACCGCCGCCGACAGGCACATCTACCCCTTCATAAATACCTTTGTAATAATCAAGCCATACAATATTGCAAAATAAAAATCTCATTTCGCTTCCTCCCAGGTTAAATAATTATAAAAAGTATAAAAGCAATCAGATTTAATCTAATTGCTCTTAATATTCAGATTTTAATATTTCAGCCGCAATTTAATATTCAATATCCTTTAAGTCATCCTTGATATTAATACTATTTAACTAGAAAATGATTCCAGTTCATATTTCATTATAAATTAAAATAAAAAAAATTCAACAAAATATTAAATTTTATAACTTTGCTCCAAAATAACAACTTGTTTTAAGTATATTTTATATCAATTTAGAATATTTTCAATAAAAAAAATTGGGGAAAACGTTTAAAAAATTTTTTATTACCAATACTTTCTTTATAATATCCGAAAATTATATTGATTTCGCAATAAAACTTTTTATAATTTTCTGTATTATTTCAAAAACGGGAAATAACTTTAATTTTTGTTGCCTTTTTTCACTGTTTTTGATTAAATAGTAAATGGTGATTAAGGATGAAAATACAACGAAATTTCCCGTCGGTGCGCGTCACAAAGAAAGCTGCACTTTCACTGCAGAGCGGCCACCCATGGGTCTATACTGAAGAAATTACAGAATATAACGGCAGTTTTGAAAACGGAGATCTGGTCGATGTATTCTCTCCAAAAGGTTCTTATTTGGGGACAGGCTTTATAAATACCTTTTCTAAAATCGGAGTCAGAATAATTTCAACAAATGCTAACGACAAATTTGATGAAGCTTTTTTCAAAAGAAGATTGCAGCATGCCTATAGTTATAGAAAAACGGTTATGCAGGAAGATATCAACAACTGCAGACTGATTTTCGGTGAAGCCGACCGTTTTCCCGGTCTGACCGTTGATCGTTTCAACAATCTGATTGTAATTCAGGTGTTGTCATTAGGAATTGAAAAAAGAATAGATATGCTGATTCACCTGCTGGATGAGATTTTAAGAGAAGACGGGCAGGTTATTGACGGTTATTATTTCAGAAATGACGTAAAAATAAGGGAATTGGAAGGACTGCAGCAATTTAAAGGCTGGTATGAAGGCCTGCCACATATCGAATCATGTTTGACTACCATCACAGAAAACGGTATTACTTATAATGTAGATATTGAAAACGGACAAAAAACAGGTTTTTTCCTGGACCAGAAATATAACCGCAAAGCCATACAGGATATAGCAAAAGGAAAAACCGTACTGGACTGTTTTACCCATACCGGGTCCTTTGCCTTAAATGCCGCCAAAGGCGGTGCAAAGAAAGTAACTGCGGTTGATATCTCCCAAACTGCTATTGACATGGCTGCTTTAAACGCCAAAAACAATAATATTGAAAATATAGAATTTGTGACTGCGGATGTCTTTGATTATCTCAAAGAGTTACTGGAAAAACCAAGGGTTTATGATTTTATTATCCTGGACCCGCCGGCTTTTACCAAATCAAGAGATACCATCAAAAATGCCGCCAAGGGGTATCTTGAAATCAATAAAACGGCCATGAGACTGCTGCCACGAGGAGGATATCTGGCAACCTGTTCCTGTTCCCATTTTATGAACGAGGAATTATTTAAGCATACCTTAAATAAAGCTGCCAAAGAAGCCGGTGTCGGCTTACTTCAAATCGAGGCACGGCAGCAAAGCAAGGACCATCCAATTTTATGGAATGTCCCTGAGACCAATTATTTAAAATTTTATATTTTCCAAATCGTTTAGTATTAAAATTATATGGGGCTTTTAAAAGCCCCATTTTATATTTTTTTATTTGTCATTGCTGCCTGTGGCTAATCCGTTAATGATAATTTTAATATAATTTCATCTCCATCTCTCTCATTGCTGTCTTTAAATCCTAGTGAATAATATAATTTTTCGGCAACTTCATTACCGGGTACATACCCCAAATAGACCGTATCAAATTTTCCGGTATCACGAATCATATTTATAGCTTGAGTAAGAGCCGCACGGCCATATCCTTTTCCTTGATAATCCGCACCTATCATAAACCTCCAAATACCAACCGTCCGTTCTTCTTCATCCCAATCAAACATCAGAAAACCGACAACAGTATCATCATCCATTATGGCATAGGGCTTAGCTTTATCATAATACAGCCAGGCTTGTGCAAGGGATATTAAATTAGATGACACAAATTCTTCCTGCTCTGTTCTAACTTTCAGCTTTAAAACAGGAAAAAAAGTATTTTCAGAGACAATTTCTAAACGTACCATTTATACTTTACCTTCTTTCTTTAAAATGTTTCATCGTCATTTTAATTCGACTGTTTAGTTATATAATTTTGCAATTGTGCCATAATCAAAGTCTTTCAATTTCCTTCTCGCATTGTTTAGACATTTATATTTATATAATTTTATTTATGTAAAATTTGTCGATATATCAGGCTGTGTTAATCCAATTTATTCAAAGCCTTGATATTTTTGTTCATAAAAACAATACCTCCCGGTGACAGTTAATATTTAGCACCGAGAGGTACTTTTAATCTTTTATATTTTATCGGTATTAGACTTATTACAAATAGATATTAAATATAATCATAAGTTAAAATCATTTATTGTATCTTAAATCTTTTTACCTGTGAAAGGAGTTCTTTAGCCATATTTTCTAATTGTCCGGATGATTGAGCAATTGTTTCCATTGAGGCCAACTGTTCTTCTGAAGAAGCTGAAATTTCCTCCATACTTGCAGCAGCTTCTTCAACCACAGCTGAAATATTCGTCGCCTGATCTGCCACTTCCTGAGTCTTGTTATTGATTTCTTCAAACGCATCGTTTACATCACGTACAATTTGAGCCAGTTCGGTAATTGAAGAAAATATCTTGTCAAAGCTATCATTTGTATCTGCTGCCGACATTTCCATAACCTGAACACTTTCTTTAACCTTGTTCATATTATGGACTGTTTCTTCAATTTTGCTGTTTATATTATTTACTATATTCTCTATCTTCTTAGTAGAATTACTGGATTGCTCCGCAAGCTTTCTTATTTCTTCCGCAACAACCGCAAATCCGCGCCCTGCTTCCCCAGCACGGGCTGCTTCAATAGATGCATTTAAGGAGAGTAGGTTGGTCTGACCTGTAATCTGGTCAATCACACCCACAATATTGCGAATTTCATCTGCCATAGCCGCAAGTTCCTGTATCGATTCTCCGACAGAACTGGTATATTTATTGTTTTCTTCTATCTTTTGACTTTGACGCTCCAATGCCTTCTGTCCTGCCACAGCCAAATCTATGGATTCTGAAGCCTTGTCTGCCGCAACTGACGTCTTAACCGTAGCTTTTGAAACTATATCATTAACGGCCTTAATTGCATCTGTCGTCCCCTGAACCATCAAAGCCTGGTCGCTGTTGCCCTGAGCCATTTCGTTTATGGTTGTAACGACTTGAGTCAAGGTTTGGGTGGATTCATCGGTAGCCCTGAATAATTGCTGTGACTGGGCTGCTAACGATGTGGAAACATTTTGGATATTTCCTACAAGATTTCTTAAATTCTGAGTCATAGTTTTAAAACCATGATATAATTGTCCTATTTCATCTTTTGATTTAATTTTTATATCATAATCTTTTAAGTCTCCGTCAGCGATTGATTTAACTACAGCTGATAATTCAACCAATGGCTTGGATAAAGTTTTCGAAATGAACCTGCTTAAAATAGTAACAACTATGACCGCAACAACAAACATAACAATAAATAAATTAAGAAGCCTGTAAGCTGTCTGCATCGCAGTCTTAACCGGTGTTTCAACAACAATTAGCCACCCGGTTGTTTCATTTAAGTTATAGCTTACAATTACTTTTTCTCCGGTAATATTTTTTGTATTCGAAGTTGCTGTCTGTCCTTCAAGCCCTGCCTTAACAAAATCCAAACCGCTGAAATCTTCCTGATTTTGAACATATTCGGTTACAGGATGGGCAAGGACTTTACCCTCTTTCGAAAGAACGTAAACACTTGAACCGTCCTGTGATAGCTCCGTAATAAGATCATTAATTACAGAAAGATAAATATTTGCCTGAAGGACTCCTACTATTTTATCACCCAAGTCGCGGACAGGGGTTGATATAACAATCATCGATTGTCCCGTAGTTCTTGCCTGTATTACATCCGATATATATTTCTCTGTTCCATTTATAGCCTGCTGAAAGAAATCCCTGTCACTTACATTCGTCAGTTCATCATCATTGCTTTTTACAACCTGATCTCCTTTGATATTGTCAAGAGCAATTACAATATTGGGATTTATTGCAATAACTTCTCTAAGAATCTTTTTCACATTTGTAACATCAAAATTCCGGACTGACGGCTGATTTGAAATAGTATAAAGTATATTGAAGCTCTCCTCCAGCATCCAGTTAATTTCAGCTTCTGCTATTTTCAATTTGTACTCATTTTTCTCGTATGTATCTTTTTGTGATTTTGAAACAAAAGAAGAAAGTGATACTGTAGACAGTATCAGTAACGGAATAAGACTAATAGCCAAGAAAAATGATAAAAGCTTCGTCCTGAGCTTCAATTATATCCCTCCTTTAATAAATTTAGCCCAACTGTCTGCAAGATGTCACAATACATAAAAAAGATATTTATGTAACTGTAACCCCAACAGTAATTGCATAGTTAATAAAATAAAAAAAGTCGCTTATGCGACATAGTTATAGCGGAATTGGGCAGCCTGGCAGCCATCAGCATAATCTGGAAGGCCCATAGCTTTGCGTCCCTAGCTTTCGCTAAGTTTGCCTTTGTCGCAATGTCCCATAAATTCACATTTTGTGTACTATATTGTTCTATATTCTATGACTTATTTTAAAAAAAATCAAGATAAATATTAAAATGTATTTAATTTTATAAATAAGATCTAAAAATCCTCCAATTATCACTCTTATGTTGTGACTTTTGGAGGATATAAATATCTGTTATAATACCTGACAATATTCGCAATAATAAATGGTTCCACCCATAAAACTTTCCTTGTGCAATTCATGTCCACATTTCACACAGGGAGTCATTAAAGTCTTCTTGCTCAGATAGGTTTTATAACCACCCGGATTGCCGAATAAATCTTTCTCTGTATCCCTTCCACCAAGGTCAGCCATTTTTCTCAGGGTATCTTTAATAGATTCAAATAGCCTGTCGTATTCCTCATCAGAAATATCAAACATTTTTCTCTTGGGATGTATTCCTGACAGATATAGAATGTCCTGCAATACTCCGTTTCCCAATCCGGGTATACGCTGCTGGGTTGCCAGAAAAGCTTTGGCTGATAACTTCTTTGTATCTTCGGTCCTTAATGACCGGAAATATTCCTTATCAAATTTTTCAGAAAGCGGTGATGGTTTTTCTTTGGCTCCAAGATAATACAAGTTTTTAAACTCACCATCCCGGAATGCCCACATACCGCCATACATCTGAACCGTACAAACTATAGCAGTAGAATCATCAAATTCAACGTATAATTGATGTTTTTTAGGTACCTTTTTTAAATCATCATAGTAGCGGACTGCAGCACCGTCGCCAAAAACCAAACGGCAGTCCTCTATTTCTATTTCTATCAATCCAGAGACCGGAGATGATAAGCCTACGGTTTTTCCTGACAGTAAATCATTATAATCTTCCGGATTTCCAAAATACCATGCAAAAGCATGGGGCGATTGGTTTGCTTTAACATAACTGATTGTCTTCCCCTTAACTGTCTGATTTAATTGTTTGGCAATTGTATAACTCTCCGGTATCTCTATCACTATATCCACCTCATTTATATATTTTATTTCATGATAAAACAAATGTTCGAATGTGTCAATTAAAATATCAACAATATTTTATTATTTAGCTGAAACATCTCACCTTTGATACTAGCTATTCCTTTTTATTTTTATCTTGTTGTTTTTTTAAAGTTTCTTTTTTATGATAAAATCCTGCATTTATCAATTTAAAATAAATGCAGGATCTTACAATTTGAAACTTCATTTTTAATTATTTTAATTTGAATTTCTTTACATAATCAAGGAGTTCTTTAGCCATATTTTCCAACTGGCCCGTAGACTGAGAAATCGTTTCCATAGATGCCAGCTGTTCTTCCGATGAAGCTGCAATTTCTTCCATGCTGTCTGATGCCTGTTCAACTACAGCGGAAATATTTGCCGCCTGATCTGTTACCTCTTGTGTCTGGTTACTGATTTCCTCAAATGCTTCGTTAACATCACGTACAATTTGGGCAAGTTCGGTAATAGAAGCAAAAATCTTGTCAAAACTCTCATTAGTGTCGGCTGCTGATGTCTCCATTACCTGAACACTGTCCTTAACTTTGTTCATATTCTTAACGGTTTCTTCAATTTTACTGTTTATATTATTGACTATTTCCTCTATCTTTTTTGTAGAATTGCTCGATTGTTCTGCCAGCTTTCGTATTTCATCCGCAACAACAGCAAAACCGCGTCCTGCCTCTCCTGCGCGGGCAGCTTCAATTGATGCATTTAAGGAAAGAAGGTTTGTTTGACCTGAAATTTATTACTCCTATAATATTATGTATCTCATCTGCCATTGCAGCCAGTTCCTGTATAGAATCTCCGACAGAATTCGTATACTTGTTGTTTTCTTCAATTTTTTGACTTTGACGCTCCAGAGCTTTTTGACCTGCCATAGCTAAATTTATTGATTCTTTAGCCTTATCCGCCGCAATAACAGTCTTTTCAGTAGCATTTGAAACAATATTATTAACTTCCTTAATAGCATCTGTTGTCCCTTGTAGCATCATAGCCTGGTCGCTGTTACCCTGAGCCATTTCATTTATAGTTGTAACTACTTGTGTCAGGGTTTGAGTACTTTCATCAGTTGCCCTGAATAATTGCTGTGATTGGGCTGCCAAAGATGTAGAAACCGTCTGTATACTGCCTACCAGGTCCCTTAAATTTTTGGTCATAGTCTTAAAGCTATTATATAATTGACCGATTTCATCATCCCTATTTATGCTGATATCAAAATCTTTCAGTTCTCCGTCAGATATGGTTTTGATAACAGATGATAAATTGACAAGGGGTTTTGTAAAACTATTTGAAAAAATACCTCCAAGAAAAATAACTACTATTATTGCAATTATAAACATAATTACAGATAAGCCAATTAAACTATAGGCAGATTTCATTGCGGTTGAAACAGGAGTTTCCACAACTATTAACCAGCCTGTTAAATCATCCAAACAGGAACTGACAATAACTTTTTCACCGCTGATATTTTCTGTGCGCATACTTGAATTTTGACCGTCATGTTCTTTTTGGACAAATTCCAGAACACTGAAATCCTCCTGGTTCTGCACATAATCGATGTTAGGATTAGCTAGTACAGTCTTTTGTCTGGATAAAACATAGACACTTGAACCTTCATTTGATATTTCAGTAACAAAATCACTTACTTTAGAAAGCTGTATATTAGCCTGAAGAACGCCATTGACTTTGATTATCTAACTTTTTATGGTTATCTAATTGATATTGATAATTAAATTGATCTTGGTAAATAGTTTGAATTTGAATATTATTTTGATTATGATTTTTATTTTGATTATCAAATTGAATTGATATAATCGACAAGCCTATACTAAGTATTGCCAAAGCTAAGGTTATAGTTTTATCGATATTATATGTGTCCAAATAATCTTTATATCTTTTTAAAATATTCTCCATTATATCTAATACTTTTAAATCTTTTTTTTCTAAATCTTTTTCTCCTAAATCTTTTTTTACTAAATCATTTTCTACTAAACCTTTTAAAAATTTTTTATATATTGCCTTAATTTCTTCAACACTTTTCGCACGTTTTAAATTATAATTACATTTAACATATTTTTTTATATTCTTTTTATCTTTTTTTCTTAACCTATTATTATTAAATTCTAATTTTAGACACATTAAATCTTTTTCTAACTTAAGCTTCTTATACTTTTTTAGAATGAATTTATTAACTGATATAATATTAGAGAGTAGTACCATATTTTCCCCCTATATATTTTTTTGACATTATATATCATGATTTTATTTTTTTCAATCTTTTATCAAGTTAAAATTCATTAACCTGAAAAAAGTTAAGCATTATAGAAAATATATGACAAGCTACATGTCCAAACTAATTATTTTTAGGCTCTTTGTCAAGTGTTGGGGTATGATATGTTTGAATCATGCTAAAACACTAGGCTTAGAGCCTATTTTTATGATTGACTCACCAATACCTGTTTTTGGGCATGACAAATAAACCTCGTGCCAGTCATATTTATTTTTATTTAATTGCAAGAATGTAAGATACGTGTACGAAATCTTTCAAAGTTTTTTATACCATATGATATACGCTTAAGTACCTTTATTTTATTATTAAATCCCTCTGTTACACCATTGGTTAAGCCATATTTAAATGCATTTAGTATTTCTTTTGACCAATGTCGGAAAGTTGCTGCACATTTTTTAAACTCTTTAATGCCTGAGTTTTCTGCATTCTTTATCCATTCAAATAATTCTTTTCTTTGAATAGAATACTTTTCATTATGACAAATATCATAAAACCATTCTTTAAGCATATGAGCTTTCCTTAAATCATCGTTATAAAGCAGCATAAGATCACAGGCTTTTTTATCTTCATCCTTTAACTTATAATACCTGGTAAGAATTAATTTACGGCTTCTTTTGTAGTATTTTCTCAAAGTAGGAGACATGGATTTTTGTATTCTTTTACGTACATTTTCTATTGCCCAGGTTACATGCCTTATGAAATGATATTTATCAATAATTACTACAGCATTAGGAAAATAACTATAAGCTAAATCAACATATGGCTGCCACATATCACAAACAAAGAATTTTACCCGATGCCTTTCATTACGATTCATTTCTCTAAAATAAGCAGAAAGATGAGATTGAGTTCTGTCAGGTAGGATGTCCATAATGTAATTCTTTTTAGGATTAACAATAATACATTGATATTTACCTGTTTCAGCGTTACCTTTAAATTCATCAATAGCAATAGCATCTTTCAAAGGGAAACTAGAATAATGAATAGTATCCAGAATTCTAGTGACCGTTGAATGAGATACATTAGATTTTTCAGCAACAGCTTTTATAGAAACCGAATTTCGTAATTCATTAGCTATGTATTGAGTAAGACGAGTGGTTCGTTGCTGATATCTAGCTAAAAAGGGATATTTTTCATAAAAACGTTTTCCACACTTACAACGATACCGCCTTTTTTTAAGAATTAGATAGCAGTCTTTGAACTGTAAAGGTAAATCTTTAATTTTTTGATAACGGTAATCATGTATCTGTTTAGTTTGTTGATGACAACAAGGGCAAATCTGTGTTGTGGCTTTTGTTTCAATATAAATTTTTAAATAATTATCTGCGTGGTTGATTTTTTTTACAAAAATACCTTCCAAATTTAATAAAGATGTGATATGCTTATTAAGCATATTTATTTACCTCCTGGTGGTCTACTTATTGACTGGCACTGGGAGGTTTTTTTATTATAAACTAAAATGCTGGGGTTGTGAACTAAATGATTCACTTACCCCAACATTTATTATAGAACCTATTTTTATAAAAAAATCCTTCATTTACCACTTCCGTTCAGTAGTGATAAAAGAAGGATTTTAATTGCCCTATATTTTAAAATAATTAAACCAGTAATCTTATTGGTGATCTTTATTATATTTTATCGTGAAAATCCTAATTTAAAGTTTATTTTACCGTCTCGATTACTCATCCCAATTATGGTACACTTCCTGTACGTCATCATCTTCTTCGAGCAGGTCAAGGATTCTTCTCATATTCTTAATATCCTGCTCGTCGGTAAGCTGTACCCAGGTCTGAGGAATCATGGTGACTTCGGCCTGTACCATAGGTATACCTTCGCTTTCAAGCTTTTCTCTAACTGCGCTGAAAGAATCCGGATCGGTTAAAATTTCGTAGCTGTCTTCCTCTTCTATGAAATCTTCAGCTCCTGCATCCAGAGCAATCATCATCAGATCATCAGAATTTAAACTGCATTCTTCCTTGTCTATTATAATTTGGCCTTTGCGGTCGAACATAAAGGATACACAGCCTGTTGTGCCGACATTACCGTTTCCTTTTGAAAAGGCTGCCCTGACATTGGCCGCAGTCCTGTTCTTATTGTCGGTTAAGGCTTCAACTATTATTGCCGTTCCGTTAGGCCCATATCCTTCATATGTAATAGGCTCGTAGTTAACGGCATTTATATCTCCTGCTGCCTTCTTTATACTGCGCTCTATTGTATCATTGGGCATATTATTGGACTTTGCTTTTGCGATAACATCTCTTAAACGGCTGTTGGTATTAGGATCCGGTCCGCCTTCTTTTACCGCTACAGCTATTTCACGCCCAAGTTTCGTAAATATTTTACCTTTTGCTGCATCATTTTTTTCTTTTTTATGTTTAATATTAGCAAACTTTGAATGTCCAGCCATAAAAACTCTCCTTACCTGTTAAAGTCTGTTAATCTTAAATATCAATTGTCTTAATGAAAAATATGTCCCGTTACACTTTATATTCTGCCCATACTCAAAAAAAGATCATATGTAGCAGGTGGAATAGTTTTTTGCTATTCCACGTTGTCAATAATTTTTCTTAGCTTTTCCATAACAGATACAGTTTCTTCGGCTGTTCTTATAGCGCACATAATAGTGTCGTCTCCTGCAATACAGCCTACTATACTGTTCATCTGCAGAGCATCCAAAGCGGCAGCTACAGCCATAGCCATACCTGATACGGTTTTAATCACAAGGATATTTTGAGCCATATCCATGGACAAAAATCCTTCCCTAAGTACCCGGGTATACTTTTCGCTAAGTCCCGGTTCTGTCTTTTGTATGGCAATATATTTTTGTCTGCCGCCGTCAACAGCCACCTTGGTCAGTTTTAATTCTCTGATGTCCCTGGACACTGTGGCCTGGGTCACATTATATCCTTCTTTCATTAACCATTCTGCCAGTTCTTCCTGGGTTTCAATATCATATTTGTTAATCAGCTCCAATATTTTGCTTTGTCTGCTCAGTTTCATTGTTTATCAATGCCTTTCTATCATAGTTTTTCATTTATTAAGCTTTGAACGCAAAACCTCAAACAAACTGGTATTGTTCAACCGAATCAGTTTTGTGACATGTTCTGCCTTCCTAATTATTATTTTGTCATTTGTGCCTAGTTCAATCACATTTTGCCCGTCAAAAGTTGCGATGGCTTCATCCGGCTGGGTCTTTTTGCTTTCCCTTATTACAATCATAATATTATCTTCAGCCGATACAACCACGCTTCTTGGACTCAGGGAGTGAGGACAGATCGGAGTAATAACCATGACATCCGCTTTTGAAGCTATAATCGGGCCTCCTGCGGATAAATTGTAAGCTGTCGAGCCGGTCGGTGTCGATATAATAACCCCGTCTCCCCTATAATCGTCAATCAATTGGTCATTTACGAATATTTGCATACTTATAATTCTTGATAAACCCATCCTTGTTATAACTATGTCATTTAGTGCATAACCTTCATAAAAATACTTATCATCCGAGCTTATATGACAGTTCCCTTTATAAAGTTCCCCTCTAAGCATTATTCTGTTTTCTACCACATAATCATCAGCAAATAACTTATTTAAAGCATCGATAGTATGATTTTTTTCTATTTCTGCAAGAAAACCTACCGTCCCCAGATTAATGCCAAGAATAGGGATATTCATGTTCATCAGATGGGTTGCACACCGAATTATAGTCCCGTCTCCTCCCAATACTATGGCGCATTCAACATCAAGACTATCGTACGCCTCTTTGCTTTCCTCCAGAGACCGGACATTGGCAAGAACAGCTTTTTTCCCCGATTCTTTAATATACCGGGATATATGTTCCGTAATAATATTATCTTTATCTTTGTCCTCATTTGTGATAATTAAAAATCTGTCCATATAAGCTTGCTCCCCTGATTATCGATAAAAGTTTATCATATTATATAATGAAATTCAAGCAAACCTTACTATTTTTAGTATTATTAATCATATTTTGAGTATATTTAAACATAATTTTACATACACTCATTCACATTAATTATTGAAGCTGTTCATGAGCATTTAGAACAATTTCCTCAATTGCCTCATCTTGTAATTCTATTCTTGAATCCTGCTGCGATAAACCATCCGAGTTTTTTGCCGTTTTCAGGTGTAATAAATATTCTATATTACCTTCCGGCCCTTTAATAGGTGAATACGTAATCCCAAGGCAGTCAAATCCTATTTCATTTGCAAATGAAGAAACTGTCCTGATTACTTCCATATGCACTTTTTTATCCCTAACAACCCCTTTTTTGCCTACCTTTTCCCGGCCTGCTTCAAACTGGGGCTTAATTAAGCACACAATTTCCCCGTCTTTAGCCAATAATTCCTTTACAGGCAAAAGGACTTTCGTTAACGAGATAAACGATACATCAATTGATGAAAAAGCAATATCATCCTGAATTTGGTCACGGGTCAGATATCGTATATTTGTTTTTTCCATGGATATGACCCGTTCGTCCTGTCTTAGGCTCCATGCCAGCTGATTGGTACCTACATCAACAGCATATACCTTTTTGGCACCGTTTTGCAGCATACAATCGGTAAACCCGCCGGTGGACGCCCCTACATCCATGCAGATTTTTCCGCTAAGACTTATGGGAAAAACTTCTAATGCCTTCTCTAGCTTTATGCCTCCGCGGCTTACATATTTAAGTTTTTCTCCTTTTATTTCTATCTTTACATCCACGGGAAATGTACTTCCGGCTTTATCTTCCTTTTGTCCGTCCACATATACATTTCCGGCCATAATTATAGCTTTAGCTTTTTCCCTGGAAGGAGCCAGATTTCGATTCACCAAAAGTACATCTAACCGTTCCTTCATAAAATCACACTTTCCGCTTTATTTATCATTTCGTCTATTTACTCATTTTCAAGTTCATCAAGTATCTTTCTTGATATGCTGTCAGCATCAAGCCCATACTTTCTGAACAACTCATCTACTTCTCCATGTTCTATAAACATATCAGGTATAGAGAAATTTATATGCCTGATATTTTGTATATTATTTCTGCAAATATAGTCGGATACCATCTGGCCGAAGCCTCCGGTTCTTACATTATCCTCCATAGTAATAAAAATATGGTGATCTTTTGAAAGTTCATCTATCATCTCATAATCTATAGGAGATACAAAACGTACATTAACCAAAGTGGCATCTAAATCATGTTCTTTAAGCTTTTCTAATACTGCTTCCGCAGTCTTAACCATGCTTCCCACCGCAAGAATGGCGATTTTTTCTGCCTTACTTAGAATCTCACTCTTGCCTAATATTACCGGCTCCCTGTATTCAGCAAAGCCCTGATAAGCTTCCCCTTTGGGGTATCTTATAGCCACAGGGCCGTCATAAGCCAGGGCAAACTCCAGCATATCTTCCAGTTCCCATTTGTTTTTTGGCGCCATAACCACCATATTCGGTATATGGCTTAAGAAAGACAAGTCAAAAATTCCCTGGTGAGTTTCACCGTCTTTACCGCAAATTCCTGCCCGGTCTATGGCAAATACAACCGGAAGATTATTTATACATACATCATGGATTATCTGATCATATGATCGTTGTAAAAATGTAGAATATATGGCAACCACAGGCCTAAGTCCTTCCGTCGCCAGGCCTGCCGCAAAGGTAACCGCATGTTCTTCAGCTATTCCTACGTCAAAAAAGCGGTTCGGAAAAACTTTTTTAAACGCATGTAATCCCGTACCGTAAGGCATGGCAGCCGTTATAGCCACCACTTTTTCGTTCTTTTCTGCTGCTTTTATCAGGGCGGATGAAAAAACCTTGGTATAGGTTTCTGCTTTTGCCTTTCCCTTTGTCTTTCCGTTATTTATATAAAACGGATCAATACCATGGTATTTGCTCGGATGCTTTTCGGCAGGAACATAACCTTTGCCCTTCTTGGTTATTACATGGATAACCACCGCTTTATTAGCTCTGCTAGCTGTATTAAGAGCAGATAATATGCTGTTTATATTATGGCCGTCTATAGGCCCTATATAGGTAAGCCCCATATCTTCAAACAACATATTCGGAAGCATAAAGTGCTTAATTGCATCCTTGGACCGTTTCAGACGGCTTACTATATCCTTTCCGCCGGGCAGCTTCGAAGTTAAAATATTCTCCATATTTTCTTTAAAATCCGTATATTTGGTATTGGTTCTTAGTTTTGCCAGGTAATTGGCCATACCGCCCACATTTTTTGATATGGACATTTTATTGTCGTTAAGAATTATAATAAGATTTGATTTTAACCTTCCCGCATTGTTCAGGGCTTCATACGCCAGGCCGCCTGTTAAAGCCCCATCACCTATTACGGCAACGATTTTATTGTTTTCTCCTTTTAAATCCCTGGCTTTAACCATACCCAAAGCCGCAGATATGGCGGTTGAGCTGTGCCCCGTATCGAATGAATCGCACTCGCTTTCTTTTCTTTTCGGAAAGCCGCTTATTCCGCCCATTTGACGAAGTTTTGCAAACCCTTCTTTTCTGCCGGTTAAAATCTTATGAGTATATGATTGGTGTCCCACATCCCATATAAGTTTATCCTTGGGTAAATCCAAAAACAGGTGCAGGGCCATGGTAAGCTCCACAACCCCAAGATTGGAAGCCAGGTGTCCTCCTGTCTTGCTGACATTTGATATAAGAAAATACCTGATTTCATCAGCCAGCTTCTTATAGTCCTGCGGGTTTATATTTTTGATGTCGTTGGCTTTATTTATTTTATCCAATAAATTGGGCAATTTCGCACACCTCATTTCCGGACTTTTATTTTCGTCCGAACGTTCAACATATAAACAGATAAATTTTTCTACTTATCCCTGTTAATAAGCTTAATAATCAGTTCTTCCAAAAATTCGTTCTTATAAGGCAAAGATTTATAGGCTTTAATTGCCCGTTCGGTAACCTTTGCCACTTCTTCTTTTGCCTGTTCAATATTCATTAGCGAAACATAGGTGCATTTTTCGTTTTTTTCGTCACTGTGAACGGGCTTTCCGAGGGTTTTGTCATCACTGATAACATCAAGAATATCATCCCTGATCTGAAAAGCCAGGCCAATGTCTTTTGCAATAGCTTCTATAGTCCTGATTTCCTCATCTTTAGCCCCTGCTATAACCCCGCCTATCATCATGGAAGCCTGTATCAAAGCTCCGGTCTTTAACCGATACATTAAATCCAGTGTATCTTTTTCAATCCGGCGACCTTCAGATTCGATATCTATTACCTGTCCACCGATCATTCCGTGAATACCGGCTTTTTCTGCCAATATATTAATTGCTTTTAAAATTCTTTTATAAACCGTATGAGCTTTGTCATCGTTATCGTCTACTGCTTCAAATGCCTTTGATACGGTTTCAAAGGCATAGGTAAGAAGGCCATCACCGGCAAGGATGGCAAGAGCCTCTCCGTATACCACATGGGTGGTTTTTCTGCCCCTGCGAAGTTCATCGTTATCCAGGGCCGGCAGATCATCATGAACAAGGGAATAGGTATGAATCATTTCTATAGCTGCCATAAAAGGATGAAGGATGCTTTCATTTTTACCGCCGAACAAACGGAAGGTTTCCAGCATAAGCATCGGACGAAGCCTTTTTCCTCCTGCCAAAACACTGTAGTTCATGGCTTCCATAAGATTTTTGTATATACCTTCTTCTTTCGGAAGAAATTTAAGAATTATATTTTCGATTTCACCGGTTTTTTGCTTTAACTCAGCATCAAAGTTCATCATTTTCTCCGCTTTCACTTAATATAATAAGTTCTTTCTCCACCTTGTCTATGGAATCATTACAGGCCTTTAATAGCTTCATTCCTTCCTGATAAAGGGCAAATGAATTTTCAAGGCTTATATCCGGTTTTTCCAGTTCTTCTATAATTTTATCCAGTTTTTCAAAGGCTTCTTCTAATTTAAAGTCTTTTTCCGCCATATTAACCTCCGTTGCGATTATTACATTCTCTATAAAGAATCCATACCATATACTTTATCTTTTAATTTCTGTAATTTCTTCAGCGCGGGATATTATGTCACCGTCCAAAAGCGAGATACGAAGCAAATCGTTTTTTTCAACTTCACGGATGCTTTGTATAGGTTTTCCTTCCTTACCTGAAACTAAGGCATATCCTTTCTTTAACTTGGACAGGGGTGATAACCCCTCCAGTTTTGTAATATATATTTCCATCTTATGGCGTACTTCTTTTAACTTACGTTCCATATGATATGCCATCTTTTCTTCTATATCCGCAAGCCTTTGCTTTTTCTGCCTGATTTGATATGAGGGGCTGGCATAAAAAAGCTTAAGCTTATATTCCCGCAGTTTTGACCTATGTAGTGCCACATTATGCATTACGGCTTTTTGCATTTTTCTTTTATAGTCTTCTATCTTATTGCTGAAAGCTATGTAATCATTTACAGCCAGCTCAGCCGCTGCCGAAGGAGTCGGTGCCCGAAGGTCTGCCACATAATCGGCTATGGTAAAATCTGTTTCATGCCCCACCGCTGATATTATGGGAGTATTGCAGGCATAAATGGCCCGGGCAACAATTTCTTCGTTAAAAGCCCACAAATCCTCGATAGAGCCTCCGCCTCTTCCTACTATTATTACATCCAGTTTTAACTTATCCAGAATTTTTATGCCCCGTACAATACTTTCTGCCGCTCCTTCCCCCTGAACCTGGGCAGGATACAAAACAAGCTGAACATAAGGATTCCTGCGTCTTGATATATTCCTTATATCTTGTATAGCGGCTCCGGTGGCTGCCGTAACAATGCCAACCCTTTTCGGATAAGGAGGTATCGGCTTTTTATGGGCTTTGTCAAACAGTCCTTCTGCTTCCAAAGTTTTTTTAAGTTTTTCGAACTGCTCATACAATCTGCCCAGTCCGTCAAGAATTATCTGATTTGCGTATAACTGATATTTTCCGTCCCTTTCATATACATTGATACTTCCTAAAACTATAACACTTTGGCCTTCTTCCAGCCGAAAGGTCAAGCCTCTTCTTTGGCCTGCAAACATCACGCATGCCAACTGGCCCTCTGCATCTTTGAGGGTAAAATAGATATGGCCGGATGTATGATATTTACAGTTGGATACTTCTCCTTTTACATAAATATTATTCAGGTACGGGTCCTTTATAAACATATTTTTAATGTATCTGTTTACTTCGGTAACTGTAAAAGCCTGCCTCATATTTACCTCTCTTTTGGTATTAAACCAATTTTGCCAGTACTCCGTTAATAAATGCCGGCGTTTCGTCTCCTCCGAACGTTTTAGCCAGTTCAACAGCCTCGTTAATGGCTACCTTAACCGGAATTTCATCGTCATAGCGCATCTCATATACGGCTATCCTAAGAATTGTAAGCTCAACTTTGCCTAGCCGCTTTATTGACCAGCCGCTTGTCGTTTTTGACAATATGTCATCTATTTCTTCCACTTTTTCCATTATTGCATTAACCCGTTTTATCAAATAATCATATTCTTCCGGTGAAATGTTTTCTAAATCAGATAAATATAACTTTATCTGTTCAGGCAATTCATTCTTGTCATGAAACTCTTTACGAAACATCATCAAAAATACATGCTCTCTAAGTTCTCTTCTTGTCACTCTTTATTTCCTCCTATGAGCGTCCAGAATAAAAGGGGTTGCTGCAAATACTGCCTGCTTTGACAGTACATGATTAGTCTGCAACATCCCCCTGGTTTGGTACAACTTACTCTTTAACTATATTAACTCCGGCTATCCGGACATTCACCGAATTTACATGAAGTCCGGTCATATTCTCTATAGCTAATTTAACTTTCTCCTGTACCTGTTTGGCAGTTTCCAAAACTCCGTATCCATAATTCAAGGTGAGAGCCATATCCACCGATACCGAATCAGGACTCACGGAAACTTTTACTCCTTTTGATATGTTTTTCTTTCCGAATTTGCCTGCCAAATCATTGGTAACATTTCCGCCGGTGGAAGCAACCCCTTCAACCTCAGTTGCAGCCAGCCCGGCTATAACCGCTACAACTTCATCGGCAATCTGTACTTCTCCTACTCTTCCGTTTTCGTGTATTTTATATGTGTTCCTGATTTCTTGTTCTTTATTCACGGTAGATACCTCCTATGTTCCATTTAGGTTTGGCATAACCTATATACTTATTTATAGATTACAATATAACATATTATATAGTATTATACCAAACTTATCATCTTTTGCAATTATTAATAATATTTTTTATGTTCCTAGTATCTTTTTAGGTATTTTTTAAGTTTTACACTTTATAAAAATATATCGTAAAAACTAATAAGCTGTCACAGATATTTATGTGACAGCCTTTTAAACATAAGTATTCTTTTTTTACGTTTCTTTATCGGATCAAAAATCTCATTAATCTTTATACTGAATATGTAATGCTATTCTGCAACCACAACAGGGTTAATTGTTATTTTTTCGATAGGTGCATTGGTTTCCTTCATTACTATCTCTTCTATAATAGCCAGTTGCTGGTCTGAAAGCGATGGCGCGTTGATAACCACGTTAACATCTCCGTCGGCATTCATTGTCACCATAGCGTCAGCAAAACCTTTTGCTTCCAGCATTATTTCCGTATTATTTTCAATTTCAGCAATCCTTGTAAGCTCAATCATTCTTTCTATAATAGGCTGTTTGGCATCTTCCGAAATACTGTTGCTTTCAATCATAGCCTGAAGATCAGCTTTACTTCTTGCCCTATCCTGTTCTCTTTCAAGTTTCTTGCTTATAAAGAAATTTCCGTCCAAAGTTGTGCTTGCAAGAACAGCTTCTCCGGGTACGCCTTGTTCTTTGATATCAAGTTCTCCTGTGTCTTTTACATCATTGGCGCTAGCCAATAAATCCTCATCCGATATATCTCCCAATTCCTGATTATCAGTATCTTCGTCAACATCAACGGGTGTATCGTCATCTTCTTCGGTAGCGGTAACATCCTGATCTGTGTCCGTTGTATCGGCAGTATCGTCTGTTGTGTCGTCTGTTGTATCATTGGTATCGTCGGTGGTTGTATCATCAGTACCTACATCCTGGGCGAACAATTCCCCGTCCATACCAGAAATTACCTCATAATCCGGATTCGCAGTAACAAGCGAATCTTCCTCGTCCGGTTTATCCTTGCTGGTAAAGCTTAAATAACCGGCAATCACAATCATAATCGCCAGTGCGGTGATTATGATTTGATTTTTCTTAAATATATTTTTCATATTAAACCTCCTGATCATTTGATACCATCACCCATCTTCATCACCTTTACTTTATGCGCTGGAATATTAAATAATACCTCGCAAGCTTCAATAACATCCTTTATTACAAAGACATTGTCGCCGCCTTCGGCAATTACCACAACCCCCTCTATCTCAGGTATACGTTCTTGTAATATGTAAGGCTCTGTGTTTCCCTCTTCATCGGTAATCATAACCGTACTTTCTTCCTTTTGAATACGGTTGCTTGTTCTGCTACCACCCTCTCCGTCAGCTTCGTCAAGTTCTTCCTGTATATACGGTACATCTTTTAGTGGAACTTTTTCTCCGGTAGTTTTTAAGGTAATCATAACCTCAACATCTCCGATACCTTGTACTTTACGCAGGATGTTTTTAAGCTTGCTTTCTAATTCTGATATATAGGTATTCAAATCATAGCTTGTCGTATTCATATCATTTTTATAATCCGAAGATTCCGTGTTAATTTCTTTATCCTTGCTTTCTTTATCCCCTCCTATTAATCCAGGAAATGATAGAAGAATCAGCAGAACTCCTGCCGCAAACATAAATATAAGCTTTGGCATTCCGATATCTTTCAGGGATATTTTCTTTTTTTCCATATTATCCTCCCTGTATACTAATATTTATATTATCTTTCTTTAGGTTATAGAAGTCCGATAACCTATTTTTTAAATGAATTTCCTCAGGAGATGGTATTTTTTGCCTGTCCTCTTTTGCTGATTTTGAATCTTTCTTTAGATCAGAAATAACAATTCTTTCTATATTGATTTTTTGCACAGGTATGTTTTCACTTTCCTCATATCCCGCCGTAATATACATGGCTTCAATCTCTCCGTAATTTCTGCTGTTTTCATCCCGGTTTATTGCAATATCAAAATCGTATAAATAAAGACCTTCTTCAGCCAGTAATTCTGATACATGATCCTTTATCCTGTTCTTTAATTCATTGATTACAGCCTCTTTTTGCTTTTCCTCCATGAGAATCAGTTTATTCTTATAATCCGAAATATCGGTTCTGTATATGTTTGCATTAAGATAATAGTCCATAATATCTCCAAGTTTTAAGAGCTTGATAAAAGGGGTTGTAACTATAATCAGCAGAATCATCCCGGATACAATACTGATATACTTTTTATAATTGCTATTTCCAAGTAAGTTCATGATTATGGTATTAAGGATAAGATAAATAACAATATTGCGCACCCATTCATAAATTTCCCCCATGAAATCCCTCCAGCGTTTTGCTCTTAAATTCCTTTCCCTGTCGATATAGCAACAATTGTTATGGACAAAAGAAATAAGACTGCACCTGCCATTACCGATTTAAGAAGCATTTGAGCAGATTTGGCGGAAGCATTAATACATTCAATAATCCTCTTGTCGGATATAGGCTGCAAAGCTGCACAGCTTATTTTATAGATTAATGTTATAGCGGTAAGTTGTATAATCGGAACCGAACAAATAATTAATATTACAATTAAACCGGCTGCTCCAATTGCATTTTTCAGTAAAATCCCGGAACCTATAACTGTTTCCGTAACACCTTCTATGGCATTACCGATTCCGGGAATAGCAGAAGATGCTTTAAAAATTATAGAGCGCTTCACCTGATCTGCCACGGGTACTACCAGGCCCTGGATAGTCTGAAAGCCTATGACGGCTGCTAAAAGGCTTCTAAGCAGCCACTGAATTAAAGTTTCTATAAGTCCCGCCAGCTTTGACAGCATGTCCTCTTTAGACAGATTATTGGCAAGCATTATAATCAGATAGAAGTTTGCCATAGGTATTATAAATTTTATTATTATAAAATCTACCAACGTTATTACCATAAGAGCCGCCTTGTAAAACACCAGTGAAGACATACTTCCGGTTGAAAATGATACGGCCATAAAATAGGCAGGTACCAAGGCTTTCATAAAATCGAGAATTTGCCCGATCACTTTGGATGCTATGGCTGATGCGCCTATAAAAGAACTAATTAAGAGTCCGAATAAAAGCAGATATGTAACATAATATCCGGTTTCAGATACCTGCTGATATTTAAATGCTTTGGCCAGATTGGTAAAAATAGCGGCTATCAGGGCAATAGATATTAACTGTGTAAAGGTACTTATGTGAGCCTTAATTTCTTCACTTAAGGCTTTAATCAATTTATCTCCTATGGCTGCCAAAGAAAATGATTCTTCTCCGGACATCAGCTTTTTTACATAATCTTCAAAATTTACTTCTTTATTGCGTTCCAAAATGTTATCTATTACTTCCTGAATTTCTTCATAGCTTATATCTTCATAATAATTATCTGCGGCATATGCTGTACCAGATAAAGCTGCAGATATAAATAAAAAAAATATAAAGGCAAAAACCAATTTATATAAGCAATTTAATCTGATTATTTTTTTACTATCAAATACTTTGCCCTTTCTTTTTGTCATATCACACATCCGGCCTCCCCAGCCTTAACATCTTCTTTTTACCTTACGTTCAGGAAGTTATTTATGGTATCAAGAAGCGCAAGTAAAATAGGCATACTGATTGCCAGTATAGAAAGCTTCCCCACCAGTTCAACCTGCTCACCTATGGCATTATAACCGCTGTCCTTGCATAGGGATGCGGCAAATTCCGTTACATAAGTTATGCCTATTATTTTGACAAGTATGCTTATATACGCCTTATTTATCCTTATATACCCCTGCAGGCGGTTTATGGCATCAAGGATAACATCAAGCTTTTCTATTCCCAGCATCAGAATAATAAAACAGGCAGCAATACTTATATATAAAGAATATTCTTCTTTTCCCTTTTTAAAAATAATGGCAAGTAAAACCGCGATTATACTGATAACAGCCACAGTAATCATAAATTTTTAGCACCTTCTTTTAAGTCTTTTTATATCATGGCAAAAAGATCTTTAATTGTGGAAAATAACTTATTAATATACGGAAGAAGCCAGAACATAACCAAAAGCAGACCGGCCAGGCTTGTCAAAAAGGCAAGTTCATCCCGGTTTGATTGCTTTAAAATCTGATTTAATAAGGAAACCAATATTCCAACTACTGCAATCCGAAAAATCAAATAAATTTCCATCCCTAACCCCCATGCATTCCTTTGTTAACCTCAATGTTCATAATTTATTGATATATAAGCCTTATCAGCTTCTTATTTAAAATTAAATATTATGCCAGTATAATGGCTATAAATATGCCGGCCATAATTCCAAGACTGTTATACAGGTAAGTTTTTTCCTTTACGGTCTCCGAAAGTTCCCGTATTTCCTCGTCAAGCTGTGCAATATAAAGATCCAGTGTATTAAGCTGCATTTCCTTATCGAGATACCCGAGATGTTCACCGAATTGAATCATTTGGTACTTGTCCCTTTTATTTAAGGAGGTTATATGTAATTCCTTTTCTACGGCTTGCGCCCATATCTGGGAAAATGTATTGCCCAAACGTTCCCTTAGGCTGTCCGAAACTTTGACTAAAAAATTTTTAAAATTTCCGTCATGTCTTTTGGCAATAGCATTTATCGCTTCAGGCAAGGGTGTATTGCCGTAACGGATATCTCCCCTAAGCAGCATAATAATTTTTCTAAGTTCTTTTAAATCATCAATTCTTGATTTAAGTTCGCAGCTACAATAAAAGCCCATTAAGGTCGAGGAAAGAATAATAAGAATGCATCCGACTATCTTAAAAATCACCTTATTTCCTCCTTCGCATCAGTCTGAAATTATCCCCATATTTTATTTCCGGCAGCATCACAGATTTTTTCGATATTTCCGATGCTTTTAATATTATTCAGTATTATATAGCGCTCAAATATCTTATTTTGCATTAGCTCTCCCAATACCGGCTTACTTTTTACATCTTCAAGGGAACTGCCGTGTACGGTAGCTATCAGTTTGCATCCGCAGTTAATTACATGATTTATTGCTTCAAGATCCTCTTTGGACCCGATTTCGTCAACAGCTATAACCTGTGGCGACATGGACCTTATTAACATCATCATTCCCTTTGCTTTCGGACAACAGTCCAGCACATCGGTTCTTATACCAAGTTCGTTTTGCGGTACTCCCATATAGCAGGCCCCGATTTCCGAACGCTCGTCCACTACTCCGACATTCATACCCTGAAAATTAGGCCCCCCGTCGGAAACCTGCCTGATAATATCCCTAAGCAAAGTTGTTTTGCCGCATTTGGGCGGTGAGATAATCAATGTATGATAAATACTACGGTTTTTTTCGTCAATCAGATAAGGCATCACTTTATCGGCACAGCCTTTCACCTGGTGGGCAAGTCTTATATTTATAAAGGATATGTACTTCATTCCTTTAATATGATTCCCCTGTATGATAGTTTTTCCCGCAATACCTATCCTGTGACCTCCGCTTATGGTTATAAACCCTTGTCTTATTTCTTCTTCAAATGCATATAAAGAATAATTGCTGATATATTCCATAGTTTCTTTTATTTCATTTTTCGAAACCAAAACTCCCTTAAGAGGATCAGTTACCAAAGATCCGTCTTCCGATACAAAATATTCCTTGTTTTTGTAATTTATTATAAGAGGGCAATTAATCCTAAGCCGTATTTCCTGCAAATCATCAAAATTAATCCGCATATTGCCGAGTGTCATCCTTAGCTTCATTGAGAAAATCTTAAGAAGCTCGTCTTTTTCTTCCATAAACGCCACCCCCTTACCGGTACCCGTACCAATATGGCTTATCCATTTTCTTCTAAAACAATATATTCCTGCCTTATGAAAATATGACGTTGATTATAATATTTCTTAATGATAAGAATCAGGAAATTAAGACAGAAGAACAAATATATTGCATTATATGTAAAATTTACTATAATAAAAGCAATAACTAAAAAGCATATATAGTTTCTTATGTGATATTCATACATAAGAATGTATATTTCATAAAAATAATCAAATAAAAAGGGGATAAAGATGAGATACGGTTTAATCGGAGAAAAGCTTGGCCACAGTTATTCAAAAATCATTCATGAAAGAATAATAAACGAACCTTATGACTTGATTCCTTTAGACAATGAAGAGTTTGATAAGTTTATGAGAAAGAAAGAATTTGCCGGAATAAATGTGACTATTCCCTATAAGCAGAAAGTGATAGCTTATCTTGACGAACTTGATCCTTTGGCAAAAAAAATAGGAGCCGTCAATACCGTCGTCAACAAAAACGGCCGGCTTACCGGATATAATACCGATTTTTATGGGCTTAAGTATCTATTTAACCGCAATAATATTAGTGTAAATCAAAAAAAATGCCTGATTTTAGGTAACGGAGGCACATCTCAAACAGCCCGCACAGTTTTGGAAACCTTGGGTGCCAAAGAAATACTTACAGTCAGCAGAAACCCTGCGGGTGGTGTAATTTCTTATGAAGACTGCCGGCAAAATCATACGGATGCCGAGATTATAGTTAATACTACACCGGTAGGAATGTACCCCAACATGGATGCATCTCCCCTTGATTTAACCCCTTTTAAATCATGTATTGCTGTAGTTGACGTAATCTTTAACCCTTTAAAAACTAAACTTGCACAACAAGCAGAAAGTCTTGGCATTAAAGCAGTTACAGGCCTTGTTATGCTGGTAGCCCAGGCAAAGCAGGCCCAGGAACATTTCAGGGGAATAAAACTTGATGATGATATAATAGAAACCATTACCGAAGAACTGCTTAAACATTTAGGTTATGAAAACGTATAATATGTGAAATTAATTTAATAATATTTTCGAATTATAATGACTACAATTTTTTCGACTGCATATAATATATAAGGACGTCTAAAGCAGTCTGTATAACCATTTTTTGTTGACAAAATATACTGTAAATGGTACAATCAGATTGCAGAAGATGTGCCAGTTTGTCCTCCGGTGTCCCTCGGGCCCGGGGGCTTGTTATAATAAGGAGATATTAACCAATGGAAAAGAAAGTTTTTAAATCCTATAAACAGTTAATTTCTCTTTTAAGAAATAGAGGTATAAATATTAAAAAGGGCTCTGCAGGATCACGAGTTATTCGTATATTAGAAAAAGAGAACTACTATAATGTTATAAATGGTTACAAAGAGCTCTTTATTGACCGTTCTGCTTCAAATTTCAATCAAGAGGTCTATAAACCCGGAACAAAATTTGATGAAATATATGCTCTATATACATTTGACCGTGAAATACGTATAATATATCTTAAGTATATACTTAAGCTTGAAAATCATTTTAAGTCTATAGTATCACATCATTTTTCAAAAAAATATGGATACGATAATTATCTTAAAATTGATAATTTCCATTGTACAGCATCAAATTCTGTGTCTGAATTAAAGAAGATCGCAAAAAGATATAATTTAGATCTTATTAATGACATTTCTGAAATAAAAAGAATTAGTCAAGAAGAAAATGTTGCTAACATAACTCGTCTAATTGGTGATATACATCAAGAAATCGCTCGTCAACTTAATAAACATCATCCTATGGTCACTCATTACATGATAAAACATGGTTATATACCTTTATGGGTTTTAGTAAATGTTCTCACGTTTGGTAAAGTGACTACCTTTTATCTTTACATGAAAGACGATGACAAAATAGAAATCGCTAGGCAATTTCATATTAACTACATAGAACTACATAAATACATGAGTATACTTGGATTTGCAAGAAATAAATGTGCCCATGATGAACGTTTTTTTGATATAAGATTTAAGCAACTCATACACACAAGAAGTATTCCTTATTTCTCAAGCCTTAATCTCCCTAGAAACGCTAGTGGCTCTTATACTAAAGGTTTATGCGATTTATATGCAATAGTAATTATTTTCCGTCAGTTACTTAGTAAGCAAGATTTAAATGAGTTTATATCCGCTCTTGAATTAGAAATAAAGAAATTAAGTAAACAACTTAAAACAATTTCAGTCAATGATGTTTTAGATGTAATGGGATTCCCTGATAACTGGAAAAATATACTTATTACATATTAATTTATATAAAAAAAGTAGTCCGGAAATTTTATTCGGACTACATTTTTTCATCTTATTATACTCTCTTCATGTATTCACCGGTTCTTGTATCGATACTGATTCTGTCACCAATGTTTACAAACAAAGGAACCTGTACGACAGCACCGGTCTCAACAGTTGCAGGTTTTGAAGCACCTGTTGCGGTATCTCCTTTAAATCCGGGTTCTGTATGAGTAACCTCCAACTCTACAAACAAAGGAGGTTCGATAGCGAATACAACACCCTTATATGAAAGAATTTTAACCATATCATTTTCTTTAACAAACTTAAGTGAATCTCCTACAGTCTCCTGATCCAAAGCGATTTGATCATAGGTTTCTGTATTCATAAAGTGATACATCTCACCGTCATTATATAAATATTGCATATCGCTTCTCTCGATATGAGCCTGTTCAAATTTCTCGGTAGGACGGAATGAACGCTCCGTAATACCACCGTTCATAATATCTTTAAGTTTTGTTCTTACGAAAGCAGCTCCTTTTCCAGGCTTAACATGCTGAAACTCGACTACCTGATAAACAACACCATCTATTTCAACTGTCAGCCCATTTCTGAAATCGCCTGCTGAAATCATGCAATTTATTCCTCCTTAACAATTGACTACACATAAGTGTATAATAAACCGACATTATTTGCAACAATTTTTTATATGACAATTATAATTCAATTAAGGACTTATCCGAATGGGTATAATTAACAATACCGTTTTCAGTTACCTCTACCAGGTCCTCAATCCTGACTCCGCCAAAGCCCCTGATATATATACCGGGTTCTACGGTTTCTACCATTCCTGCTTCTATTATATCTTCTTCCGTAGCTGAAAGTCTCGGATTCTCATGTATAAACAGACCTACACTATGACCAAGCCCGTGCCCGAAGCATCCTTCATATCCGGCATTGTATATGATATCTCTTGCCACTTTGTCAACATCTTTACCCTTAAGCCCGGCTCTTAGAGTATCAAGGGCCGCAAGCTGGGCTTCAAGCACAATATTATATATCTCTTTTTGCTTATCGGTTGCCTTTCCGACTACTATGGTTCTTGTCATATCCGAACAGTATCCTTCATATACGCAACCGAAATCCATTGTGACAAAGTCCCCTTTTTCAATTTTCTTAGACGTGGGAACCGCATGAGGCATGGATGAATTTACACCTGATGCCACAATGGCAGGAAAACTGGTTTTCTCTCCTCCGTAAAGTTTAAGCAAATACTCAATCCTTGCGGCTACTTCCAGTTCGGTAACACCGGGTTTTATAAAGTTTAGTATCTCAGAAAAAACCTTATCTCCTATACTTTCGGCAATTCGTATGCGTTCAAGTTCCTTAGGTGTTTTAATTCTCCTTAACCTTGTTATTTCATCCTTTATAGGAACCAATTCTGCAAAATCCAAAGCATTCTTTAACTTTTCATAATCAGAAAAAAGCATATCTTCGGATTCAAACCCAAGGCGTTTTACATTATCTGATTTTATCAGATTGCCAATGGCCTCTTCATAACCGCCTGACCCTATGGTTACTATTTCATAACCTTCTGCTTCGGCTTCAGCCTGATAGGTATAACGAAAATCAGTGATTACCGCATGGCGATTACCGGAGATATATACATATCCTGTTTCTCCTGCAAATCCGCTTATATAACGCATATTGTTACCGTTGGATATCAAAACCGCATCAATATTTAATTTACTGTTAATTTCCTGAACTCTTTTAAAATTATCCATATCATACCTTCCTGTCCGTATGTATTTGCATTAATGCATGTTAACAAAAGGTTCAAACACTTAAAATTTTCTGATCCCAAATTTATAATATGGCTTTTATCAGCACATCAATTATTATAAGCAAATTTCATTATTCTATCAATTACAAATAAATTTAAAAATATCTTATTTTAACATTTAACTATATTAAATAATATTGCAACATATCAGATATTAAAAAAGAAATTCTGTCTGTCAGGAAGCAAAATTTAAATAGAAATAGTTATCATCATTATTTTATAATTAATTTTAAAATCACTAACAGATAATAAGTTTAACTGATAACTTTAGACTTCAGAAGCCTTATTATATATACTAAATATGGCTTCCATCGCAAGTATATATCCATCAAAACCAAGCCCGCTTATCTGACCGTTACAGACGGGAGCGGTTACGGATGTATGCCTGAATTCTTCCCTTTGATAAATGTTTGAAATATGTACCTCAATTTTCGGTACCGTAAGGCTTGCTAAAGCATCCCTTATGGCATAACTGTAATGGGTATAAGCTCCGGGGTTTATAATTATTCCGTCAGCCTTTTCATTGTAAGCCCTTTGGAGGGCATCAATTATTTCTCCCTCATTATTGCTTTGAAAAACTTCAACATCTATACCCATTTCCTTTGCCTTTTTCTCAATCATATCAACCAATGAGGCATAGTCCCTGCTGCCGTATATTCCTTTTTCTCTTATTCCAAGAAAGTTCAAATTCGGCCCGTTAACAACCAAAATCTTCATAAAATTCCTCCTTACTTAATAGCATTTAAAATTTCTCCGACTATATCATCTATCGCTTTATTATCCGTATCTATAATTACATCGGCAGCCTCTTCATAGTAAGGTGTTCTTTGTGCAAGAAGTCTTTCTGCTGTTTCTTTGGGATTTTTGTTCTTTAGAAGAGGCCTTGTAGTATCACCTGAAAGCCTTTTTAAAATTGAATCTGCCGATGCCCGCAGAAATACAACTTGTCCCATTTCTTTAAGAATCTTACGGTTACTTTCCCTGACGGGCATACCGCCCCCGGTGGAAAGCACTGTATTTCTCATGGTATCTTTTAAAGATAGCAGGAGAGTTGTCTCTAAGTCACGAAAAAACTCTTCCCCATGCAGCCGAAAAATATTATTAATTGTTGTATCTTCCAAAGTTTCAATCATTTCATCCGTATCTTTAAAATCATAGTTTAATTTCTCGGATAAAATCTTTCCTACACTGGTCTTTCCCGATCCCATAAAGCCTATCAATATGATGTTCTTCCCTTTCATCTTGTATCTCACCACTTATATCAATTATTTATCTTTTGGACTGACATTTTGTTTTATACCCGACATATTTTATACAATAAGCTTTCTAAATTATTTTACACTAAAAATATTATACCTGCCTAATTTTCCCTTTTTTTAAATCCCTTCGGTAAAATTTCAGAACGATTCTTTCCAGTTTACGCTTCAGCAATATCTGTATCTCATAATCTTCCCCTATCGGTTTTACAAAATAAGACATCATCCCAATCCTGTTTGCTCCAAATATATCGGTAAATAACTGATCTCCTACAAAAACCGTATTGTCTATCGTGGTACCCATCAGCCTTGTTGCCTTAATAAAACTGCTTTTGGCAGGTTTATTGGCCTTGTATATATATTTTACGTTAATCTCCCTGTTAAATCTTTTTACCCTTTCTTCTTTATTATTTGAAATTAAACATACCTCAAATCCTATTGCCTTAAGTATATTTATAAGTTCAACTGCTCTGGGACTGGCATCAGCCCCGTGTTCTACCAAAGTATTGTCTATATCAAAAATAATCCCCCTGTACCCCTCTTTATACAAGCTTACATAATCAATATCATAGGCAGAATCTGCTATCCTTTTCGGGTAGAATATTCTTAACATATCATCTCTCCAAACTGTAAAAATATATAATATTATTATATGTATTTTTCACCAATATAGCATTTTTCCGTATTTATAACAATATTAAAATCTAAATTCCCTTAAAGGATGATAATGCCGGTTTTCTTCACAATCAAATGCAGTTCTACGGTTAATTCGATACCGCCTTAATTATCTTGTTCATTTTTAAGATCCACTAAAACAAAAACTACCGTAAAACCTGACTTTAAAACATATAAGTCTTTCGTCAGTAATACGGTAGCTTTCGTCTATTAATTATTTTTTTTACTTACAATTTCTATTAGATCCTTATTAACAACTACGGAATTCTTATCAACCATAGGAAAATTCATAAGTTTATAAGACCATACCGCCCGGCCGATTCCGTATTCAATAAGCAGGTCACTTAAGTCTTTGTGCCATTTTAGCTTGCTTTCTGCGGGTGCATTTTCTATTACTCCGTATTCTCCGCAATATAGGATGGCATTTCGCTCTTTAGCAAATTTTAAAGCGGGTTTAAGTCTGCTTCTTATATATTCTTTGTCTATGATCCCGCTGTAAGGATATTTATTTCTGAACTCTTCGTTTTTGGCAAGATATGCTTCATATACCTCCTTGCCCGACGGATAAGGAACTTCAAATTCCAGATCCTTAAGTAACGGCTCCCAGCTCGCTTTTTGGTGGGTAAAAATGTGAGGCTCATAAAAATGGAAAGTATATACCAGGTTACTGTCATCTATAATATCCAGTTCATGCATGGTATGTACGCTGTTATAATTATTGCCACCGATAATAATAACCCTATCTTTATCGATGCTGCGAATTTCTTCAACGGCTCTTTTGCTTAACTTGTTCCATCTGGTACTGTCCGGTTCGACTATTTCGTTAAGAAGCTCAAAAACTAAATTTTTGCCGTAATTTTTATAACGATCGGCAAAAGCTTTCCATAATCCGATATACCTTTTCTGCATTAGTTCGTCTTCAAATAATTTATTCTCATTCAATGTATGGAAAGCATATCCCGGTGCCCTGTGCAAATCCAATATAATATTCAGATTATATTTTTCACACCATCTGATGCAACTGTCCACATAAGCAAAGCCATCTTCCTTATATTCAAAGGGTTTATCATCATCTTCAAGGACCATATAGTCTATAGGAAGCCTTACGTGATCCATGCCCCAGGATGCAATCTGAGCAATATCCGCTTCAGTTATAAAAGAATCAAAGTGTTCTTTGCTTGCTATGCGATACTGAGAAATCCATCCCCCTAGATTAACACCTGCTAAAAATCCATCAAATTTTTTCATAAGTAAACCTCTTTTCTTATACATTATAAAATATCGGAATAATAGACTTTTCTTATTTTTTATAGCACTTAGAGACTGTTTATGTTAAAATACCGCAGCTTTGTTTTAAACAAAATTACTTTAGTCCTGTTTTAAATAAACGTACATTTAAATTTATTAATACTTTTGCTTAAAAAATAAAAACAGAAAATTCACAGAATTTCCTGTTTTATATTAGTATTTTTCCGTTATGATATCAATGGAGCAAACAGTATATATCATGCAGTATCTTATAGATTGTCCGAATTCCGATTAAAACAGTTACTTGTCCAAATCCGCAGTACAATGAGGGCATTTGGTGGCATCTTTATGAATATCGGAATAGCAATACCGGCATTTTTTTGTTGCCGGAGCCGCCTGTTCTGTGTGTTTTTTCAGCTTATTTATCCACCTTACTATAAGGAATACAACAAAAGCCATTATAATAAAATTCAATATGTTCGAAAGAAACAGACCGTATTTTACAACAGCTGCCCCTTCTGCTTCGGCTGCCTGCAGGGTTGCATAATCCTTGCCGTCAAGGGCTACAAACCAATCGCTGAAATTAATATTTTTTGTAAATACTCCCAAAAGAGGCATAATGATATCATTTACCAGAGAATTTACGATAGAGTTGAAAGCACCACCCACAATTATACCTACTGCCAAATCAATCATGTTCCCCCGAAGGGCAAACTTTTTAAATTCCTTTAGCATACTGATACCTTCTCTCATATTCTTTTTCAGGATTTTTTCCTGATTTTTAATTATCTTTAGTTCCTTTTTATTATGATTCATTTCCTATCATCCCATTCTTGTTTGTCAATAAATACTTTAAGTTTACAAAACAGCCGATATAACAAGATAAAAGATGTCAACAAAAAGTAATACTTATAAAAGATAAAACTTTGATATTTTACAGATTATTAGCGGATAAAACATTTTTTAAGTATTAAGTATATTATATCACTACCGAACTTAAGACAAAAGAAAAAAATCCTAATATTCGTCATCCCTGTATTTCACATATACGGCAACATCATATATGCTTCCGTCCCGTCTTATGCCGGCATTATATATTATTTTATCAAACCTCATTCCGGCTTTCTGCATGACCCTGCCTGATGCGTAGTTTTGCACATCATGCCTGGCAATTATTTTTTTATAACCAACTTCATAAAACAAATAATGCATAACAGCCCTTAATGCTTCAGGCATAATTCCCCTTCCCCAAAAAGCTTTTCCTATACAATATCCTACCTCACAGGTTTCTTCCTTATCATTGGATATTTCCACACTTATAGACCCGATTACCTTTCCCTCTGCCTTAAGGTATATAGCCCAATTATAAACGCGGGGATTCTTATAACTTTCAACCCAGTTTTGAATCCGTTTTTTTGTTACGTTTATGTCCATGTGGGGCCCCCAGGGTAGATATTTTAATGTTTCTACGTCACTTGCCCAGTTTTTGAACATATCATAACAGTCATCGGGTGTAAATCTTCTGAGTACTAAACGAAGCGTTTCAATAGAATTGGTCCCTATATAATTCATTTCCTCACCCTTTCAGGAAATGATTATACAGGGACCTGCTTTATTATTCCTTTTATTAAGTTTAAATTGGCAGATTATTAAGGTTATAAGGATTCTGTCTTTTCAAAACTTGCCGGCTTAATAAGATCCTGAGTATTTTGGATCTGCTATTTTTATTAACTATCTTAGTTCTATATTCTTATCTTTCAGTGAAGCCAAAAGCCCGTCTACCATGCTTTGAATTTCGTTGCCTTCCAGAGTTCTCTCCATGGAAACAAATTCAAAGCGGACTGTCATACTCTTCTTTCCGGGAAGCAGCTTTTCATCCTCGAAAATATCAATTAAGTAATATTTGCTCAAATATTCGCAAGGATATTCATTAATATATCCTGCCAGAGTTTCATAACGCATGGATTTATCCACAAGCAGGCTTAAATCCACGGTTACTCCGGGATACTTGGAAACTTCTTTGAATTTAAGAGGAACCGCACTTACTTTTTCCATATCATCGATATCAATTTCAGCAAAAACAACATTCAGTTTTTTATCAATATTGTTTCTGATCTTAGGATTCAGGACTGAAATATAACCGATTTCCTGTTCTTTAAGAAGTATACCTGCTGAATTTACGGGATGAACATAATTATATTTGTTAATTTCGTTGTTCTCAACAAAAACCGGAGTTATATTTTTTATGTCAATCATTACTTGTTCAATTGCTTCTTTTAATTTAAAGAATACATCCTTTTCGCTCATTTTTTTGCTGGCAAGTACAATACCCAGACGTTTCCTTTCGTTGCAAAGACCGTCCTCCTTAAGTCCGTCTGCTACACGGCCTATCTCATACATACCCATTTCCGGATAGGTATCTACATTTTTATAAACAAAGCCAAGCAGGGTAGGAATCATGGTAGCCCTTATGGTATCATTTTCTGCCGTTACGGAGTTGATAATACGGATGTTGGGTTCAGTTACAATTCCTAACTCCTTATTTAATTTGGTTTCATACCAAATATAGCTGTGGACCTCATTCATATCATATTTTGTGGACAATAACTGTTTAATCCTGTATTCATTGTCCCTTTCAACGCTGTGGCGGACCGGAGTAAGCAGGCTCTTGGTCGATCTGATTTCAAAATTGTCATAGCCATATATACGGGTTATTTCTTCAACAATATCGGCTTTTATGGTAACATCCTTTGTTGCCCTCCAGGATGGTACTACTACACTGAAATTATCTCCCTGACGGTTAACCTCAAATCCCAAATTTCTCAGAGTTTCTTCCATCATATCGGAAGAAATGTCTATTCCGGTATACTTGTCAATATATGCTTTGTCAAAGTCTATCGTTATCTTGTCATAATGTTTTACATAATTATCTGTCAGGCTTGAAGTAACCTTAACTCCGGGATCAATGTCCATAAGGAGCTTCATAAAACGTTCTATAGCAGTTACGGTCATTTCCGGGTCTAAAGTCTTTTCATACCTTGAGCTGGCATCGGTTCTAAGTCCCAGCCTCATTGCAGATTTACGTACACTGGTTGCGTCAAAATTGGCCGATTCAAGAAGCAGGGATGTGGTATCGTCCGCAATCGAGGACAGTTCACCACCCATAATTCCGGCAATACCAATAGGTTCTTTTGCATTGCAAATCATAAGGGTTTCTGTATCAATTTTTCTAAGCACCCCGTCCAAAGTTAAAAATTCAACCGGTTCATTAAATGTCTTTACCCTGATTTCCTTAACTTTTCTGTTGTCATATGCATGCATGGGCTGACCGATTTCCATCATAAGATAGTTGGTTAAGTCCGCCAAAAGATTAATCGGGCGCATACCGCAGTATGTCAGGCGGATTCTCATATTAACGGGGGATTTCTTTTTAGTAATGTTATCCATGGTTATGCAGCTGAACCTGTATACCTTGTCGGTATCCTCCACTTTAACATCAACAGAAGGTAAATCTTTATATACACTGGTGTCTGCAAGTTCCAGAGGTTTTAAAGGTCTTTTAAGGATAGCAGCTATTTCTCTGGCAATCCCGTAATGGCCCCACAGGTCGGGACGGTTTGTCAGAGATTTGTTATCCACTTCAAATACAATATCCTCAAGCTGCATGAACTTTTTTATATCTGTTCCCAAAGGATAATCTTCTTCTATTATCATAAGCCCTGAATTGTCATCACTTATGCCCAGCTCTTTTTCAGAGCAGCACATTCCCCGGCTTATGACACCAGCTATGGGTACTTCTTTAATTTCCAGGTCTCCCACCCGGCCTCCGAGTTTTGCAAAAGGTACTACGGCTCCGACATATACATTGGGTGCTCCGCATACGCATTCCACGACTTCCGATCCTATATCCACCTTTACCAGATGAAGTTTTTTGGAGTTGGGATGGTCGTTTACTTCCACAATCTTACCTACAACAACGTCTTTTATGTCTTTTCCTTTTTCATATATATCTTCAACTTCCGCAGTGGACAAGGTAAAACGGTTGATAAGATCTTTTATATCTACTCCGCTAAGATCCACAAATTCGGAAATCCAATTCATTGATATTAACATCATTATCCTCCTTATCTTTCATAAGAAATTTGCCAGTCGCTATAACCGGATTACCGTTATAACAATTTAATTTTGCCATTATAACTAGTCAATTTAATGTTTATCAAAAATGTTTATCTTGTAAATTGCTTTAACAGCTTAAGGTTACCGCTGTTAAACAGACGAATATCCTTGATGTTGTATTTCATCATGGCAAGTCTTGTAAGTCCAAGTCCGAAAGCAAAACCTATATAACGGTCCGGATCTATTCCACCCATGGCAAGTACATTCGGATGTATCATTCCGCAAGGCAGAAGCTCCAGCCATCCGGAATTTTTACAGGTAGGGCATCCGCTTCCGCCGCATATGGCACAGTTAATATCCAGTTCAAATCCCGGCTCCACAAAAGGAAAGAAGCCCGGCCTTAAACGCACTTTAACGTCTCTTTCAAATACTTCGGAAAGCAATACCTTCATGAAATAGATCAGGTTGGATATGGAAATATCTTCACCTATCATCATTCCTTCCAGCTGGAAGAAGGTATTTTCATGACTGGCATCTATATTTTCGTTTCTGAAACACCTGCCGGGGAAGAGTACCTTCAAAGGTTCTCCCTTCTTCGGCGGTCCGTATTTTCTCATGATGGTATTTTGGGCCGCTGATGTATGGGTTTTAAGCAGCTGTCCGTTTTCAAGATAATAAGTATCCTGCATATCTCTTGCGGGATGGTTCTTGGGAATATTAACAGCCTCAAAGTTGTTGTATTCGGTTTGAATTTCAAGTCCGTCCTCGATTATAAAGCCCATAGTCTTAAATATATCTTCAATCTTTTTTTGAACAATCGTTATGGGATGTAAGGTTCCTGGTTCCCTGTTACTTGGGATAGTAAAATCATATTTTTCTGCATTTTCAATCTCCCGCTGGTATTCCTTCTCTTCAATGACTTTTTGATGCTCAACTATTGCAGCCTCAATCTCATTTTTCAGGCTGTTGACCTGCATACCAGCAGTCTTCTTCTCTTCATTGGACAGATTACGCAAATTTTTAAGAGCTTCCGTAACCAACCCCTTCTTACCGAGATATGCAACCCTGATTTTTTCAAGTTCATCCTTAGAATTTACCGCCTTCAATTCCTCTTGAAACTGCTGCCTTATTTTTTCCAGGTTCTCTAACATTACTCTTCCTCCTTAATATCTCAATTTATATTTGTAATCAGAATTTAATAATAAGATTTCGCAATAAATCATAAGCTGCCCTAGTGTATTGATATAAACGCTTTATGGCTAATATTGCCAATAACTTTAAGAATAATAAAAAAACTCTCGTTCCCATGGGACGAGAGTATCGTGGTACCACCCAAATTCAAGCCCTTACAAATGCATGTAAAGACTCCTCTGTAGCTTTAACGGAGCTTATCCGGCCTTTCTTCTACCTGACAAAAATCAGATATCTTAAAGGCAACTCCGGTGCCGAAATTCGGGATAAGTCTGAACCCCGGATGTGCTTTCAGCCGGTGACACATCCTCTCTGTGGGGAAGAAATACCCTACTGACTCACCTTCACAGTTTTTAGCGTATAATCTTCTTATTTAACATATCTTAAATGACATATTAAAAAATGTCAATACCATTCTGTTTAGACATATTGCGGGTTTACTTTAGAATAATACGTTTTGATTAAAATTTTACGTTTATATATTAAATGTATATTGGAAACGGGAAAAGTTTTATATATAATGCATCTTAATTATTCATATTATTAACATAGCATCTCCGAAACTGAAAAAACGATAACGTTTATCTACCGCTTCTTTATAGGCATTAAGTATATTCTCTCTTCCTGCAAAAGCAGATACCAGCATTAAAAGAGTTGATTCGGGCAAATGGAAATTCGTAATTAACCCGTCCATTATTTTAAAGCGGTAGCCCGGATAAATAAAGATGGAAGTTTCTCCGCTTCCTGCTTTTAAATAGCCGTTTTCATCACAGGAAGATTCGATAGTCCTGCAGCTTGTGGTTCCCACACATATAATCCTGCCCCCGTTTTTCTTGGCTTCGTTTACCTTGTCTGCTTCTTCCTTAAGGACCTGATAATATTCCGAATGCATATGATGCTTGCTCACATCATCCACTTTAACCGGACGGAATGTCCCCAGTCCCACATGCAGTGTAACGTAAGCTATATTGACACCCATACTTTTTATTTCTTCCAAAAGTTCGTTTGTAAAATGCAAACCTGCCGTCGGGGCTGCCGCTGACCCTTCGTACTTTGCATAAACCGTCTGATAACGGTTTTTGTCTTTCAGCTCCCGGGTAATATAGGGGGGCAGGGGCATTTGGCCAAGCCTGTCCAAAATCTCTTCAAATATGCCCTGATAATAGAACTTTACCAAACGGTTGCCTTCTTCGACAACATCCAGTATTTCTCCAAAAAGTATGCCGTCACCGAAAGAAATCTTTGTTCCCGGTTTTGCTTTCTTTCCCGGTTTAACTAATGTTTCCCATATATCGTTTTCTTTTCTCTTTAATAATAAAAGCTCTATACGGGCGCCACGGCCGGGCTCACCGGAATTTTCGCCTGTCATGTTTATTTTCTCACCGATTAAACGGGCGGGAATTACTTTGGTATTATTAAGTACCAGACAGTCTCCCTTCCTTAAATATTCGGTAATATCCTTAAAAATCCTGTGCTCATATTTACCCGTGTTCTTATCAAGGACCATAAGCCTTGAAGAGGACCTGTCCTCCAGGGGATCCTGGGCTATTAATTCCTGCGGTAAATCATAGTAAAAGTCACTTGTTTTCATAATTATTCCTTCTTTTCAATTTATTTTTATAAAAATCTGCTTTATTTGTTTTAAGAGAATTTACTGCATAAGTAATTAACTATGGTCAGGCTGCTTTTTTGCCTATTTTATATTTAAAACTTTAGCCTGATTTAGTTTATTTATAAACCCAAATACAGCTGCCACTTATATTTAATTAAAAATTTTATCTTTAAGCAAAATTTACAGCTGCCACACCGGAAACCGGGCACAGCTGCAAATCAGAGTCAGAGTTGAAAAATTCACTAAAACAACAGATCAGATTTCTTCCTCAGTAATTTTACCCCGTTTATAATCAGAAAGATACCTGCTGTCAGGCTTGATAAAATCAAAACTATACCAAGCACGAGATTCCAAACCCCTACCGACTTCATTGTGTTATAGATTTTTTCCATCATATTCCTCGCCTCCTGATTTAAGATTTATTAACACCGTACTGCCGATAATATTCATCTATCGCTTCTTTTAAATTGTCGTCTATTACTATTTGGCCTTTATAAGGCTTGTTATAAAGATGTTCCACAACTTCTGCCATGGTAACTATGGCTGTTGTCTTTATTCCGTACGTATTCTCTATTTCCTTTAGAGCACTTAACATACCCTGACCCCTTTCCATCCTGTCTACAGATACCACAAGGCCCAACACTTTTATGTCTCCCTGAGCCATAAGTATAGGCATGGTTTCGTTTATGGATGTACCGGCCGTTGTCACATCTTCAATTATTATAACCCTGTCACCGTCTTTAATAGGAGACCCAAGAAGTATTCCTTTATCCCCGTGGTCTTTTATCTCTTTACGGTTAGAGCAGTATCTTACTTCCTTTTGATAATGTTCACTGATAGCCATAGATGCTGCCACGCTTAAAGGGATACCCTTATATGCAGGCCCGAAGAGTACATCAAAGTCAAGGCCGAATTTTTCTTTTATGGCTTTGGCGTAGTATTCTCCTAATTTGCGAAGCTGCATTCCTGTCTGATAAAATCCGGTATTTATAAAAAACGGCGTTTTTCTTCCGCTTTTTGTAACAAAATCCCCAAATCTTAATACACCACAATCAACCATAAATTCTATAAATTCCTTTTTATACTGCTCCATCATTATCCTCCCGCGTAATTTCCCTTATTAATCAAAATAACTATTTAATTATAACTCAATTGCTGATGCTGTTTTAATGCATCATTTGAACCGAATTTTAGACACGCCATTAACTAAAATATTCATATCATCTATAAAACACTTCCGTTATCGTACACAACCGATTAATTCATTAATATCCTTTATATTATTCCTTTTCAGATAAGCCTCTATTCCATCAATTACCTCCATTGTGGCTTTCGGATTTATAAAATTTGCCGTTCCTACAGCCACCATGGTAGCGCCTGCCATTATAAATTCAAGGGCATCCTCACCGTTCATGATTCCTCCCATTCCTATAATAGGTATTTGAACCGCACATGCCGCCTGATAAACCATACGGACGGCTATAGGTTTTATGGCAGGCCCTGAAAGCCCTCCTGTCTTATTGGCAAGAACAAAAGCCCTTCTTTCCACATCTATCTTCATTCCGGTCAGGGTATTTATCAGTGATATTGCATCGGCTCCTCCTGCCTCTGCCGCTTTTGCATTTTCCCCTATATCCGTAACATTGGGACTAAGCTTAATTATAAGCGGTTTTTTGGAGTACTTCTTTACCTGTTTTGTTATGGCCTCAACTCTTTTTGGGTCCTGGCCGAAGGCTATACCGCCTTCTTTTACGTTAGGGCAGGATATGTTAACCTCCAGCATATCCACATCACAGTCCGAAAGCCGCTCAACAACCGCACAGTATTCTTCTTCGGTCTTTCCTACCACATTTACGATTATCCTGGTATTATAAGATTTTAAAAACGGCAAGTCCCGTTTTATAAAAACATCTATACCGGGATTTTGCAGGCCAATGGCATTAAGCATTCCACCGTAAGTTTCAGCGACTCTGGGTGTGGGGTTGCCCGGCCAGGGGTCAAGGGATACCCCCTTTGTTGTTAAGGCTCCAAGCCTTGATAGATCCACAAAATCGCTGTACTCCATGCCCGAACCGAAAGTTCCTGAGGCAGTGGTAACCGGATTTTGAAATGTTATACCTGCGATATTTACTTTCAAATTTATATCTGCATTCTTCATGATTTTATCCGAACACTCCATATACCGTATATCTATTGTTATATCTGTTATATCTATCGTTATATCTATCGTTATATCTATCGTGATATCTTAAGCTTTATCTTTGAGTTTCTTTCCTTATATCTTTTATTTTAGTTTTCTATCTTTGACTTTAGCTTAAATTAACTTTTTAATTTCATTGTTCAAAAGTATAGACATTCTTTCCAATACTGATATTATTCAAAACGAAACTAAGAAACTAAACCTCATAATATGACTTCTTCGGCATAAAATACCGGGCCTTCTTTGCATATTCTTTTGTTGTTTACATTGGTGTGAGGATCTGTTTTAACAGACTTGCATACACAAGCAAGGCATGCGCCGATACCACATGCCATCCTCTCCTCCAAGGAAAGCTGTGCCTTAATTTTACTTTCCATGGCAAACTCTTTTATGCCTCTTAGCATCGGGGCAGGTCCGCATGCATATATAATATCTCCCGTAAGCCTATGTTTCCTTATAGCGTCAAGGACATTCCCTTTGGTGCCTAAATTGCCGTTTTCTGTAGCCACATATGTACTGCCGTATTTCTCAAAATCTTTAACCAGAAAGGTTTCGTCCCTAAATCCCAGTACAATAGTTTTCTCACAAGACAGCCTCTTTGCCAGTTCAAGCAAGGGAGGAATTCCTATTCCTCCGCCTATAATTAAAGCCCTGGTCCCTTCAAAAGTAAATCCGTTACCCAAAGGGCCCATACAGTCAATCATATCACCGGGTCTAAGTTTTGAGAATTCTTCCGTTCCTTTCCCCACAACCCTGTATAAAAGTCGCAGGCTTTCTGTGCTTTGATCTGTTTCACATATGCTTATGGGTCTCGGAAGCAGCCTGCTGCCGTCATTACAGTAGAGGGATACAAACTGGCCCGGTTTTGCAAAAGATGCCATATCTTTTGCTTCCAGCCACATATCATATATTCCCTCTGCTATTTTTTCATTTTTCAATACTTTGTTGGTTCTTTTTACAGCAAGTGTCATGGTATTCTCCCCGATAATAGTTCATGTAAATTCAGTGTATATTTAAATTTACCCTTCAATTATTTTTACATGGACTTTTCTGACTCTGGGCCCGTCAAATTCAGTCAGATAAATGCTCTGCCAGGTTCCAAGAACAAGTCTGGAATCTTTAATTATTACGGTTTCAGAAAAGCCCATCAGGCTTGATTTTATGTGAGCTGCAGAATTTCCCTCAATATGATGATACCCGTCGGAAAAAGGTATTACCTTGTTTATTTCCATCAAAAAGTCCCGTACCACATCGGGATCGGCATTCTCGTTAATGGTAACTGCCGCAGTGGTATGGGGAATAAAAACTATACATAATCCGTCCTTTACCTTGCTGTTTGATACTGCTTCCTGAACTTTTGATGTAATATTTATCATTTCGGTTGTTTGTGAAGTCTTAACATTAAAAGTATAAAACTTATCCACGGCCGATTATCCTTTCATTGGTTTATTGTTCCTTTTCTTTTTTCAATTAATTATAATCAAGCATCATGTAAAATACAAGTATAAGAATACATCTGTTTCAAAATAACATAAAAATATGCTTAACATTGCCTGTCTAAGATATTCATCAATATAACCCCGTTATTTACCATGTATTGTTCCTATAAAAGTTGTGTAAACTTATTCTTGAAAATGTATATTTATTCAAATATAATATAAAATATTTTATAATTATAAAATACCTTGTTTGGTCATACTTAGCTTTTTGTGTTATGTTTTATGTATATGTCTTCTGCGTTATTGGTAAGTTATAATTTAGATTATACAATTACAAACAATTATTTTTACAGAGAGGAAAGACTGATATGATTTACAGGCAGGCTAAAGAATCGGATATTTTACAGCTTATAAATATGCATTTAGCTTATTTTGCCGAGGATTACGGCAAACTGTCGGATGAGCAGATAAAGACAATAAGGTCTCAACTTAAGGACTATTTTTCGAAACATCTAAACCGGGACTTATTTGTATATGTATGTGAAGATAATGCCATTATAGTTTCAACGGTTTTTCTGCTGATACAGGAAAAACCCGCAAACCCATCCTTTATAACCGGTATAACCGGAACTATAATGAATGTTTATACACTACCCCAATACCGATTATACCAAAAACTGGGGTTTGTTCCCTATGAATCCGAACATGCATATATGAGGTATAAAATTTACTAAACAGCAATTTATCAAATTATATTGGGAAAGGCATAATAATCGCTGAATTATATTGGAATAATAATAAAATAAATAAGTAATACATGGATTTAATCATTTTATTAATCCGTAAATTTTACTATTGAGCCATCAGGAGAGATGCTTATGACCGGACATTTAAAGATACCCAGCGACAAATGTCTTGACAGCACTCTTAACCTTCTTATGGAAGGATATTTGTTTATATCAAACCGATGCCGCAAATATAATTCCGATGTTTTTATCACTCGTATGATGGGCAAAAAGATTATATGCATGACCGGCGAAGACTGTGCCGAACTATTTTACAACAACAGGCTTTTTACAAGAAAGAAAGCCTTGCCAAAAAGGATTCAAAAAACCTTATTTGGTATGAATGCAATTCAATCCATGGACGGTAAAAATCACAGGCACAGAAAAAAACTTTTCCTTTCTATAACTAAACCGGACAAAATCGATGAGTTGAATGATATCGTCAAAAAATTGTGGGAAGCCTACGCTAAAGAATGGGAAAATAAAAGCATAGTTCTTTTTGATGAAGCTGCCGCCCTCCATTGCCGGGCCGCATGCATCTGGGCTGGCATACCTATATCAAAAGAAGACGCAAAAATATTGGCAAAGGACCTTTCTGCCATGATAGATGCCTTCGGTGCAATAGGACCCCGGTATTTAAAAGGCAGGCTTGCCAGAATCAGAACCGAATGTAAAATGGAAAAACTGATAACGGAACTAAGAAACGGAAAAAAATATGTTCCCGAAGATTCCGCCATATATAAGATAGCCTATTACAAAGACCCAAACGGCAGATTACTGGATTCAAAAACTGCCGGTATAGAATTAATTAATATCTTAAGACCTATTACTGCCATAGCAACTTATATTACTTTCGGTGCCCTGGCCCTTTTACGATATCCGGACTGTAAAGAGAAGTTAATTAAAGGCGAACTGAATTACTCTCATATGTTTGCCCAGGAAATCAGAAGGTTTTATCCTTTTGCACCTTTTTTGGGTGCTAAGGTAAGAGATAATTTTATATTTAATAATTACTTTTTCAAAAAAGGCACCCTTGTTTTCCTGGACGTTTATGGTACCAATCATGACAGCCGGATATGGGAAATCCCCAACACATTTTTTCCGGAACGTTTTACCTTTATGGACGGCAATCCCTATGATTTCATCCCTCAAGGGGGCGGTGATCCCGCAAAAGGCCATCGTTGTCCGGGAGAATGGATTGTAATTACCCTTTTAAAAACCGGTATGGAGTTTATAGCAAAGCATTTATCATATGTAGTTCCGCCCCAGGATTTAAGTATTAGTTTGCGAAGAATGCCTGCCATACCAAAAAGCCGTTTTATTATGAGCAAGGTCAGGTATCGTCCGTAGAAAATTCTAATTTAAAATTCGCGTATTTTATTTTGCTCAATTCATATGTGTCAAAAATATGGCGTTATTTAACCATACAAACCGCTGAATTTGCTTGTTAACGGGCATATTTTACCTGTCGCAAATTCAGCGTATTCTTTTTTAAGATTACATATTTTTTTTGGTTGTAAAATTTACGTATTAAAACATCCAAAATAACTGACTTTTTCTTATGGGCAGCTGAGCTGTTATGATATATTCACAGGTTTCGCAACGCCTTTTCTGACCGCCTGATAAATGCCTGTACTGCCTGTCAAGCAGCGGTCCTATGTCCAGAGTATCACATACCATGTCCAGATTTTTCTTTATAATACTTTTATCTTTTTCGTATAAATAGGCTCTGCTTAATAAATTTTGCCTTATGGCAAGTCTGTCATCCAGTGTATTGTGCTGAAAAACCACTCCCAGCCTTAAGCGGATAGCATTATTATCTTTTCCCAGTTCATATCCGCATATCGTTACCTTTCCCTGATCCGGGGCAAACAAGGTACAGAGCATATTTATGGTCGTAGATTTACCGGCTCCGTTAACTCCCAGAAAACCGAACAGTTCCCCCTTTTTTACCGAAAAGCTAATATCATCCACAGCTTTTACATTTTTAAAATGCTTTACCAGATGTTCGACTTTAATAATGTCTTCCATATAATCTCCCTCATATTACCATTTTTGCAATAATAAACTAATAATAAAATAACATATATAAAAATGCAAGTTGGATTAAGTAACAAAACCATGCCCTGTTAGCAACATAAAATCCCTTAATTAGGAATGTCCCTTGACAAAAAACTTTTGCCTGTGTTATATTTACCAGCGACGGACAAACCATATTCCAATAAGAAAGGATATACAAGGCGCATGAATCCAATTGTGACTATCGAAATGCAAAACGGAGATGTCATTAAAATTGAGCTTTATCCCGATGTTGCCCCCAACACAGTCAACAACTTTATCTCTCTGATTAACAAAGGTTTTTATAACGGACTTACATTTCACAGAGTTATCCGCGGATTTATGATTCAGGGCGGAGATCCTCTGGGAAACGGGACAGGCGGGCCCGGTTATACCATTAAAGGTGAATTTACTTACAATAATTTTGAAAACAATCTGAAGCACAAAGCAGGAGTCATATCTATGGCCAGAACCCAAAGACCGGACTCGGCCGGTTCTCAGTTCTTTATAATGCATAAAGATGCCCCTCATCTTGACGGTTCTTATGCTGCATTCGGAAAAGTAATTGAAGGTATGGACGTGGTTAATAAAATAGCCGAGACAAAAACAGATTACAACGATAAACCTCTTGAACCTCAAATAATGACGAAAGTTACCGTTGAAACATTCGGAAAAGAATATCCCGAACCTGAAAAAATTATGTAAAAAGCTGTTGTAATTTAATATGTAAGAAACAAGAACTTGCTTAACCGACATATCGTATAATCAATTAAAGAATTTAAAATACCTAAAACAGCAAAATATTTTTCTACTGCAAAGTATTGAATGCGTATTTTAGCTAAAAAACGAACAAAGGGTGACAACCTTTGTTCGTTTTTTAGTTTATCACTTATTCATATTCTTAACTTTTTATCTGCTTATACTTCGCTTTATTATTTTTGAATTTTTATATATTATGATAATTAAACACTCTTTTTAACCCAGGCCTTTTTAAGGTCTTCCTTCATATCGATAACAGCCTGTCTTGCCGCATCTGCATAATTTTTCTCACCGTATGATGCGTACTGGGGCAACCTGTATGCCGCTATAATTCCCCTTGAAGAATTGACTATGGCTCCCATTCCGTTATTGTCAAAATAAAATTTTAAATCTTCTGCTTTGCCTCCCTGGGCCCCGTAGCCCGGTACAAGGATAAAGGTTTTTGGCATAAGCTTTCTTAATTCTTTTCCTACTTCCGGATATGTAGCCCCTACTACGGCTCCGATATAACTGTAGGATTCCCCCATGAACAGTTCTCCCCACTCAGCTACTTTCTTTCCTACCAGCTCATACAAAGGCCTTCCGTCCACAAGCTGATCCTGAAATTCTCCGCTGGACGGGTTTGATGTTTTTACAAGTATGAACAAACCTTTTTTTTCTTGCTTACAAACTTCAATAAAGGGAAGAATACCGTCGGAGCCCAGATATGGGTTTACTGTTATAAAATCTTCGTCAAAACCCCTGTAATCTTTGCCGCCTATGTTTATTTTCCCCAGATGACCGGTTGCATAAGCTTCGGATGTCGAGCCGATATCTCCCCGTTTTACATCCCCTATTACAATTAAACCTTTTTGCCTGGCATACTCAAGTGTTTTTACATAAACTTTCATTCCTTCAAGGCCAAACTGCTCATACATGGCTATCTGGGGCTTAACGGCAGGGACCAGATCATAGACGGCATCTATAATTCCTTTATTATATAACCATATGGCTTCCGTAACTCCCTCAAGGTTTTCGCCTTTATCCTTATATCCCTGCTCAATTAAATGGTTCGGAACATAAGACATCATGGGGTCAAGCCCTACCACAATAGGTGCTTCAAGTTCCCCTATTCTGTTTATAAGTTTATTTATCATGGTATCCCTCCATATCAGTGAAGTTTAAGGTAAAATCACATTCCATAGTCTTTTAAATCAGTTCTTATCTACACATTCCATTAGAAAAATGTTTAACTCGGCTCGATTTATAAATATAAAAATCAATAAGGTTAAAAGGTAAATGGATCTAATTCAATATCATAGAATGCTTATACTGCGATATTTTACGTTTGCTCACGTATCTTAATTCACTTATAAATCGGGATTTATCAATTTAGTTCATATTTTATGTATCCGGATACGATAGTATATAAAACCCTACCTTTTACTTTTTTCCCATGGAAGGGAGTATTTTTGCCCTTGGACAAAAATTTGTTTTTATCAATTACATATTCAGTTTCGGGATCAACAATCACAACATCGGCTGTAAGCCCTTCACCAATGCAGCCTTTTTCAATGCCTAGGATTTTTGCGGGATTTACGCTCATTTTTTCCACCAGTTGCCTGCAGCTAATAATTCCCGTTGTTACAAGTTCAGTCCATGTTACCGAAAATGCAGTCTCAAGTCCGACAATACCGAAGGGAGCATTTTTCATAGGCCTGCTCTTTTCTTCCTCGGAATGAGGAGCATGGTCCGTAGCAATGATATCCAATATATCATTTTTAAGGGCATTTTTTATTGCTTCCACATCTTTACGTGAACGTAAAGGCGGATTCATCTTATAGTTGGAATCATCTCCCGGTATGTCACTGTCAGACAAAGTAAAATAATGAGGGCAGGTTTCACCGGTAACATTTATGCCAAGTTCTTTGGCTATTTTAAGCATATATGTGCTTCCCTCGGTCGAACAATGGCAAAGATGGAGCTTTGCTCCGGTTTCTTTTGCAAGGATTATATCTCTGGCTACGATAATATCCTCTACACTGTTTGATATCCCCGGAAGCCCCAGCTTCTTCGCTTTATCTCCTTCATTGATAACTCCGTCTTTTGACAATGCCTTGTCCTCACAATGGGCAAAGACTGGGATACCTAATCTTGCTGCCTGTTTTAAAGCCACGGCATAAAGATCCGAATTCATAACCGACTTGCCGTCCTCACTTATGGCTATGGCACCGGCTTTAACCAGTGCAGGTATATCGCTAATCTCCTTACCTTCCTGCCCTAAGGTTATGGCTCCAACCGGAAGGACATTTACAAAAGCATCCTTTGCCTTATCAATAACCGCTTTTATTATTTCTTCACAGTCCATAGGCGGATTGGTATTTGGCATGGCACATATAGTAGTAAAACCTCCTGCTGCAGCAGCCCTGGAACCGCTTAATATATCTTCCTTATATTCATATCCCGGTTCTCTAAGGTGCACATGAAGATCAATAAAGCCCGGCATAACATATTTTCCGGATGCGTCAATAACCCTGTTTGCGGTAATATAATGAACATTCTCCGTAGCTAGGTTTTTTGATACTTTCCATATCATGCCGTCCTTTATTAGGATATCATAATAACCTTCCAAGTTAGATTTAGGATCTATCACATATCCGTTTTTTATTAAAATATTCAAGGAGTATTCTCCTTTCAGCTATTATAAATAAAACTTTATAATACTTTATATTTACATAATTTACATGACTGAAAATATTAGATTTCCTTACCGGCCAGGTAATTTATAAACTGCTGGGCAGTCCTTCCCGATAAACCGCCGTTGTATAATTCCCATCTGTTAGCCTGGGCGATAAGTTCGTCCTCAGAAAGGTAGCTTATACCTTCTCTTGCCGCCAATTCTTTTACAATCTTTATGTATTCGTCCCTGGAGGGAGCCGAATAATTTATGGTAATTCCGAAACGTTGTACCAATGACAATTTTTCTTCTATAGTATCGGACCGGTGGATGTCTTCATTGTATTCCATATCTGACCGGTCTTTCCAGGTTTCCTTAATTAAATGCCTGCGGTTGGATGTGGCATAAATAAGTATGTTGTCCGGCTTGTTTTCCAGACCTCCTTCTATTACCGCCTTAAGATACTTGTATTCTGTTTCAAATTCTTCAAAGGACAAATCGTCCATGTATAAAATAAATTTATAATTCCTGTTTTTTATCTGAGAAATAACTTCGGGAAGTTCCTTAATCTGATGCTTATAAATTTCTATCATTCTAAGGCCCCTGTCGTAGAATTCGTTCAGGATAGCTTTTACCGATGTGGATTTTCCCGTACCGCTGTCACCGTATAATAGGACATTGTTGGCCTTTTTCCCTTCCACAAAAGCTTTTGTATTTTCAACAAGTTTCTGTTTTTGCATCTCATAACCTACCAGATCCGAAAGCCGTACATCCCGGGTGTTAATTATCGGTATTATTTCCAAATCTCCTTTTTCTTTTGATATACGGAAAGCTTTATTAAGGCCAAATTTGCCCACACCATAATCCCTGTAAAAATCGGTGACAATCTTAAAAATTTCATCCTCGTCTTTTGCAGCAGCTATTTTGTCACATATCATTTTTACTTTGTCACTGACATTTTTATTGTATCTGGTGCTGTTCTTCTCTATGGCTTTATAGTTGGTAATTATAGAAAAACAGTTAATACCGAGTTTTTCTTCAAGCCCGGTAAAGTCATAATGAAACAAGTCCTTAAATATTTTAAAGTCCGATTTTGCAAATATATTTACAGTTCCTTCTTTTGACCCCGATTTTTCACAGATAATGCTGAAAGGATTTTCTGTACTTATAAGCAGATAGGCCAGATAATTTTGCCACAGGTTATTATCAAAACCATATACGGTGGCTATATCCAAAAGTTCATTTATAAGAGTGTAAATCCTGGATATGATATTTTCCTTATCAATATGGTTTATCTTTTCTCTGCTTTCAGACAGGTAATCAAATTCCTTGATTACATCAGCCAGTTTTACCAGCAGACAGTTATCACCGAGATTTTTATATACTACCAGTTTGGAAATCAAATTATACATATTATCCCCTCCTATGCCATTAAAGCGAGGACATCCTCTCCCCTTTCGCTTAATAGGGAATTTTGGATACCTCGCTTTTTCTTTTTTACATACGGTCAGGTGCTGTAAATCCCAGAAGATCAATACATGTCAGTAATATTCCCTGTACAAGCGTAATTAAAAGTATTAAGGATGCCTGTCTTTTCTCGTCGTATTCGTCGGATATGATCTTGGTTTCATGATAAAAACTGCTGAATTTATCCGATAATTCATATATATACTGACAAATCCTGTGGGGTGCCATTTCTTCATATGCCCCCTGAATCGTGTCACTAAACTTCGTAATTTGCAGCATCAGATCCCTTTCTGTATCTGACTGGGCTTCCAGTATCTCAAGACCGGGATTTACCGTTTTACCTGTTTCTTTAAATTTCTCAAGTATGGATTTTATTCTTACTATTGTATATAAAATGTAAGGGCCGGTATTACCTTCAAAAGAAGTAAACCTGTCCACATCAAAGATATAATCCTTGGAAATCTGGTTGGACAAATCCCCATACTTAAGGGCTGCAAGTCCTACCTTTTCTGCAACTTTTCTGGCTTCTTCTTCATCCATGGTTCTGTTTTCCATGATTTTGCGGTATACCTCATCGGTAACCATATCAATTAAATATTCAAGACGAAGAACCCCGCCGTCCCTGGTCTTGAATGGTTTGCCGTCTTTGCCGTTCATAGTTCCAAAGCCTATAAATTTAAGCTTTGTATTCTCATTTACCAGCTTGGTCTTTCTTGCACAGCGGAATATGGTTTCAAAATATAAATCCTGCCTTTTATCTGTAATATATATAATCTGATCGGGGTTAAATAGCTCCATCCGTTCTACAATGGTTGCCAAATCGGTCGTATTATACAAGGTGGCTCCGTCGGATTTTAATATCATACAAGGCGGTATTTCTTTGGTATCTGTTTCTTCTTTTACATCAACAACCAAAGCTCCGTCGCTTATTCTTGCATAACCGTTTTCTTTTAAATACTTAACCATATCAGGAATATAAGGCTGGGCATCGCTTTCCTTTTTCCAAAGTTCAAAGGAAACATTAAGCCTTTCATATATCCTTTTTAAATCGGTTACGGATACATCCTGCATATGCTTCCATAAAGCCATGTACCCTCTGTGTCCGTTTTGCATAAGATAGGTAATTTTCTTGGCTTCCTCGCGAAACTCGGGATTTTCTTTGGAATAAGCGCTGGCCGCAGGATATATTTCCTCCAGTTCCGAAAGGGTAAAAGGAGCTTCATCAGGATATTCGCCGGTATAGTTATCGTCAAAGTAAACCAAGTCCGGTTTCCTTCTTTTTAATTCTGCAATTACCAGTCCCATCTGGGTTCCCCAGTCTCCCAGGTGAACATCTCCGATAACCTCATTTCCCATAAACCTGAAAATGCGCTTTAAGCTTTCACCGATTACCGCAGAACGCATATGCCCTACATGAAGGGGTTTTGCAATATTCGGGCCGCCGTAATCAATAATAATTTTCATCGGATTGGGCTCTTTTTCGCATCCGAAATCCTTTTCTTTGCGCATCCCGTTCAAATATCCGGCAAGAAACTCATCGCTTAATGTTATATTTATAAATCCAGGTGCAATAGCAGTTATTTCTTTATAACGGGCATTTTCTTTAAGAATATCTGCAATTTCCTGAGCAATTATAATCGGTGCTTTTTTGTATGCCTTTGCTGCCTGTAATGCCCCGTTACACTGGAATTGGCACAAATCAGGCCTGTTTGACAGAGTAACAAATCCATATTTCTCCTCATATCCTTTCGAAGCAAACGCCTGCTTTACGTCTTCTGATATTAAGTCGACTATTTTCTTCATAGCAACCTCCAACTATTTTAGCTTAAACAATACTTTAACATAGGAAATACCAATTGTCATCTTATTTTTTATATAAAAATCCGCTATACTTTACAAGGGTAAATTGTATATATTTGCATACTTAAACAAAGCTTTTTGAGCAAATTAATTATTTTGTCTTATTTTTATAATTAAAAAAAGAATATTTTCAAATAAAGACTATTTTTTTTATAAAAATTGTTGTATATTATACATATATGGATTTTTAATGTAATAGGTGTAATCATACTCCAGTTCTGATATATAACCTATTATACCAAATCTGAGAACAATCAATGAACGAAAGGAGAAACATCATGTTCGGGCTTTACTTTGGGGAATACCTGTTGGAGAAAAATAAGATTTCTCATTCACAACTGGAAGCAATAATGAAAGAACATACTTCTCGTGCTAAACTTGGGGTTATAGCTGTAGCAGAAAAACTGTTGACGCCCAAACAAGCTGAAGAACTCAATGAGCTTCAAAAGAAAAAAGACAGCCGTTTTGGTGATATAGCTATTGAAAAAGGTTATTTGCTGGCAGAAGAAGTAAATTATTTGCTTACGCTTCAAGGGAACCCTTATTTGAAATTTATACAGTCTCTTATAGACATGAATATAATGAATCTAAATGAAATTGAAGAATGTATAGAGGAATTTAAAAAGGATTACGGCCTAACCGATTTGGAACTTAATGCCTTAAAATCAGGTGATATTGACCAGATAATCCCTGTGTTTATAGATAGTAATATTCCTTTCGCTGATTGCATAGCTTTGGTGATTCGTAATATTATCCGCTTTATAAATAATAATATCATGTTGAAAAAATATTATACGGTAAAAAAATATACCTTCCCATCCGTAGCTTATCAACAGCTTGTAGGAAGCCATGATTTATTTGTCGGTTTGGCAGGTGAAGATGAAGCACTGATTAATATTGCAAGTCCTTTCGCTAAAGAAGAATTTAAGGTTATGAATGAGGAAGCCTTCGACTCGGTTTGCGAATTCTTAAATGTCAGCAACGGATTATACGCCTCCAAAATAATTACAGACGACATACATATTGATATGACACCTCCTCAGTTCGATAAAAACAAAACCATAAAGTCTGACGGTGATATTTACGTGATTCCTATAATAATTAACGGAAAGCAAACTGACTTATTGGTCGTTGTAGATAAAAAGGTTGAAATATGTTAGGAGGGTATTAAAGATGGCAAAAATACTTATCGTTGATGATTCCATTACTTCCAGAAAAATTCTGAAAAATATTCTTATAGAAAACGGCCATGAAGTTATTGGTGAAGCCATAAACGGTAAAGATGCCGTTAGCAAATTCAAAGAATTGCAACCCGACATTACAACAATGGATATTACAATGCCCGTTATGGACGGATTGGAGGCCTTAAGAGAAATAAGAGAAATTGATAAGGATGCCAAAGTAATAATGGTAACAGCAGCAGGCCAAAAATCCAAAATGGTAGATGCACTAAAATACGGAGCCGCAGAATTTCTTACCAAACCTTTTGAAGCAGAACAAATAATAGAGATAATAAACCGGGTACACTAATCAAGTGCACTTGGGTAAATTATAAGGGTATACCGTAACAACTTTAAAACCTATCGGTATACCCCATTTAAATGAATCATTATTCACATCTTAATACTCCTGCTTAACCGGCATAATTATTGCAGCGGCAATGTAAAAAATGATGCCGGCACCTCCGGCCAATGAAAATAGTACCCACAGTAACCTGACTATAGTAGGATCCAAATTTATATACTCCGCAATACCCTGACAAACACCGCAAATCATCTTATTAGTGGCTGAACGATATAATTTTTTAGGTTCCATAAATACCCTCCTTTCAGTATTATGTTACCTTTTAAGGGTGCCTGACACCATGAACAAATTGTTAACAAAGTGTAAACAAACTGTAAACTAATTATTTATGTAGCTTACCGCCTTATAGGGTGTTCTATAATTATATGCCTTTATTGTTATACCTTCTTTTCTGCTGGCAGCACCTATTACTTTACCGTTACCTATATAAAGCGCCACATGATTGATCCTTCCGTTCTTTGTATAAAAAATTAAATCACCCGGTTGAATTTTATCCATTGAAACTCTCTTGCCTGAGTTTGCCTGTGCTCTTGAAGTCCTGGGAATTGAAATACCGAAATTTTTAAATACGGATTGGGTAAAGCCTGAGCAATCCGCTCCTTTAGTCAGGCTTGTTCCTCCCCAAACATAAGGATTCCCTTTAAATTTCAAAGCAAAATTAACTATCCTTTGCCTTAAGGAACTTGTGGCATTGGAACTTGTGGAATTATTTTTTTCTTTCAGTGCTTTTTCCAGTTTAAGCCTTTCCTGCTCCTGTTCGATAGAAACAGCTTTTTTAAAATCCGTCTTTATATCCACATAATCGGAAGACACATAACCTATCTTATCTCCTAAGGATATTTTTATCCAATCTTCATACTCTGCTAAAACTTCAAACCTATCACCCTGGGGAACCTGTGTCACCACAGAAGAATTTATATCTGCCTTCGATCTGACATTTAATGTTCTTGCTTTTACGGTAGCCAGTTTAGTTTTAACCTCATCAGCCAGTTCACATGCTTGTAAACCTGTTATCAAATATTCTGATTTTATGTACCCGGTTACATCACCCGATTTTATTTTAAGCCATTCTCCTTCAATGCCAAGAATTGTAGCAGTACCGTTATTATAAAGCTTCCCCAATATCTTACTGTCTGTACTTGCTTCGCTCCTGATATTTACGTAATTACTTACATTTGCTATTGCCAAATCTTTATATTTAATGATAGGATTAAGAATATCTCCTATTTCCTGATCCTGTATTTTTGCGTTTGTACTGATATCGTCCAATAATACCGTTATACCTGCAACCGGTTCTGTTGATGCATATGCAGTATTTACTCCTCTCATAAATGTCAATGAACCTATCATACAGTAAGCAGCAATCTTATGTACTTTTCTGGTCATATTAAACCTCCATAGGGAATTAGTTTTTAGTACGTATAAATTATTACAAAATTGTTACAAAAATATTATACAATAAACCCGCATTAAATACACCTGGAAATTTCTTCATCATTTCCATAAAGTGGCAGAAGGGGTAATGGTATCAACCCTTCAGGCGAGCTTCAATCCCTTTTAAATAATAAAGTCTTATATAATTATCATGATAACTATATAATTTTTCGTTAGTATATGCTATAATATCCGGGATAAACGGACGATTTAATGTCGGCTGCATAAACATCGTACTACCTTACATTAACGGAGGTTATTATGGCATTAGACGGAATTGTAATTGCAAATATAGTCTATGAATTGCAAAATACCCTTATTGGCGGAAGGATAAACAAAATTTCCCAGCCCGAAAAAGATGAACTTATCATTACAATAAAAGGCCAGGACAGAAATGTGTATAAGCTCTTTCTTTCGGCTGCTGCTGGTATGCCGTTAATATACCTGACCGAAAATACCAAGCCAAATCCTTTAACGGCACCTAATTTTTGCATGCTTCTTCGCAAATATCTGAATAACGGAAAAATACTTGATATAGTCCAGCCTGGTTTGGAACGGATTGTAATGATAAAACTGGAACACCTGGATGAACTCGGAGATCTGAAGGTTAAATATCTGATAATTGAGCTTATGGGCAAACACAGCAATATAATTCTTTGCGATGACCAAATGGTTATAATAGACAGTATCAAGAGAGTTAACCAGTTTATGAGTTCAATCCGTGAAGTTCTTCCGGGCAGGGAATATTTCATTCCTCAAACCGCCGATAAATTAGACCCGTTTAACATAGATTTTGCATCTTTTAGAGAAAATGTTTTATCAAAAGCTCAACCAATCGGAAAAGCCATCTACAGCGGCATAACAGGTATTAGCCCTTTGATAGCCAATGAAATATGCCATCGGGCTTCCCTTGATTCCGGATCTTCAACTTCTGCTCTCAATGAAGATATGGGTTTGCATTTATTTAAAAACTTTGAAAGAATCATTCAATTGGTTAAGGATAAGGAATTCTTTCCTCATATAATTGTCGGTGAAGACGGTCCTGTGGAATTTTCAAGCATTCCACTAACTACTTATTCTGATCCGAAATATGAAATACGAAAATTCACAACCGTTTCCGAAATGCTGGAGGCTTATTATGCCTCAAAAAATGCGGTTTCCGTTATGAAACAGAAATCCGCAGAATTAAGAAAATTAGTCGCCAATGCAATAGAAAGAAGCATAAAAAAATATGACTTACAGCTAAAACAACTGAAAGATACCGAAGACAGGGACAAATATAAAATATACGGGGAACTTATAACAGCTTACGGGTATAATCTGGAACCCGGCGCAAAAGAACTGATTGCTCAAAATTATTATAATAATAATGAAGAAATTCGTATTCCTTTGGACCCCACCATGTCACCTATGGATAATGCCAAACGCTATTTTGAAAAATACAATAAGATGAAGCGGACTTACGAAGCCCTGTCCGAACTTATACAGGAAACCAAAGATGAAATCGATCACTTAAAATCAATTCAAAATGCCCTGGAAATTGCTACAAGCGAAGATGATTTAGCCGATGTTAAACATGAGCTTATGGAATACGGGTATATTAAAAAGAAAAGCGCCGATAAGAAACAGGCATCAAAGAGTTCTTCAAAGAACGGCAAAAGTAAGCCATTTCATTATATCTCATCGGACGGATATCATATTTATGTAGGCAAGAACAATTATCAAAACGAGGAACTGACATTTAAATTGGCGGACAAAAACGATTGGTGGTTCCATGCCAAAAATCAGCCCGGTTCCCATGTGATTGTTAAAAGCGGCGGGGACGAACTTCCGGACAGGACCTTTGAAGAAGCTGCAAAACTAGCTGCCTACTACAGTTCTTTAAAGGATGCCAAAAAAGTGGAAGTCGATTATACTCAGGTAAAAAATATAAAAAAACCTAAAGGCTCAAAGCCCGGTTTTGTCATATATTATACCAATTACTCCATGATAGCGGATACCGATATATCAGGAATACAAAGTATCGGTGAATAGCCGGAAAAACAGACACACCAAGAAAGGAGAACCATATGATAACAGCCGATTTTCATGTCCATTCCGATTTTTCCGCTGACGGAAAAGCCCGGATGGAAGATATGATAACGCAAGCAATAAAATCAGGCCTAAAAACCATATGCTTTACCGACCATATGGATTATGATTATCCAGAAATGTATGGTTTTAAATTTGAATTTGACCCTGAAGATTATTTTAAAACACTGGAATATTTAAAAGAAAAATATAAATCGCAAATAGAGATTCTATTCGGAGTTGAACTGGGATTGCAACCCCAGGTAACCGACTCGATGACAAAGCTCATAAACGCTTATCCCTTTGATTTCATAATCGGATCTATCCACGTGGTGGACCATATGGACCCTTTTTATCCACATTACTGGGAAAAAATAAGTGAAAAAGAAGGTATATATAAATGTTTTAAAGCTATTAAAGAAAGCTGCGAAATGTATCAGGGTTTTCATGTCTGCGGTCATATCGATTATATCATCCGTTATGCCCCAAGCAGCAAAGTAAACTATACGGAATATTCTTATTCCGATTATGCGGATATTATAGATGAGATATTAAAGACACTCTTAAAACATCAAAAAGGAATAGAATTAAATACTTCCGGATATAAATACGGTCTTGGACATCCGCACCCCAAAACCGAGATCTTAAAAAGATATAAAGAGCTGGGCGGTGAAATAATTACCATTGGTTCCGATGCCCACAAGCCAGAACACCTTTGCTATGATTTTGACAGGGCTGAAGCTCTTTTAAAAGAGTTAGGATATAAATATTATACCGTATTTAAAGAAGGCAAGCCCGTAATGGTTAAACTGTAAAAGTAAAAACCATTTTCTTTATAATCTGCTCATTAAACATAAAAGCCGCCTTTTATTCGATACGACTATAATTAAAACAATCCTGTTCTTAATAAATTTAATATGTTTTATTATTCTTTGCCATCTTTTATCTGTAATAAATATTTGCTTCGTTTTCATAATTGTAATTTGAGTAATATACTTCAAAAAATATAAATTTAGCCTGCTAATGAAATAATATCAAATTATATAAGGCTGCCGCAAACAATGTTTGCGACAGCCTTTATCTATTTCTGTACCAAATTCTGACTTTCATTCCTATCTTTTACCCAGGATGGTTCCTCCGCCAACCACATAATCTCCGTCATAAAAGACTGCTGCCTGGCCGGGGGTTACCGCCCTTTGAGGTTCTTCAAAAATACATAACACCTCATCTTTGCCTGTTCTTTTTATGGTACATTTTGCTCCCTGATGGCTGTAGCGGATTTTTGCCGTTACCACCATCTCATCTTCCAAATCTTCTATGGCCATAAAGTTGAGGTTATTGACATAAAAACGATCGGTAAATACATCACCGGCATCTCCAATAACAACCTCATTGGTCTCTGGCCTTAGTTCCATTACAAATACAGGCCTTCCCAAGGCTAGATTCAATCCTTTTCTTTGCCCGATCGTATAATGGGCAAGTCCTTTATGCTGTCCCAGTATATTTCCTTTGGTATCTACAAAGTTACCGGGCGTAAAACCATATCCGGCTTTATCCATTTCACTTAAATATTGTCTTCTTTTTTCCTCTATTATTTTTCTGTTTTCTTCATCGTCCAGATACTCTTTTATAAACTGGGCATAATCGTTATTGGCAACAAAACAGATTTCCTGGCTGTCCGGCTTATTTGCAACGGGAAGATTTAATTCAGCGGCTATAGCCCGTATTTCATCTTTGGTATACGCTCCGACAGGCATAAGGGTGTGTTCAAGCTGAAATTGAGTCAGATTGTATAAAGCATAAGTTTGATCCTTGGCTGCGGTCACGGATTTCTTTACGGCAAATCTGCCGTTTTTAAGCTTTTCTATGGTCGCATAATGACCCGTAGCAATATAATCCGCACCGATTGACAAAGATCGGGTAAGCAGTGCTTCCCATTTGACAAATCTGTTACATGCGATACAAGGGTTAGGTGTCCTTGCCATAACATATTCCGACACAAAATAATCTATTACCGCTTCCTTAAATTCTTTTCTGAAATTCATTACATAGTGCGGAATATTAAGGACCGAAGCCACTCTTCTTGCATCTTCAACCGCACTTAAGCCACAGCAGCCGCCGCTTTCAGATATGGTGCAGACATCTTCGTCCTGCCATATCTGCATTGTAACACCTATGACATCATATCCCTGTTTTTTTAAAAGGTATGCTGCCACGGAGGAATCTACCCCTCCGGACATCCCAACAACTACTTTCTGCATTAGTAACTCCAATCTAACTTATGTTTAATAATCCTGCTTGTCCTCTTCCTCATCTTCATGGATATCACTTTTAGGTTTTCTTAAACCTTCAATCTTAATGCCTTTTTTCTCGGCATAATCCCACAAAGCGGCATGAATTGCTTCCTCAGCCAGCAGTGAGCAATGAACTTTTACCGGCGGCAGCCCATCCAGTGCCTCCATAACCGCCTTATTTGTAACCTTCAAGGCTTCTTCAATGGTCTTTCCCTTTATCAGTTCGGTTGCCATACTGCTGGTGGCTACAGCTGCCCCGCAGCCGAAAGTTTTAAATTTAACGTCACGGATAACACCGTTATCATCTATATCAAGATACATTCTCATTATATCACCGCACTTGGCGTTTCCAACGGTTCCTACACCGCTGGGATTTTCTATTTCGCCCATATTTCTGGGATTTGTAAAATGATCCATAACTTTTTTCGTATACATAGCTTTTCCTCCGTTATTTAATTAAGCATTCAATGACAATTACTCCAGTTATCAACGCTTATTTTATAAATGTTAAATCATGCAATATAATATGCTTTCTATTATTTCTTTGTCTGAAATAAATTTGTATCTTAATTTATTAATTCCGGTTTATATTTTTTCACACCGGATTTTATTTTTTCCTAAGAAATATTTTAATTATATTATCTTGCACTGCTGCGGATAAAATCTTCATAAAGAGGAGACATCTGTCGCAGCTTATAGACAATTTCTTTTATTTTTTCTACCGTATAGTCGATATCTTCATAAGTAATCTCATCATTTAAAGTCAATCGAAGTGAACCGTGGGCAATTTCATGAGGCAGCCCTATCGCCAAAAGGACATGGGAAGGATCCAATGATCCGGATGTGCATGCCGATCCGCTGGAAGCACAGATATTGTTCATATCCAGCATAATCAGTAGTGATTCACCCTCAATAAACTGAAAACTGAAATTGGCATTATTGGGTAACCTCTTTGTTCTGTGCCCATTAAGCCTGGTATACGGAACCTCGGCAAGAATCCGTTTGATAAGATAATCTCTAAGTTCCGTTTCCTTTTTTGTTCTTTCCTTCATATTGGCCATGGCAATTTCAACAGCCTTGCCAAATCCGACTATATAAGGTACATTTTCGGTACCTGCTCTTCTGCCGCGTTCCTGAGCTCCTCCATGAATAAAGGAACCGATTCTTACCCCTTTTCTGATATACAAAAATCCGATTCCTTTCGGACCGTTAACTTTGTGAGCACTGGCACTAAGTAAGTCTACACCCAGTTCATTTACGTCTATATCAACCTGACAGAATGCCTGTACCGCATCCGTATGGAAAATAATGTTATGTTTTTTGGCAATTTGGCCGATCTCTTTAATCGGCTGGATTGTCCCTATCTCATTATTTGCAAACATTATAGAAATTAAAATTGTATCAGGCCTGATGGCTTTTTCCAACTGATCCAATTTAACGCATCCAAATTCATCAACGTCTATATAAGTTACCTCAAAACCTCTTTTTTTCTGCAAATACTCACAGGTATGCAATACCGCATGATGTTCAATTTTAGAAGTTATAATATGTTTTCCTTTATTTTCAAAAGCTTCTGCTGTAGCTATAAGAGCCCAGTTATCGGCTTCTGTACCGCTGCCGGTGAAATATATCTCGTTGGTTTCGGCACCGATAGCTTTTGCGATAATCGACCTTGCATCATCTATTGCCTTTTTATTTTGCATGGCAAATTCATAAATACTGGAAGGATTGCCAAACATTTCACTAAAATAAGGTAGCATAGCTTCAACAACTTCAGGTCTGGTTCTTGTAGTAGCCGCATTATCAAGGTATATCTTCTTTTCCATGTGGTCATCTCCTAAATATAAGATTTTTATAAGATAAACGAATATATCTAAATCCGCTTATCGAAATATTCAGCATGTCTGTTTAGTTTTATTTGCTTCAGCAATACCAGCCTCTTTTTGAATTTCTTTACTTTTTTCAACCAAATCGGAGAGCTTAATACCGTCAACAGCGTCATTTATACTATCAGTTATACGCTTCCAAACATATTTTGTTACACAGGTATCCGAATTAATACATGGTGTATCCCCACTATTTAATTCGGAACAATCCACCGGAATTAAGTCTCCTTCCAAAGCCCTCAATATATCTCCTACCGATATTTCTTCCGGAGGCATTGCCAGTACATAACCACCCTGTGCTCCACGGATTCCCTGAACAATACCAGATTTTTTTAGTTTTGCTATCAATTGCTCCAGATAGTTCATGGAAATACCCTGCCTTTCGGCAATTTCGCTAAGTGAAACTGCCTCATTGCCGGTATTGACAGCCAAGTCAAGTACTGCCCTTAATCCGTATCTTCCCCTGGTAGTTAATTTCATAATATAACCTCCTGCTAAGCATGTGCCGCAGTCAGTCACTGCGCTTACATTTAACTATGATAATAGGCAGATTAAATAATCTGCAAATATTCTTATAAAATATATTCACATAAAAATAATATTTAATTCCTACTAAATTAATTCCTATTAAAATACTCGGATTTAATATATCACTTGATAATTAATTTGTCAATAAGAAAACTTCACAAAAAATTCCTTTTTTAAATTAGGTTATTTTATGTTACTAAGATTCCTTCTATTTATACATAAGTTGTTAATCATTCAAATATATTTATAAAGAACTTGACTGACAGGAGTACCTAATGTCGAAAAATAGGATATCAATAAACAGTATCAAAAAAATCGGAAAAAGAAATATTCTGATGGGAACTTTAATTCTTACCCTGGCAGGCTTTATAACCAGAGTTATAGGATTTTTTTATAAAATATTTTTATCTAAAATAATGGGTGCGGAATGGCTGGGCATTTATCAATTGGTATTTCCCGTTTACGGAATTGCATTTACCATATATGCTACAGGCATTCAGACCTCCATATCCAGACTGGTTGCGGCCGAAATGGGAAAAAGAAACCATAAAAATATCAGTAAAATATTAAAAATCGGTATGCTGCTTTCCGTATCGATTGCATCTTTTTTGTCCCTTCTTTTATATAAATTTTCTGATGCAGTTGCTTATCATTTCCTTCTGGAGCCGCGCAGTGCATCATCCCTAAGAATTTTGTCGGCTGTTTTTCCGTTTTGCGCTGTAACCTCTTCAATAAACGGTTATTATTACGGTTTAAAAAAAGCCGGAGTTCCGGCTTCTACACAACTGGTTGAGCAAATAATCAGAGTTATAGTTGTATATATTGCTGCTTATACTATCGGAAATGAGAATCAAAAAGTCACTTGCGAAATGGCGGTTTTGGGTCTCGTAATAGGAGAAATGATTTCGGGCCTTTATAATTTTGTTTCGTTATTTATTACAAAACCCCCGAAAAAAATGCTGTATCCGGAGCCGGACAGATATGCAAAGGCTGATAAGAGTAAGACAATACTAAAAAATTTACTGGTACTAAGCATCCCTTTATCGACAAACCGCCTGCTTATCAATATCCTTCACAGCATAGAATCAGTACTTATACCTGCTATGTTAAGAAGATCCGGGTTAAGTACCGAACAGGCCTTAAGTACATATGGTACTTTGACCGGAATGTCAATGCCTTTTATAATGTTTCCAACTGCCTTGATTAATGCTCTTGCCGTTCTTCTTCTTCCTACGGTATCCGAAGCACAGGCTATGGAAAATGAATATCTTATCGGTAAAACATCTTCCGTATCTATAAAATACAGTTTTCTCATCGGCATATTAAGTACCGGCGTTTTCCTTATTTTCGGTGAAAACCTGGGACTAAGCGTATTTAACAACAAAGAATCCGGAAGATATCTGATTACACTAGCCTGGCTTTGCCCGTTAATCTATCTTACAACCACACTGGGAAGTATAATTAACGGTCTTGGCAAAGCCCATATTACATTTATTAATTCCGTAACCGGAACCTTAATAAAAATAGCTTTAACCGTAATTTTGGTACCAAAACAAGGTATCAACGGCTACCTGATTGCTTTGCTATTAGGCCAGCTGATAGTAACCTTTATGGATTCTTATTTTATAATCCGTAATGTCCGCCTGCAGTTTGATGCGGTAAACAGTTTGCTTAAACCTGGTATAATTGTAGCTATGGCAGGATTTTTGATAAAAAGTATTTATGAATATTTTTATAAAATAACGCAGATCCATCAGACAGTATTCCTGCTTTCTTTCTGCCTGATGTTCTGCGTCATCTGTACCATATTATTCGTTATAACAAGAACAATTTCTAAAACAGATTTCAGGTAATCGCTTTATGGAACATATAACTGTTCTTTCCTTTGTTTTTTACATAATACAATGCTTTATCGGCACTCTGTATAAGTTGTTCATAATGAAGTCCGTCATCGGGATACATTGCAATACCTATACTTCCTGATATACTAATGGTAAATTCATCGTCAGTATAGGTTGTATTAAGAACGTTGATTATAGTATTAACCTTACGGACAATCTCATCGTCGCTTTCTACATAGCCAATAAATATTACGAATTCATCTCCACCTATCCTGCCTATTATTTCGCCTTCTGTAAATGCATTTTTAATTTTACCTATAACATATGTAAGCACCCTGTCGCCTAATAAATGTCCGTAAGTATCATTGACTTTCTTAAAATCATCAAAGTCTATGAATAAAAGGGCATGCCTGCCGTTCTTATTGCCTTTAATATATTTTTCAATCTTCTTAATTGTAATTTCCCTGTTATAGACTCCGGTCAAAGGGTCTCTGGTAGCTTTATATTCCAATGCATCCAGTTCCCGCTTTTGATAATCAACATTAACCAGCTTCCCTATAACCATATTGGGTTTTTTATCTTCATCATAAATGGTTTTACCCATTATCTGGCACCATATATAATCGTTATGATATCTCTTTATGCGTAATTCTGCCGATACAAACTCTTGGCCTTTGGCCAGCTTCGTACAAAAATCTATAAATAATCCGAAATCATCGGGATGGACATAATCATTGCGTTTAAAACAATCCTTAGCAAAATTATGAATTACAGGGTCCCTTCCGAATAAATACTTGTACCTGTCAGAATAAACCATCATATCGGTATCTATAAAATATTCAAATAGAATATCATTTGAAAGTTCTGCAGCAATTCTGTAGCGTTCCCTGTCCATTCTAAGCATTTCCTGCATTTTTTTCTGCTCGGTTATATCAACAAAAACAGCCGAAATAGACGGTCTGCCGTCTTTGGCAACACCGCAGTTTCCGTTCATAAGGCAGTAAATTACAAACCCGTCTTTCTTAACTAAACGCACTTCCGAATTAATGGAGGAGCTTTCATTATTATTTATTTTATTTACAAAGACATCTCTGTCTTTTGAATAAACAAAATCTATAAGACCGGTATTATTTTCAATCTTGTCCTCTTTCTTTGAATAACCTAAAAGCTCATAAAATCCCTTGCTTGCGTATTGAATATTACACGAATCACCGGGAATAAATTGAACCAGGCCGGCACGTATGTTGTTTGCTATATTCTTAAGTTCATTTGCCGATTTTGCAATCTTTCTCTCAAACCTATATTTAAAAATAAGATAAAGTAGAGTACAACAACACGCCGATGCAATTACAGATACCATGAATAAATTAAAATTGCTTTGTAATATTTTAAATAATCCCATCATATTTCCCCCATCATAGTTGAAAATGTGTTGAATTACAAGTTATACTTCCCCCAAATTGTTATGCAAATAATGTTCTGTCATCGGCATATTTAATTTAATTCGTATGGAGTAACCTGATATACATAATAGTTTAACCAATTTGTATACAAAGCATTGGAATGGGCTCTCCAAACCAAATCAGGACGATTATCCGGACAATTTTCGGGATAATAATTGACCGGCAAATCTATATCAAGTCCCCTGTCAATATCCCTTCTGTACTCTTTATCCAAAGAAAACCTGTCGTATTCAGGATGTCCCATAACATAAATCTGCTTTCCGTCCTGAGCCATTACAATAAATACTCCGGCCTCCTCCGATTCAGCCAATATCTCCAAATCTTCATATTTTAGAATATCTTCCTTATCAACTGTTGTATGCCTGGAATGTGGTGCATAGAAAATATCGTCAAAGCCCCGGACCAAAGGTTCCCTGCGTTTTAAAACCCGGTGTTTAAATATGCCAAACATTTTCCTGTCTAACTTTCTTTTCTGAATGCCATAATGGTGATACAATCCTGCCTGCGCACCCCAGCAAATATGAAAAGTAGATGTTACATTTGTTTTTGACCATTCCATTATATCTACCAGTTCATCCCAATATGTCACTTCTTCAAATTCCATTAACTCAACAGGGGCTCCTGTGATAATAAGTCCGTCAAATTTGCGATTACATACATCCTTATATGTCAGATAAAACTGATCCAGATGACTGGTGGGGGTATTTTTACCAACGTATGTACCCGTTGTCAGAAATGTAATATCCACTTGCAAAGGTGTATTGGAAAGACTGCGCAGCAACTGAACTTCTGTTTCCTGTTTGTTAGGCATTAAATTCAATATAGCAATCTGAAGCGGACGAATATCCTGATGCAATGCCCTGTATTCGTCCATAATAAATATATTTTCTTCTTCTAAAATCCTTTTTGCGGGTAAATCGCTTTGTACTTTGATAGGCATGATTAATCACCAACTTTATACAAATTTAAAATAACAAAACAAATAATAACATGATTATTAGAATAAATCAACAGTTTAGGATTCATGTTTTTCTTTTTTTATCAAAATATAAATATTTTCTGAATATTCTTTAATTTTCGATCCAATAATCGTCAATAATATCTATTTTAAAGGTACATATAATAACGGAAATTCTTTATTCAACCAATTTAAAAAATTCATCTTCCGTAATAACTTTTACTCCCAGCTCTTGTGCTTTTGTTAATTTGCTTCCGGCATTTTCACCGGCAATAACATAATCCGTCTTTTTGGATACACTGCCGGAAACTTTTCCTCCGTGTTTTCTGATCTGCTCTTCCATCTGGCTTCTTCCCATAGACGGTAAGGTTCCTGTTATAACAAAAGTCAAGCCGGATAATTTGCCGTCAGTATCAGCCATATCATCTGCTGCTTCAAAATTCACCCCGGCCTGCTCAAGCCTAGATAAAATATCTATATTTACAGGATTGGCGAAAAATTCTATTACAGCTTTAGCGCTTATATCACCCATGTCTTTTACGGCTATCAGTTCATCATAAGTAGCCTCTTTAAGCTTATGGATTGATTTAAAATGGTTCATAAGCGAAATCGCTGCCTGCGGTCCGATATTTCTGATGCCAAGCCCCGTAATAAGACGGTCTATTGAATTATTTTTGCTGTCTTCAATAGCTTTAAGCAGCTTATCGGTATTTTTTTCTTTGCCTATAAGGCCTTTTTCAATCATCTCATCTCTGTACTTATAAATATAGTAAATATCTGCAATATCCTTAACATACCCTTCCCTGATAAGCGCTTCAACATATGCTTCACCAAACCCTTTTATATCCATAGCGTTCCTGCCTACAAAATGAAGGATTCGCTGAGTAAGCTGGGCCGGACAATTTAAATTGTTGCACCTTATATCAGCAGTATTTTCCTCTCTGCTTGCGGGTCCGCCGCAGGAAGGGCATATCATGGGTATTTTAAAAGGTACTGCATTTTCCGGACGTTTTTCTTTTACTACGGAAACTACCTCAGGTATAATTTCGCCTGCTTTTCTTACAATAATGGTATCTCCTATTCTTACATCAAGTTCATCTATCCTGTCCTGATTATGAAGGGTTGCCCTTTCAACAGTAGTTCCGCACAAACGGATCGGGTCAAAGATAGCAGTCGGCGTTATTCTTCCTGTCCTTCCTACGGAAAGGCGGATTTCCTTAACTACTGTTTCTTTCTCTTCGGGCGGATATTTGTATGCTACCGCCCATCTTGGTACTTTTGAAGTAGCTCCGAAATACTCCCTGTCAGCCAGGTTATTTACCTTTACAACCGCACCGTCAATTTCATAGGCAAATTTCCCCCTGGAATCGCCGATTTGACAAATAGCTTCCCATACTTCATCCGCCGTTTTGCAAACCTTATAGTCCTCTATAACTTTAAATCCCTGCTTCTTTAGCCATTCCAAACTTTCGGAATGATTTGCAAATTCAATTCCCCGAACATCCTGGACATTGAATACAAACAAAGAGAGCTTGCGCTCCTTTACCACCTGGGGGTCCAGTTGCCTTAAAGTACCTGCTGCACAGTTTCTCGGATTAGCAAACAACTTTTTTCCTTCAGCTTCCAGTTTTTCATTTACCGCTTCGAAGTCTTCGGTTTTCATGTAAACTTCTCCACGGACCTCCAGATAAGGTACGGGATCTTTCAAGGTAAATACTGCATCTTTTATCATTCTTATATTCTCTGTAACATCTTCACCGTAATTTATTCCGTCACCTCTTGTTATTCCCTGAACAAATTTTCCGTCCTGGTATCTTAAGGATACCGACAAACCGTCAATTTTTCTTTCTACAACAAATTCCGTATCCTTCCTGTCTTTTAAAATTCTATCAACAAAACTGTATACCTCTTCTTTTGAAAAAACGTCCTGCAAACTAAGCATAGGAACATTGTGTTTAACCAAGACCCCGGCTTCCCTTTTAGCAGTTCCTCCTACTTTCTGTGTCGGTGAATCAGCACTTTTATACTCAGGGTATTCTTCTTCCAGTTTTCTAAGTCTTAAAGTCAATTGATCATATTCAAAGTCCGATATCTCCGGATCATCCTGGTTATAATACCGGTCATTATGATATTCTATAAGTTTTCTTAACTCTTCAATCTCTTTCTTAATGTCAGACATAGCTTATTCACCTTTCTTTATTATGCGTTTTAATTCTTTAAGTTCTTCTCCGGTTACGTATCTCCAGGCACCTGTCTTAAGATTTCCCAGTGTAATGTTCATTATTCGTACTCTTACCAGCTTTGTTACCCTATATCCCAGGTATTCACACATTCGCCTTATCTGTCTGTTTAGGCCTTGAGTAAGGATAATCCGAAATGTGTTTTTATTAATAACTGTAACTTTGCAGGGTTTTGTTACCGTATTAAGTATAGGAACTCCTTCAGACATGCTGGTAACAAACTCCTTTGTTATTTCCTTATTTACCGTAACAATATATTCTTTTTCATGGCCATATCTGGACCTCAATATCCCGTTTACTATACTCCCGTCATTTGTAAGTAGTATCAAACCTTCGGAGTCTTTGTCAAGCCTGCCGACAGGATAAATTCTAATAGGAAAATTTAAGTAATCTACAATATTATTCGGCTCCCTCGAATCGGTAGTGCATACAATGCCCCTAGGTTTGTTAAAGGCTATTAAAATCTTATTTTCCGTAATACCTACCGGTTTGCCGCAAAAGGTGACTTTACTGTTAGGATATACTTTTGAGCCTAACGTTGCAGGCTTTCCGTCAATCGTTACTTTACCTTCGGCAATAAGCCTGTCCGCTTCCCTTCTTGAACAAACTCCGGCATCGCTTAAAAATTTGTTTATTCTAATTCCTTCGGATTCAATTTTGCTTCTGTCCATATTACCTGCTCTTTCCGATAATCAGTATATAACAGATTTGCATATGAGTATTTTAAAATATATGAAAATAATTATAATTCCTATAACTAACTTCCTATATATGGTTCGAAAGTAATTATATATTATTTTATATTATTAGTCTACTTCAATTAATGAATAAACTATCCATATAAAAAGCTGTTTCAAAATTTTTAAGGAAGAAGACTATCCCTTCAAATTTTGAAACAGCTTATTATTAATTAATATAATTTACTTAATTGCTCTGTCCCTGATTATTATCAGTTTTTTTTGCCAGCTCATCAAGAGCATTCCAAAACAGCATCAGGTCTTCGTCTTTTGCTTTTGCTTCTTCACTTCGTTTATTAGTCATATCTATTAATTCCAGAACATCCTCATCATCATTTCTGGCATTGAAATATTCTTCAACATCCGGCTCCATTTCACTGGCTATTTTAAAATTACCGTTTGCATCGGTTATTACATAAAACTTAGACAGACCGGGAGCCAAAGTATTAATGCTTGAAAATTTTATTTCATGGTATGCATATACAATATAAGCTCCGTCTTCTATACTTTTCTTCGTATAGGTTTTTATATTTTTATATTCTTCAATATATTGTACCATTGACTGAAGCTGCTCTCTTGTTTCTACCTTGGAGGGATCTGCATAAAGGGTTTTAAGTTTATCTACGTCGCAGGCTGTTTTTGCAACGTAAAATTCTTCAATAAATTCATCCATACCTTCAACCTCTTCCAGGGGGTATACAGGTACCGGAGTAGGTGTAGGAGAAGGTGATAGAAGCGCTGACATTGCAGAAATACCGGCTTCTTCTGTTCCTTCTATAGCAGCCATTGTCATCGTTTCGCTGTTATTATCCGATATTTCACCGTTAATTCTTACCTCATCAGGATTTTCATTTTCAAAATTATCGGCTTCAATTCTTGCCGTATTATTTAATTGTCCCTCAGTTTTGGGACCGTTTTGACTTATCGATAATGTTAACAACCCAATACCCATTGTGCTTAAAGATGTTAACAAAATTATTTTCTTATATTTTAGTTTCATGGCTTCTCCTCATAGTCTAAGTCATTTTTATAGCCCGATAAATTATTTATATACTTATTGCTACTGGTATTTTAGCAAAACGATTACATAAAGTCAAGCTTTATTTAACTTTTATGTAATACATTTAACATATTTGTAACAATTTTGATTGATTTAAAACTTTACATTATATTCTTTCTAGTATATAATGTTCACGTTAAGTCTTTCCTTAAATCAGGCAATAAATATTGATCAAATGAATATATTATATCAGTCATGGAGATATAACCTCAAGACAAATTTAAGTTTACTAAGCTTGTTTTTGCGTTACAATATATATGTATGCTAAGCGTATAATCTCCATGAGCAATATAAATAACTTTTGGTTAAACATTAAAACATGCACCTGTGGCTCAGTGGATAGAGCGTTCGCCTCCGGAGCGAAAGGCCGCTGGTTCGAATCCAGTCAGGTGCATTTTTTATTTGCGATTTAATTTCTGCCGTATAGCTGTGTTAAATAATCATGAAATTGCTTTTAGAATTAATATCTATATCCAATCAGGCTGTTTAGGCAAATTTTAAAAGCTAATTTACTTTCAATATTCAATCTGTTCCAAATATAATCCACAGGCTTCAGCCATTAAACCTGTTTCTTTTCTTTCCTTGGATTCTATGATAGCTGGTATATCTTCCGCCTTTTTTAAACCTAATCCTACTTCAATCAGTGTTCCGACCATCTTTCGCACCATGTTATATAAAAATCCGTCGCCGCATATACGGATATTGACAAAGCCGTCCTCTTCATTAATTTCAACGGAAAATATTTTTCTTACCATTGACTTCTTTTTGGATTTGGCATTGGAATATGCCGTAAAATCGTGTTCACCCAAAAAGAACCTGCCAGCATTTCTCATCTCTTCCAGATTTAATTTTTTCTCCACATGCATGCTGTACTTTCTCATGAATGGGTTGGGATATTCCCTGTTCCAAATCTTATATAAATAAGTCTTTGATTTAGCATTATAACGGGCATGAAACCTGTCATGAACTATTTCCACGTTTGTTACGCTTATATCTTTAGGTAAATACCGTATAAAGTAATCCTTGATTTCTTTTTCAGTAAAATACTTGTCGGTCTTAAAATTTGCCACCTGATGCAAAGCATGCACACCAGCATCGGTCCTGCTGCATCCGGTTATCTCTGTATCCTTTCCTACAAGCTGAGTAATAACCTTTTCCAATTTCCCCTGTATGGTATTTTCATCATTCCCAAGCTTTTGCCAGCCCTTATAGCGTCCGCCGTCATATTGTATAGTCAGCCTGTAATTTGGCATATTTTATCCTCCTGTACAAATTTTGCCTGATAATTATAACACACTTCATGTTCCAATACCAATATATAGGATTAAATAGTCTCTTTAATTATTCTCTGATACTGATGACTTTACCTATAAAAAGAATTGTATCAGTAACATCATCATTGATTATAAGACCAGTCATTGATGATATCTGTTGCTGTTGGATCGGTAAAATCCAAATTTTCGGCAACATTATCTGCTTTTTATCATTATACATATAAAGAACAGGTTTTAAAACTGCTTAATGAACTAACTGTATATTAGTAATAATTAACTATTAAACTATTTCGTAAAACGCAATAAAATGATACAATGTACTATAATAATTATACCGTTTTATTTTAGACACAATTTGCTAAAGAAAGCAGGTATACCATGAAATATATAGTTATTGACCTCGAATTCAATCAAGACCCTGATTCGTTAATTAATTCGGAAATTATAAAAAGAACGGATTCCGATTTGAATAATCCTTCCCCAAAAATCAGGTATCCTTATGAAATCATCCAAATCGGTGCGGTAAAGCTTGATGAGAATTTGCGACCGGAAACTACTTTTAACCGCTATGTAAAACCTACTATTTATGGGTCTATCACTCCTCATATCACCGACCTTACCGGTATTACTTTAGAAAGGCTTGAAACGGAAGAGACATTCGAAAAAGTATATGATGAATTTACAGAATTTATGGAAGATAAAGAAAACATCCTATGCGTATGGGGGATTATTGACATTAAGACTCTTTATAAGAATGTAAAATACCATAATCTTGATGAAAATTTATTACCGAAAAAATACATTAACATTCAGCCCTATACTTCGGTTTATCTCGGACAGTCAAAGAAAAGGCCGCTTAACTTAAAATACTGCGCAGAAGCTTTGGGTATTGAAATTAATTCCACTTTCCATGATGCCCTGCATGATGCGATGTATACTGCAGAAATTTTTAGGAAGATATTTAATTCCACAATAAAACCGGATCTGTATTTACCTTCAACAGAAAAATCCGTGGAGGAAAAACCGAAAAGTCAACCCAGGATGGTTTTGAATTTTCCGAAATTAATTGCCCAGTTTGAAAAAATGTTTAAAAGAGAAATGACAGACGAAGAAAAAGAAATTATCCGGCTTGCCTACCATATGGGCAAAACCGGACAGTTTTGGGAAATGGATAATAATTATAATAATTCAAATGATTAACTTTACTCAGGAATTTTAGTCATTTTAAGAATTTCAATCATATGGCCTATATTGCCCTCACCGGCAAATACATTCATATCAAAGAAATCATGAGACATATCCAGCCAGTAAAGAGGATGCTTTTCGCTACGAAGTTCTACCTCTTTTTTAAGTACTCCGACATACACTTCCATCCTTATTTGCTGAAAATGCCAAATATAGTCCATAAAAGGATACAATGTTATATCATTTTTTGATATACCGGTTTCCTCATATAATTCGCGATAGGCGGCATGAAGGGAGTCTTCCCCTTCTTCTAATTTGCCGCCTACGAAATTATAAAGGCCTTTATAAGGATCGTTCATTCTTTTGCAAAACAATACACGGTCTCTTTCCTTATTTAAAACGATTATGCAATTGAAACTCTCCATCTTATTACCTCAGCTTATCCAATAATTCTCTCTCTCAATATTCCACTTGCCGTTGTCCATTTCGGCATTAACTTCCCATCCGACTGCTCCCAGTCCGCTTCGCCATTTTTCGATGGAACAGGTGATTTTATTTTTATCCCTGTCAATTTCAATATCTTTAAGTCCAATCAAAACTCCGGTTTCAAAATACAGATTTTTCTTGTCAATCAATCCCTGCTCGGCTAATTCATCAAATGTCCCCTGAATAATTTCAAGTCCATATTCCTTTTTTGCCATAGCCAAGAGAGTTTCGATTTCGGCTTTTGACAAAAGTTCTGTATTTCCGAAATCAAAAGCTATCATTGTAATATTGCTATTTAAACCTGGGTCCTCTTTATAGATGTCGTCTATCATTAAAAAGAACCCGTCAATAATATGATTATGTCCTATTGATTCAATTTTGTCTGCGGTTATTTGGGCAGGATAAGATTCTGCAATAATGCCGTCATAGAATATTTTAATCCTGTCACCCGGTTTAACTGCCTCCGGCATTTCTTTGACCTTAGACAGTCCTACGGATATTTTATCGGCAGACTTAAATTCCGTACTTTCTTCATCGGGATATACCAGCAATCTTTCTCCCGAATCTATGACATTCGCTTCAAAAATCTGATATTCATTACCGCTTTCGTCTTTATCAATATCTAAAGTTGCACTCTTTGAACACCCGCCTAAAACGATGCCAAACATAATTGCCAGGAAAATAACAAATGTTATTTTTCTCATATTAATCCTCCTTTTATTTAGCTGGATATTATAAATATTTAAACATCCTATTGTTATTAATATGTTTTCCTGGTTATTAGACGAGATATAACCTGACACCGTTTCAAAAAGTATTTAAACTTATCGGGTAATAAATATCAGTAAATCAATACCCCTCATTAAAATCTACCGTGTTGAGCAGTTTTTCGTTATTTAAGTATCTTTTCAAATTCTCAATAAATATTTTCAACCGTCTTACGTCATTTACCTTTGACAAACCGGAGCTGTGCTGGGTTATTAAAACATTTGAAAGTTCCCATAAAGGGCTGTCCTGCGGTAAGGGTTCGGGAGTCATTACATCCAGCCCGGCTCCCGCAATCCAATTATTATTTAGAGCCTTTACCAAGGCTTCCTGATCTATTAAGTCACCTCGGCCTACATTTACCAAAAATGCATTGGGTTTCATCATTTTTAGTCTGTCTTCCGATATAATCCCCCTGGTTTTTTCCGTAGACGGCAGAGTTAAAACAATATAATCCGATTGCTTTAACACCTCATCTAAATTTTCGGTAGTATAAAGTTCATCAACATAATCCGGTTTATTTGAAATATTTTTCTTTACCGCAAGTACTTTTGCTCCCCATGCTTTTGCTCTTTTAGCCACCTCATGGCCAATATCTCCAAGGCCGATTACACCCAGAGTAGAACCGTAAAATTCCCTGGTTTCGGATATTATATGCCATTTTTTTTCATTCTTTTGCAGGGTATACTCCGGCAGGTTACGGTTAAAGGATAAAATCATAGCAAATACGTGTTCGGCTATGGGAATTCCATACACACCGCTGCTGTTGGTCAAAATCACATTCCTATTAAAGTATAAGTTTTTATTGACATACCTGTCAGCTCCGGCACTGGGTAACTGAAGCCATTTCAAGTTTTGAGCAAGTATTAGCTTAGAAGGTTTCGGTGATCCGAATATAATTTCAGCTCTTGCGATCATTTCATCCGTCGCATTTTTATTCGGTACAACCGTAACTGCCGCCTTATTTGCTATATCTTTTACCAGATTTATCTGTTCTTCATTTATGTTAAAGTAAAGGTCAGTCATAATCAGTATTTCTGTTTGTCTGTCTGTCATATTGCATTTCCTTTCTCTGGTCTATGGTCCGGGTATCAATAAATAGATTTTATCACGGATTATTATCTGTAACAATGTATTATAAATTAATATTCGGGGCATTTTCTGATTGGCTTAAAAATTTGTATAAGAATTACCTGAATAATAAAAGGCAGTTTCAACTGTCTGAAACTGCCTTTTATTCTATCTATTAGGTATTATAATATTATTTTTTAATATTATTCACCCTGATTTACGGAGTACAAAGCCTCAAGCTTTTTAAGATGCTCGTACTTATTCATGGCTTGTTTTTCAGCTGCAGCAAACAGCTCTTCTGCTCTTTCAGGATTCTGACGCATAAGGGCACTGAAGCGTACCTCGTTCTTTAAGAATTCCTGATAGCTCTGTGAAGGAGCCTTGCAATCCAGCATGAACGGATTCTTGCCTTCTGCGATCAAGCGAGGATCGTAGCGGAAGATATTCCAGTAACCTGAAAGTACGGCATTCTTTTCAACTGTCTGAGAAGTACCCATACCGCCCTTGATACCATGGTTGATACAAGGAGCATATGCGATAATCAATGAAGGTCCGTTGTAGCTTTCAGCCTCGATAAATGCTTTAAGAGTCTGATTGAAATCTGCACCCATAGATACCTGAGCCACATATACATAACCGTAGCTCATAGCTATCTGAGCCAGATCTTTCTTTCTTACTTCCTTACCTGCTGCAGCAAATTGAGCGATTGCGCCGGTAGGAGTAGCCTTTGAAGATTGTCCGCCGGTATTGGAATATACTTCAGTATCGAATACCAGGATGTTGACATCTTCTCCGCTTGCCAGAACATGATCCAGTCCGCCAAATCCGATATCGTAAGCCCAACCGTCACCGCCGAATATCCAGTGGGATTTCTTGGACAGGTACTCTTTATCTTTTAAGATTTCCTGACAAGCTTCGCATCCGCAAGCTTCCATAGCTCTGATAAGAGCAGATGTAGCCTGGGAGTTTTCTTTACCGTTATTGTATGTATCAAGGTATCTTTGAGCTGCTGCCTTTAATTCTTCATTGTCTGTATTGGCAAGCAGAGCTTCTATTTTACCTTTTAATCTTTCTCTTATAGTCTTTTGAGCAAGCATCATACCATAACCGTATTCTGCATTGTCCTCGAACAGGGAGTTAGCCCAAACAGGACCTCTTCCGTTCTTGGAAACGGTATACGGTGTGGAAGGCATGGAGCCGCCCCAGATTGAAGAACATCCGGTTGCATTGGCAATAAACATTCTCTCACCGAACAACTGAGTTACCAGCTTAGCATACGGAGTTTCACCGCAGCCTGCGCAAGCGCCTGAGAACTCAAGGAGAGGTTGTTTAAACTGGCTGCCTTTAACCGTATTTTCTTTGAATTTCTCGTTAACTTCAGGTTTTGCAGGAAGTGAGAATCCGTAGTCGAAGCTCTTCTGCTCATGCAGATTTTCTTCCAACGGCTTCATAACCAGTGCCTTTTCGCCCTTTCTGCCCGGACATACGTTAGCACAGGAGCCGCAGCCGGTACAGTCAAGTACGGATACGGTTATGGCAAATTCCATATCAGGCATACCTGTCATAGCGGTCTTCTTCATGCCTTCGGGAGCATTTGCAGCTTCATCCTTGGTCATAGCTACAGGACGGATTACGGCATGAGGACATACGTATGAACAGAAGTTACACTGGATACAATTTTCAGGAATCCAGGTAGGAACATCTACTGCTATACCGCGTTTTTCATATGCTGAAGTACCCTGAGGCAGTGTTCCGTCTGCACGTTCTACGAACTTGGAAACAGGAAGCTCATTACCGCGTTGAGCATTTACAGGGATCAGAATATCGTTTACGAAATCTACCACATCTTTGCGGCCTTCCGTAACCTTGGTATGAAGCTCTTCATCAACGGCATTCTTCCAGTGCTCAGGAACCTTAACTTCCTTAACATCGGTAATACCGCGGTCAATTGCGGCATGGTTCATGGCTACTACTGCTTCACCTTTCTTGCCGTAAGTAGCTGTAGCAGCATCTTTCATGTATTTTACGGCATCTTCAACAGGAATAATATTTGCCAGCTTGAAGAATGCTGCCTGTAAAATTGTATTTATGCGGCCGCCAAGACCGATTTCTTTACCGATTTTTATACCGTCTATGGTATAGAACTTAATATTATGCTCGGCAAGATAACGTTTAACCTGACCGGGAAGGTGTTTTTCAAGTCCCTCCATATCCCAGCCGCAGTTTAACAAGAATGTGCCGCCGTCTTTAAGTTCCTGAACCATATTGTATTTTCTTACATATGAAGGGTTATGGCATGCAACAAAGTCGGCCTTTGATACTAAATATGTAGACTTAATAAGTTTCTTACCAAATCTTAAGTGAGATATGGTTACGCCGCCGGATTTCTTGGAGTCATATTCAAAATAACCCTGGGCATACATATCGGTATGGTCACCGATAATTTTAATGGTGTTCTTGTTGGCACCAACGGTACCGTCAGAACCAAGACCCCAGAATTTGCAGCTGATTGTCCCTTCAGGTGATGTGTAGGAAATATTCTCATAGTCAAGGGACAGATTGGTAACATCGTCCTTAATACCGATTGTGAATGTCTTCTTCTCGGTATTGTTATAAACAGCAATAATCTGAGCAGGAGTTGTATCCTTTGATCCCAGACCGTAACGTCCGTTAAATACGGGAACATTTTCAAATTTTGAGCCCTTAAGAGCAGTAACAACATCCAGGTATAAAGGCTCTCCAATAGAACCGGGCTCTTTTGTTCTGTCAAGTACGGTAATCTTCTTAACTGTTGAAGGAATTGCAGCAAGAAGATGTTCAGCACTAAAAGGTCTGTATAAACGAACTTTTATAAGACCTACCTTTTGTCCCTGAGCTGTCAGGTAATCAATGGTTTCCTCAATGGTATCGGTTACTGAACCCATTGCAATGATAACATGCTCAGCATCTTCTGCACCATAGTAATTAAAGAGTTTATAATTTGTGCCAATCTTGGCGTTAACCTTATTCATGTACTCTTCAACAATTGCAGGAACTGCCTGATAGTATGTATTGCAGGCTTCTCTTGCCTGGAAGAATACATCAGGGTTCTGAGCAGAACCGCGAAGTACAGGACGTTCAGGATTTAATGCTCTGCGACGGAATTCGTCTACAGCATCCATATCAACCATTTCTTTAAGGTCTTCATAATCCCATACTTCAATCTTTTGAATTTCGTGAGATGTTCTGAAGCCGTCAAAGAAATGCAGGAAAGGAACTCTTCCTTTAATAGCGGACATATGTGCAACCGCACCCAGATCCATAACTTCCTGAGGATTGCTGCTGCAAAGCATAGCAACACCGGTCTGGCGGCATGCATATACGTCGGAATGATCACCAAATATGGATAATGCATGGCTGGCTACAGCCCTTGCAGAAACATGAAATACACCCGGAAGCAACTCACCGGCGATTTTATAAAGATTAGGTATCATCAATAATAAACCCTGTGATGCGGTAAAGGTAGTGGTTAATGCTCCGGCTGCCAATGAACCGTGAACGGTACCTGCCGCACCTGCTTCAGACTGCATCTCAACAACTTTAACCTCTTGCCCGAAAATATTCTTTCTTCCTTGTGCTGACCATACGTCAGTCACTTCGGCCATAACAGAGCTAGGGGTAATCGGATAGATAGCTGCAACTTCAGTGAATGCATATGACACATGGGCAGCTGCAGTATTTCCATCCATTGTCTTCATTTTCCTTGCCATTGAAATGTCCTCCTTATATTTAATACAAACAAAAATTGAGGCTGTGCATTGCACTCAATTATTGTTTTTATTCGTCAATTCATTATTATATCACATTACAAAAAATAATAAAATATTTAAAGTAGGATTTTTAACAAAAATAAAATTATTTCCTATAATTGAAAAATATATATATTTATTACATGTTTGTCGATAATATTTGAAAAAAAATATATTTCTGTCACAAAACTCTAATTCCTTTATTTCCCTTTTTTAATAGTTTTGTCAAAACTGAACATATAAAAATCTCTGATTCGTCTTTATTGACAAATTACCGAACCTAAAAATTGCTGAAGCCTATACGGCATCAGCAATTATACTTACCGTTTAACAATAAATTAAGTCTTTTATGCTTATAAGATTTCAATTATCTATATCATAATTAAACGGTTATTTCGTCCTTTTCAATGGAATAAATATATACCTTATCCGACAGAATCTCATCGTCAGATATCATTGTTTCATTTATCTCCATAATCAGCCGGTTTAAATACTCTTTTTCCGGACTGTTTTTTACAGGTATCAATATTAATTCATGAATACTACTGGGTAAAATATAAAGATTTGAGTTAATCAGACGTGCAAAATCTCGGATTATATCTTTATAAAGTATATAGAAAGCTCCATAGACACCTTTTTCATTTGAAAGTATGTACAAATGACAGTTGTCCCTGCTTTCATCATCTTTATCGTTGTTGCTTGAATATTCATCCAAAACTTCATCCAAGGTTTTTAATGACGGTGGAAAAAGTTTTCTGGTATTGTCATATGCCAGTTTTTGCAACTCATCAACTGTTGTACCCCAACGTCTTAAATGCTCGTTTGTTATTTTGTCCATACAGATACTATCGTCATAACTGCGTACCAAGCAATAAAAAGTAATGGCCATATCAAAAAATTTAATATGCGGAATCTGTGTTAGAATTTTCATATTTCTATTATAATTAACAATACGAAAGAATATATGAGATTTTATGGTATCAAGAGTATAATTATAGTTATCGTAAATTGCCGGTATTGAGCAATGTCTATATATCATTAAAAGCCTTTTTAAAATTTCTGTCATGGGCGTCCCGGCCATATATGATTCATAGTAAGCATTTAAACATATATTGGGTGCGATATTTCTGCCTTCTTTAAGGACTGTCAGAATATCCGTATCCGGTAAATTATCATGATTAATCCCTACATCATAATCTTTTCCCATGGTCTTTGAAATAGTATTTTTAATATAACTAACAAATGATTCATAATCCAGCAGTTCTTCCTTTACTGCCTTAAACATAAATATACCTCCTTATTTAATTTTCAAACACTTGGATTTCGGATGATTTTTTCCCAGAAATAGTTTGATGTGATAAAACGAACATGCCATTAGCAGATAATGAATTGTTTGTAGACATATTATAACAAAGAAATTTACCAAAATCAAGCATATATTTACATCTATTTACATTTTTAATATCTGAATATCTTCATTCTACATTTTATCCTCGCTTAAAGCTATCAAAATCTGTGAAGGGGCATAAAATGTCCACATAAGTACTGACGAAATAAGATATATTTTGCCGTAGACCGGACCTACCAAAAGAAAATCGGACATATTAAATAATCCGACGTTTATATCACACAGCAAAAATAAAACTAAGCCTGCAGCTAAATATATAAATCCTCTCTCACGAAAATTTGCCGCCAGGTGTAAACTTCTGATTGTATTTGATAATATACATATAAAGTAAAAGATACTTACGGTCAAAAGAGCGTTTATTGAAACGTTAAGCTTCCATAAAAATAGGCAAACAGCAAAAGTGAACAAGATTTGATATGAGAATCTTCTTAACAATTCATTGAATAGATGGTTTCTCTTTCCCAGAAGTGATATGCGAATACCGTGCATCTGTTGAGCTATTATAAAAGTCAAAACTCCATAAAAATACAGGTCTAACAGTAATATAAGCATATCGGATATTAAAGTAAAAAAAAGAGCCAGCCGAAGAAAAAGCAGCGTTTTTTTAGAATTGTCTTTGGCTCTTATTAGTAAGACATACAAAAAGCATAAGGCGACTACCGTAAACTTTATATAATTGGATAATAAAATATTTCCGCCCGTAATATCCAGGTAAAGGAAAGAAATATACAAAATTAACTGAAGTATTATAAACGGGTATTTATATTGCCGCCGCTCTTTCATTCTGACCACCGATTATAAGTATATAACTTTTATGTATAACTATTTCATTAAATCAGAACTGTTTAACAGGTCTTCGGCTTTCTCCTTAGGCACAGGTTTACTGTATAAATATCCCTGCGCCATATTGCAGTTTAATCTTTGAAGCAACTGCTCATGTTCCAGTTGCTCTACACCTTCTGCTATAACCTGAAGATCAAGATTATACGCCAAATTGATTATAGCCTGAATGATTTTTTGATCGGTTGTATCCTCCAAGACTGTATCCAAAAAGCTCTTATCTATTTTTACGTTGCTTATCGGAAGCCGTTTTAAATAGCTCATGGCAGAATAGCCTGTACCAAAATCGTCTAAAGAAAACTTAACACCTATTTTATTAAGTTCCTTGATAACTTCAATTGTGTATTCCAAATTATCAAGTGCAATAGATTCTGTTATTTCCAGCTCGAGCCTGCTTGGATCAATACCCGTTTCTTCAATAATCTCAAGAATCGTTTGTACAAAATTTTCGTCTCTAAACTGTCTTGCCGACAGATTAACTGACATCGTAATATCGGTATATCCCATATCAGACCATTCTTTAAGCTGCTTACATGCACACTTTAATGCCCATTTGCCTATAGGAATAATTAAGCCCGATTCTTCGGCAAGATAAATAAAATCGACAGGATTAAGCAAGCCTTTAATCGGATGGTTCCATCTTATCAAGGCTTCAAAACCCACTAATTTTTTCTTCGAGATATCCATTTGCGCCTGATAAAACAATACAAACTCTTCGTTTTCAATAGCCCGGCGCAGTTCAGACTGAAGCTCAATTTTGTCGGTAAGCATCTGGTTATAAGAATCTTCAAAATATGTGTAAGTATTTTTTCCGTTAGCCTTAGCCATATACATGGCTGAATCCACATTTTTAATTAAAGCCTGGGATGTTTTGCCATCTTTAGGAGCAAAAGCCACACCGATACTTACCGTTATAAAATATTCTTTTGTGGACAGTACAAAAGGATATGAAAATACGTTTCTGATTTTTCTTATTTTTTCCTCATATGAAGCCATATCTTTTAGGTTTTGGGTTAAAATCACAAATTCGTCCCCGCCAAAACGGGCCAGGTAATCATTCTCATCAAGGACCTGTTTTATGCGGTGGGTAACATCTATAAGCAATTCATCTCCATAGGAATGTCCTAAAGTATCATTTATAATTTTGAAATTATCAATGTCAATGTCCATTATACCGATAAATTCTTCCTTGCGCAAAGTCAGCAAAATATTATCAAGCATTTCTACAAGTGCAGTCCGATTGGGGAGTTCAGTCAAATAATCGGTATAAGCCAGTTTTTTTATGTTTTCATTGGTCTTATACAGCTCTTCATAACGGGTATTCAGGGCATAATAAGAAGCTAAAGTATCTTTATGCATTAACTTTAACTTCTTATATTCCTCATTTATTTTTTCATTCTCCTGTTTAGATGCTGTTAACTTCTTTTTTAATTTAAATATATTAATTAATGATAAGACCAAAAACATCAATATAACTGACGAAGATACCAAAATCATAAATAAAAGCATGTTATTGGACATAAATTTGCTCATAAACATCCCCTAATCTTTATCTTATCGTTTTTTGGCCAGCAGGTATTCATGAATAGCCTTGGCAGCCTTTTTACCGGCTCCCATAGCCTGAATAACCGTAGCAGAACCTGTTACGGCATCACCGCCGGCAAACACCCCTTCTCTTGATGTTTGTCCTGTTTCCTCGTCCACTATAATGCAACCGCGCCTGTTAGTCTCAAGCCCATGTGTAGTTGATGAAATTAGCGGATTAGGCCTTGTTCCCAATGACATAATAACCGTATCTACTTCTATTATAAAATCGGAATTTTCAACTTCCACAGGCCTTCTTCTGCCTGATTGATCCTCTTCTCCCAGTTCCATTTTAACACATCTCATTCCTTTTACCCAACCGTTTTCATCAACCAAAATCTCTTTGGGATTAGTTAAAAACATAAAATGTATGCCTTCTTCTTTGGCATGATGGACTTCCTCTACTCTTGCTGGAAGCTCTTTCTCGCTTCTTCTGTAGACAATCGTCACATCCGCCCCAAGCCTCAAAGCTGTTCTTGCGGCATCCATTGCCACATTTCCGCCACCCACAACTGCCACCTTTTTGCCTGTAATAATCGGAGTATCATAGTTGCTGTCAAAAGCTTTCATAAGATTACTCCTGGTCAGATACTCGTTGGCAGAAAAAACACCGTTGGCATTTTCTCCGGGTATACCCATAAAATTAGGCAGACCTGCACCGGAACCTATAAATACAGCTTCAAAGCCTTCTTCTTCCATAAGCTCATCTATGGTTACCGATTTTCCTATAATTACGTTGGTTTCTATTTTTACCCCTAAAGCCCTTAGATTTTCAATCTCAGGTTTAACTACTTCCTCTTTAGGAAGCCTGAATTCCGGAATACCGTATACCAGTACCCCGCCCGGTTCATGAAGGGCCTCAAAGACAGTAACATCATACCCCAGTTCTGCCAAATCCTTTGCACAAGTAAGCCCCGCCGGGCCGGAACCTATAACAGCCACTTTTATACCATTCTTTTCTTTAGGAGGTTTCGGCGCTATATTATTTTCCCTGGCCCAATCGGCAACGAATCTTTCCAATTTACCTATTGCCACCGCTTCTCCTTTTATTCCTCTAATGCAGCGCTCTTCACACTGGGTTTCCTGAGGGCAAACTCTGCCGCAAATGGCAGGTAAAGCAGAATATTTGCTTATAACGTTAAAGGCCTCTTCTATATCGCCTTTTACAATTTCATTTATAAAACCAGGAATATTAATAGATACCGGACACCCTTCCACGCATCTGGGATTTTTACACTGAATACAGCGGGAAGCTTCCTCTTTTGCTTCATCTAATGTATAACCGAGGCATACTTCGTCAAAATTATTAACTCTGACGCTTGGGTCCTGTTCTTTTATAGGTACTCTTTTTAATTTATCCATTATATCTATATCCTCCCGATTTTTAGCTTAGAATCAAGTAAACCCTTTAATATAAGCTCATACTATGTATTATTCTTTATGTATTTGACAATCTTTGTGATGATGCGTTTCTCCTTCTTTTTCACGGAGAATCTTTTTGCCTTCTTTTGTTTTATACATAGAGAGCCGCTTCATAGCCTCATCAAAATTAACCAAATGGCCGTCAAATTCCGGCCCGTCAACACAGGCAAATTTTATCTCATTGCCTACCGTCAGCCTGCATGCTCCGCACATGCCTGTACCGTCCACCATAATAGGATTCATGCTGACGATAGTCTTAATATTTAATTCTTTAGTAAGCAAAGATACAAATTTCATCATAATCATAGGGCCGATAGCTACAACTATATCATAGTGCTTGCCCTTTTCCTGCACAAGATGTCTGATAGCGTCATTGACGTTTCCTTTCATTCCATAGGATCCGTCATCAGTTGTTATGTACAGATTGTTGGCATACTGTCTTATTTGATCTTCGAGTATGACAAAATCTTTGCTTCTTGCACCTATTATGCAATCAGGTTCATAGCCGTTTTCTTTCATCCATTTTACCTGAGGATACACAGGCGCAGCCCCTACTCCTCCGGCCACAAACAGTACTTTCTTTTTGCTCAATTCCTCCCTGGGCATATCTATAAGTTCGGACTTTTTGCCCAAAGGGCCGGTAAAATCTCTGAAAGCTTCTCCCACCTCATACTCGGCCATTAGTTTTGTTGAATGCCCGAGAGCCTGAAACACAATAGTTACGATACCGTTATCCCTGTCATAATCACATATGGTCAACGGTATCCGTTCACCTTTTTCGTCAATTTTAAGAATTACAAATTGACCCGGATAGCAATGGGCTGCCACTCTGGGTGCTTTAATATCCATCAGATAAATGGATTCGGCAAGCTTCTCTTTTCTGGTAATTACATATGTATAGTCTTTAGACATATATTGCACCCCTCTGTTATTTTAATACCGTTAAATATATGTTTTATATTATAGGATAGATATCTTAAAAAATCTAGTCAATTTTTCACATTAAATATAATTTCTACTTAATTTTACATGTTTTATATTGACAGTATTCAGTATATGATAATCCTTACATAAAATATCAGAAATAATTTTACTTTGTATATGTTAATAAAATTCTTAATAAAAAAATACCGGCAATTATTACTTAAACGGGCATATCCGCCTGAATTAATCTCCGCCGGTATTTTTTAGGATTTCTTATGCTTGAACTTTATAGTTATTTAATTTTTCCAAAAAATTTTTATAATTTTTTTCTTCCTCAATTTTATCTGCTCCTGACCGTCCCAGCCTGTCGCATCTGCATAATAGGGCAATATCATGAATATCTGCTTCTTTCACCAAACGAGCAGGATCGCCAAAAGGAAGGCCTTTTAAAACATATAGCATATGCATATGGTATTTGACCATTAAGCTAACCTTTTTAATAAAGTCTGTATCCTCCGTATAAAATTCCAGAAACTTTTCGGCAAGCCTTGCACCCACTACGTCGTGGTCGTAGGATGTAATCCTCCCTTTTCTTACTTTGGTCGTATCAGGTTTTCCTATATCATGAAGAAGAGCAGCCCACATAACTGCTCTGGCATCATTGCATTTATCCCTAATCTTTGCCGCTTCATCAACAACCATCATGGTATGATTCCATACATTCCCTTCCGGATGATATTTTTCGGATTGTTCAACATTTTTAAGTTTTGCAAGCATGTTTAAAGGATAAGTTTCCAATTCCTTGTCAAGGCTGTTAAAGTATACGGACGGTAATTCGTCATTCATCAAATGATTTGTAATTTCTTCAAATGTAAGATCCTTACCCATAACTCTCCTTACATATTTCTTATTTATTATTTAATTTTAAATTTTAGCATATGATTTCTAACTGTTAAAAACTAAATTTTAAATTCAATTCTAAGATTTTGGCACAAAATCAGCCTATAAGCAAAATAACATAAAATAAAAGCTAATTACAGGAATTACTGTCCTTTTTGGTTTTATATAAATCTCTGCATAAAATTCTTTCAAATAATAAACCGGTTAGAAACCAAATCGGTGCATAGTCAAATCGTATTACTCCGTTAATATGATATTTCGATTTGCTGTAATCCCAGGGACACGCTCTGTATTTTTTAAGTAATACACCGGTAGTGTATTCCGTAATATAAATCAATATGGCATATACACCTCCTCGTACCAGAGCACTCCTGTTTTTCAATTTACAGCAAATAGGCGATAAAAACGCAGCAAGCCCATATATTGGAAACATCCATATGGACGTACGGCAAAGTAAAGTCCTGTCATTCTTTTTCCAATTCTTTATAGAATTTATGCCTGTCCAAAAACACTCCAGACACCATCCGCATAATCCGCAGATGCAAAAATTTGTCAGAAAGGTTTTAATTTTACTCATAATCTTAGTATTTCTAATATATCATATTTGTATTCCCTTAAATGCCAATAAAAATGAGATTATAAGATTTAAAAACCTGAGGTATTGAATCCGTATAAAAAAAGTTATATACTAGCATATGTATAATAAGTCCGGGACGGTGAAAATATGTCAAACGGAAGAAATACTAAGCAAAAGCAACTAATATTGTCTATACTGAAAGAAGCAGACCGCCCTCTTTCAATAAATGAAATATACAGCAAAACAGTCTGCGAAATTCCAAAAATCGCCAAATCAACTATTTACCGAAATATTGATGCAATGCTAAATCAAAACATGATTGAAAAATACTATTTAAATGATAATGAAATATTTTACAGTTTCAAAAAGGACAAAAATAACCATACTCATTTCATCATATGCGAAGACTGTAAAAAAGTTTATAATCTACCGGATTGCCCCTTAAAAGAACTGGAAAACAGCATAGAAGCCGAAGGATTTATAATAAAAGACCATCAGCTACAAATCACAGGAATTTGCAAAAACTGTGCATCAAATTATAAATAATACGGATACCATGTTAAGCCTTAACCAAACATGGTATCCGTTTAATTATTCATTTACATTAATGATGTTATTTTTTCTTTATAATTTTACTAACCAGTATATATTTTCATTGTCACTGATTTAGCTGTAATTACGGTGTAGTTCCGTTGCCTGTTGTTCCGTTGTTACCGGTCGTACCGTTAGTGCCTGTTGTTCCGTTATTTCCGGTTGTTCCGGTATTGCCTGTCGTTCCGTTATTTCCGTTTGTGCCGGTATTACCTGTCGTTCCGTTGTTTCCTGTCGTACCGGTATTGCCGGTTGTTCCACCGGTTGATCCGCCTGTTGTACCACCGGTTGTACCGTTATCAATACCGTCGATTAAGTCACCTTCGGTTGCATCGTTAACACCGTTGGTTTTGTCATCGGTTTCGTTGGTTGTTCCGTTATTCTTATCATTTGTATTCGGAGTCTTATCTCCTTCATTACCCGTACATGCTGTGAAAGCAAAGATAATGACACAGCATAATACCATAAATATGCTTAATTTTCTTTTCATGGGTATACTCCTCCTAAATAATAAAATAATTCATTTTACTAGCTTAGTATCCCACGGATATCAATTATTTATGCAGTTATGCTTTAGTCATTATCTTTAACAGTTGGAATCCTTTAACTTAAGACTGAAATTCAGTCATATCTTTTCTGTATCTTAAGGGTAAATTATTCCTCTGAAGTTTCAGATTAATCCTTTCCTTTATTGCTATATTTTCAAAAAATATTTTCCATAAATCCTTATAATTGTCATAATTTTTCAATTTATAAACCATATCCGGATTGGCTTCGGGAATATCCGAAATTATCCACGGCCTTCCGGGTAAATGAAGAGCACAGATATTACGCCCTCCGTCAAAAATAATAAATTTTTCCTGCGGAAGCCTGTCCGCAAAATGAGGAGCTAGTAGCGAAATTATATTGTTTTTTGGATGGATAACAGAAAACAATATATTGTTTTCCAGTTGTGAAAATCTTAAAAAACCCAGAAAATGATGAACCTCATTGCCTACATTACGGTTAATTTTAAGCATTTGATTTACCACATCATTGCTTATATGGTTTACAATATCCCTGCCGCTGCGAAATCCCAAAATCAAAAATCTGTAGATTAAATCCCCCTTTTGCCTGTAATCCGATAAGGCTACCCTGCAAACTATTTCAAAAGCTTCTTCGGAAATCTTCTGTTTTATAGACCGGGATACCTTAAGGGCCTTTTCCATATCTGTATTAACCGTAATATATTCCGAAAACAGTTGCATATTCGAATAATCGTTTTTTTCGCATAACTCTTCAATCATCACATTATCATGGCCGTATCCCGAACTCCAGGCTTCATAAATGGCTGTGAAAATACCGTCCATGCTGTTTTTACACTGAAAGATTTTTTTCGTATTCATAGCATACCTCGTGAATATAATTTTATGCTTGGGATAATATTTTTATTTGATCATGCATATCAGGCTGAAAATTTACATCATCAAACAGAGAAAGCTGTCTGTAAGTAATATCCTTATCTATACCAAACGGCATTCGTTCATTTGAGGCAAGTAACTGTCTTGTAATAAAATCTTCGTCAATTTTAATAGGGTACATCATCCTGCCGTTACAGGTAATAAAATAAATAGCCCGCTTTAATACTATTCCCATTTTTTTCAAGTCATTAAAATCCAATACAGCATGTTTTCTGGCTGCAATTATCCTTCTGGCTGAATTTACACCTATTCCCGGAACTCTAAGTAGGGTCTGATAATCTGCTTTATTAACCTCCACAGGAAACAGTTCCAGATGCCTTAATGCCCAGTCGCACTTTGGATCAAGAAGCAGATTAAAATTGGGCTTGTTATTATCCAAAAGCTCATCGGTTTTAAATCCGTAAAAGCGAAGCAGCCAATCTGCCTGATATAACCGGTGCTCCCGAAGCAAAGGAGGCCCGTCTAGGGTGGAAGGAAGGCTCTCATCCTGATTGACATTAACAAAGGCCGAATAAAATACCCTCTTTAGCCCGAAATTCTTATATAAAGCCTCGGATACTGTCATTATCTGATAATCGCTTTCTTCGGTAGCGCCGATAATAAGCTGCGTACTTTGCCCGGCAGGAGCGAATCTTTTTTTAGCAGGTAGAGTTCTTCCAAAGGGAACTATTATATTTGCGGCAACCGGTCCGTCCGTTTCGTCAATATTAATTCTGCTGTCCGTAAGCAATCTATTTCTTGCCGCATCATCAATACCCAGATACTCATTATGTCTGTCCCGTCTAAGCTGAATTTGCCTCATAGGCTTAAGTATGTTTTTCCTGTTCTTGTGCGGTGCCAGTTTTTTCAGGCTTTCAGCCGTAGGCAATTCCAAATTGCAGCTAAGCCTGTCCGCATACCATCCGATAGCTTCGACCAAAACGGGGTCCGTTCCGGGAATTATCTTGCAATGGATATATCCGTTAAAATTATATTCATCCCTTAACATCCTGAGGGTTTCATATATCTGTTCCATGGTATGATTGGGACTAATTTTTATACCTGAGCTTAAAAATAACCCTTCTATATAGTTTCTCCTGTAAAACTCCATGGTAAGTTCACAGACTTCCCTGGGAGTAAAAGATGCCCGGACTATGTCATTGGAAGAGCGGTTTATACAATATTTGCAGTCAAAGATACATTCATTGGTAAAAAGAATCTTAAGAAGGGATATGCATCTTCCGTCAGCAGAAAAGGTATGGCAGATTCCGCAGGCCAGGCTGTTGCCGATGCCGGTATTGTTTCCTTTCCGGTCAACTCCGCTGGAAGTGCAGGCGACATCGTATCTGGCAGCCATAGATAAAATCTCTAATTTCCTTTGGATAGACATACCTTCCTGTATAACCATAATAACCCTCCGTCATTTCCAAACATTTGTTCTGATTCATTATAGCAAATCACACAATATTAGTCAATATATTTTCGAACAAGCGTTCAGAAACAGGGAATTGTAATTATAATTTTTACCACATTTCTTGATAATAATTACATAATAAAAGCCCTTAGCATATGAGCCAAGGGCTATATATTAAAGCATAATTCGTAATATATATTCTTTACTTTCTCGGCATGAGATGGATTGCCATGCCCTCGATATCTTCCGCAGCTTCAGTTATGGCTTCTTCATAAGTCGGATGGGGCCGTATTAAAGATGCCAAATCTTTGTAGGTCAGCTTTTTGGATATGGCTAAAGCCAGTTCCCCAACCATATCGGTGGCTCTGTCACAAAGAAGCTGGGCTCCCAAAATTCTTCCCGAATCTGCATCACATACCAGTTTGATAAACCCTCTTTCACCCATGGAAAGCAGGGTTTTACCGTTTCCTAGCATGGGATATTTTCCTATTTTAACATTGTATCCCAAAGCCGCTGCTTCAGCTTCATCAAGGCCCACTGTAGCCACTTCGGGGTTTGTATAGACGCATGAAGGAATTACATCCAAATCTATGGAAGGTTTATAACCGCAGATTATTTCCACCGCAGCTACTGCCTGGGCGGAAGCAGCATGGGCCAGTTGCTTACCCCTAATCACATCCCCTATGGCATATACTCCTGGGATGCTTGTCTCAAAATTATTATTAACCTTTATATAAGCTCCGTCCATCTTAGGTTTAACCACTTCAAACAAGCCTTCCGTATTCGGCTTTCTCCCTGCTGCCATCAAAATAGTCTGAGCTTCCGTAGTTTTCGTATTTTCCTTTTCTATATACTCACACACAAGTCCGTATGAGCCGTTTTCCGAAATTTTAACCACTTTGGCTCCGGTATGGATTTTAATATTTCTTTTCTTTAATCCCAGGGCTATGCTTTGGGATATTTCCTTATCCATTCCCGGAAGGATTCTGTCCATCAGTTCTATGATTTCCACTTCACAACCCAGTTCACTATAAATTGTAGCTATTTCCACACCTATAACCCCGCCGCCTATAATGAGCAGCTTCTTTTCGGGTTTCACCTGTCCGGACAGCAGTTCGTCACTGGTCACCACATTTTTAAGGTCAGCCCCTTCAATAGCAGGCTTTACAGGTACCGAACCGGTGGCAATTAAGATATTTTCTGCCTGCAAGTCCGTTTCATCATCCGTCCCCTTAACCTTTACCGTAGTTTTATCAATAATTCTTGCGGTTCCTCGGTATACATTCACCCCGTTAGCCTTAAGAAGCCCTTCAATTCCTTTACGAAGGCCTGCTACTACTTCATCCTTCCTTGCCATAAGCTTTTCATAATCAATGCTTAGTCCCTCAAAAGCAATTCCAGCATTCTTCATCTTTTCGGCTTCATAAAGAAAATGGGTGCTGTGCATTAAAGTCTTTGTAGGAATGCATCCGCGGTTAAGACAGGTACCCCCTATTTCTCTTTTTTCGATAAGGGCAGTTTTCTTCCCAAGCTTAGCGGCCTTTATGGCAGCCACGTAACCTCCCGGACCAGCCCCAATTACGATTAAGTCATACCTTTCACCCATTAAATATATCCTCCTGATATGCCATTCATAATTTTTATTAGGCTAAATATGTCAATAATTATATAACTACTTTTTACATCTGCTAGTTTATCTATCTTTTTATAAACTACATATTTAATTAAATCTTTTCAAAATCCAGTTAATTCTTATGAATTTAAGTATAGATTTTATTATATCTGTTTTTTATAAATTGACCCGCTAATTATTATATCTGTTTATGCCTTAAACTTCTTCCCTGATAAGAAGAATTATATCTTCTAGCATCTGTTTTTTGCTATCATCCACATTAAGGCTTCTTAATGCTTTTTCCATATCTTCCGAGGTAAACTTGCACTCAATTAAGACTTTGGGAATCTCTTCGAAAAGCTCCGTATCAAGAGAATCTGAATAAGCCCCGCAGTCTTTTATAATACCGCCGTTGACAGTCATCTGAAGCAATATATCTCCCCATGCAAATCTTTTTTGCAGGACATCGCTAAATTCTATTTTTCTTCCGAAATTCCATTCCCAGGATGCGAATTTCTCAGTTCTCTTTTTAAGCTCCTCCTGCGGCAGGTTATCTATATCCATTCTTTCCGGTTCTAATCCGTATACCTCACCGAAAGCTTTTATGAGCTCTTCCTTAAGTCTTTCGATAGTAAGTTCCGGATTATAATCTTTAAGATTAGTTACCCTGGATCTTACCGAATCCACTCCTTTTGACTGAAGCTTTGTTTTGGATACGTTTAAATACTTAGATAAGGAGGGCATATCCACATCCACCAAAATAGTTCCGTGATGATAGCATTTATTTCCCGTTGTATAAAAGGCATTGCCGGAAAATTTTTTGCCGTCTACGGTTATGTCGTTTCTCCCTGACTTTTCTGCTGGTATTCCTAAATTATTTACAGCCTTGATTATCACATTTAACTGCCTGTCAACGTCATAATTATTTTTTGTCAAAAGGAATGTAAAATTAAGATTACCTAAGTCATGGTACACAGCCCCGCCTCCGGATAAGCGCCGCACCATTTTCCCTCCGGCTTCGCTTAATTCCTTAAACCTGCATTCATTCCAAGGATTTTGGTTTCTTCCTATAACAACGGTTTTTTCGTTCTGCCACAGATAAAGGATGCATTCATCCTCGGATACATTATGTAAAAGATATTCTTCCAGGGCAATATTTTTATAAGGATCGGTTTCATAAGTAATACAGTATTTTAGCTTTCTAATAACTATCCCCTCTTTCTTATTTAATTGTAAAATTATTATTCTATATAAATACTAATTGCAATCAAAAGCACAAACCGACTTGATAAAAAAGCCGCTCCAAGCGCAATTATAACTTGAAGCAGCTTATCACTATTTTAAGAAAATGTATGCCGTACAAGCGGATTTCTTGCTGCAGCAACTTCGTCCGGACGGCCTATAGGTGTTTTTATCGGACTGTTGTGAAGCTCATCCGGATTTTGATGCGCTCTGGTGTATATTTCCCTGAATATTTCTATAACTTCATCCAATGTTTCTCTGGTTTCCGTTTCCGTAGGCTCAACCATAAGAGCTTCCTGAACAATCAGCGGGAAATACATAGTCGGCGGATGGATACCGTAGTCAAGAAGCGTTTTTGCAAAGTCAAGGGCTGAAACTGACGTATCTTTCTTTAAATCTGCCAATGATATAACAAATTCGTGCATACAGCGGCCTTTGCCAAATGGTATGCTAAAAATATCTTTAAGCTTATGCATCATATAATTGGCATTTAATACGGCATTTTCCGACGCTTCTTTTAACCCTTCAGCACCCAAGGTCATCATATAGGTTAAAGCCCGTACGACAACAAGAAAGTTTCCGTAAAATTCTTTTACTCTGCCTATGCTTTTTTCATCCTTTTTATCAAAGACTAAAAGGCCGTCTTTTTCAAATATTTTTGGTGACGGAAGATATTTTGCCAGAAATTCTTTGCATCCTACCGGGCCGCTTCCGGGTCCTCCTCCGCCGTGAGGGGTGGAAAATGTCTTGTGAAGATTTAAGTGAACTACGTCAAATCCCATATCTCCCGGCCTTGTTATACCCATTATGGCATTAAGATTAGCACCGTCATAATAGCAGAGCCCTCCGGCTTCATGAATAATATTTGTGATTTCAAGTATATGCTCTTCAAATATACCTACTGTATTGGGATTTGTAAGCATGAAGCCTGCCGTATCATCACCGACAACGGTTTTTAAAACCTCTATATCCACCATTCCTTCGGGTGTAGAAGGCACGTTTACAACCGTAAATCCGGCCATGGCCGCACTGGCGGGATTGGTTCCGTGGGCCGAATCGGGAACTATTATTTTAGTTCTTCCCGTATCATTCCTGTCTTTATGATAAGCCCATATAAGTTTTAATCCGGTAAATTCTCCGTGGGCTCCTGCTGCCGGCTGAAAATCAATGCGATCCATTCCGGTTATTTCGCAAAGGTATTTTTCCGCAAGTTTATAAACTTCCAGGCAGCCCTGTACGGTATCTAGCGGCTGTAAAGGATGAATTTCCGTAAATTCAGGAAGTTTAGCCATTTCGTCATTTATCTTCGGATTATATTTCATGGTGCAGGATCCTAAAGGATAAAACCCGTTATTTACACCGTATGTTCTCTTTGCCAATTCGGTATAGTGCCTGCTTATTTCGGTTTCGGAAACCTGGGGCAGGTTAAGTTCTTTTTTACGCTCGTATTCTTCTTTTAAGGAAACAAGGGGTACATCACATTCCGGAAGCAAATTAAGGCCTCGGTTTATATTTCCTTTTTCAAATATAAGCTTCATCTTATGCCACCTCCTTAAGGATTTCAATCAGCATATCAATTTCTTCTTTTGTGTTAACCTCGGTGGCACACCATAAAATCTGATTGCTGCTTAGAGGATAACCGCCCAATATTCCGTGGTCCTCAAGAACTTTTAATATTTTATCCGCATCGGTATTAACCGTAGTTACAAATTCGTTAAAGAATTCTCCCCGGTATACCAGATTATATCCGTCAATTTCACACAGGCGTTTTGCCAGATAGTGAGCCTTCGACATGGATAAGACAGCAGCTTTCTTAAGGCCTTCTTTTCCCATTGCAGCCAGATATACGGCCGCAGTCATGGCACAGAGAGCCTGATTGGAGCAAATGTTGCTGGAAGCTTTCTCCCTCCTGATATGCTGTTCCCTTGCCTGCAAAGTAAGGACGTAAGCTCTTCTTCCCTGAGAATCCTTGGTTTCGCCCACAATTCTCCCAGGAAGCCTTCTCATCAGTTTATTGGTAGTGGCCATAAATCCAAGATATGGTCCGCCAAAGGACAAGCTAATTCCCAGGGGCTGTCCTTCTCCCACCGCAATATCGGCCCCATATTCGGCAGGGGTCTTTAATATTCCCAATGATATAGGGTTACAGCTCATAATATATTTTATATCAGTGCCTGAAAGAAGCTTTCCGACAGCATCCCCGTCCTCCAGAAGTCCGTAAAAGTTGGGCTGCTGTATCAGGACGCAGGCTGTATCATCACTTAACTTTTCCTTTAAAACTTCCAAATCTGTAAGTCCATCTTTTGCAGGAACTAGCTCAAGCTCCATATCGGTTCCGTCAAGATATGTTGCTATCGTTTCAATAACCATGGGATTAACCGTTGCCGATACCAGTGCCTTTTTTCTGTTTCTTTCTTTGCTCATTATAACAGCCTCTGCGGCTGCGGTTGCACCGTCATATACCGAGGCATTGGAAACATCCATACCGGTCAGTTCACATATCATAGTCTGATATTCGAATATAGACTGCAAGATCCCCTGACTTATTTCCGCCTGATAAGGAGTATATGCTGTTATAAATTCTTCTTTCGAAGTTACCTGTTTTACAATAGCCGGTATATAATGCCGATAAGCCCCGCAACCTCTGAATACAGTCTGAAAAACCTTGTTTTTTCCGGCTATGTTTTTAATCTTTCGGGCCACTTCCATCTCAGACATTCCACCCGGGATGTCCAAAGGAGCTTTGATTCTAACCTCTTTAGGAATAACGTCAAATAACTCATCCATGTTATTAAGGCCTATTGCCTTAAGCATAGCTTGTTGTTCTTCTTTTGTGTTCGGAACATAGGTACCCATCTGTTTCCCTCCAAATAAAGGCATTATTTATATTGGCTATGCACAAGCGACTAAAGTTTGTGGTAATAATATGGTCAGAAACATAAATTTGCCTTCGTGCAGTTATTTGCCAAATATACTTTAAACTTTATATTACTCTTCAATTAAGTTGTTGTATTCATCTTCCGTCAGGAGTTTAACTTTATCGCTGATATTTTCAACTTCTATAAACCATGCATCCAAAGCATCGGAATTGATAAGTTCAGGCTGGTCAAGGAGTGCTTCATTGATGGCTTTTACGGTACCTGTTACCGGGCTGTAAACATTTGATACAGCTTTTACAGACTCTACCTCCGCAAAAGGTTCGCCGGCTTCAACACTGTCTCCTTCTTCGGGAAGATTGACAAAAACCAGATCTCCCAGTTCGCTTTGTGCATAGTCTGAAATGCCAATCCTGGCTGTTGTTTCATCCAAAAACTGAATCCATTCGTGGGTCTTGGTATAGAAATATTCTTTACTCATAATATGTCCTCCTTAATTACACGCTTTATATTTATTACATAGTATATTTTTTGATTGCATATGTTCCTTTATTTATTTCAGGTTTTATTAATTAATATTTACTTTTTAATTTTATATTGCCAATATTTATATTTCTTTTATATATGGCTTTATGCGGTAATTTACTGTCTTTTATAAAACGGGAGCGGTACAACTTCTGCCGATATTTTTTTCCCTCTTACTTCTACCGACAACTCGGTCCCTATCCCTGCATAAGCCTTGTCAACAATAGCCATAGCTATAGGATAACCGAAGAAGGGTGAATGGGTCCCTGATGTGGTTCTTCCTATTAATATATCACCGTAGTATACCGGGCAATTCTCCCTGGCGATACCTCGACCCGTTATTTTTAATCCTATTCTGGTATTCTTAGGTTCTCCTCTTTCTATAATACCCCTCTTTCCTATAAAATCTTCCTTATTCATCTTAACCGCAAATCCCAGGCCTGTTTCCAAAGGAGATGTGCTGTCATCCATTTCATGACCGTACAGGGGCATGGCTGCTTCAAGCCTTAAGGTATCCCTTGCACCTAGCCCGCAGGGGATTAAACCTTCTTCTTTTCCTGCATTAAGGAGCATTTCCCAAAGTTCTGGAGCATTTTCATTTTTTAAGCAAAGCTCATAACCTTCCTCACCGGTATATCCGGTTTTGGAAACAAGGCAGTTAATTCCTGCAATATTTACATTTTCCCGGAATGTATAATATTTCGAAGGCAAGTTTTCTTCATTTACAAGTTTAGTCAGTATAGCCTTAGACAATGGCCCCTGAAGGGCAATCATTGCCGTTTCGTCCGAAATGTCAGTAAGTTTTACGTTACCGAAAAGATGCTTATTTATCCAGATAATGTCCTTATGACGGTTTGCGGCGTTGATAACCAGCATAAATTTATTCTGATTTATCCGATAAACCAGCAAATCATCAACCACGCCTCCCTCTTCGTTACACATGGGGCTGTATCTTACCTGTCCGTCTGCCATATTGGCACAGTCATTGGTTACCAATTTCTGAACATTTCCTAATGCGTCGTTTCCTTCAAGAATAACTTCCCCCATATGGGATACGTCAAACAGGCCCGCTGCCTTTCTTACCGCCATATGCTCTGCAATAACTCCCGTTTTATATTGAACAGGCAGTAAATACCCGGCAAAAGGAACTATTTTCCCTTCCGCCCGCACATGGCAATCATAAAGAGGGGTTTTTAAATCCATTAATATTCACCGTTCCCTTCCAAATTTGCTGCTATTTTCATGTATTGACAAAATCATTATATTATTAGCATATATCAAAGTCAATAAGACTAATCTTCCTGCAATCATCTATAAATTTAAGCTATGTAACGTATCATTTAAGCCTTCATATAATACAGTATAGATAAAATGGGAGGCATAATATGAGCGAACTGCTTAAAATAGATCATTTAAGTTACACCTACCACAGCCTTGAAGGGGAAACGCAGGCACTGTTTGATGTTTCTTTCAGTGTATATGACGGCGAATTTTTATGTGTTGTCGGCCCCAGCGGATGCGGAAAATCCACTTTGCTCTCTCTTATCGCCGGCTTGCTTACGCCAAGCAGCGGTTCAATATATATAAACGGCAAAGACATTAAGTCTTCCGGCAAAAACATCGGGTATATGCTTCAAAAGGATCACCTTCTTGATTGGCGCAATACCCTTAAAAATGTTACCCTTGGTTTAGAAATTCAAAATAAGCTTACCGAAAACAGCTATATTCAAATCAATGATATGTTAAATACTTACGGTCTAATAACTTTTAAAAATTCATATCCTTCCGAATTATCCGGTGGAATGCGCCAACGGGCAGCCCTGATTCGCACCCTTTTGCTGGAGCCGGATATTTTACTTTTAGATGAACCTTTTTCGGCTCTCGATTACCAGACAAGACTTGAGGTAGCCGATGATATCTGGGGTATTATCCGTAAGGAAAAAAAGACAGCGATTATGATAACTCATGATATATCGGAAGCTATAAGCATGTCGGACCGGGTTGTTGTATTGTCAAAAAGGCCAGGAACAGTGAAAAATATTTTTGAAATCAAGCTTTCAGTGCCTGACCGGACCCCGTTTACCGCAAGAAGCGCTCCGGAATTCAAAGATTACTTCAATTTAATATGGAAGGAGCTAACTTGCGATGAACAGAAAAACTAAAAAAGTAGAAAGCGAAAGCATAACCGTTTCCGCAGCCCAGAAAGAATTTTTAAGGAAACATTTAATTAAAAAGCGCAGGATCCGTTTTTTTCAGATTATATTGCTGATAGGCTTTATTGCTTTCTGGGAAGTTGGCACTTATATCGGTATAGTAGATCCGTTTATCTTTTCCAGCCCCTCAAGGATAATAAAAACCATATTCGAAATGGCTGTCGACGGGGTTTTATTCTATCATATAGGCATAACTTTGCTTGAAACCATTATCAGTTTTGCCCTGGTCAATATTATCGGACTTGCCGTAGCAATCATCCTATGGTGGAACGATAGCATATCAAAAGTTTTGGAGCCTTATTTGATTGTTTTAAACAGCCTTCCCAAATCAGCCTTAGCTCCCGTATTTATCGTATGGTTGGGAAATAATATGAAGACCATCATAATCGCCGCCATATCGGTAGCTCTTTTCGGATCGATAATAACCATGTATACCGACTTTAAAACAGTCGAAGAAGATAAAATAAAACTTATCTATACTCTCGGCGGGAATAAAAAAGATGTGCTTATAAAGGTTGTACTTCCGGCCAATATTCCTTCCATGATAAGCCTTATGAAAGTTAACATAGGTTTATCACTGGTAGGAGTAATAATAGGGGAATTTTTAGCTGCAAAAGCCGGATTAGGTTACTTAATCATCTACGGAAGCCAGGTTTTTAAACTGAACTGGGTTATCATGAGCATCGTAATTTTATGTATCATTGCTACGGGTTTGTATAAGTTACTGACCTATTTTGAAAAGAAATATTCACGATAATTTTATAGTTAATAAAAGAAATGTACTTATTATTTTATGAATCGGATCGGCTATAAAGAAGGGTTACTGTATTATATGCTGCCTACTGCAGATCATTTTATAATACGGTAACCCTTAATTATTTATAATTTTTTCATTATAGAAAACTTTTAAGCTCCTATATAAATATCCCATAGTCTTATGTCATTTAAATATATATTATCATTCAGCCAAAGCAAGCAATAAAGATAAGTTTTTACTTATTACCGTAATTTAATATAATTTTTTTACTCGTTATTTACGCAAATAAAATATTTATAAACAAAATATAAATACCTTATAAAAATTTATTGCCTATCTTAGTTTTATTTAGTACAATGAAGTTGTAAAGTTTTGAAACCGTAAAAAGGATATTAGGAGGGTAAGAATGAAAGAGTTTGTAATTACCGCCGACTCTAACTGCGACCTGCCTATAGACTACATAAAAGAAAAAAATATCGGTATTATTCCCCATTATTATGCTTTGGGTGATATTACTTACGGTGATGAACTTAATCTTACACCAAAAGAATTCTACAATAAAATGAGAGAAGGCCATATGCCTACTACCATGGCCAGTAATCCGGAAGTAATCAGAAAAACATTTTTAAGTTATATAAATCAAGGTCTTGATATCTTACATATAAGCTTTTCATCGGCTTTAAGCGGAGGCTGCAGCAATGTTATGGCCGGTGCCAGAGAAATATGCGAGGAATATCCCGAAGCAAAAATTATAGTGATAGATACTTTGAATGCCTCTCTTGGGGAAGGTATGTTTGTAATGAAAGCCGTACAGATGAAGGAAGAAGGCAAAACCATAGATGAAATAGCTTCATGGCTGGAAGAACATAAGATGGACTTCTGCGTAAGGTTTACCGTAGACGACCTTTTCCACCTGCAGCGTGGCGGCAGAATATCAAAAACCACCGCTATTATCGGTTCTGTGATGAGTATAAAACCTATTCTTAGAATTAATGAAGAAGGTCAATTGGTTCCCTATACAACGGCAAGGGGCAGAAAAAAATCTCTTAATACCATTTTAAATGATATGCTTGAAAGCATGGGCAAATATAAAGACGACCAAGATATAATATGCATAGCCCACGGAGACGCCCCGGAAGATGCCGAATATCTGGCAAACCTGATTAAAGAAAAGCTGCCTCATAAGCAGATCGTAATAAATACCATCAGTCCCAGCATAGGCTCCCATTCCGGCCCCGGAGCAATAGGGCTGTGCTTTATGGGGGAAAAGAGATAATATATCTTTACAAATAAAGCATTTGTTTACCCTTTAAGAAATTGCTATTCAATAATTAAAATAATTAAAGCCTCGCAAACCATTGATTTGCAAGGCTTTTTCTTTAAGCTCCCCATGGGACTCGAACCCACGACCTACGCATTACGAGTGCGTTGCTCTACCGACTGAGCTAGGGAAGCATAATAATTAATTACAAAAACAAGTTATACACTTATTCTCAACTCAACACAACAATTCTAATATAAACTTATTAAATTTTCAAGTATAAATTATATATCTTTGCTTTTTCAATATCTGATATATAAGCTTTAATTTCATACAATTTACCGTAGCTGCTTTTTCTTTCCTACATGATTTTCTTGTCCGATTCAAATATATTCCTTATGTAACATTGTCGATTAATGATGTATAATAATTATAAACAAATCAAAAGGAGTCACTTATGGATAATAAATTATATAACGTAGCAATTTATATTGATTACGAAAATGTGTATAAAACACTATTGTATCAGTACAAAAACCTGCTGCGGCTGGGTTTTTTTGAAAAGCTTAGCAAATGGTGCAAAAGCAAAAATTTAAGAATTGTAAAGATAACAGCATATTGCAACTTTGATAACAAGGATCTGATGGAGTCCCGCCATCAGACCAAATTGCAGGAATATGGCGTAAGCACAATCCATACTTCAAACAGAGGCAAAAACTATGCAGACCTGCAGATTACAATTGATGCGTTAAATGATATGTATATCAATAATAACATAGACGAATTCATTATAATGTCCAATGATAAGGATATGTCCCCTCTGTTAAACACTATTAAGCTCAATAAAAGAAAGGTTACTCTTCTTACTGTCGGTGACAATTTCGACTTTGCCTTATGCAATGTACCGGACGAACATATTACCTTAAATGATATTCTAAGTATTGAAATGGATGAAAATGACCTTTACATAAAACGGGCAGAAGAAGAAATCCAGGAAAATATCGAAAGTTATGCAAGATCCAATTTAGACAATACCATACATCATGGAGCCCAATTTAAGCATATTGAAATAAGATATTATGTTACAAACCAGGATACTTTCCGTTCAATAATGGAATATGAAATATATAATATTCTAAAAATTTTATATGAAAAGAATATTATATTTATTTACCGTTATAACTATCGTGACAGTGAATTTTACGCCATGATGCCTACTATATATAAAGACGAAGCCTTAATGCATAATATCCTGACGCCGGATGATATAGTTGAGGAATATGATTTTGAAACTTTAATAAAGAAAAGCTACGAAGAATTCTGGTAAAATACATATTTATAACAAAATGAAACCATTATCAAAATAATCTTATACCTTACAATTTTAATGTATTTAAAAATCTCATAAAAATAAAATTAATCAAAAAGGGCTTTTGCAAAATTATAAAATAAATTTAGCTGATGAAGCAATTTCTAACAAAAAAAGGAAACCTCATCAAGGTTTCCTTTTTTTAATCGAGGCGACGGGACTCGAACCCACGGCCTCTGCGTCCCGAACGCAGCGCTCTACCAAACTGAGCCACGCCTCGAAATTATTGCGGTTTCCCAATCAAACCGCAATACATATTATCTAACAAAACTCTTAAAATGTCAACTAAGATTTTAAAAATTATATAATTTAATATTTTGGAAAACCTTTAAGTTTAATGTAACATGAATACCGTTGATTACATGATGTGCACTTCTCTAATGCATATAATCTCAATTTTAATATAATATGAAAATAAACTTTAAAATGGATAAACCAAACGGAAGAAACACATAAAACCAAAGCAAAAAAGAATCCTCCTTAAGCAGGCTTTAATTTTACTTAACTGTTTAAGGAGGATTTTATCAATTATCTTGTAGGAATAATAAGTCTTAAATCATCAGTCTAATCTCTTTTTTGCCCATAATAAGCATTGGGGCCGTGTTTTCTTAAGAAATGCTTGTCTTGTATATACTGGGGTGCCGGCTGCATATTGGCATTCAGTATTTCTGTCATCAGATTCATCTTCGCTACTTCTTCTAAAACTACGCTGTTATATACCGCATTGGCTGCATCCTTTCCCCAGGTAAAGGGGCCGTGATTTTTTACAAGAACCCCGGGAACATGCAGAGGGTTAATATTACGGAAAGTCTCTATAATTACCAAACCGGTATTTTTCTCGTAAGCGGCTTCAACCTCTTCTTTAGTAAGGCTTCTGGTGCAGGGGATTTCTCCGTAGAAGTAATCCGCATGGGTAGTTCCGTAGCAAGGCAAAGACCTTCCCGCCTGCGCCCAGGCTGTTGCTGCGGGAGAATGAGTATGGACAACCCCTCCGATCTCCGGAAAAGCCAAATATAGCTCCAGATGAGTCGGAGTATCTGAGGAAGGATTATATTTTCCTTCCACCTTGTTTCCATTTAAATCTATGACTACCATGTCTTCAGGTTTAAGTTCCTCATACGGTACTCCGCTTGGTTTTATTACAAAAAGTCCTTCATTTCTGTCAATTCCGCTTACATTACCCCATGTATAAGTAACCAAGCCACGTTTCGGAAGTTCCATATTGGCTTCGTATACTTCTTTTTTAAGCCTTTCTAACATAGCTTACCTCTTTTCTGTAATTTAATTTTACTGTTGTATAATACTATTTAAATATTTTTATATCTAAATTTTATTTTAGTACATCTACTGCTGCTCTTTCAATAGCAAGTCCGCCGGTATAATATTCCATGAATTTATTAAACCCTTCCACATCTTTTGGATCAGGTTTAACGGTTTTTCCTTTCATATCGGCAAAAACTTTTTGTCTTAAATAAGTGTCCAATGACTCATTTTCGTTTTTGCGTAGCATATAATCGGCAAGTATTGCCATACCCCAAGCTCCGCCTTCACCGGCTGTTTCCATTACCGTAACCGGAGTATCTATGGCAGCGGCAAGTATTCTTTGGCCAACCCCTTCGGTTTTAAATAATCCACCGTGACCTAGTACCTCGTCTATAGCCACCTTTTCTTCCTTAAAGAGGATATCCATGCCGGTCTTAAGCGCTCCCAAGGCAGTGTAAAGATGCACTCTCATAAAGTTTGCCAAGTTAAATCTGGCATCAGGTTTTCTTACAAACAACGGTCTACCCTCTTCAAAATGGGTAATATGCTCACCGGAAATATATCCGTATGAAAGCAGACCGCCGCAGTCAGCGTCCCCTTCAAGGGCTTTGTTATACAGTACGGAAAATAACTTTGAAGGATCGGCTTCGACACCGAAAGCCTTTGCAAATTCACCGAATAAATTTACCCAGGCATTTAAGTCCGAGGTACAGTTGTTGCAGTGTACCATGGCTACCAGATCACCGGCCGGTGTGGTAACAAGGTCTATTTCCTTATGCACTTTCTTTAGTTCGTTTTCCAGTACTGCCATGGCAAAAACGCTGGTTCCTGCGGATACATTACAAGTCCTTTGGGCTACACTGTTGGTTGCAACCATTCCGGTTCCGGCATCTCCTTCGGGAGGACAGAACGGTATACCGGGCTTAAGGTTACCCTCCGGATCAAGAAGCCTTGCTCCTTCCTCCGTAAGCCTTCCGGCAAGTTCGCCCGCTACCAGTACCTTTGGCAGAATATCCCGTATCTTCCAGGGAAATCCTTCCGGTGCAATCAGTTCGTCAAACTGTTTTATCATCCGTTCGTTATAGTCTTTGGTTTTTATATCCACAGGAAACATACCGGAAGCATCACCGATACCGGTAACTTTCTCCCCTGTCAGTTTCCAATGTACATATCCGTCCAAAGTTATAAGATAATCTATTTCGGAAACATGTTCTTCTTTGTTTAAAATAGCCTGGTATAAATGGGCAATACTCCATCTTTGAGGGATATTGTATTGAAACAGTTCTGTCAGTTTATCGGAAGCAGGTCCGGTAATTGTATTCCTCCATGTGCGGAAAGGAACCAAAAGTTCTCCGTCCTTATTGAAAGCCATATAGCCGTGCATCATGGCACTGATGCCGATAGCCCCTATGGTAGTGAGAGTTACGCCGTATTGTTCCTTCACATCCTTTGCCAAATCACGATAACTGCCTTGTATACCCTGCCATATATCATCCAGAGTATAGGTCCATATGTTATCGACATACCTATTCTCCCAGTCATATTTACCGATTGCTATCGATGTATAACTTTCATCCATTAAAACGGCTTTTATTCTGGTTGAACCCAGTTCTATTCCCAATGAGGTCTTTCCGTTTAAAATTGCTTCCTTTCTTATATTTAAAATATTACTATCCATCGGATCCCTCCGTTCTTCTTAATATGAAAAATCATCAACTATTCTAATTCATTCTTATACCTTAATAATTTCATCTTGTTATATGCTTTTTAATATAAGCATTTGAGCATTGTAATTCAGCCTTTATATTTCGGTATTTGCATTCCGTTATAGCATACGGCTTTATTTATTATAACATTTTTTATAAACCTGATGCCGATCTATAAACTATAGACCGGCATTATAGTCAGATTTCTCAGGGTCTGTTTAGCGATATACTACGGAATTCCACAACAGCTCATTTTTAAGATTTCTGATGGAGGTGTTTTTGTCAATAACTACTGCCTCAATACCCATAGCTGCTGCCCAGTCAGCCATCTGGTCTGCAGTCAGGTCATAAGTAAATGACGTATGATGGGCACCGCCTGCCAGGATCCATGCTTCAGCCCCTGTTTCAAGATTAGGCATAGGAGTCCAGAAAGCTGTGGCTACCGGAAGTTTGGGCATAGGCTTTTCTGTCTTTTTACACTCGACTTCATTGATAATCAGACGGAAGCGATTACCAAGATCAATCATGGAAACGGCTATACCGGGTCCGGTCTTTGATGTAAACACCAGTCTTGCAGGATCTTCCCTGTTACCCATAAGCAGCGGGCTTACCTTAATTCCAATACGCCCGTCGGCTATGGAAGGACAAATCTCAAGCATATGAGCCTGAAGAATACCTTCTTTGCCGGGAACCAGGTTGTAGGTATAGTCTTCCATGAATGACGTACCTTTGGCATCCTTCATGTCCATTGTCATAACTTTCATAAGCCTTACCAAAGCAGCGGTCTTCCAGTCTCCTTCTGCACCGAAACCGTATCCTTTTTCCATAAGCCTTTGTATAGCCAGTCCAGGAAGCTGCTTAAGGCCGCCCAAATCTCCGAAATGGGTTACAATGGCATGATAATTCTTTTCTTTTAAGAATTTTTCAAACCCCAGCTCAATACCTGCCTGAACTGCTACATGCCTGCGAAATTCCTTTTCGTCCCTTCCTTCAAGGAGAATGTCATATTTGCTGTAGTACTCCTCTACAAGGGCTTCAATATCAGCGGCAGGAACATCTTCTACATATTCGACAATTTCGTTAATGGGATAAGTATCAATCTCCCAGCCGAATTTAATCTGGGCTTCTACCTTGTCCCCTTCGGTGACGGCAACATTTCTCATATTATCTGCAACACGCAAAACTCTTATGTGGCTGCTTTCCACAACTCCTACAGCCGTTCTCATCCAGCCTGCAATTCGTTTTAGTACATTTTCATTGCTCCAATGGCCGACAACAATCTTACGTTCTATACCCATACGGGTTACAATATGCCCGTACTCCCTGTCACCGTGGGCCGATTGATTTTCATTCATAAAATCCATATCTATGGTGTCATATGGAAGTTCCTCATTAAACTGTGTATGCAAATGAAGAAGGGGCTTTCTGTATTCCTGTAAACCCAAAATCCATGATTTAGCCGGAGAAAAAGTATGCATCCATGTAATAACACCCGCACAATTTTCATCGGCATTGGCCTCATTAAAGAGTCTGCGGATGGATACGCTGTCAATCAAAGTGGGTTTCCATTCCAGTTTAAACGGCAGTAGACCGGATTCGTTCATTTTCTCTACCATTATTTTTGAGTGCTGTGCTACCCGTGCCAGACATTCTTCGCCATATAAATCCTGTGAACCTGTTGCAAACCAAAATACATAGTTTTTCATACTATACCTCCTTTTTAATCCTTCCCTTTTAAATTTTATCTAATACAATCATATAAAAATATTGAATAATTATCAGTTTCTTAATACCGCTCTTTAATAAAAAAAGTTACCTAATCCGATCATTAATATATTGAATAAGATTTATAATTGCGTTATACTTAATTTGCTTAACATAACATTAGATAGTATATATTTAATTTCGGCAGGATTAAATATCACGAATAATAATCGTAATAAATGCCTTTTAAATTAAGGAGAATTGCCATGACACTGCAGCAACTGTGCGAAGAAATATCCTGCAACGATCCGAATAAGGTTTCAGAGGCAAGCCCTATTGGCTCCCGTATTGTGTGTCCGGAATATTCCCTTCATGTCAAAGACATTAAAACTTATCCCCTGTCTCAGGATGAAAAAGTTTTTGCCTTGTGTTGGGTTATCCGAAATAATAACCGTCTTTACGGTACTATCAGACCTGCAAATGTTTCCTTTTCCTACAGCTGCAAATTTAAGGAAGGAACAAGAACCCAAATGCATACCCATGAATACCTGGAACTGGCATACATAGTTTCAGGCTCATTCCGGCAGCGGATCATGGATAAAGATATAATTTTCAAACAGGGGGAGTTATGTCTTGTTGACAAGAACTGCCTTCATCAGGATTATCTTGACAGCGAGCCTGCCTGTATACTCTTTATCGGAATTGCCAATGAAATGTTTGAATATATCATATCAGACCAGGTTGCAGACAAACGTATAATTTCATTCCTTCAGACTGCTTTGCTTAAGCAAAAGAATCTATGGCAATACCTGCATTTCAAACCTATAAACAAATCTAGCCTAAAGATGGAAGAATATTTGTTTAAATTGCTGCAGGAATTAATAAACTATGACAAAGCTTCAGGTTACATTTGCCATGGGCTTCTGATGCGTATTTTCCGTTTGCTGAGCACTGACTATGATATTTCCTTATCCAGCGAAATGCAAAAAAAGATGAATTGGCTTTTATTTGAAGAAATAACTTCCTTTATAAAGCAAAATATAAGGGACATTTCAATAAAGCAACTGACTGACCGATTTCATTTTAACGAGGACTATTTTAACCGGTTAATAAAATCCAAAACCGGCATGACTTATATAGAATACGTTCAAAACCTTCGCCTTAAAGAAGCGGAAAAACTCCTGCTTAATACCCAGTATAACATAGACGATATAGCTGCCAAAGTCGGTTATCAAAACAAAGGCTATTTTTATAAGATATTTGTAAAAAAGCATAATATGACTCCCGCACAGTTTCGCAGGGAAATCATTAATTTAAGTTAATAAAAAGTATAATACATAAATAGGCAATAAAAAACCATAGAAAGAAGGTTTTTATCAACCTTTTTCTATGGTTTTATTTTTAAGCCCCTATATTAAATCAAACATTAATATGCAACAATTATTCCGCCTTCGTTGGCATACATGGTACTTACACCTGCTGTATCTACAATAAAGCTGTCTTTAAAAGGAACTCTTTTTAAAATCTCATCTTTAACAAAGAGGGCTCTCTCGATGCAATTGCAGTGGGCAATTGCCAGAATTCTTTCCTGAGGTCTGATTACATCTTTTTCAATTATTTCCGCCATGGTTTTTAAGGCCTTGGTAATACCTCTTGCCTGATCCAGCTTGCAAATGTTCCCTTCCGGAGTTCCTCCCATAATAGGTTTTATATTTAATGCATTGGCAATAAGAGCTTTAAGGTTGCTTAGTCTTCCGCTCTTTCGCAAATTATCAAGGTTTTCAAGGACAAATTTGGTCTTCATTTCCGAGCGAAATACCTTAACCTTTTCCACAATATCATTAAATAAATGCCCTTGTTGTATCAGTTCCTTTATCTTCATGGCAATTAATGCCTGACCTACTGAAGCACTTCGTGAATCAATTACTTCAATATTCTTATCGGGATTCTCCTCAAGGTATAAGTTTTTTGCCAGTACGGCACTATTATATGATCCGCTTAAACCGGACGATACGGTAACTACATAGGTATCGCCTTCGTGGTTAAATTCTTTCATAAAATCTTCCGGGGAAGGGCATGCGGATTTGGGACTTGTTTCACTTTCTTTCATCGCCTTAAGAAATTCTTTTTGATCAAAATTAACACCGTCTGCAAATACTTTATCACCAACCGTTAAAGTTACGGGTATTATTTTATAACTCGGATCTTCTATAAAGGATTTCGGTAAATCAGTACCGGCGTCTACTAAAATTTTATATTTCATACTTTTCCTCCATTCATAAATTACCAAACCATAATATCACATAATAAAATATCTTCAACCATATCTTATTTTCTTCTATCTTCCAAATGTAGTATTTATTACTATATGATATAGTATATGGTTTAATAATTCAAGAGGTATTTTCGATTTATATTATTTTTTACAAATGTTCCGATTATTCAAAGATTTATTTATGCCACAAAACCTTTAATTTCGAATATAACATTATAATTATTAAAAAACCAAAACAAAAAGCACCCAAACAACTTTTATTACAAGAGTTTAGGTGCTTGATTTAATATAATAACTTTTAAATTAATTTAACATTTTGCAAGCAGCATCATTATTTCATTGCTTCTTTGAATGAACTTTGTCATAGCCTCAGGTTCTAACGGCCTGTGACTTAGGTAGGCCAGATCATACAGCTGTTCGCATATCATAGGAGTATGTTCCGAATCTTCGTTATTAATAATGTACTGAACAAGTTTATGGTTGGCATTAAGAATAAGGGTTTCGCCGTCGTCAAACAGATTCTTGTCATTGCCTCCTATATTGTACATTCTCATCATGTCCTGGAATCTGCGGTTTTCCTCCGACATTGTAATAACTGAGGATATCTTGTCATTTTTAAGTTTTTCCACTTTGACTTCCAGCTTATCCTTGCCTAAAATCTTGCGGAACAGCTTGGTCATAGCCTCGGTATTCTTCTTTAATATCTTTTCGTCCTTCTTTTCCACTTCATCACGGAAGCTGTCGGAAAGGCCTGCATCAATCCGCTGGAATTTTATTTTCTGATTTCTGTATTCCATATGGGTAATAAACGGCTGATCTATATTATGGCGAAGAATTACCGCTTCCTGTCCTGCTTCTTTGAACATATTGATATACTGACTCTGCTGCTTTTCATCCGTCACATAATATACGATAACCTTTTCATCATCTTTGGCTTTGTCTTTTTTATCTGCCTTATCCTCTTTCTTGTTGTCACTGTCTTTCTTTGCTTCATCCCCGGTATCGGCTCCGGACGAATCTTTTTTATCAGCAGTTGCCATATCATCTTTATTTGCTTTTTCATCTGCCGCTTTATCGTCTTTATTGTCCGCATCGTCTGCTTTCGGTTTTGATTTTTCAATATAATCTTCCAGGGTAATATATTTGCCCTCAAGATTTTTAAACAAAATGAAGTCTTTCATTCTATCAAAGAATTTTTCATCTTTAAGGCATCCGAACTTGATGAAGGGGCTGATATCGTCCCAGAACTTCTCGTAATTTTCCCTTTCCACCTTATACATGCCTGAAAGTTTATCTGCTACCTTCTTGGAAATATAATCTGAAATCTTCTTTACAAAACCGTCATTTTGCAGGGCACTTCTGGATACGTTAAGAGGTAAATCCGGACAATCCAATACTCCTTTAAGAAGCATCAAAAATTCGGGTATAACTTCCTTAATATTATCAGCGACAAATACCTGGTTGTTGTATAACTTTATGACTCCCTCTATTGAATCATATTCCGTATTTATCTTGGGGAAATATAATATACCCTTCAAATTAAACGGGTAGTCCATGTTAAGATGAATCCAGAAAAGAGGTTCTTTAAAGTCGTAAAATACTTCCCTGTAAAACTCCTTGTATTCCTCTTCAGTACAGTCATTGGGATGTTTTGTCCAAAGAGGATTGGTATTATTTATCGGCTTTAACTCCTTGTCCTCTTTCTTTTCATCCTTTGATTTGTCGGAATCCTTTTTTTCCTGTTCGTTGGCATTTTTCAAATATATTTCAACAGGCATGAAAGAACAATATTTATTTAAAACTTCCCTGACTCTGTATTCATTGCAAAATTCATAGCTGTCTTCGTTAAGATAAAGGGTAACATCCGTACCTCGCTCGGTTCTGGTGCCTTCTCTCATTTCATATTCAAGACCGCCCTCGGATTCCCAGTAAACCGGAGCAGCATCCTTTTGCCAGGATAAGGTATTAATCGTAACCTTATCGGCCACCATAAATGCAGAATAAAAGCCAAGTCCGAAATGTCCGATAATTTGGTCTTCGCTGGCCTTGTCCTTGTATTTTTCAATAAATTTTCTTGCCCCCGAATATGCAATCTGATTGATATATTCCCTGACTTCATCTGCGGTCATACCTATTCCGTTATCTGAAAAACAAATCGATTTCTCTTCGGGGTTTACCGTTACCGTAATTTTATATTGAGTACCTTCCGGAATTTCCGCTTCTCCAACTAATTCAAGTTTTTTAAGTTTTGTAATAGCATCAGCTCCGTTAGATACAAGTTCACGAACAAAAATATCCCGATCCGAATATAGCCATTTTTTTATAATAGGAAATATATTTTCGGAACTGATAGACAAGCTGCCTCTTTCTGTACTCATACATATCCCCTTTCCTATTGTTGGTCTATATCAGTTATATTAATATGCAAAATTTAAAATGTCAAGAAATTTTTAGCACTCTCTATTCGAGAGTGCTAACAATAGTTTTTATATATCATTGCTCCAAAAAACAGATACCTTGCTCACTTAAAAATTTTTTTACCCAGTCATCCCATTCCCTGTCCAGAGTCTTATCCATGGTGAAAGTCTTAATGGCTGTTCCGGTTATAATATTAAGCTCATTTTTTTCAAAACGGATATTGATAAATAAGCCGCCTACGTCTTCCGAACGGATTTTTCCTCCCAGGCTGTTTATCAAATCTTCGGATAAATTTTCAGGAAGCTGGAAAACTATTTTCATGGAAAGAGGGGTTTTGCTTCCGCGAATTATTGAAAAAGCGATAGCCCTTGTATCTTTCCATAATACATTACTGTTACCCCTTTCCTCCAACTCCTCTTTTGAAAAAAAACTTTCATAAAATTTACCGGAAATATGAAAACTGGTAAAGGTCTGAACTTCCATTTCTTTCAAAATAAAATCGTCAAATAAGGTGTTTGTAAGAAGTTTTGCCATAAAAGGTTTTACTTCCTCAATCTTTAATGCAATCATATCTTAATTTCGGACCTGCCCTCTTTTTTATTTTATTCAATGAATTTCCTTGTATATAATCTTATTTATTACAAACAATAGCATTAAGTCAACCGTGTTTTAAAAGTGAGGAGGATTGCAGATGCTTTTTGAGCCGAGCAAAAAACCCACCTACTATCGTTTCCCATCCTTTCAGAGTGTGGCCGAATTGGATAACCGAATGTATTTCCCGGAAAAACCCGACAACACTAAAGAAGATATTCGACATGACCACGACCAGTATGACTATATGCCCGAAAAAGATAATTACAGCGATGATATTTAAACTATGAGTTTTATTAAATACAATATAAGCAAATGAGCGGGGTAGAATACATAAAAGAAATATTTTATGTTTCTGCCCTTTTTTCCGTTATATAAGAAAATTGGTATTAAAGAAAGAGTATAGAAAGCCTGTATCAAACTTCCGCTTATAATAATCATGGATATAATAAGCAGGGGTTTGTTTCCCCTAAACAGGTAAAATGCCACTATAAGCAGAATACCTATTGCTCTGTAATCCGCTTTTATTAAAGCTGCAGTAAAACAAAAGACTACTGTTATTAAAGCATTTGCTATATTCACAAATACCGGTTTGGCAACATATTTCTTTTCTACAAAATTAATCAGATATATTGCCATTAATCCCAGAAACAAAGTAAAGAATATATTTTGATGATCCCAATGCATATATTTATTATAAAATGCCAGATCAAAGGGAACTTCTGAAATTAAGGCAAATACCCCTAGTCTTGCCAGATATTTTTTTACATTTCTCGTATGGAAGAAACCTTCTACCAGCAAAAAAGCAAATATAGGGAAAGCCAGCCGCCCTATTATTCTGCATATTAGGTACAGCATTGTGTTACTTGGAATAAAAACAACAGCCGCATGATCAATAAGCATAGTTACAACAGCAATAATTTTTAAAGCAAATGTACTCATATCAACATACCATCCTTATTCTTTATTTATAATATCAGCTTTCGTATCCTACTTGAACTAAGCCAATATATCCTATTAAATATGCATTCTTTTTTTTAACTCGTTTTTCATGTTATCCCCTTCAAATAAAATCAGGGCAGAAAGCGAAATTATACTTGCCGCTACGCAGATAACGGAAGGATATATAACCTTAAGCCAGCCAAATATTATAAAGATAAGCGGAATAAAGCCGAATACGGCGTCAATTAAAAGATAAACTATTAAGTCCCTGACACCGATTTTAAGTATCTTTGCCCCGATAGCCATTACTATCATAGCCAGGACGCAAACAGCAGGTATTACATAGTCAATGGACCACCCTATAAAACCCATGGACTTATCCCATATGACCGACAGTATGCTGATTATACCTACCTGCCATAAAATTGTCTTACCTATATTGTTTTTCTTCCTGATTATAAAGAAAAGGCTAATCCACATGCACGCAATTCCCGCCGCTACTAACAGCGACCATCGGGATTCTTTGGTAAATATTATATTAACGGAAAAACTTGCTACAACCGCTATAATTGATATCAATACCAGGACTCTTATAAAAAGGTTAAACTCCTGATATATGGTAGGTATAAAGGGAAACACATCTTCCTTATAATCTCCCTTTCCTTCCAATATACCTGAGCATAAGGGACAGATGCTGTGGGCACCTTTTACCTTTACCTTGCAATGGTTGCAGTACTGCATAACTTTCCTCCAAACTCGGACTTTATAACTCCCTTATATTTGTGGAAATGACAACAGGCACATTTTCAAGGGTAAGAAACCTGAAAAAATTCTTCTGGATGTCCGTTCCACTAAAAGGAGATGAAAAACTGATTACCAGATTATCTCCAAATGAACACAAGGCTATCTGAGGCCTTTTAGCACTGGTAAAGCAGTTAAACATCTTAATATACGGTGCAAGCTGCGGGCTTACGGTTATTTTACCGATATTTGATAGAGTCGCTGTAATCTGCCTGTCATTAAGCCAATTCGCAAACTTAAGTACTATATCTTTAATCGCCAAAGGAACCATTCTCATAAAGGCATTGTGTTCAAGAGCCGACAGCTTGTTCATATGTTCCTGCAGTTTTTCCTGTGTAAGTTCCCGCTTAAAGCATTCTTTTACCTCATTTATTATATCATCTAAACTGTCACCTAAGGTACTGAAATTGTAACTGACATTGATAGTGGCAAAAAAATTCCTGGCCGTAACAGACGGAAAATATGTCCGCAAGTTTACCGGAACAGACAGTATAACAGGATATTTTCTGCTTCTTGCAGGCATTTCTTCATAAATAGCTTTGATAAAAAGGGCCGTAAGATATACCGTAAGAGTAGTGTCGTATTTATGGGCTAGATTTAGGACATCCTTAACAGGCATTACACCTTCGATAACCTTAATCCGGTTATCCATGTACCTTCTTCCCTGTATCCGGTATGCTTTGGTGATTTTTACTTTTTTAGGTATGCGATTGCTGGTATAATGCTTTAGAAAACTGTCGTCCATCTTTTGCGTAAGAGACGCATCGTAATCCAAAACCGGAAGCCCTTTTTTAAAATCATCTTTATAACGGACGGTAATATAAAAATAAAGCAAGGTTTTTAAAAATGCCAGTGCCCCGGTTCCGTCCGTAAGAGCATGAAACACTTCCAGATTAATTCTGTTTTTATAATAAGTAACCTCAAAAAGCAAATTCCTTCTGTTCGGATAATAAAGCCTGCTGCATGGAAGTTTGTATTCCTCCGAAACCTTTGGCGTTAGATCCGTATTTTCAAAATAATACCAAAAAAAGCCTCTCCTTAAGACAGTTTTATAGAAAGGAAAAAGAGGCATGGTCTTATCTAAAGCTTCCTGAAGAATATCAGGATCTATTTCACCCTTAAGCTCGCAGACAAAACGAAATACCTTAGTATCTTTTTCGTTACTTGTAGGAGGAAATATTTTAGCTGCATTATCAAGTTTTGACCACTCTACAGGCTTTTTTGCGGTCATATCAAAACTTCCCCTTTTAATAAATAATATGAAAATTATTTTATCTGTAATTTATTGAATAAATAATTCGTTGTCCAGAAATTTATTGATAATCTCATAAGTTCTCTTTACATGGACAAAATGTTTCGGAAGAGATATAAATCCGTGAAGTGCGTTTTTCATACGGTATATATAAACTTTATTTCCGTGTTTACGCAGTTTTTCCCCGTAAGCCTCCCCTTCATCCCGCAAAGGATCATATTCAGCCGTTATAATTAAAGTATCTGGCTGGTTTGATAAATCCTCTGCCAAAAGCGGGGCCAGATACGGATTTTTCAAATCATTTTCGGAACTTATATACAAATCCATGTAATCCCTGATTCTTTTGGAAGTAAGCAGATAATCCCTGCCGAACTTCCGTATGGAAGGGAAACCTGTTTCGTCGCTGTGGTCGTTATGGGTTGCAGGATATATAAGAATTTGCTTTGATATCTTAAATTCTCCCCTGTCTCTTGCAAGAAGCGATACCGCCGCAGCCAGATTTCCACCGGCACTGTCTCCGATTAGTATAATATTTTCTTTATCCGTACTAAAATAATCTGCATTTTTAAAAATTTCCCGGGTAGCCGTATAGCAATCTTCAAGTCCGCTTGGGAAGCGGTGTTCCGGTGCCAGACGATAATCGACCGAAACCACGACCGCCCCGGTTTGATCTGCCATATTGGCACAGACATTACTGTAACTGTCTATATTTCCTGTCACCCATCCTCCTCCGTGAAAAAAAATCAATATACGTTTTGGCTTACCTTCCCGGTATTTTTTCGGAAAAAACAGCCTCACAGGAATTTCATGATTATCTTTTTCAATTTTATGATCCCATATCTTATACCGGGTTTTTAAAAATGGATGAGTGGCAGTTTTAAGTTGCCGATGGAATTTATAATTCTTTTTTATATCCAAATCGGTATAGGATAAGGCTTTTAATGCCATTTTCATGGCTTTGTTTATAGCCATAAAATCCTCCTGTTCGGTGTTATTACCGACCTAAGAAACTTTGGTGAATATTTATACTGCTTATATTGTTCCCTGCTGTGAATATTATAACACTATTTAATTATTCAAGAAAGAGTTTGGTAACAGGTACCGGTTCAAAATTGTGTAAGACATAATAAAACACCGCCGAGATTTACAAACATCAACCGATAAATTTACCGTCAGATGTTCGCCAACCTGGGCGGTGTATATGTTAAGTATAAGTATCTTCTTTACTTTCTGGTTGGAATTTATTTCTTTGTTAGTTAATTATAAATAAATCCTGAGTAATTAATTATGAATACATATACTTTCTTGAAAGGCTTATTTTTTCTTTCATCCTTATATCCCTTGAAGATGCGCCGACCTGAATCTCAAACTCTCCAGGTTCTGCAACAAAGCAATGTTCGTTTACATCATAAAAGCCAAAAGAATCCTTATGAAGGCATATTGTAACTGTCTTAATTTCCATGGGTTTAAGATGAACTTTTTCAAATCCCTTTAATTCGTGTACGGGTCTTTCCACTTTAGATACGGGGTCTGCCACATAAACCTGGACTGTTTCGGCTCCGGCAACTTTTCCGGTATTTTTAACATCCAGTTGGATTTTAACGGTTACATCATCACTACCTGTTTCATCCACACTGACCTTTAAGTTACTGTACTCAAATGTAGTGTACGACAGGCCGTGTCCAAACGGAAATTCCACATCGATATTATGGGTGTCATAATATCTGTATCCGACAAATACACCCTCGTTATAGGTAATCTTTTCGTAATCCCCGAATTCACCCAAGCTGTGGGCAGGGCAGTCTGTAAGTTTTCTGGGAAATGACTCGGCAAGCTTCCCGGAAGGATTAACATCGCCGAATATAACCTTAGCCAAGGCTCTTCCGCCTTCCATTCCGGCATAATAACTCCAAAGGATTGTCTTGGCATCGTCCGCCCAGGTTCTCATTTCCACCGGAGATCCGGCTATGACAACCACAATTGCGTTAGGGTTTACCTTAAGTACTTCCTTAATAAGCCTGTCCTGTCCGTAAGGCAGTTTCAAATCATCCCGGTCTTTTCCTTCCACATCATATTCATGGTCAAGACCTGCAAATATTATTACATTTTCGTTTTCTTTTGCCAGTTCGACGGCTTCTTTAAGCAGCTCTTCCTGCAGTCTTACAGTTTCTTCGTCGTTATGTCCCGACCTTAAGGCTTCATCTTCCTTGTTTATATCAAGGCTGTCCTGCTGCCAGTTTAACTTCTTTTCTTCTTTTGGTGGAACATAATAACCCTTGGCATACTTAATTTCCGCATTTCCTCCCAGATGCATTTTTAAACCCAGTAAAGGTGAAATTTCATACAGGGCTTTAATTTCAGCACTTCCGCCGCCGCCGGCATGCAAACGCTCCGCATTCTGCCCTATAACGGCAAGGGTTTTTACCTTAGATTTATCAAGAGGCAAAATATTTTCCTCATTTTTAAGTAGAATTATCGACTCTTCGGCACATTTAAGAATCATTTCCCGGTGTTCTGGCGCATTATAAGTTCCTGCTTTGCGGTCTTTTCTTTCTTCTCCCAACATCTTAAGCCTGAACATAGTCCTTAAAATATTGCGTACCTTTTTATCAATATATTCTTCTTTGATTTCACCGTTTCTTACCGCTTCAAGCAAAGGATTTGCCATATAGTAGTTATCAAAGTCCGGCCCGATCGACATTTCTACATCCAGATCCGATTCTGCCGCTTCTTTTGTATCATGGACGGCACCCCAGTCGGATATTACCGCTCCGTCATAACCCCATTCTTCCCTGAGAATTTTAGTAAGAAGATATTTGCTGTGAGAACAGAACTCCCCGTATAAGCGGTTGTAAGCTCCCATGATGGTATAGCTTTCTCCTTTAAATATGGCTGCTTTAAATCCGGGAAGATATATTTCTCTTAAGGTTCTTTCATCCATATAAGTATCCACCGACAGGCGGTTGGTTTCCTGATTATTGGCCGCAAAATGTTTTACGCAGGCAGCAACGTCATTTTCCTGAATTCCCTGTATTAAAGGAACCACCATTTCTTCCACCAGTCTGGGGTCTTCACTCATGTATTCGAAATTTCTTCCGCATAAAGGGCTTCTTTTTATATTAATTCCCGGTGCCAGAATAACATCTTTTCCCCTGCCTCTGGCCTCAGCCCCCAGAACTTGTCCCGTTTTATAGGCAAGTTCCCTGTTCCATGTGGAAGCCAGGGCGCTGTTACTGGGAAGATAAGATACATAATCGTCGGTTGAACAGATATTTATCCAACAGTCTCTTGCAAATTCCTTCCGTACTCCCATAGGACCGTCAGAAGTCCTTAAAGGAGGAATATCAAGTCTTGGTACTCCTTTGGTTTCAAAAAGACCGTCCCCGTGAATCATGGCAATTTTTTCTTCAAGGGTCAGTTTTGATAAAATATCATTGATTTTTCTTTCGTCTACTCTCCTCATATACCTTACCTTTCTCCATAATAAAAATTATAGTTAATTCCTGTACCAATATTATAATAACCTCAGGGATTCTATAAAATGTTTTAAACTATATTATTTATAAATCTTTTGTAATATCTTATACAACAATATGGCCTGACAGGAAAATAAACGGTTAGAATGAGCATACTATCTGCCCTGCTCCCTTTGGAATTATTACGGTATCATTGCCGTCTTCTTCAAAAAGTCCGTTATCAACAGAAACTATACCTTTTACATTTATCAGCCGTACGGTATATTTTTTGTTGGATTCTACGTTTATTAAAATTTTATCTGATTTTCTTATTATTTCGGCTTTTACGGTCGGATAGCCCTTATCTGTATAAACTTCGGTATGTGCAGGCACATTATCCTTTAACTCATAAACTTTAAGTATAACTCCGTCGGAATAATCATAAACAGCATTATTGAAATTAGAGCCAACCGCAATAATGCTTCCTTCCCTTACAAGCAGAGGTATGCTCAAATATCCATGGTGTTCTTTAACCCATCTGCCTCCCATCTTGATCTCTCCGGTCAGATAATCCGTCCATCTGCCCTCGGGCAGGTAATAGAGGGCTGTTCCTTCTTCGTTAAAAATCGGTGCAACCAGTAATGCATCCCCTAACATATACTGCCTGTCAAGATAGGCACAGGTCGGGTCGTCTTCAAATTCCATAACCATGCTTCTCATAACCGGAATTCCGGTTTTTGAAGTATCAATAGCCTGCTTAAACAGATAAGGCATAAGGGAACATTTTAACCTGGTAAAGAAACGGACTACATCCACCGCTTCTTCGTCATAGGCCCAGGGAACCCTATAAGACCAGCTTCCGTGAAGGCGGGAGTGGGTAGACAAAAGCCCGAATGCTGCCCAGCGCTTATATACATCCGGTGTGGATGTACTCTCAAAGCCGCCTATATCATGACTCCAGAAGCCGAAACCTGACATAGCCAAAGACAGGCCGCCCCGCAGGCTTTCCGCCATTGATTCATAATCGGACCAGCAGTCTCCTCCCCAGTGAACAGGGAACTTATGACCTCCTGCAGTGGCACTTCTTGCAAACAATACGGCTTCTCCTTTTCCCTTCTTCCGTTCCAAAAGCTCAAAGACAACTTTATTGTAAAGGTAGCTATAATAATTGTGCATCTTTAGCGGATCTGATCCGTCATAATATACCACATCTGTCGGAATCCTTTCGCCGAAATCGGTCTTAAAGCAATCTACTCCCATATCCAGCAATTGTTCCAGCTTGGAAGCAAACCATCTGCAGGCTTCCGGATTGGTAAAGTCAACTATAGCCATACCGGGCTGCCACATATCCCATTGCCATACGTCACCGTTCGGTCTTTTAATAAAGTAACCCTTCTCTACTCCTTCGGCAAATAAAGCCGATTCCTGGCCTATGTAGCTGTTAATCCAGACGCATATTTTAAGCCCCTTTTCTTTAAGGCGTCTTATCATACCAGCAGGATCGGGAAAAACGTCGCTGTCCCAGGTTAAGTCAGACCAATGAAATTCCTTCATCCAGAAACAGTCAAAGTGGAAAACGTTAAAAGGAATGCCTCTTTCAAACATGCCGTCCACAAAACCGGTAACCGTTTCTTCGTCATAATTGGTAGTAAACGAAGTTGACAGCCAAAGTCCGAAAGTCCACGCAGGAGGCAGGGCCGGTTTACCCGTAAGGTCAGTATATCTTGCCAGGACTTCTTTCATGGACGGTCCGTTTATAATGAAATAGTCCAGGGACTCTCCGGGCACTGAAAACTGGACTTTCTTTACCATCTCAGAACCCACTTCAAAAGATACTCTTTCCGGATGGTTTACAAAAACCCCATAACCTTTACTTGATATATAAAAAGGAACGTTTTTATAAGCCTGTTCGGTTGATGTACCGCCGTCTTCGTTCCATATATCAATCGATTGGCCGTTCTTAACAAACGGCGTAAACCTCTCCCCGAAACCGTAGACCAGTTCCCCCACCGACAAAGAAAGTCTTTCCCTCATGTAAGTATTATCAAATCCACCGTCATCATAAGCCAGCCCTTTCCAGTCGGTTTTTATATAAGCCAGGTCCTTCCATCCGCTTTCGGTTATTTTTTTATCGCCCCTGAAAAACTCCATCTTCCAGTCTGCCTTGTTTATTTTAACCTTTAGGCTGCCGCTTTTTATCACCAGGAAATCTTTTTTGTTGTCAACCGTAAGACTACTGTTATCTTCAATATTCAGTTCAAATTTCGGAGTTTTATCCTTGACCCCGAGGTAATGATCTGTCCTGATACGAAGAATCTCCGGATATGGTGAAGAAATGCGGATTGTCAGATTTACACCCCCCAGGGTGTCTCCCCTGTGCCTGATTTTATGGGTGGGAGCACATATTCTTATTTCTTTGCAGGTAAACTCCCCCGTGGTTTTTATAGGCTTTCGTTCTTCGTTATTAATAAAATATACTTCCGCAGGCGAAAATACCTCCGTGCCTTGTTTGTTCAGCCAGCAACCGTTTGAGAATTTCACACATATTCCTCCTTTATTATATATACCACTAATATCCCTAGCATCTGCCTAATCCTACTCTATTTATTATAGAAATTATAAACTTAAAATTATTTTAATTCTGTGCTATACAATAATCAATGTCTATTATTATTCACATATAAAGGTAAATTTTAAAGTATGTTAATATGAAATAATTATATCTAATGCCATTATCAATTTAATTTCGGTTTAATATAAAAATAAATTTAAATATGCTGTTTTTCAAACTTTATATTCTGTAATTATTAGTTTTTTACCGTAGTTGATAGCAATATGAAATCGGCCGTATGGTATGAATAAAGACAACCCCAAAAACGGATAAATGCTTAAAAAAACACATAGTGTGCTACGCGTATAAATTACAACGTATCTTCACTATGTGTTTTCATTTCGTAATAACAACCTACCAATTATTGTTATTTGAATTAAAATTTATAATATTATTATTTTCATCTACACCCGATATTTCAAAGGAATAATCCTTCAAATTGGCTGTGAGTGTTGCACTGCAGGAGTCTTTTTCCCACCTGAGTTTCAATATATGCGGTTCTGATTCTATAACTTGCAATTTGGCATTAAAGCCAAATGCAGGAAAAGTATTTCTGAATCTTAGTAATTCTAACTGCTGTCTTACAACATCTGTCTTAAGACCGTCTTTTACCTGATCCATAGTCAAATTGGTACGGTTAATTTCCTTATGCCCTCCCGGTCCTGCCGTTTTAACCGCCTCATAGTCATTTCTTCCTGCAAATAAATCAAGATACCATACCTGGGGTATACCGGGAGTGAAAATTTGAATGGCTCTGGCCAAAAGAAGTTTTCTTTCGTCTTCTCCAAGGGCGCTGAAATACGTAGAATTAACCTGATAATATATATTTTTCTTACCGTGCAGGTCTTTTACCATTCCGCCTCTTGATACAATCGTACTGATTAATTGGTCAATTTCATCATCAGGAATCAGGCCCTTTAAGTCCAGCAGGGGAATTCCGTCATGACACCCCAGCATATTTACGGTTTTTATATTCTTTTCAATAATATCATAAAACCATTTAACTAAATACTTATTATTGTGCCGCTCCAATGCATCAATAATTAATCCCGGCAAAAAGAAATCATAAGTAAGATAACCTTTTTCGGCTAATTTTTCATGAACTTTTTCTTCGTATCTTGAATGTATCTCAGGTAAAAGCGTTAATTGATATTTATCAGCCAATTCTCTTACCCGTTCAAGCAGCTCCCATGTTCCCGGTTCATTTAAAAAGTTCTTTTCTCCCGGTTCTTTTGGAGCATATGCAAATGCATCAAGCCTAATTATCGACGCTCCGTACTCTTTTAATTTTTTTAAGGTATCATCATAGAACTCCCATACCAGTGGCGACTTTATATTAAGGTCCATCTGGCCTAGATAATGCCTGTTTGCTTCAAGTAAATCTATTACCTCATCTTTGTATTTTTCAAAGCCTGTAAAATCAATTTCAATCGGTTTCTTTCCTTCATCCAGGGCACTGTTTACCAGATTTGCTATTCTTTCAGCAGTTACATACTGGATATTCAGGTTTTTTATGAGTTCATAACTTGTGATTTTATTATATTTTACTTCCTGATAAAAAGTGTTCCAATAGGGTACTTCCCTGCCGTCAGGCATCCTTACCATCAAAATCGGAAGTCCGGGTTTTCTGAAAAACATATTTTTGATATATTCGTCATAAGGGCGGATATATCCTTCTTCTGTCATTTCTCCGTACCCGTCCCAAAACTTGTTCCAGTTGATGAAGAAATCCGTGTATTTTGATTTTTCCCCGTTTTTTATAATATCCTGAAACTGTTTTGAAAGTACAGAACAATGGTTTAAAATGAAATCCAGCTTAAGCTCTATATTCAACTGTTTTAAATTTTTTAAATCTTCATTGGAGGCATATGCCTCATTCAACTCATAATCAATTACCGAAAAACCCCTGTCAAGATCTGTATTGAAAAGGCTTGGCAAAATATAAAATGCCCTAAATGCATTTTCAAACTCCGGCAGCTTAAGAAGTTCTACACAATCATTCAATGTTCCTCCTATGCTGTCAGGATAAGCATTGAACATGGGACCGGCATTTTGTAATAATCCTTGCTTAGTCATAGTTATTCCCGTTCCTTTTTACTATATTGTATAAAATTTATCAAACGTAAATTAGTCATATACTTTTTATATCGTTATGCCAACAGGCAGTATTTTTTATAGCCGTATCCTGCCTGTTAATATAGCCTGCCGATACAGTCTACCTAAACTTAGCATATCAGGCAGGCTTTATTCGAATTTCATTTTACTGCTGTTTTACCATTACATTGATAAACTCCTCATAAGACAATATGTCCCCGCTTTTTGACACAATAAGCTTAGCTTTTGCAGCCTGTGATATCAGCAATTTTTGCTCAATTTCAAGTACCATCATAGTAAACGGGCTGTCAACCGCTCCGTCCCTGTTTCTTGCCCTTCTGTGTTCAAGAGTTTCCTGAGGAGTACTGTTTAGTAGAATAGGAATATCAACTCCGAGCAGATTGTCATTGTTGCTGTGAGTCCACTCAATTATTATTACATTTTTATCCATGAAATCGACTGCTTCATACCATAACTCGGATTCTTCCCTGCCCATTCTTCTTAAATATATTGAATCAGCACCGTTTTTAAATTGGGAAATAATACCAGAAATTTCATCAAAATTAATTTCATTCGATGTTCCAAGATAATTCTTAAGACCGCTTCTTCCGGACCTCTGATATATGGCTAACCACGGATATTTATTTACAAGTTCGGGATTGGAATCCTGGTTTTCCTTTTGCAGTTCCATAAGAATCTGCGGTCTGTCGCCAATGTATTCTCCTCCGGCTATAAGCCCTTTTAGCCCCCACTGCCTGAATACGCGAAGCCTTTCCGCATCATTATATTTGGGTATTCTGTGGGGATAGTTGTCACCGGATAAGGTGTAGCTTCCTATATTCAATTTATTCAGATAGTAAGACAGTAAAGATGCTATTTCCGATTTACCTACCCCGGAGCCTCCGCAAACCGCAACAACCGCTCTTTTATTGGGATTCTCGTTTAAAATGGGAACAAGCATTTTAAGAAGCCTCGGGAGAATTATCTGAGCCTTTTTTATATGACTTTCGCCTATTTTTATTTTATCTCCGGGCATATCACCTTTCGGTATATTTTCTGTGTCATCGATATTATATATACCGGATAAATTTTCAAGTATTGATTCCAGGTCAATAACCCTGTTTAGCCTGCCGGTTTCATTGTCTTTAAAATTCATGTATAAGCCCTCCTGATTTATGTTCCTTAGTATATAATGTCCTTAACTTTACTGTTTAAAACATTGGCATGTAGAAAATTAAGAGCGGTCTAATTACTCAACAACCACTTGATGGAAGGCTCAAGATAAGCATTCCAGAAATCCCAGTTATGAGCTCCGGGACTTTCAACATATTCTACATCAATATTTTCATCCTTTAAAAATTTGAAAAATGCCCTGTTTTCCTCAATCAGAAAATCCTCAGTTCCGCAAGCCATATATATTTTAGGTATTTGCTTGTTTTCTTCTTTTAGCTTCTTAATCAGGTATTCGGGATTATTTACGCTGTTTTCCAATTTATCCAGGTTTCCGAATACCAAAGTGTAATAATCATAATCTGCTATGGGGTCCTTAAAACCTTCTTTTTTGTTCTTCACATTATGGATAATTAACGCCGAAGAAAGACCCACAATTTTACCGAAGGTTTCATGATAATATAAGCCAGTACGGATAGCTCCAAATCCTCCCATAGAAAGACCGCCTATAAAGGTATCCTCTCTGTTCATGGCCAAATTAAATGTCTTTCTGACATAATCGACCAATTCTTGCCCTACATATGTTCCATAGGCTCTTCCTGTTCCTTTTCCGTCCAAATAAAAGCTGTTGTCACCTGATGGCATAACTACAGCCATATTATACTTAATAGCCAGCTCCTGAACGGAACTTCCGAGTAACCAATCCTTACTCGCCCCCGAATAACCGTGGAGTAAGAACAATGTTTTCATCTTCCTGTTATAGTTTTCATTACCCTCAATCATCATTGGAGGAACATCATTAGGTATTACCATATGAAAACAAGTACTTTTCGCTAATGATTTTGAATATACATCTACCTGGAAAATAGCCATAGATACTACCCCCATTCATTATTTACTCTTTTTAATCTGTTCCACAATTTAATTAACCTTTTACACGGCCTAAAACTACACCTTCTATTATATATCCTTGTTCAAATAAATAAAATACTAAGATTGGAATTATCCCCTTACCAATTTGGCAATCATAGGAGAATAATCCGCTGACTTATTGGTTAATAACGTAAAAGCAGCATCCGTCTATAAGTGCCGCTTTATCTCAGTCTTGTTTATAAACCTTCATTAATCAAAATATCAATGTTAGATAACAGAAAAATTTATCATATGTATGTGGAAACGTTTCCATTTAAAATATATAATTTTCCATCCATTTTGTCAATTACAAAAAAGTGTATAAATTTTATATGTTTTAAACAAATTATATTACTATTTTGCTCTGTTACTAATATATTAATATTTCAGATTTATAGAACGCATTAAACCGTTCCACCTTCCTGGACCTTAACATCTACCATATATTTCGATTCTACTTTTTGCCCATTAAGCATGTCTCTCATACACTCCACACAAATTCGTGCCATAGCAGGGATATCCTGTACTATAGTTGTTATTTGAGGGTCTGACATCCTTGTTATTTCAAGTCCGTCAAATCCGATGATTTTTAAGTCTTCAGGAACCCTTATTCCTTTCTTTTTAGCAAAAGCCAGGCAAAAATAAGCCCCGATATCAGCCGTAAATATACCGTCTACTTTGCTGAATAACTCCATATAATTTTCCATAGTCCTGCGGTAATGTTCATAACTGACCATATCCCATGTCATGCCTATTGTTGTTACACTGGCTCCTGCTGCTTCCATAACTCTTTTAAATTCATAATGCCGTTCATCTGCAGGAGTAAAACCATTATAGGTACCGCCCAGCTGAATAACCTGCTTACATCCGGCTTTTAAAAGTTTTTCTGCAGCAAGTCTGCCTCCTTGTTTGTGATTGGAGCAGACTTGAGGGATATTAGGCCCCATATCTCTTTCAAAACTGATAACCGGTCGCTTAAGGCCCTGATATGCTTCATTGTTTAGTGAATGGGCTGCAACTATTAGTCCGTCTATTACTTTTCGTTTCATTAAATCAATAAAATCCTGTTCCCTGTTGCTTACACCGATTGTATTGCATATCAAAGCCTTAAACCCGTTATTATATAATTCTATTTCAGTATATTTAAGAAATTTTCCCCAAAAAGGATTCTCGATATCAGGTACGACTATTCCGATTATTCCTGTTCGTTTACTGGCTAAATTCTTAGCTATTTCATTGGGATTATAATCAAGTTTTTTTGCTATCTCTAAAATTTTTTTCTTAGTTTCCGGCGCCACATAACCTTTTCCGCTTAGAGCTCTTGAAACCGTTCCGACACCTACTCCGGCCTCTTTGGCCACATCCCGTATACTAGGCATAATTACCTCCACTATATTAAAATATAATTTAATTATAGTGGACAATCAAAGATACGGCAATAAAATTATGGAACATTAAATTTATTCCATATTAATAATCATTTATAAATACTGAAAAGGTTCCTTTGAATCTATAAAATGCACTTCCGTATCGCCTACTATGTCCTTAAGCCAGGATACAAGATGTTTCATTCCCGGCTCTTCGGTTCTTTCATGGCCTAAAATAAGCATACCTTTGTTAAAACCGAGTTCGGCAGCATCCCTTACATATGCGCAAGTGGTCCATTCGGTAATTTCTCCGCAAATCAAAAGATCCAGGTTGTTTTCATTCATAAGTTGCATGGGCATTTCTTCCCTTCCAAGCCCAAGACTTCCGCCACCAACAAGAACGCTTACCCTTTCAACTTTCATTTTCGGGTCGCCTATAATCTGAACAACTTTCATATCCAGTTTTTCTTTAAAAAAGTTGCAAAGTTCTTCCAAGGTTGTTTCGGGAAGCTGGTAGCATACTCCAAAATGCTTCATGGAATCGGGATTATTGATTCTGTACTTTTCCCATCCAAATTCCATGTTAAAGCCCCTGTATATTCCGTCTTCTGTTCCCATATGCATATGGTCATGAAATCTCCATATGGCTATATTATGCTTGTCTATAAGCTCCTTTTTCTTTATATATACCGGATCGTTTTGAAGCCAATCGGTCTTATCAATGCCGGTAAACCATGTCGGTTCATGAGTAATAATCATATTGGCTCCTATTTCAATTGCCTTTTTTATTACCTCCACGGTAGCCATAAAAGTTGTTACAATTTTCGTAACCTCTGTATCGTAATTTCCAGTTATCAAAAGATCACAGGTTTTATCAAAAGGCAAAGGGCATGCTCCCGTTTTTTCTATAATTTTATCTATAACCTCTCTTACAGTCATATTAATCCTCCTTTAATAATAATTCGAGCGGTACGGCATAAGCCATTCTTTTTCCGCCTTCTTCGTTGGGATGTATTCCGTCACCAATATGGCAAGTATCATCAATTTTTTCAGGATCATCGGCATCTCTTACAGCCAGGTCAAAATCTATATACCCGTCTGCTTCCTTTTGCTTTCTTATCCACTCGTTGGCTTCATTTCGCAGGCTTTCTACCTCGTCAAACCATTCAAGTTTGTCTTTCTTGAATGGTATCACGGTGCCTATATATATTTTGCTTCCTTTTGAATGAGCCAGGTCAATTAGTCTTAGCAGTCCCTTCTTGTATTCTTCCAAAGTAATAATTTCATCATTACGGTTAAAGAAATAAGGATGGGTAAAATCATTAATTCCAATTAAAACCACTACATAATCCGGTACATCCCACCTGTATATATCTCTTTCAAACCTCTCTATACCGGGGCCGCCAAATATAGTGCCGCCGCTTGGTATCTCCGCCAAGCGGGTATAATCATGAAGGAGCCTGTTTCCCCCAATACCTCGGTTTACTATTGTAATTTTTCCTGGATATTTTTCTATAATTTTATCGGTCAGAACGTCGCTGTAGTAAGACATGTGGGTTATGGAATCCCCAAAGAGAGCCATGGTTTTTACATTATCGTCTGTCAAAACCTCAATAGCACTTATGCCGAAAATATGATTTGCCCTGTTTACATCATATTGAAGTACGGGATATATATCGTAATTATCAGTTTCGGGGAAAGACTTGTCCAGGGTATAATCCTTGCCTATACCGTATTTTGTGTTCCAGCTTTTTGCCGACCATGTGGAACAAACACAGTAAATATTTGCTGTATCCTTAATATATATGGACAAAACTATATCTTCACCAGGCTTTATATCCATATCAATTTCATCACTTGTAAAAACATCTCCCGGTTCTATTTTTATAAGTTCATTTCCCTTATATCTAACAGTATGGAAACCTTCTATATCACCGCTTATTCTTTTTCCTATTGTTACATGGTCAAATATCAAAGATTCCGGAGAATACGGATTTGAAAATCTTATTCTGAGCTTATTCCCATTTAAATTATTTTTAAAAAACCCTCTTAATGTTGTATTTGTGATTGTACCTATACACGTATTGTGGTTTATGGGCTGGTAACTCCAGGCCATTTTCCATTTCATATTTTCACCGCCCTGTTTTTAAATCTAATCTAATTTGTAAACCGTAATTACTACCTGCCCCACTTTTTCTCCCGCATCTAAAGAGGCAACATATACACCATAATTAAGCCAATTATACTTCCCGTTCATATCTGCCTTAAATCTGGGAGTGGTTTTAATTTTTGATTCCAAATCAAATTTAATTATGCCCTCATTTTGTATATCTATATACTCTCCGTCAGTTGTTTTAATAAGATATTTTGCACATACATGGGCAATACCTGATTCATATGAGGTATTCCAGTCCGCACCGCCACAGACTACTTCACCGTTTATTTTGCCTTCTACACTTCCGCCTACTATAGGAATAACTCTCAAATAACCTCTCCCGTCGTTTTTAACTTCCAGGCTGTCTTTGCACTCCACATGCAGTGTCATGATATGTTCAGCATCCAGCTTCATATATACCCTCCAAATTTTTATCAGACTATACCTTGAATATTTCTGTTCATCCAACAACTGCTAAATATGTATTCTTAAATTATCTGCCGTCTTATTCATAGTCTTTGCGGCATTTTATTGCTAAGACTATCAATATTTACAAACATTTGATATTGATCTTAATATAAAATATAAATTCATTACTTTAGTTGTAAGGCTGCTTTTATAAAGGACAGGTCTCTTAACAGCACCCGTAGTATCATTTTATAGTGGTGCTAAAATATCCGGTAATATTATTGCACTGATATTTCGCAAAGTTGATCCGAACAAAAGATACTTACTGGTCATGTTAAGAACCTGTCCCAAGGATTCTTTATAATTTATACGTATGATTATTTCTGTCTGTATGAACAATATTTGATTTTTTCATATAACCCCTATAATGCTTTTTATCCTTTAACAGCCCCTACTATTACACCTTTAATAAAATATTTTTGAACAAACGGGTATATTATCACAATAGGCAAAATTCCGATAACAGCCATCGCCATTCTGACAGAAGTGCCCGGCAAATTCATATTGCCTACTCCAAGATAATTTGATGAACCTGATTTTAAAAATTGCACGTTATTCATTATCTTAATAAGAAGATTTTGAATACCAAACAATTCAGACTTAGTAATATAATACAAGCCGTTCAGCCAGTCATTCCAATAGCATAAGGCGGTAAAGAGGCTTATTGTGGCTATGGTAGGTACGGATAAGGGTATAATAATCTTCCAAAATATCCGCATCTCGGTGGCGCCGTCAATCTGGGCAGATTCAATTATGGCATCAGGTACATTGTTTGAGTAATAGTTTCTTACCAAGAATACATTAAATCCTGTAACCAGGTAATTAGGTATTATTAATGCCCAAATGGTGTTTTTGATTTTAAATATATTGGTCCACATCATATAACTGGATACGATACCACCGTTAAATAACATGGTAAAGAAAACAAAGAATGAAAGCAGATTTCTGTATTTAAAGTTTTTTCGCGACATCGGATAAGCCAGCATGGTTGTAACCAATACACTTGTTACCGTTCCTACCGCCGTTACAAAAACCGTTACTCCATAAGCCCTTAAAATCAATTTGCTTTGATTAATCAAATAAATATATGCATTAAAGCTCCACGCTTTGGGAAAATATGAATATCCGTAAGATAATAAAGATTTTTCATCAGTAAACGATGCAATAACTATCAAAATTATTGGAAGTAGTGCAATAATGGTAAGTAAGCATAAAAACACCGTGGAGAATATCCTGAATCGTTTTTCGTCTGTCTGTTTAAACATAATTTCCTCCTAAACTAAAACAATGCATTTTCTCTGTCGATTTTTCTTACCACGGCATTGGCTGTAACGACCAAGACAAATCCAACTACCGACTGGTAAAGAGCCGCTGCAGCAGCCATTCCTATGTCTTTAAGTTCCATCAAACCGTGATATACATAAGTATCTATGGTTTGGGTCACATCATACAAAGCACCTGAGTTCATCGGTACCTGATAGAAAAGGCCGAAGTCTGAATAAAATATTCTTCCTACTGCCATCAGTGTAAGAATGACTACAGTGGGCTTAAGCATAGGAATTGTTATATATCTTATTTGCTCTATCTTTTTTGCCCCGTCAATTTTAGCCGCTTCAAAAATGCTTTTGTCTATACCGGCAATGCTAGCCATGTATATAATGCTGCTGTAGCCGACGTTTTTCCACAGGTAAACCAACAACAATATAAATGGCCATGGTTTTGGAGTGGTATACCAGGCAACTTCATTACCCCCAAAAAGCCTTATAATTGTTTTATTGATAAATCCTGTGTCGGCATTAAGAAATGCATATCCTATAAACCCGATTACAACCCATGAAAGCAGATTAGGCAAAAGCAGTGACGACTGGAATATCTTTACCCTGAATCTTTCACCCAGTTCGCACATTAGTATTGCAACCAAAATTGCACAGACAGTTCCGATCACTATAAAAGCCAGATTATAAAGTATAGTATTTCTTACAATCAATAAAGCATCCTGTCTGAACAGATATTTAAAGTTATCAAAACCGTTCCAGTCACTGCCAAAAATACCTTTTACATAGCTGTAATCCTTAAAGGCCAAAAATACTCCAAACATCGGTATATAATTGTTAATAATGAGATATACAATGCCCGGTAATGCTATTAAAAGTAGGGGACCACTTTTGGTCAGTCCCCTGTTTTTTTTGCTTACAACTTTCTTCATATCTATCTGTCTCCAATTACTTATTCTTCAGCCATTCGTCAAGTTGTTTTTGTTTTGCTGCTATAATTGCATCAAGACCTGCATCCGACAACTTACTTCTGAATTCAGGAATAACCACTTCAGGGTCGACACTGCCGCATAATAATCCCGGCAGATATTGCTGAATTACGTTGCTTACAGCCGTATATTCAGTCTTAACCTCACTGGAGTCAAAAGTAAAGCCCATTGCCGGAGATTTCTTTGCCAGCTTGTTCTGTTCTTCTTCCCAGATAAGAGATTCTTTCTTTGTTCCTTTCATCGGATGCATAAGGAAAAAGTTACCCAAAGTTCCGCAACTTAACTGTGCAGTATAGGGAACGCTTGAAGCATCCTGACCTTCGGGATAAGATACATATCCTTCTTCATCCATAACGTAATCTCTGCCCTCAATACCGTATATGATCAGGTTAATAACGTCAGGATCGGTAAATGTCAGGTTTAAGAATTTTAATGCTGCTTCAGGTACTTTGGATGTTGAAGATACCATCCAGGTCAGAGCATTAATAGATGTTGTATCCAGATAAGCTTCTCCTATCTGAACAGCTCCCAAAGGAATATTTCCTACCTGGGCAGAGATAGATGCCGCGGTATCCTCAGGCGGATAGCTGTATGATGCTATATAGCAAAAGCTGTTATCTGAAGACATAAGTTCTGTGGATGTACTTGTTGTTGTAGCTGCATCTTTCAAAATAAGGCCTTCATTGTACCAGGTCCTTACCAATCTGCAAATTTCCGCAAACTCCTCTGTACCGTAGTAATCAACAACTGTCATACTATCGCCCATAAGTACACCCTTAGGACTGAAATAGTCGTCAGTTAAATAATCAACTTCCGGAATAGTCATATTAACTCCGGATGTTCCTGTTTGTACGGGCACAAGAGGTGTCATATCAGGATAAGCCTCTTTTACTTTCCTTAATACATCGGTCAGATCAAATACACTCTTTACCTGGCTCATGTCTATGCCCAGCTCGTCCGCAATTTCCTGTTTATAAACCACCATAGGAGTCAAGGCATAAGGCTTGTAAGTAGGAATACCATACAGTCTTCCGTCTTTTACACATGCAGCCAGTATATCCTCTCCTAAAATTTCTTTGGTTTCTTTTGCATAAACATCAATCATATCCGTAATATCGTATGCCATATCACTGGAAACACTGTTGTTAAAATCACCTAAAGATTGAAATAAATCAATCTGTTCTCCACCCTGCAGAGCAAGGCTTACGCTGGAAGAATAATCAAAGATTGCTATAGGTAATAATTCAACCTCAACATTGATTTTCTCCCTGGTAATTTTGTTTATTTCCTCTTCTACCGTGTCCAGTACTTCGGAAGTAGGGATATTATTAAATGTTGCATATGCATATACTACCTTGTCATAGCTTTTGTTTTCTCCGGATTTAGAACCATCCTTATCCTTTTCACCGGTAGTAGATTTGCCACATCCCGCCAATCCGATTACCATAATTAGTGATAACGCAATAATCAAACCTTTTTTCCATATTTTCATATATTTATTCCCTCCTTTGTAACACCATCATACCATCGAAGCATATTACAATCTTTTAAATTTAAGGTTTATTTTTTCAATTATAAGATATATTATTTTTTTTATAAAATATAATAATACATGAAAGAATTGTCGAACTATGGTATACTCTATTGATAAATATTATAATTCGGAGCAGATGGCAGATGAAAAAAAAATCTTTTATAAACGACATATTCAGATTATTAATAATTTTAACTGTTTTGCTGTTTACCATATTGGGAATTTTTCTGTTCTCATCATACAAGATCCTGGAAAATGAAATTAAAGATTCATCAGAATCTTTTCTTGCCATTTACAGTAATGAAGCTTATAACAGCATAAATGAAATGGACGGATTGCTTAAGAATATAACATCAAGAAATGTTGATCTTGCAAAGATAAAAAGCAGCAACAGCAACGAGCGTATACTGGCATCGATTTCGTTATATAACTATATGCAGGAATTGCTGCAGGGAAAAGAAAATGTTGACTTACTGGTCATATATGATGCAAATTACGATATATGCCTTGATGCCATTAAATCCGGATTTAATTTTAACAAAAAGAACAGCCTGCGAAAGTTTACCGGTGATGTTGTTAAAACAAAGGAAATCAACAGCTTTGAATGGAATTTCCTTGAAAAGGATAATGAAACGTATTTATATAAGATGCTGCTTTCCGACAGCCGGGCTATAGCCATATATGTCAGTATCAATAATTTTTTGGCCGATCATGCCGCAGAAGGAAACGGCAATCACTCTATTGTTCTTGTAAATAAAGACGGTATCATAGGAAGAGTCTGGGGCTCTGTAACCGGTGAAATTTCACCCGGTCAGAATATAAACGGTATATCCTCTGATAACTATTATCAGGCAAAAAAAGAAATAGTACCCGGTCAGCTATATATATACAGTATTGCCAAAAAAAGCAGTATTCTTAAGCAAACCAATATAGGTATGATAATAGTAGCTGCTGCAGTCTGCCTTACTATGCTGTTTATGGTTTATGTATTAAAATTTACAAAAAAAGAAATTGCATTACCTATGCAGCATATTGTAAACGATATAGAAAGGATAAAAAACGGGGAATATGAAACCCGTATAAGCGGCAACTTCAGAAGAAGAGAATTTCAAATGCTGCAGGAAGTTACGAATCAAATGGTAGATGAAATCGTTAATTTAAAAATCCAAAGTTACGAAAAGAAAATTGAACTTCAGGATATGGAACTTAAAAGTATTAAACTACAGATAAGGCCACATTTCTTTTTAAATGCCTTAACGACAATTTCAAGCCTTAGCAGTCAGGGAAAATTTGAAGATATCAACACATATATAAATTCTCTGTCCAAAAATATCCGATATATGTTTAGGGCAGGCCTTCGGACTGTAACGGTCAAGGAAGAAATAAATCATGTAAAGAATTACTTCGAGATGCAGGAACTGAAATATCCGGGAAGTGTATTCTACCTTATTGACCTTCCCAAAGAGTTGGAAGAATGGAAAATACCGCAAATGATTATACACACTTTTATCGAAAATGAATTTAAACATGCCGTATCACTGGACAATACTTTAACTATTTTGATTAAAGTCAGTAAGCAAACATACCAGAATGAGGACATGCTGTTAATAGAAATTGAAGATGACGGGAAAGGTTATCCTAAAGAAGTAATTGATTATATGAACAATAATAAAAAACCCGACGATACAGGAAACAGAGTTGGATTATGGAGCATGAAACGCATGATGGAAATAATGTACGAAAAAGAAGGACTTATAAAAATTGAAAACCTGAATCCGTTCGGTTGTCTGAATAAAATTTATGTTCCCAGAAAAACCAAAAACAAGTTTATTGAATAATTTATAAGTCAGATTGGATGATATATAGATGAATGTATTAATAGTAGATGACGATTTTGCAACTGTAGACGTAATAAAAAATAATATAGTATGGTCCGATATGGGAATTGATGGTGTATTTACCGCCTATAATGTATCCGGTGCAAAAAGATTAATTGCACAAAACAATATAGATATTATAATCAGCGACATTGAGATGCCTCAGGAATCAGGCCTTGATTTGTTAAAATGGGTAAGAGAGAAAAATTTTGATTGTGAGTTTTTATTTTTAACCTGTCACGAAAGTTTTTCATATGCTGCCGATGCCATTCAGTATAATGCTTCGGCTTATCTTACTAAACCTTTTAACATGGATATAATGAAATTAAACCTTCAGAAAATAGTAAATAAAATAACTGAAAAAAGAAATCTTCAAAGAAGCAGCGAATACGGAAAATGGCTGGAAAAAAATCAGCGTTTTGTAAAATTAGATTTCTGGAAACAGCTATTGGAAGGTAATTATAAGGACAAAACCGAAATTATAAATGATCTTAAAGAAAGGCATTTAAGCATAAATACCGAACATTTATATACGATTATCTATATAAAACTAAGCAATATTGAAGAGGATATTGAAAAATATCAAAAAAGTGTATTTGATTTTGTAATTGAGAATGCTATTTCTGAAATTATTTCCGGAAAAAGCGAAAATGACAGTGTTGTTAAATTTCATGCCACCGATAACTATGTCCATTATTTTGTAATATCCGAAGATAACGATTGTGAATCTCTGAAGTTTAAATGCAATAAACTGATCAATACTTACAAAGACAAATTTTCTTCCGTAATAACCTGCTGCATAAGCAACCAATGCAAAATTTCAGAGATTCCACAATTCAGGCAAAAGCTTGAACAGTTAATGTACTATAACATAGGTGTCAATAATTGCGTCGTTTTTGAGAATGAAATTAAAATACCGGATAAAAACGAGATTCAGATACTTGACATAAGCAAATTGGCAAGCTATGTAACAGAAATGAACAAAAGCCTGATACTAAACTACCTTAAGCAAACTTTTAATGAACTGAGCCTCAATAATCGTCTGCACACATATTCGCTTTATCTTATAAAACAGGAAATTACACAGGTGGTCTTTGCCGACCTTATGCAAAAGGGTATTCAGGCTACGAAACTGTTTCATGAAGATTATTATATTAAATTATCGGACAGGGCTTTAGAATCAACCGTCGATATGATTCGGTGGGTTAACTATTTATTAGAGAAGACATTTGAATACGAAAAAGAAATAAAAAAATCCTCCAACTTAATATCTAAAATAAACCAATATATACATGAACATTATCATGAAGATATAGGCAGAAATCAAATTGCTGCCGAATTTTACTTAACTCCCGAATACTTGGCAAAAGTATATAAAAAGAAAACTGGTATCTCCCTTAAAAACTATATAAATGAATATCGGATTGAAAGAGCAAAAGAACTGCTTCTTACAAGTGATAAAAGTATCAGTGATATAGCAGAAGCTGTAGGATTTGATAACTTTTCATATTTTTCCACCCTGTTCAAAAAGGTGACAGGACTTTCCCCCAAAGAGTTTAAAGATAATCACAATTTATAAAAGCGCTTGAACTTTCATTAAATATTTTGCTACTTAACTTAATCATGTATAACATATATAAGGTAAAAACCTCCTATGTTATCTTTGAGATTTATAACTCTCATTCTGATAACATAGGAGGTTTTTATATAAATCAAAACTTATTTGAAATTCACTTTAAACTTCAGGTAGATTCCATTAAATGTAAATTCTCATTGACAATTATTGTAATTTAAATTATACTCTATATATACTCCAATCAGAGTATATTAGCATAGTTTTTGGAGTATTTTTATTAAAATTTAATATTAGTAAAAAGGATGGTATATATGGACAATAACAGAACCGAAAAAGCTACTATAAATATCGGAATAATGGAATTGGCACAGATAGATTTGCTTGTTGAAAACATGATTTATACAAACAGAAGTGATTTTATCAGAACAGCTATACGCAACCAACTTGAGATGCACAAATCTGATATCGAAAGATTATACCTACAGACCAAAGCAAATTCATTTGAACCTGAAAGCCAGGTACAAGGCGGAATCGGCATTTACAGATTAAGAAAGGCTGCACTCTCAGACGCAATGAAATCGAATAAAAAGCTTCACATAATGGTTATGGGGATTTTGCTTATTGATAAAGATATAAGTCCTGAATTATTTGAAGCAACCGTAAAATCAATTAAAATCTACGGAAAGATTCAAGCCCAAAAATCAATTTTGGAATTAATTAACAGAAAGGGGATAAAAAGTGATTAAAAAAGAAGACAGGAAAAAATTGACTTGCTAGCTGTCGATAGTGTCGGCTACCCCATGTGGTGGCTTTAATTAAATCAAAAGGAGAAAAACTGGGAAGCCTGATTGACGAATTTCAATTTGTCAGACCTGTAAAGACCCAGGATTTAAAATGTCCTTACGGAGGAATTTTTACAATAACTAAGACAAACCGAAACTGAAGGCAAAACCAAACTGCTTATACTGTTTCGGCTTGCCTTATTTATATTTAAATTAATAATTTGTAGTATTATTTTTTTCTAATTACCGTTTATATATAATATTATTATGAATCATATGTTCCTGAATTTCTTATAACGTCTTTCCCTCATTTCGTCGCAAGACAAAGTCATAAGTTCATCAATATCCTTTTTAATGACTTCCTTTACCTTATTTGCCACAAAGTCATAGTCGTTATGGGCCCCTCCCGGAGGTTCGGGTATAATCCCGTCAATTATTCCGAACCGGTATAAGTCCTGTGCCGTCAGTTTCATATCCTTTGCGGCTGTTTCGGCTTTGGAAGCGTCTTTATATAATATGCTGGCAAACCCTTCCGGAGAAAGAATTGAATAAATAGCATGTTCCAGCATATATACCCTATCGGCCACTCCGATAGCCAAAGCACCGCCGCTTCCTCCTTCGGAAATAACTACAGATATAATCGGGGTATTAAGCATCATCATCTGAGCCAAATTGGTAGCGATAGCTTCTCCCTGCCCCCTTTCTTCGGCACCGATACCGCAGAAGGCACCGGGAGTATCAATAAAGCAGATTATGGGGCGACCGAATTTTTCTGCCTGCTTCATTAAGCGAAGGGCTTTTCTGTATCCTTCGGGATGAGGCATGGAGAAATTTCTTGCTATATTCTCTTTTGTATTTCGGCCTTTTTGCTGGGCTATAACCGTAACCGGAATGTCATTAAAAAAGGCTATTCCACCTACAATTGCCCGGTCTTCACCGTAAAATCTGTCACCGTGCAATTCAATGAAACCGTCAAATATCCTTTCGATATAATCAAGTCCGGTAGGCCGAAGCGGCATCCGTGCCAATTTTACTTTCTCCCAAGGTGTTAATTCCATTGCGCCCCTCCTAACTATTTGCATGTCTTAATTCTGTATTATTCATGTGCGCAGGCATCATTATCAATTATACCTGAGATTTCTATACTTATTTTATTATTCTTATTATTGCCGGATAAAATTTTCCGGTTTATCTGTAAATTATTCTACGGTTTGTCAGTTTCCGAATTATCATTAGTATTTTCCGTATTTTCTTCTATGATATTACTCGGTTTATCTGCCGGATTTGCAAAATAACGGGGATTTTCTTTATAGTGAAGTTTTAGCAGTGCTCCCAAAGTTTCTCTCATCTTATCTCTTGTCACTATCATATCCACAAAACCGTGTTCAAGTAAAAATTCCGACCTCTGAAAACCTTCGGGAAGCTTCTGCCCTATGGTCTGCTCGATAACTCTCGGTCCCGCAAAACCGATTAGGGCTCCCGGTTCCGCCAGTATAATATCCCCCAGCATGGCAAAACTGGCGGTAACACCGCCGGTTGTGGGATCAGTAAGTACCGTAATATACAATAATCCCGCTTCGCTGTGCCTTGATGCGGCACCGCTTACTTTGGCCATCTGCATAAGAGAGAAAATCCCTTCCTGCATTCTCGCCCCGCCGGATGCGGTAAAGATAATGACAGGAAGCTTCTCTTTCGTTGCCCTTTCAAATAATCTGGTCAGTTTTTCTCCGATAACGGTACCCATACTGCCCATAAAAAAGGCAGCATCCATAACCCCTATATATACGGTAATACCGCATATGCTGCCTTTTCCCGTAACAAGGCCGTCCACAAGGCCGGTTGCGTTCTGGGTTTTGACCAGTTTATCGGCATAACCGGGAAAGTTTAAAGGATCCCTTGTCGTAAGCTGCTGATCCGTTTCAACAAAGGTATCCTCATCCATAACCATGGCCAACCGTTCATATGCGGATACTTTAAAATAATATCCACATTCACATATCTTCATATTCTTTAAAAGAAGTTTAGTATAAATGATATTGCCGCAAGCGGGACATTTTGTCATAATCCCCTGGGGTACATTCGGTTTTTCTTCTTCAGGTCCCAACCTATCCTGCGGTCTTGAACGGTAGATTTTTGATGTGGCATATTTTTTTGTCCTAAACAAATTTTTATTCATATTACTTCTTTCCTTCGATTAAGCCTGTATTATAATGTCCCGAGATGATTTCTTCCCTTTCAAAAAGCTCAAATTGAAAATCAACGTTTGTTTCTATGCCGTCAATTATAAGCTCCGAAAGAGCCCTCTTCATCCTGTCTATAGCTTCTTCCCTGTTTTTACCGTGGGCTATAATTTTCGCCAGCATAGAATCATAACAGGGCGGCACCATATAGCCGGGATATAAGGCGCTGTCTACCCGGATACCCGGGCCTCCCGGGAACAACACATTTTTCACTAGACCCGGACAAGGCATAAAGCCCCGTTTAGGATCTTCAGCATTAATTCTGCATTCGATAGCATGGCCTCTAAATTCAATATCCTTTTGGCGAAAGCTAAGTTTTTCACCGGCCGCTATCTTTATCTGTTCCTTTATTAAATCAATTCCGGTAACCATCTCTGTCACAGGATGTTCTACCTGGATTCTCGTATTCATTTCCATGAAATAAAAATTATTCTGATTATCAAGTAAAAATTCTATGGTTCCCGCATTGACATACCCCGTGGCTTTTGCTGCTTTTACTGCCGCGTTTCCCATTTTGGCACGAAGGTCCTTACTCATAACCGGACATGGGGATTCTTCCATAAGTTTTTGATTTCTCCTTTGGACGGAGCAGTCCCTTTCCCCAAGGTGTACTACGTTTCCGTATTTGTCTGCCAAAATCTGAAATTCTACATGCTTGGGATTAATAATCAGCTTTTCCATATAGACTTTATCGTCGCCGAAAGCAGCCTTTGCTTCACTTCTGGCTGACATAATGGCTTTCTCAAGCTCATCGGCGGAGTATACCGCCCGCATGCCCTTGCCCCCGCCTCCGGCTGAGGCTTTTATCATAACGGGGTATCCTATATGTTCCGCAAGTTTTTTTGCTTCCTTTATGCTTTCTATTTCTCCGTCAGAGCCCGGTATCACGGGAACCCCTGCTTTTTGCATGGTTTCTCTGGCTTTTGATTTATTTCCCATCAGTTCGATCGTATCTGCATTTGGTCCTATAAATGTTATGTTGCAATCTTCACACATTCTGGCGAAAGCACTGTTTTCCGCCAAAAAGCCAAAGCCGGGATGAATGGCTGTAGCTCCTGTGAGAACGGTGGCACTTATTATATTTTGCATATTCAGATAGCTGTCTTTCGACCTGTCGGGACCTATGCATACCGCTTCGTCGGCCATCAGCACATGCAAAGCTTCCCTGTCCGCTTCGGAATATACAGCCACGGTTTCAATGCCCATTTCTTTGCAGGCACGGATAATCCGAACTGCAATTTCTCCGCGATTTGCAATCAATATTTTATGAAACATTCTGATTCTCCCATCTGCTTATGCATTTTACATTATTGCAAATGTAAGTATAGCTTCTGCTGCCACTTCATCTTCTACATAAGCGACCGCAGAACCCACTCCGAAATTACCCTTGTCTTTTATTATTTTTACTTCAAGTTTTAGAACATCTCCTGGAACTACCTGCCGTCTGAATTTTACTTTATCCATACCTCCAAAATATACGATTTTGCCTTCATTTTTCTTTAAGGAAAGCATAACTATGGCTCCTGTCTGTGCCAGAGCTTCCAGGATAATTACTCCCGGCATAACAGCTTTTCCCGGAAAATGACCTGCAAAATAAGGTTCATTCATTGTAACGTTTTTAACGCCTAACCCGTATATTCCCGGTTCCAGCTCATCTATACGGTCCACCAATAGAAAAGGTGGACGGTGAGGTATTATTTTTTGGATATCATCTACATTTAACATAATAATCCCTTTCTATGACCATAGCAACCTATTTTTTCCATTTATACAAAATTTAATATAACATGATTCGTCAAAATTTTATATATTCAAGTATAGCTTTCCTTAGAATCCAAAATAAAAATTTATAAACTTACATCAAATCTAAAATTTACTTAACGTCTTTATACAAAGAGCACAAATGATTTTTTATTAGAAGTCGGAGATTTTATAAGCACAGCTTTTATAAGAGAAAGCAATTCTTACTTAACAAGGAAAAGGGGTTGGCCGTATTCTACCATCTGCTCATTTTCTACAAGGCACTCCACAATTTCCCCGTCCACATCGCTTTCGATTTCATTCATAAGTTTCATAGCCTCAATAATGCAGACTATTTGCCCTTTCTTCACCTTATCCCCAACCTGTACATAAGGCGGTTTATCCGGAGCAGGCTTAGCATAGAATGTCCCTACCATTGGAGCTACAATCTTTTTATACTGATCTATATCTTTACTATCTTTGTTATCCGTTTTTTCTTCTGTGATTTCTTTTTGAGAATCTAACGGTTTAATTTCAGCAGATTTTGCATCATTAATATTCGGTCTTGCTTCTTTTACATCGGATGCAAGGTCCGGTTCACTTGTTTTTACCCCGTCTTTTTCGAGAATAAGCTTAAAATCTTCTTTTTCAATCAAAATCTTGCTGAGACCGGCCTTGGTCATTTCCTGCATCAGGCCGATTATTTCATTATATTTCACGGCTATACCTCCATATTTTTAAAGATTAAGCTTGCATTATGGCCTCCGAAACCTAAACTGTTGGACATTACATAGGATAGCTTTCCTTCTCTGCCGGTATTTGGTACATAATCCAAATCGCATTCCTCATCTTTAACCTTAAGGCCTATAGTCGCGGGTATAAAGCCCTCTTCAATAGCCTTTACACACACAATTGCTTCCACGGCCCCGGCTGCTCCCAGCAAATGTCCTATCATGGATTTAGTTGAACTTATAGGGATATTATATATATCTTTACCAAAAGCTGCTTTCATTGCCAGAGTTTCCAGCCTGTCGTTTATCGGTGTACTTGTACCGTGAGCATTCACATAAGAGATATCCTTGGGGGTAATACCCGCTTCATTCATGGCATTTTTCATGGATAATGTGCCGCCGTATCCTTCAGGGTCCGGGGCAGTAATATGGTAAGCGTCACAAGTTGCTCCGTAACCGACTATTTCCGCATAGATTTTGGCTCCTCTTTTTTTGGCATGTTCATATTCTTCCAGGAGCAATATACCTGCGCCTTCTCCCATAACGAAACCGTCTCTTTCTTTATCGAAAGGAATTGAGGCCCTAAGAGGATCTTTGCTGGTCGACAATGCCTTTAGAGCATTAAAACCGGCAATACCTAAAGGAGTAATTGAAGCTTCGGTCCCTCCGGCTAAAATAACATCGGCATACCCGTGCTTGATATACCTGAAAGCTTCACCAATGCAATGGCTGCCGGTGGCACAGGCTGTAACTACATTGGAACATATTCCCCTGGCTCCGAATTTTATGGCTATATTGCCCGCAGCCATATTTGTGATAACCATAGGTATGAATAAAGGATCTATTCTTCTTGGTCCTTTCTCCAAAAGGACTCTTTCCTGTTTTTCAATATTCGCAAGCCCGCCTATGCCTGAACCGACTATCACACCAAAGCGGTCTTTATCCAGGCTTTCAGGATCAATAGCAGCATCTTCCAAAGCCTGAGCGGCGGCCACTACGGCAAATTGTGAAAACCGGTCCATTCTTCTGCTTTCTTTTACATCGATATATGGCTTCGGATCAAAATTTTTAACAGATGCGGCCAATTTGACTTCAAAATTTTCCGTATCAAAGCCTGTAATAAAGTCAATACCGCAAACTCCGGCTTTGACATTGTCAAAAAATTCTTTGACGTTGTTTCCAATGGGCGTAACAGCGCCCAAACCTGTTATCACTACTCTGTAATTCATGCAGTTTCCCTCCATGCCGTTTAATTCGGCATATAATATAATCACATAACCATTCCACCGTCTACAGACAACACCTGGCCAGTTATATAATTGGCAGCTTCAGATGCAAGAAAACATACGGCGCCTGCAACTTCGGAAGCTTCTCCAAAACGGCCCATCGGAATAGCAGCAATGCTAGCTTCCTTTACCTTATCGGGAAGCGCATCAGTCATGTCTGTCTTTATAAATCCCGGTGCAACGGCATTTACCGTTATACCTTTACGGGCTAGCTCCCTGGCAGCCGATTTTGTCAAGCCGATTACCCCCGCTTTAGATGCGGCATAATTTGCCTGGCCTATATTGCCCGCTAATCCTACAACGGAGGATATATTTATAATTTTTCCGTATCGCTGTTTTAACATAATCTTTGCCGCATGCTTCATGCAAAAAAATGTGCCTTTTAAATTGACATCCATAACGGCATCAAATTCTTCTTCTGTCATCCTCATTAGCAAATTATCCTTATTAATGCCTGCATTGTTAACCAGAATATCAATCTTATTATATTTCTTTACTGCTTCCTCAATCAGGTATTTTGCTTCTTCTTCCCGGCTTACATCGGCTTTGACTGCAATAGCTTCACCGCCAAGCCTGCTTATGGTCTGGATAAGTTCCTCAACCTGTGATAAACTGTTTCTGTAATTTAAAACCACCTTTGCACCATACTCTGCAAACTGCAATGCTATTGCTCTTCCTATGCCTCTTCCGGCACCTGTTATTACAGCGATTTTTTCTTTAAGCATATCCGACTCCATTTCTTAATTATTTTTATAAATATAAGTGCAAAAAATTATATTATTATCTGTTTATTTTTAAGTTCGCATCTAGGCTTTAATATAATGTCTTGATAATCTAAAGTAATGGTTTCTTTAATCCCATTCATTGTTTTTACTACGATTAGTTTATCTTTTTCAGTGCCGCTGCGGTTTCTTCCAGGGATTTTATATCATCCACATGATATACCTTAAGGTTGCGGTTGATTTTCCTTACAAAAGAGGATAAGGTCTTACCGGGTCCCACCTCAACAAAATGGTCTACTCCGTCTTCAACCATTTTTCGCACAGACTGTTCCCACAAAACACTTTTCATTACCTGTCGGTACAGCAAGTCTTTAACATCCTCCACCGACTTAATATAATCGGCGGTAACGTTGCTTATAACCGGAATGTTCATATGTCCCAGGGTTATATTGTCCAATTCTTTTTTTAGCTTTTCTGCCGCGGGAAAAAGCAATTCCGTATGAGAAGGAGTACTCATCGAAAGGAATATGCATTTTAAAGCACCTTCACTTTCGGCTATTTTAGCCGCTTCCTCCACAGCTTTTGCTTCCCCTCCTATGACTATCTGTCCGGGACAGTTAAAGTTTGCCGGTTCTACCAGGCCATACTCTTTTGCCTTTTGGCAAACTTCCCTTACCTTTTCTTCGGTAAGACCCAAAACGGCACACATTTTACCCTTACCTTCAGGAACAGCTTCCTCCATAAATCTGCCTCTTTTTCTAACCAGACCGATTACCTGGGACTGGGTAAAGACACCGCTGACCGTTAAAGCGGTATATTCGCCAAGGCTAAGGCCAGCCGTTACATGGGGCATAACATTGTATGTCCTTAAAGCCGCATATGCCGCAAGGGAAACGGTAACAATAGCCGGCTGCGTATTTTCGGTCCGGTCCAGGTCTTCTTTCTTTCCGTTAAATATCATCTCAGAAAAATTAAAACCCAGGCATTCATCTGTAATATCAAATACTTCCCTGCATTGCTCAAAACTGTCACACAGCTCCTTTCCCATGCCGACATATTGTGAGCCCTGACCGGGAAAGATAAACGCTATTTTCCTCATTAAACCACCCTATTCTAATTCCAGTCTTTATTTAACAGTTTTGATGCATCTTCCATCATTTCTTTTATTATTTCCTTGCAGCTTTGCTCTTTGTTTACCATTGCGGCAACCTGTCCTGCCATAATGCTTCCGTACTCCATATCCCCATCAAAAACAGCTCTGGCCAATGCTCCGGATCCAAGCTTTTCATACTCTTCCTTCGAAGCCAGGCTTTCATCCAGCTCAAAAAATTTTCGGCTTAATTTATTTTTAATTACCCTCACCGGATGTCCTGTACGGCGCCCTGTAACAACGGTATCAATATCCTTGGCATTAAGTACTTTTTTCTTGTAATTTTCATGTATAGTACATTCAAATGCGGTTAAAAACCGGGTCCCGACCTGTACCCCTTCAGCCCCAAGCATAAACGCTGCGGCAACCTGCCTGCCGTCTGCTATGCCGCCGGCTGCTATAACAGGTACATCCACCGCGTCGACAATCTGCGGAACAAGTACCATAGTAGTCAGTTCCCCGACATGTCCCCCCGCTTCTGTGCCTTCGGCAATAACCGCATCAGCACCGCATCTTACCATCCTTTTGGCTATGGCTACGGAAGGAACTACAGGTATTACCTTTATATCATGGGCTTTCCACATATCCATATATTTTGACGGAGTCCCGGCACCGGTGGTAACCACTTTAACCCCTTCTTCGCAAACCATTTTTGCTATCTCATTGGCATTATTGCTTAAGAGCATTATGTTTACTCCAAAAGGTTTGGACGTCATTTTTTTTGCTTTCCTGACCTCTTCCCTAATAAGTTCCACCGGAGCGGTACCTCCCGCTATAATTCCGAGTCCTCCGGCTTCTGATACGGCTGCTGCCAGGGAAGCATTTGCTATCCATGCCATAGCTCCCTGAAATATGGGATACTCAATATTTAACATCTCACATATTCGTGATTTCATTTTTTAAGCTCCTGTCTAAATAGATTTCTTACTATTCTTCTACATTTTCCAATCTTTTTTCCAGATAAGCCTCAATATCACCTATTGTATTTATGTTCTCGGTATCCTCTGTTGGTATCTCAATATCAAATTCTTCTTCCAGACTCATAATAATTTGAAAAAGATCCAAAGAATCTGCATTTAAATCATCTTTTAGCGATGTCTCGGGTCTTAATTCCTCTGCGTCTATTCCCAATTGCTCTGCTATAATTTCTTTAACTTTTTTCATATCCATAATTCAAATCCTCCTTAAAGCTATTAATATAATAGATATATATATTTTTATGAACCCGGGTATATACCCGGTTTATTACTAATTCCACTTTAGGATGACAGATCCGCCTGTCATACCTCCGCCAAAACCGACCAGTACCACTATGTCACCGGATTTTATCCCCGTATCTTTAGCAAGCTCATCCAAAGCTATTCCTATACTTGCCGCCGATGTATTTCCGTATCGGTCCAGATTCATATAGAAGCGGTCTACTGAAATCCCACTCAATTTTGAAGCCTGTTCGAATATTCTCTGATTGGCCTGATGGGGTATAATATACCGAATATCGTCCGAATTAAGGCCTGTTTTCTTTAATACCGCTTCTATGTTATCGATAATAGTCCGGACAGCAAATTTAAATACCTCCTGACCTGCCATCTTTATAACAGACCTTGTATCATTATACAAATCTGCCTGAGAATTTTTACCACCGACACTGACATAAGGATTTTTAAGCGGTACAGCCGGACATGTCAAAAGCTTATATTTGCTTCCGTCAGATTCCAGATTGGATGCAAGAATAATTCCCCCTTTATCGGACTGAGATAATACTACTGCTCCGGCTCCGTCCCCGAATAAAACACAGGTTGATCTGTCTTCCCAATCCAGAATTTTGGATAAAACCTCGGTGCCTATTACAAGAACATTACGGTACATACCGCTTTTAATAAACTGCTCTGCAGTAACAATCCCGTAAATCATTCCTGTACATGCAGCGACAAGATCAAAAGCAGCCGCATTTTTTGCCCCCAATCTTTGCTGAACCATACATGCACAGGACGGCATAAAATAGTCGGGTGTTATGGTCGCACATATTATAAGATCTATATCTTCAGGTTGCAGACCAGCATCCTTTATAGCCCGTGTTCCTGCTTCATAAGCAAGATCAGAAGTGTTTAATCCGGATGAAATTCTCCGTTCACGAATCCCTGTTCTGGTCCTGATCCATTCATCACTGGTTTCAACCATTTTACTTAAATCGTCGTTGGTCATTATATTGTCGGGTACAAAACTTCCTGTCCCTATTATGGCTGCATGGCCCATTATGGTAGTCCTCCTATTGACTTTGCTGATTCTCGCCTGAATAATTATATATGTCCTTCAAATGGTTATTTAACTTTCTAAGCGCACAAAGCAGCACTTCTTCCTCCTGTGAAGTAAAATCATTCATAATAGCCTTTACCATATCCAAATGAAACTTTTCGTGAACACGATAGGCTAACTTTCCTTTCTTGGTCAGACTCACATTTACTATTCTGCGGTCTACATCACTTCTTTTTCTTTCTACATATCCTTTCTTAATCAGCTTGTCGATCGCAGTAGTCAAAGTCCCCATCGTAATATTTAGTTCCGATGCTACTTCTGACATGGTTTTCGAACCGTAAAGGCCTACTGCTTCAAGCGTATGGATTTCGGTTATGGAAAGATCTTTAAACACTCCTGTTTTTATCGCGTATTCCTCAATATGGATTACATCTTCGTAAATCTCAACCAGTAGTTTGTTAATCTCTAAAATTCTCTCTTTCACATAATCCACTCCTAAGTAAGTAAAAATAACTCATTATGTTCTAATAAATTAATAATTATTTTGGTAGTCAAATATTTTGATAATCAAAATATATATTATAATACATTCTATGTCAAGAAATTTTTTTAGATACAATTTGCTAATAATGGTTTAATAAAATTTATATTCAGCCTATTTATTACAGGTGTAAATATTTATTTAAATATAAAATCATAAAATTAAACATAAAACCATAGTAAAAAGGCCAAGAAAGTAAATCTTTTCTTTCTCGGCCTTTTATCATATGTATCTTCACTATATTTATATCTCAAACAATAACTCCCCATATGTAGGCACCGGCCATAACTCCCTGTCAACTATAAGCTCAAGGGTATCAATCGGTGTACGAAGTGCTTCCATGGCCGGTTTAACTTTCTCATAGAAAAACCGTGCTTTCTTTTCTCCGTCAGCTATCCCCTCTGCCTCTTTTATCAGATCACGAAGTTTTTGCAATGCACTTTGAGCCTCGGACAATAATCCGGAAGTCTTTATTAGCAGTTCCTTTTGTACCGATATATCGGCTTCCGGTACTGCTTCTTTTACGGAATTAATCGAATCCGCCAATATTTTCGTATATTTTACTACCGCAGGGATGAATTGCGAGCCTGCCATGGATATCATGGTTTTGGCTTCTATATTAAGTGTCTTGGCATACGAATCAAATAGTACATCCCGACGTGACATAAGTTCTGTTTTCGAAAAGACATTATGTTTTTCAAACAGTTTAACAGCCTTTTCCGTAACCAATGCGGGAATAGCATCCACCATGGACCTTAAATTAGGTAAGCCTCTTCTTTCAGCCTCCTCAATCCATTCCTGTGAATATCCGTTCCCGTTATATATAACTCTTATATGTTCGGTTATAGTTCTTTTAATCAGATCATGAACGGCCAAATTAAAGTCTTCAGCTTGTTCAAGCTCATCAGCCATTTCACTAAGAACATCGGCCACTATGGTGTTAATCACAGTGTTTGCCATGCCTACTGACATAGAAGAACCAACCATTCTGAATTCAAATTTATTTCCTGTAAATGCAAAAGGAGATGTCCGGTTCCGGTCACTGGCATCTTTATAAAGCTCAGGAATGGTATGTACACCGACATTTATTTTTCCGCCGACCATACAGCTTTTTGCTTCCCCGTTTTTCATAATCTGATTTAGCACGTCTTCCAGCTGAGTCCCAATATATACCGATATTATAGCTGGAGGAGCTTCATGTCCACCAAGCCTGTGATCATTACCCGGATTTGCGGCTGACACCCTCAGTAAATCAGCATGCATATCCACAGCCTTTATAACAGCTGTAAAGAACAGCAAAAATTGAGTATTTTCGTGAGGAGTTTTACCGGGATCCAGTAAATTCCTACCCGTATCTGTAACCAGCGACCAGTTATTGTGTTTTCCTGACCCGTTTACCCCGGCAAAAGGTTTTTCATGAAGCAGGCATGCCAGATTGTGACGATTGGCAATCCGCTTCATGGATTCCATTATTAGCTGATTATGATCGGTCGCTATATTTGCGGTTGTAAAAATCGGAGCCAGTTCATGCTGGGCGGGAGCCGTTTCATTATGCTGTGTCTTTGCCGTTACACCCATCTTCCACAGTTCAATATTCAATTCTTTCATAAATGAAGCTACCCGTTCTTTAATGTTTCCGAAATAATGGTCCCCCAATTCCTGACCTTTAGGAGGCATGGCTCCGAATAAAGTTCTTCCCGTAAATATAAGATCGTCCCGCTTTAAATATTTGGATTTGTCGATAAGAAAATATTCCTGCTCCGGCCCTACCGTCGGGTAAACATGTTTTATATCGGTATGGCCGAAAAGTTTTAATATTCTTAAAACCTGTTTATTTAAAGCCTCCATGGACCTAAGAAGCGGTGTTTTCATATCCAGGGCTTCTCCGGTATACGAACAAAATGCTGTAGGTATGCATAATGTCACACCCAAAGCATCCTCCCTTAAGAATGCCGGTGAAGTACAATCCCAGGCGGTGTAACCTCTGGCTTCAAAGGTTGCCCGTAATCCTCCGGAAGGAAAGGATGATGCGTCCGGCTCTCCTTTTATCAGTTCCTTTCCCGAAAATTCCATTATAATTTTTCCGTCAGAAGTTGGACTTATAAATGAATCATGCTTTTCAGCGGTTATTCCGGTCATGGGCTGAAACCAATGGGTATAGTGGGTTGCTCCCCTCTCGATTGCCCAGTCCTTCATGGCGTTGGCAACCACTTCCGCCACATTAGGGTCCAGGTCCTCCCCGTTTTCAATAGTCTTTTTTAAAGCACTGTATATTTTTTTTGGAAGTCTTTCAATCATTACCGCATCGCTGAACACATCTATACCGAATATATCAGTTAATTTTTCCGACATATGTTTTTCTCCCCCTTATTCCAAATACCACTCATCTTTACCGGTTTCTTCCCCCGGTCCTTCAGATTTTGGCATATATTTCTTAAATATTCTTTCCATCATAAACGAATTAACCAAAGCAACAGTTGCCGGGGCAATAAAGATAAAGGGAAAAAAGAAAATAACGATAACCACTGCGGCAACATTTACGACTATCATTAAAATTGTAAAATGTACATGCCTCATCGACATATAAACAGCCGCTTTGAATAACTGCTTTACTGTCATATCAAACCGGGAAAGAATAGGAAAAACATATATGGAAAAGCTGACAACCAAAAACGCGATTCCTAAAAATATACCCATAAGAAGAGACCCTTTACTGCTGTCCGGCTCTGTAAGTCCCCATGCATAAAGTAAATCAAATCCTAAAACAATATATGCAAGTGTAAGTAATATTCCTATTATGGCACCTCTTTTGAAATTAAGCTTGAATGACCGGAAGAACTCTTTGAAAATATATCCCCTTTCTCTGCGGATAACTTTTACAACCGCATAATACAGGGCTGTGCTGGCCGGACCTATGGTAACAATAGGTAAACAAAGAGTAATATAAACAATACTTACAAAAAGCATATCACACACTTTTGCCAGCAGTTGAAAAACCGGATTTTCCAAATTAAAAAAACTGCTCATAGTAATCTCCCTTGTATATAATAATTTAAAAATATAATAGCATTTACACTGACTTTATTATTTTTGCTGTAGCATTAATATACCATATAAAATGCTTATCATTATGCACTAATCTGCTTTCGGCGAGTTAGTAGCTCCAATGCTTCGCATTGTCGCTCACGTTGCACTTATCGAAGGAAAACCCTGCGTTTTATAGTGACATTATCATGTCACTTAAAACGTACTGTTTTCCTTCGCCTAATCTGCTTATTCGTGTATATTTTAACACACTTTATTTTGATATCAAAGAAAAATATTGCATGTCGATTTTTACTGTCGGTCTATTTTCGCCGTTTTATTTTTTGACGTCGATTTTAATAAATACCCGGTTGGAGATACCAGCCGGGTTATTATAAAGTATTTGAAATATGAACTGATGTCAATCACCATATTACTTATATTATTAGATAATTTAGAAGCAGTCATCCAGCAGTTGGAAATATGCTTGGGGATGAGCACATGCAGGGCATACTTCCGGAGCGGCATCTCCCTCATGCACATATCCGCAGTTGAGGCACTTCCAGTAAACCTTGCCGTCTTTCTTGAAAACTCTGCCGGTTTCGATATTCTCTAAAAGCTTCTTATATCTTTCCTCATGATGTTTCTCTACTTTTGCAATCAAAAGGAAACGTTCTGCAATATCGTCAAATCCTTCTTCTTTTGCTACCTTTGCAAAAGCGGGATAATCAACTTCGCTTTCCTCGTGTTCACCTGCTGCGGCAGCCTTTAAGTTAGCAACTGTGTCTCCATATGCAAACGGATAAGTAGCATTTATCTCAACCGGAGCAGGATTTTCTCCGTCAAGGTATTTTTGAGCCAGTTTCAGGAATACTTTAGCATGTTCTTTTTCATTCTCTGCTGTTTCCATAAAAATATTTTGAATCTGTTTATATCCTTCTTTGCCTGCTACGGAAGCATAGTAGGTGTATCTTAACCTTGCCTGTGCCTCACCTGCAAATGATTTCATAAGATTTTCCAATGTCTTTGTGCCTCTTAAACTCTTACTCATATTTGACCTCCTATGTATAAGTTTTATAATAAATGATATATTGATATGATTTATCAATACATCCGATATTATAGCATTAAATGTGAAATAAATCACCAATTATATCAATATTCCTAAGATAACGCATGTATGAAAAGTCCGCTTCTAAGTTTTGGTTCAAACCAAGTTGATTTCGGGGGCATTAGCTTACCTGCATCCGACACGGCAAACAGCTCCTCAATTGATGTAGGATACATGGAAAATGCTACTTTCATATCTTTGGATGTCCGTCTTTCCAATTCTTTTAATCCTCGGATTCCACCTATAAAATCAATTCTTTTATCTCTTCTCGGATCTTTAATTCCTAAAACAGGTTCAAGCAAATAATCCTGAAGAATAGAAACATCCAGAGATTTTACAGGGTCATTGCTGCATCTTATAATATCTTTGGCTTTCAGGCTATACCAGTATCCGTTAAGCAGCATTCCAATTTCCCCTTTTTCTTTCGGGGTATAAGGCTCTTTTCCCAATTTGGTTACTACAAAATTGACTTCAACTTTCTTTAGGAATTCTTCTTCCGTATATCCGTTCAGATCAGCTACCGTCCTATTATACGGCAAAATCATTAATTGATCATGGGGAAATAAAACGGATAAGAAGAAGTTAAACTCCTCATTTCCCGTATATCCCGGATTATCTCCCCTTCTTTTTAAACCCACCTTGACGGCAGAAGCGGCCCTGTGGTGGCCGTCCGCTATGTAAATTTCCCGAATACCGTCAAAACATTTTTGAATAACATTAATTTTCTCTCCATCTGCTATTCTCCAGACATGATGGCCGATTCCGTCTGTTGATGTAAAATAATAAAGAGGTTCCTCTTTTTTGACTTTATCTATAATCTCATTAATTGTCTGTTGTGATCTATAGGCTAAAAATATGGGTCCTGTCTGGGCATTGCAGATATCTACATGTTTTATTCTGTCAATCTCTTTATCTTCTCTTGTATTTTCGTGCTTTTTTATAACATTATTAAGATAATCGTCTATAGAGGCACAGGCAACCAGTCCTGTCTGAGCCCGTCCGTCCATCACCAGTTCGTACACATAATAACACTCATCATTATCGGTTATAAAATAGCCGTCTTTAATCATATTTTCCAACAGTTCTTTTGCTTTTTTGTATACTCTTTCATCGTATGTATCCACATCATCATCAAAATTTGTCTCCGCACGATCAATCCTTAAAAAAGACAAAGGTTCCCGCTCTACTTCCTGTTTTGCTTCAGACCTGCTGTATACGTCATATGGGAGTGCAGCAATTCTTCCGGCAAACTCTTTAGCAGGCCTTATGCATCGAAAGGGTCTCACTATGGCCATATTTTTCCATTCTCCTTATTATCTATTATTTATCAAAATTCAACAGACTTTTCTCTGAAAAAATCTATATAAAGTACTACTATAATAATTTAAATGAAATGCTTTTTCAAGTTATATAACTAATATTTAATAATTACTCAAAATTATAAATATAATTCAATTTTTTATGTCGGGATTTTCTGATTAAACATTATTTATATAAAGAAGAAGCGCACTTTTGGCTATGATCTAATCATATGCTAAAAGCCGCTTCCCCCATAATATTATTTAAAATACCATATACAAATTACCAAATATTATTATACTGTTTATTTAACCACTCTAACCTTAATTACGCCCTCTATTGAGTTAAGTTTAGAAATAACGTCTCCGTTAATAGTTGAATCTACGTCAATTACAGTGTACGCATAGTCGCCTTTACTCTTATTTACCAGATTTGCTATATTTACATTTAAAGCGGAAAATACACCGGTAAATTGAGTAAGCATCTTAGGAATATTTCTGTGAAGTATAGTTATGCGCCCCAAAGCTGCACATTCGCCTGCATCACAGTTTGGATAATTTACCGAATTTATTATATTTCCTTTCTCAATATATTCCCTAAGCTGTTTTACAGCCATCATCGCACAGTTATCTTCCGATTCCTCGGTAGAGGCACCAAGATGCGGTATTGCGATAACCCCTTCCATATTGGCCGTTTTATCGTTAGGGAAATCCGTTACATATCTGGCAACTTTTCCGGATTTTAAGGCTTCGGCCATATCATCATCGTTAACCAGAAGGTCTCTCGCAAAATTCAGGATAATAACTCCGTCCTTCATTTTATCGAAGGCCTCTTTATTTATCATCCCTTTAGTACTGCTGCTCGGATCACCATTGTCTATCAGCGGAGCATGCAGTGTTATGTAGTCACACTCTCTATAAATTTCATCCCTGCTGTTTACCGGAATAACATGTCTTGACAAACTCCAAGCTCTTTCAACAGAAATAAACGGATCATAACCATATACGGTCATTCCCAGATGCACAGCAGCGTTTGCTACCAGAACGCCGATGGCACCTAAACCTATTACTCCCAATTTTTTGCCCTGAATTTCTTTACCGGCAAATTTGCTCTTGCCTTTTTCAACTAACTTTGCCACTCCCGGTTGATCCTTTATAGTCTGAACCCAATTTACACCACCGATAATATCACGGGAAGCAAGCAGCAAACCTGCAATTACCAGTTCTTTAACCCCGTTGGCATTGGCTCCGGGAGTATTAAAAACAACTATACCTTTTTCCGCACATATATCCACAGGAATATTGTTAACGCCGGCTCCGGCTCTGGCAATTGCTTTCAGGTTGTCGGAAAACTGCATATCATGCATGGATGCGCTTCTGACCAGTATTATGTCCGCTTCGTCTACATTATCCGTCTTTTGGTATTTATCCGTAAATATATTTAGTCCCACCGGTGCAATCGGGTTAAGACAACTGTATTTCATATGGATAACTCTCCTTTCATATACAGATTAATTTTATCCGGGCCTGTCAACCGCAGCCATAAATTTTCCGGCTTTTATCCACAATTTATTTATAACCGGGATAAATTCTCATCCTCAAATTTCTTCATAAACTCAACAAGAGCCTTAACTCCGTCGATCGGCATAGCATTATAAATACTTGCTCTCATACCACCTACGGTTCTGTGACCTTTAAGGTTCTCAAACCCTGCGGCTTTGGCTTCCTTTATGAATTTTGCATCCAGTTCGTCACTTCCGGTTATGAAAGGAACGTTCATTAGGGAACGGTCTTCTTTTGCCACTGTTCCCTTAAACAGCTTGCTTTCATCCAGGAAATCATAAAGAATCTTTGCTTTTTCTTCGTTTCTTTTCTTCATGACTTCAAGTCCGCCCATTTTCTTTACCCATTTAAATACCTTGCCGCATATGTAAATACCATATGCTGGAGGAGTATTATATAACGAATTATTGTCTGCATGAATCTTATATTTGAGCATTGTAGGTGTTCCGGGCAAAGTATCTTCCGTTATCAGGTCTTCTCTTATAATAACGATAACTACACCTGCAGGTCCGATGTTTTTTTGTGCTCCGGCAAACATAACCCCGTATTTTGTAACATCAACCGGTTCTGACAATATGCAGGAGGATACGTCTGCTACAAGGGGTTTACCCTTGGTGTTCGGAAGAGTTTTAAATTTGGTTCCGTAAATAGTGTTGTTTTCGCATATGTAGACATAGTCTGCATCCTCGGATACAGGAAGATCCGAGCAATCCGGAATATAAGAAAAAGTTTTATCTGCTGAAGAAGCAATTATATTGGCTTTTCCGTATAAACATGCTTCCAGATATGCTTTTTTAGCCCATTGTCCGGTAACAATATAATCTGCCACTTTGTTCTTCATCAGGTTCATAGGAACCGCAGCAAACTGCTGGGAAGCTCCTCCCTGAACAAACAGCACCTTATAATTGTCCGGGATATTCATAAGTTCCCTTAAGTCCTTTTCTGCTTCTTGAATGATTTCCTCAAAAGCCTTTGATCTGTGGCTCATCTCCATAACAGACATTCCGGTGCCCTTGTAATCAAGCATTTCTTCTGCCGCTTCCTTTAATACTTCTTCGGGAAGCACGGCAGGTCCAGCTGAAAAATTATAAATTCTTCCCACTATCATATCCTCCCTTATTAACTGTTTCGATGTAATATGATATAACTTTAGTTAAATAAAGTATTGAATATATTATAGAACTATGTTATTTTTTTGTCAATTCTTTTCCGATATTTAGTTTGATTTTAAATCTTCTTCAGTAAATACTTCTTCTATCGGAGCTCCCGGAGCAACCATAGGCCATACTTTTTCGTCACAGTCTATAATGCAATCTACCAGTACAGGCTCATTCTGAGACAAAGCTTCTTTTAGTATACTTTCCGCTTCATCCTGTCTGGTAATCCGGTATGCCTTTGCTCCCATAGCTTGTGCCAGTTTGACAAAATCAACCTTGTCGTTAAGATCCGTATATGAATATCTTCTGCCGTAGAACAAGGTCTGCCACTGGCGAACCATTCCCAGTACCTTATTATTCAGAACCACTTCTACGATAGGAATATTATATCTGGTGGCTGTTGCCAATTCGTTCATATTCATTCTGAAGCATCCGTCACCGGCTATATTGATTACTTTTGCGTCAGGTCTTCCTACCTTGGCCCCGATGCTGGCTCCGAGTCCATATCCCATGGTCCCTAAACCGCCTGAAGTAATAAAGGTTCTGGGCGAAGTATATTTATAATACTGGGCTGCCCACATCTGATTTTGCCCTACTTCGGTAGTTATAATTGCTTTGCCTTCGGTTAATTCATATATCTTTTCTATTATATAAGGTCCTGTTAGAATATCTTTCCTGTAAGTCATAGGGAACATGGCCTTCATATCGGTAATATGATTAAGCCACTCTTTATGATCCTGTTTATCCAGCATGCTGTTTAGTCTCTTTAAAACTTCTTTTACGTCCCCTACTATCGAATGATGTGATATAACGTTTTTGTTAATTTCGGCAGGATCTATATCTATATGAAGAATCTTAGCCTTACGGGCAAACTGCTTGGCATTGCCGGTTACTCTGTCGGAAAATCTTACGCCTATAGCAATAAGAAGGTCGCACTGGGTAATGCCTAAGTTTGAAGGCTTTGTACCGTGCATACCTACCATACCCGTATATCTGGGATCGGTTCCGTCAAAGGCTCCTTTGCCCATCAAAGTATCGGCAACCGGTGCATCAACCTTTTCTACAAATTCCTTTAATTCGTCGTATGCATCGGATATGACTGCACCGCCTCCTACCAATATAAAGGGTTTTTCGGACTTGGCGATCATTTTAACGGCTTCTTTCAGATCTTCATCAGTTATTTGGTCCGAACTTCGTTGAATCGGAGGGATGTCAACCCTTGTATATTCAATTTTATTGGTAGGAGCGGTTACATCCTTAGTAATGTCTACCAGTACCGGTCCCGGCCTTCCGGATTTGGCTATATGGAAGGCTCTTCTTAAGGTATCTGCCAGTTTATTTATATCCTTGACTATAAAATTATGCTTGGTTATGGGCATTGTTACACCCGCTATATCAACTTCCTGGAAAGAATCTCTTCCAAGATAATCTACCGCAACATTCGCAGTAATGGCAACCATAGGAACACTATCCATGTAAGCGGTTGCAATACCGGTAACCAGATTGGTGGAACCGGGACCGGAAGTAGCCATACACACGCCAACTTTACCGGTGGCCCTTGCATAACCGTCTGCCGCATGGGATGCTCCCTGCTCATGGGAAGTAAGAATATGTCTTATTTCGTTTTTATGTTTATACAGTTCGTCGTATATGTTTAAGATGGCCCCTCCGGGATAACCGAATACCGTATCTACTCCCTGTTCCTTCAAACACTCTATAACGATTTGCGCACCTGATAATTCCATATAACAACACCTCCATCAATCCTTCATTTGTACCTCGAGGATAGCTCCGCGGTTGCCTGATGTAACCATCTGTGTATACCGAGCAAGATATCCTGTGGTAATCTTAGGTTTACGGGGTTTCCAATTGGCTCTTCTTCTTGCCAGTTCTTCTTCGGACACCAAAACATTGATAGAATAATTATCTATATCAATATTTATTATATCTCCTTCTTCAATAAGAGCTATATTTCCGCCTACCGCAGCTTCAGGCGACACATGGCCGACACAGGCTCCTCTGGATGCTCCGGAGAAACGTCCGTCGGTTATAAGAGCTACGCTTGAGCCCAGTCCCATTCCCATTATTGCGCTTGTAGGCCCTAACATCTCTCTCATACCCGGACCGCCTTTAGGTCCTTCATATCTAATGACTACCACATCACCCGGATTAATTTTTCCGCCAAGAATAGCAGCCACGGCATCCTCTTCGCAGTCAAATACCCTTGCAGGCCCTTCATGTTTTAACATCTCCGGTGCCACGGCAGACCTTTTAACCACACCGCCGTCCGGAGCAAGATTACCTTTAAGAACCGCTATTCCACCGGTCTTGCTGTAAGGATTGTCAATAGGTCTTATCACTTCATAATCTAAAACCACACAATCTTTTATGTTTTCTCCTACGGTTTTTCCGGTAACGGTTATCAGGTCTGTGTTAATAAGTCCCTTCTTATTAAGTTCGTTCATGACAGCATACACACCGCCAGCCTCATACAGGTCTTCCATATATGTAGGGCCGGCAGGAGCCAGATGGCAAAGGTTAGGCGTTCTTTCACTGATTTCATTGGCTATATCTATATTTAAATCCACTCCCGCTTCATGGGCAATGGCAGGTAAATGCAGCATAGTATTGGTGGAGCAGCCTAGAGCCATATCCACAGTCAGGGCATTAATAAAGGCTTCCCTGGTCATAATGTCTCTTGGCCTAATATTCTTTTCAAGCAGTTCCATGATCTTCATTCCTGCCTGTTTTGCCAGGCGGATTCTTTCAGAATATACGGCAGGGATAGTTCCGTTGCCTTTAAGTCCCATACCTATTACTTCTGTAAGGCAGTTCATTGAATTAGCCGTATACATACCGGAACATGAACCGCAGGTTGCACAAACTTTATTTTCATATTCTTCCACTTCTTCGGCTGTCATCTTGCCTGCGGTATATGCGCCTACAGCTTCAAACATACTGGACAGGCTCTTTTTTTCACCTTTTATTCTTCCTGCAAGCATGGGGCCTCCGCTTACAAATATAGTAGGAATATTAATCCTTGCCGCTGCCATTAAAAGCCCCGGTACATTTTTATCGCAATTCGGAACCATAACCAAAGCGTCAAACTGATGAGCCATAGCCATGGCTTCCGTAGAGTCCGCAATCAATTCTCTTGTTACAAGCGAATACTTCATTCCCTGATGTCCCATGGCTATTCCGTCACAAACCGCAATAGCAGGAAATACAACAGGAGTTCCTCCGGCCATTGCCACTCCGATTTTGACCGCATCGACGATTTTATCAAGATTCATATGTCCGGGAACAATTTCATTATAGGAACTGACGATACCGATAAGCGGTCTATGTAACTCTTCCTTCGTAAACCCCAGAGCATTAAATAAAGATCTGTGAGGGGCCTGCTGAATCCCTTTCTTGACTGCGTCACTTCTCATAACAATTACCACCTTTGAATTTATATTTATACATTTTTTATTTCTTAACTTTCGTTATATTTCACTTTAAAGTAGTACAGTATATAATAATGTATTTTATTACAAAAATCAATCATAAAATTACTTTAAATTATGAAAATTGATTTAAAATTAGTTAATTATTATACAATATTACTTTTTATATTGCTTACTTTCAGTTTTAATGTTACTATTTTAATGTTATTGGGTAAATAATAATCATATGCTTTAGGAGGCACAATTATGACTATTTCTTTAGCTGAATTCCTACGGCAGCTGACAAATCCCGCTTTATTCATTACTTCGGCCTTGATACTCGGGGTAATATTGGTTAACGGGTGGACCGACGCACCCAATGCAATTGCAACCTGTGTATCCACCAGATCAATAACCCCAAAAAATGCCATAATTATGGCATCTGTTTTTAACTTCTTAGGTGTTCTCATAATGACTATGGTTAATAAGTCCGTCGCAGAAACCATATCAAATATGGTTTACTTCGGCGAAAGCCAAGATGCCTTAATAGCACTATGTGCCGCTTTAGTTGCCATAGTTGTTTGGGCTACCGCAGCCTGGGCTTTCGGTATACCTACCAGTGAATCCCATGCCCTGATTGCGGGAGTTACGGGAGCAGCAATAGCTCTGCAGGGCGGTAAAGGAATAAACGGGAAAGAATGGATGAACGTTATTTACGGTCTGTTTATGTCAACTATTTTAGGTTTTGTATTAGGCTATGTAGTTACAAAAGTTATCGGCCAAATCTGCAAAAACATGGACAGGCGTAAAACAACCAAGGTATTCAAAGGTGCTCAGATTGCCGGAGGGGCAGCCATGGCATTTATGCATGGAGCGCAAGACGGTCAGAAATTTATGGGTATTTTTATGTTGGGAATAGTTTTATCCAACGGTAATGGCAACGTGAACCAATTCGAAATTCCCATATGGCTTATGATATTATGTTCATTAGTAATGGCCCTGGGAACATCCATCGGCGGTTACAAAATAATTAAAACCGTAGGTATGGGTATGGTTAAAATGGATACTTATCAAGGATTTTCCGCAGATACCGCAGGGGCAATAAGCCTGCTTGCTGCATCACTGGCAGGAATTCCGGTCAGTACCACCCACACCAAGACCACTGCCATTATGGGAGTCGGAGCATCCAAAAGGTTATCCAGTGTCAACTGGAGTATTGTAAAAGAAATGGTTGCAGCATGGATTCTTACATTTCCCGGTTGCGGCCTGTTAGGATACCTTATGGCATACTTGTTTATGAATATTTTTAAATAGCATCAGATTTGTCTATACTTATTAATGCCTGAATTAAATCCGAAAAAAAATAACAAGCAAATTAAATATTAAATAAAATCAAATCTATCTATAATATAAGTAACATTATATTTAAAAACTAATATTTTAATTACAAAATACAAATCAAAAAAGGAAGGAACTGCAAGATGAAGAAAAGTAAAAAAGGATTCAATTATTTTGAAGCTTTTGTGAACTTATCAAAATACTCATTGTCTTCGGCAGAAATTCTGCATAAAACGTTAGCCGAGTTCAAGGCATCCGAACTTCCAAATAAAGTTAAAGAAATGCATGAGATCGAGCACAGCGCAGATATAGCAAAGCATGAACTTATGAATCATTTGGTTAAGGAATTTCTTCCGCCGATTGAACGGGAGGACATTATCACCCTGGCTCAAGGAATAGACGATGTAACTGATTGCGTTGAAGATGTATTATTATTTATCAATATGTTTAACATTAAAGAAATCCGTTCCGGTATATTAAAATTCACTGAGCTTATCTCTACCCTTTGCAAGTCTTTACATGATGCACTTGTTGAATTTCAGAACTTTAAAAATTCTAAAACTCTTCATGGAAAAATTGTAGAAATCAACCATCTGGAAGAAGAAGGAGACGGTCTTTACATGGAAATGATGCGTGGCCTTTACTCTTCTTCAAAAGATGCAATTGAACTTATGACTTGGACTGAAATACTGCATAGACTTGAGAAATGCTGCGATAAATGTGAAGATGTTGCTGATACTATGGAGCAAATTGTTATGAAAAACTCATAATTGAAAAATACCCGGAAAGGCAATTTACCTTATGAATATTGAAAAACAGAAAGCTTTTATCTTGCATGTTATCTATATCGTATTTATCCTAGGGCTCGGATATATAGCAATAAAATATATCCTACCCCTTTTAATGCCTTTTGTTATAGGATTAATAATTGCCATACTGTTCAGACAAGTAATCGATTACATAGAAAAAAAGATTCGTATTAAACGTTCCTTCGTATCTATATTTATACTTATCATATTCTACGGAATACTTGCATTTATAATAAGTATAATCGGAGCTAAGGCATTTACCTTCCTAAAGGAACTGTTCGGTCAATTGCCCGACTTATACAGAAATACTATAGAGCCGGCTTTGGACAAGGCAGCAACCAATTTAATCAATCAATTTCCCGACATAAAACCTTATGTCGAGGATTTTCTACTTAATATCAGTGATACTATCTTTTCTTATGTTAAGAACGCTTCCGCAACCGTTATATCCAAAATAACGGGACTTGCCGGAAAGGTTCCGTCTCTTTTAATAAAATTGATATTCACTATTGTATCATCATTTTTCTTTACCATTGATTATTATAAAATATCAGACTTTTTAATGCGTCAATTTAACGGCAACAGCAGGGATATGATTTTAAGGCTTAAAGACAAAGGCTTAGGTACAATAGGTAAATTTATTAAAGCTTATACTGCAATTTTATCCATAACATTTGCCGAATTGTCTTTGGGTTTTTTGGTGCTTGGTATTCCCAATCCCTTCTTATTTGGCGCTATGATTGCTCTTATAGATATAATGCCAATTCTGGGAACCGGCGCTGTATTACTTCCGTGGTCAATAATAGCATTAATACTCGGAAATACAAAAATAGGTATCGGTATGTTCATCTTATACATTGTAATTACAGCCGTACGCCAAACGATAGAACCCAAAATTGTCGGCGGCCAGATAGGCCTTCATCCGATTATTACATTAGTGCTTATGTATGTAGGTGCAAAACTGATGGGTGTACTTGGCCTTTTACTGCTTCCGGTTATTGCAACTATAGTTAAAACATTAAATGACGAAGGAACTATTAAGCTTTTTAAGTAGAACGTTATAAAATTTATAAAAAAACTCAAATAAAGAGAGTGTCCCAAATTATATCTTAAGCTTCGTCTTAACAACACGCTTGGATAAAATATTTGGACCACTCTCTTTTATTAATTATTTTTTTAACTGAACGAATCACTTTTTTTAACAAATGTAGCGCAGTCTGTATCTTCGGAATCCGAAGCATTCCTCGGCTCTACCTGTATCTGTTCTGCAGCACAATGATCTCCTGCCATATAATATTCACAGGTATTGACAACACAGCGTACTCCTTCATTAGGTTTATCCATCTTTTTGATTGCCATTTTTATTCCCTCCAAATCTTTAGTTTGCTCTACTATTATCTGCTTTTGCAATTTAAAAAATACATTAATTTTTTAACATTGACGGAAAATTTTTAAAAGATTAAGATAATGATTGGCTTCACGAAGTACATGGTCTCCCAGCAAAGGCAGAATAATCGATTTTATCTTACAATCCAAAAGCCCTTCGGTTCCCTGTGCTTTAAAATCACGGATATTTTTGGTAGCCCTTAAACTTTCATCGGTTATTTGCATATAATCTACAGGCGTACATCTGTCCATGGCATCCTTAGCTTCATCGGTAAGCCTGTCAAATTCCCGGCCGAAGCGGTCTGCAGCATCAAACAGCTCTTCTTCTGAAGGATCAAGTAAACCGCGTATAAATTTTGCATGTTCGCCCATTATCTGATTCCAAAATGCTTCCTGTTCGAGCATTTCTTTTTTCACATTTATTGTTTCCCTTGCCTGAAGTTTTTGAATAAGGCGACGATACAGCCTAGCCTCTCTTAAAATGTGTTCAATGAGTAAAGGATAATTTAAAGTAAACATCTTGCAAGATAAAACCTCATTAAGAATATTTGTTTTAAACCTTATGATGTTGTCCAGCAAACTTAAGGCTCTTCTGTTGAGTATAAATACTTTCCGTTCCATGGTCGGATGACAATCATTACCAGCCACTAAAGCTTTTTCTTTCTGTGTAATTTTTGTTCTGAAATTAACTCCTGTATAAAACTCTGTCAGCTTTTCGGCTTCCAATGTATATTGTGTAATGATTTCACCTGAAGCTATTACTGTCTTACTTATAACCCCATTTGCCAATTCGACGCAATCTTCAAGAAAATCATCAAAAGCCATCCTTAGCTCATTTGCATATTTGATATATTTGTTATCCTTCGGAGTAAAACCGACTTGTAAGAAAAATGCATGCTCTTTCATAATTCTTGCAAAAAAAAGATGAGTTTCCAGGGACTGTCTTATATAGTCCGTTCTAGATAGCATAAAACCTCCTGAAATATTATTAACTGTTACTATCAGTTTATTACTTTTATAAAATACAGTTCCTGGTATTAGAATAATTTATTTATATATAAGAAATGACGATTGTAAAAATTAATTATAGGTAGCCAAAATTTCTTAAATAGCAAAAAACCTGCCGCAATTTACGTCATATACGATGTATAATACGTATGACAATATATTGCGACAGGCGTTTTTATAATTTTATGTTATTTGCGCACATTATCTAAGAATTTTATATCAGTTATCCTCAAATTCCAATTAATCATACATATATATCAAACTGTTGCAGTTGAAGTTTCGTCACTTGAAAAGTCTTTAATCAGGGCAAATGTCGGTGAGATATATACCGCCACTTCACCCTTCTCAACAAGCTCGGTATCCTTAAGTATAAAATCTGCAACGTTTTCGCTTTTATCTATATCTGTAATAAGGCATATAAGTTCCTTTTCTGGCATTAATTCGATATTAACAATAGGCAATATAACCGTGGGATGGTCCGTGCCGCCTCTTCCGTGAAAGACAGTGGCGCCCGTAGCTCCCGCCTCTCTTGCCAAATCAACAACATATCCTGCATAGCCTCTGTTTACAATAGCTATAAGGCAATCATGATTAAAATCACTGACAGCTATCGGCATATCGGCTACTGAGCCTGTTTCTTCGGCAGAATGTTTAAGTTCAACAACTTTTCTGCGTTCAAATATTGTTCCCAAAGCCATAATCGAAAGAACCGGCGCTGTTGCCACCATGGCAATAACTCCAAAACCGTCAACAAGAACATTGGCTGTATCTATGACTGTGGCAGCTCCCTGTGCCAATGCAAGGACAAAGGTGGCAGTCATTGGACCCGAAGCCACTCCTCCGGCATCATAAGCAATTCCGACAAATACAGGGTTTGACTTAAATGAAAGAAACACTGCCAATGCAAATCCCGGAAGAATGAAATACCACAGTTTAACCTCAGGTACAACAATTCTAACCATTGAAAGGGCAATTGCGGTTCCGACTCCCAAAGATAAGGTCATTCTGATTAAATTTATTGGGATATAACCACCTGTAACCTCTTCTATTTGGGAACCAAGCACATGTACCGCAGGCTCTACAAGAACGACTATAAGACCTAGTACAAATCCTATTCCTATTAACAGGCTGCTGCTCATTTGCGCCAATTCCATACCTATTATTCTTCCCATATCCATAAAACCGCAATTAACGGCTGTAAGAAAGATTACAAGACCGAGTAAGCAAAAAATAAGACCTTTTATAATCTGAACCATTTCGCTCTTTTTAATTTTAAATTTAGTAAAATTATATATAAAAAATAATATTGTTATCGGAAGTAATGCAACAAGAGATTCTATAAATATATGTGGAACTGCTTCAAGTATAGGGCCAATAACTCCCTTTTGGAAAATGTACTCTCCAGCATCTCCATGGATGTTTTTCTGCCCGGATATTATAGACAACAACATGACTGCAAGTATAGGCCCAGCACTCATAATTCCAACAAGGCCGAAAGAGTTTTCCTCAGCATATTTGCCGCCTTTAACATTGGAAAGTCCAAGAGATAATGCAAGTACGAAAGGAGTGGTTAAGGCTCCTGTGGTCGCACCTGAAGAATCAAAGGCTATTGCCAGAAATTCCTGAGACACAAGTAAACCTAAAATAAGAATTATGCCATATGTAACTGCCATAAATCTGTTAAGGGGTCTGTCTCTTAGCAATCTGAAAATTCCTAATGTAACCATAGCCCCTACACCTATAGAAACCATATAAACTATCAGGAATGAACTTAAAGTTCCTCCGGATGCTTCCTCAATCTGATTTCCGAGAATAAGCAAATCGGGTTCGGCAACGGTAATAAGAAAACCTAAAAGAAAACCAAGTACGGCGATTTTTACGGGAGATTTTGAAGTGGCAACCTCCTTTGACATATACTCACCTATGGGATTCATTGCCATATCTACACCCCATAGGAAAATGGTAAGCCCAATAAGAAGGAGGACACTGCCAACTAAAAAACGGAACAAAACATCAGTGCCAACATCCACTATAGTAAAGCAGATAATGAGCACCAAAACTACAACAGGAATAAGTGTTTTAGCTACCTCTTTTACCTTGTCAATCAGTGAGCTCATGATGTCCCTCCTTTACGATCTTCGGCCTTGTCTTCAAAGAGCCCGCTAGTTCTGCTTACAGGAAGAGTAAAGATTATACCGTTTCCGGGCTTGTTAAGCTCAAGATCGTTATATATTCTCATTTTTATTGGAACAGCCTTTTCTTTTCTGGTAACAATAAGGACAGTATCCTTTTGGGGCTCTATAGCAAGATGAAAATAAGAATCTACCGGTACCCCGGCACCGTGACCATGAATCAAAGTACCTCCGCGGGCTCCTGCTGCCCTTGCAGCTTTTATGCAGTCCATGCCCCTTCCTTTTTCGACAATGGTAAATATACAACAATGGTTAAATCTTTCATCATCTATGGAAATATTGTGCTCCTGAGAAGAATTATTCAATGTCCGGCGTTGAAAAGGAATTGAAAATGCTATGCCTTTGTTCTTTTTTGACAGATTAAATGATTGACTGATTTGATCATGAAGATTTGTATCCAATTCATCGGATGCAGGAATCAAAAGAATTTCTTTTCTTGTTTCAGTTAAGCCTAAAAAATCCAATAGTTTGGACTGAACGGTGCCTTCCCCCAGTAGAATTGTACCGCTTGTTGCACCACATTCTCTGGCTTTGCGAAGAACGGCATTCGCTTTGCCCCTGTCAACAATAGTGAAAAATATGGTATCTATTTTAACCACTCCTATCTATTTTATAATTAGTATCAATTTATGAGCTGTTTACATTGCCTAATCCGCTTGTCCCGAATAATGATTATTATTCAAATCAGCTTTATCAGAATCCGGAATAATCTCCATAATGTCACCTATGTCACAGTGCAGTGCCAGGCAAATCCTTTCCAACACATCGGTTGTTATATTTTCGTTTTTACCCAGCTTTGCCATGGACGAATGGCTAATTCCTGCCAAAGCACAAAGGTCCTTTTTCTTCATATCTCGATCAATTAAAAGCTTCCAAAGCTTTTTATAGCTTATAGACAATGTGATCACCTCTCCCAGATAAATACGCTATTACTATAATAACACAAAAATTCAGTATTCACAATACTATATGCAGCGAATGTAACTTTATGTCTGTGATCAGATACTTATTTGTCTTGATAACAGAATCGAACACCCGTTCTAATCCTTAATTATTTAAACAAAAACGGCTTTGTACCCCATGATACGGTTGCCCCGATATCATACAGTCGACACTTTATCATCTCAGTCTGACTGTGGGATTTACAAAGCCGATAAAACCTTTGTTTTGAATTATTCACTTTTTAATTATATTTTTTAAGCTGCCGGAAATAAATACCCAATATCCGCAACTAATACGATATACTATGAATTATAGGATAATTATCCGGGAAATTGAGTTGCAATGCCTTCAGCCATCATATCCGCCATTTCCATAGCCTGATTGTATATATCGTCAAATCCATCAATTGAAGCCTGGTAATTTTGCTCAAGCAAAAGCATTGTATTTTCTGCAAGTAACTGAAGATGCTCCATCAACATAGCATTCCAGTCTTCAGTGCTCCAATTAGGATTAATTTGGCTTAAAAATTCTGCTATCCGTCCGGCATTATCTGTCCAACTTTGCCATACCTCATCCATTCTTGCCTCTTCGTTTGCTTTGGCTGCTGTCACAAAATCTGCAGCTAATGTGATATGATTTCTGAACAAGTTCTCAAACGTCTGTGCGGCCTCATCACCGTAATATACACGAATCCCTTCGGCAAAATCCTGGGCATTGCGAAGAAGCCTTTCGGTAGTATATTGTAAATCAGGAAGATCAAAAATAATACCCAGAATTACCATCCTGGTCCACATGATATGTTGTCCCCAAAGTGTATGGAAATAATCCAATAAATCCGGCAACATCATATCAATTTCATCCATATCGTCCATATCATTATCCATTGGAGACGAAGGTATGAAGCCTAAACCCGGCCTTATATTAATTACTTGCCCTACCTGAAGATTATGCGGGTCAACCCCAGGATTTAATTGCATTATTGATTCAACCGTTGTATTGAATATCTGGGCCAGCATCCAAAAGGTGTCATAAGGCCGGATTGTATATCGTATAACACCATTCATATCAATTATCATCACCTAATATAAATTCTATTTTAGATTATGATAATCGATATAAAAAGGTGACTGTTAAAATACCAATACTAAAGTTCCGGCTGCTATTAATAAGCCTCCGATTACTGTTTTTAAGGATACGGTTTCTCCCAAAAAAATAAATGCTAAAATCATCGTAAAAACGACACTTAATTTATCTATAGGAGCCACCTTTGATACTTCTCCCAATTGCAATGCCTTAAAATAAAAAAGCCAAGAAGCTCCTGTAGCAAGTCCTGATAAAACCAAAAACCACCAGTTCCTGCCTGTCAGGTTTGGTATTTCCTTATGTTTTCCTGTAAAGAATACAATTCCCCAAGCAGCTAAAAGAACTACAAATGTTCTGATGGCAGTAGCCAGATTAGAGTTAACTCCTTCCAGCCCTTTTTTTGCCAGAATTGATACCAATGCTGCAAATATGGCAGACAATAAAGCATATAAAATCCACATAATATCACCTTTTGTATGTTTTTTAATTATTTTAGCACATCTTCTTATATTATAAAATAATAATAATTAATCATAGATACTTTACACCAGTAATATCTGCGCAAAAAAGAAAAAAATACCTGCCATTATTTACCGTCACATCTATATTATCAGATGTGACAGTGATTACTGCAGGTATTTGTAAAGGCATTAAGATTTATAAAAAATCCCCTGTTATTCAACTATATCTTACCAAACATTTACTATAGCTTCATTTAACAGAAATTTTAGTGATATCACTAATATAACTCATTCAATTTTTATGCCTTATCACAAATCTATCTAAAACTTAGAATTAATATAATTTATTAGCCCTTCTGCCTTAATAATCTCTTGCATAAATTCCGGGAAAGCCTGCCCTTTGTACTGTCTGTTCTTAGTTAAGTTGTAAATAATCCCCTTATCAAAATCAATTTCAACCTCATTTCCCGCTTCTATATCTTTTGAGGCTTCAGGACATTCTATTATAGGCAGGCCGATATTAATAGCATTGCGGTAAAATATTCTGGCAAAGTTTTCTGCTATTACACAACTAACGCCGGATGCTTTTATAGCAATCGGTGCATGTTCCCTTGATGAGCCGCATCCAAAATTCTTGCCTGCAACTATTATGTCACCGGGTTTTACCCGTCCGGCAAAATCCGGATCTATATCCATCATGCAATATTTTGCCAATTCCTTAGGCTCGGATGTGTTTAAGTATCTTGCCGGTATTATAACGTCAGTATCCACATTATCGCCGTATCTGTGTACTATTCCTTTTGCTTTCATTGCAAATCCCCCTTCCTACAGCCCAAGTTCCTCAGGACTTGATATTTTGCCGGTAACCGCACTGGCGGCTGCCACTGCCGGACTGGCAAGATAAACTTCCGAATCTACATGTCCCATCCGGCCGACAAAGTTCCTGTTGGTTGTTGAAACGGCCCTCTCTCCGGCTGCAAGAACTCCCATATGCCCTCCAAGGCAAGGTCCGCAGGTAGGTGTGCTGACAACAGCACCGGCTTTTATAAAGGTGGCAATAAGCCCTTCTTCGAGAGCCTGAAGATAAATCTTCTGGGTAGCAGGAAAAATAATAACACGAACACCTTTGGCTACCTTTTTTCCTTCTAATACCCTGGCAGCTGCCCTTAAATCATCCAGTCTTCCGTTGGTACAGGAACCGATGACAACCTGATCGATCTTTATATCTCCGACCTCATCGATCGTACGGGTATTTTCAGGAAGGTGAGGAAATGCTACCGTAGGCCTTATTTTATCGAGTTCTATTTCATAAACCTGTTCATATTCGGCATCCTCATCGGCTTCATATATGGTATAAGGCTTGCTTGAATGTTCTTTCATGTACTGAATTGTAACATCATCTACGGAGAATATTCCGTTTTTTGCTCCTGCTTCGATGGCCATATTGGCTATGGTAAAACGGTCATCCATACTCAGGTGCGCTATCCCGTCTCCTACAAATTCCATACTTTGATATCTAGCCCCGTCAACACCGATCATACCTATGATATGCAGGATTATGTCTTTGCCGCTAACCCATTTTGCCGGCTTTCCTTTAAGTATAAACTTAAGGGCGGAAGGAACTTTAAACCAGGCCTTACCGGTAGCCATACCCGCAGCCATATCGGTGCTTCCGACACCGGTTGAAAATGCACCCAAAGCTCCGTAAGTACAGGTATGGGAATCTGCACCTATAACCACATCCCCCGCTACAACAAGGCCTTTTTCAGGAAGAAGTGCATGCTCAATCCCCATTTCACCGATTTCAAAGTAGTGGGTAATATCATATTCTTTTGCAAAATCTCTCATGCATTTGCAGTTCTGTGCAGACTTGATATCCTTATTCGGAGTAAAATGGTCCGGTACAAGAGCAATTTTGTCCTTATCAAATATTCCTTTCTTTTTCAGCTTTTCCATCTCTTTTATGGCAACGGGAGCCGTGACATCATTGCCGAGAACCAGATCCAAATTCACTTCGATTAATTGGCCCGCACTTACCTTGTCAAGTCCCGCATGGGCAGCTAAAATTTTTTGCGTCATTGTCATTCCCATATACATTCCTCCCCTATTTTAAATTAATCTTCCAATTATGTATTAACATTCTCTAAAATATTTAAAGAAGATAAAATCGTTTTAACATTAGAGTTTTTATAATTTTTATTATCTAATCCATTTACCGATTACCATTTAGGCTTGCTATGCCCTAACTCTTTAGTTTATTATTTCGTCGGCAATAAGATCACCCATCTTATCCGTACCTACCAAAGTCTTTCCGGGGGACATTATATCGACGGTACGGTATCCCTTTTTAAGTACATTTCTGACAGCGTCTTCTATCACAGCCGCTTCTTTATCCAGATCAAATGAATACTTAAGCATCATAGCCGCTGACAAAATAGTAGCAATAGGATTGGCTTTATTTTGTCCTGCAATATCCGGAGCCGAGCCGTGTATAGGCTCATATAGGCCAAGCTTGGTTTTTCCGAGGCTTGCACTGGCAAGCATCCCAATAGAGCCTGTTATCATGCTGGCTTCATCAGAGAGAATGTCACCGAACATATTCTCCGTAAGAATAACGTCAAACTGGCGAGGATTTTTTACAATCTGCATGGCGCAGTTATCAACCAGCATATCGGTAAACTCCACATCAGGATAATCCTTTGACACTTCATGGGTAATCTGCCTCCAAAGCCTTGAAGAATCAAGAACGTTAGCCTTATCTACGCTGCATACTTTCTTTCTTCTCTTTCTTGCGATTTCAAAGGCACATCTGGCAATTCTCTCAATTTCTTTCTCGTTATATATAAGAGTATCTACTGCAGTCCTTAATCCTTCCACTTCCTTGGTCCATCTTTCACCGAAGTATAATCCGCCGGTCAGTTCCCTTACCACAACAAAATCAAAACCGTCACCGATTATATCCTCTTTTAGAGGACAGGCACTCTTTAATTCGTCAAAAAGAACTGCCGGTCTTATATTGGCAAAAAGATTTAAACCTTTCCTTAAAGCAAGAAGACCGGCTTCCGGCCTCAGATTCGGAGGAAGGCTGTACCAGTTGGATTTACCCACATCTCCCCCGACAGCACCCAAAAGAACCGCATCACAGCTTTTTGCCGTCTGAAGCGCTTCGTCCGTAAGGGGTACTCCTGTTATATCGATCGATACCCCGCCCATCAACACCTCGGTATACTGAAAATTATGCCCGTATTTTCTACCTATAACGTCCAGAATTTTTTTTGCTTCAGCAATAATTTCGGGTCCGATACCGTCCCCTGGAATTACCGCAATTCGGTAATCCATCTTATATCACCCCCACACTTGATTTATTGCTATTCGACCTATTGATATTTTACCATATGGACTGGTATAATAGAAATACATATTAAGAATGGTTACTATAACTCTAAGTTATATCTTGTGTAAAATATAATAAATCAAAAAGGATGAAGTATTATGAATAATCTGTTGTCCTTATATAATGTATTTAACACAGTCGCCGCAACAGGCAGCATATCTCAGGCTGCAAAAGTACTCTATGTGAGCCAGCCAGCAATCAGCAAAGCCATCACAAATCTTGAAGAATGCTTAAATCAGGTTTTGTTTGTCCGTAATTCCAGGGGAGTAAAATTGACTGAAGAAGGACAGATACTTTATAAGTACACAAAAGAAGCTTTTGATATTTTAAAACAGGGCGAAGATCATATAAAACGTATACAAGAACTGGGGATCGGACATCTTAAAATCGGTGTCAGCGCTACCTTGTGCAAATATATTCTGCTTCCTTATCTGGATCGTTTTCTGAAAACATATCCCCATATAAAAATAACGATTGAAAGCCAATCTACCATTCATACCCTAAAACAACTGGAAAACGGCACTTTAGACATAGGGCTTGTGGCTAAACCGGCCAATCTGAAAATGTATGAATTCATTCCTGTAGCCGAAATCGAAGACGTTTTTGTAGCCACCAAAGATTACCTGGATAATCTGAGGCTTCGGGAAAAATATGAAGATCTCTTTTCTGCAGCCACTATATTGCTTTTGGATGAAGAAAATATTTCACGGAAGCATGTAGAAGAATATTTTAAGGATAATAACATTATCCCGCAACATATACTTGAAGTAAGCAGCATGGACCTATTAATAGAGTTTGCCAAAACAAGCCTTGGCGTTGCCTGCGTTATAAAAGAATTTGTGTCTGATGAACTTAACTCTGGCCGACTTATTCTTATTCCTCTTAAAAAACCTATAAATAAAAGAGAGGTTGGATTTTGCTACAGCAAATCAGCCTACCTCTCTGATTCTTTAAAAAAACTTATTGATTTTGTACGTTTAAAAAATGAATAACTTATAATTTACTGCGACGGAGTAGGAGGTGATATATACGGAGGAACAAAATCCACAAGGAATTCTGCACTTACGTAGCAAATCTGCCCTTTGTACATAAAACTTGCCCAACCGTCCTCTATTGAAATTACTTCTACCGGTTCTGTATGAACCAAAAACCCCACCACATTATCTTCTGCTGTTGTCGGTGAAGACCTGACATTTAATATGGCTCCGAAAGTATTTAGCTTAACATATTTTGTTGTAGTTTGACCGATAACAACCGGTTTTTCCGCATCCTCAGACTCTTCATTCTGGCCATCCGTATCGTCAGTGATATCATTAGGCACATCATTTTCTTCTGTAAGATCGGGAATTTCCGGTGCAGGAGTAGGAATAAAATAAGCTTCCTTATCTTCACTTTTACATCCTGCAAATAATACTACCAAGGCTGCCAAAAAAATATATAAAAGTTTGCTTTTCATAAAATCACTCCAACGTTTAGATGTCTTATAAGAATATCGTCCTATACAATAATATCATATTTGTCCTCTTCTTCCAACTACCTTATAAAAATAAATTTTTTAATAAAATTATAATTATAATATCATGTAAAATACGATAAAATTAGTCTTAATATATATTTCAAACATTTTAAATAAAAACTGGCATATTATCGAAATTACCAAACTTAACAACCTAACAATTATATATAATAACTTTTAGTAACAAATCAATTAAAGCCGTCGCCTGCATATAAAAACTCGCAACCACTAATGATTGCACCATATTTAAAATTAACATTAAATTATTCTTTCTAATTTATATTTAAAATGTTATAATATTCATTAATCTACTGATATAAAATATGTAAGTAAAATATATAAAAAAGTCGGCACAAAAGAATCTTAGGCAGAATATATGCCTTTAAAGGGGTGAAATTACAGTGGCTTTTGACTATGACCTAACTTATAACGATTTTAATCCCACCGTATTTTATGTATCCAAATGCAAAATGACAATAAACGGAGTTTACCATAATCATGAACATGCAGAATTGGCTTATATCTTATCCGGAAAAGGTAAATATCTGATTGACGGCAGAGAATTTGACGTGGAAGCCGGAGACCTTGTTATCTGCAATCCCGGTGTAATGCATACCCACATCGTTACCAATCCCAAAGAGCCAACTATCGAATTTATTGCCGGATTTACCGATTTTCATTTCAAAAATATGGCTCCAAACTCAATCGAATTAAAGGGCGGCAGCTTCATATTAAAAACCACAGCCGAACTTAAGCAAAAGCTTATGATGCACTGCTATGCGATGATTGCGGAGAAAGAAAGCTGCAATGTAGGAAAATATATTATGTTTAAAACCCATCTGATGCAGATGCTGCTGCTTATTATGCGTGAAATAGTCAGCAACGACAGTTATGAGCAGTCAAAATGCACCTTCGAATCATACAACAAAAACTATGCCGTAAAAAGAGTTATAAATTACCTTAACGAAAATTACAACAAAAAGATATCTCTGGAGCAAATTGCGCATAATATGTACTTAAGCCCGGTTTATATATCAAAAATATTTAAAGAAGAAACCGGTGAATCCCCGATAAATTATCTTATAAAGATTCGTCTTGAAAAAGCTCAGGACATCTTATTAAAAGACAAAAACAGCAGTATCAAAGATATAGCAAATAAGGTAGGTTACGATGACGCCTATCACTTCAGTAAATTATTTAAAAAATATTATGGTATTTCACCATTATATTACCGGAAAAAGGCCCTGCAAAATTTAGCATCAAATCAGTAAAGTGAGGTATGTCATATGAATATGTTTGATACAATTTTCGCAAGACAAAGCATCAGAAATTTTTGCCAGGAAAGAATAGACTGGGAAACACTTGAAGATATCTTAAAATTTGCAGACAGCCTACCCATGTTGATTAAGGATTCAAAAGTGGAATTCAAATTAGTCAGTAACATAGAGCAAAAACAGGGATTTAACGGTCCTTTTTCTATAAAGGCTCCATATTATATCTGTCTGTCCGCCGAGAAAACTGAAGATTATCTTTTGAATGCCGGTTATCTTATGCAGCAATTAAATCTATATATTGAATCCAAAGGTCTAGGGACCTGCTTCCTTGGAACTGCCAATCCCGGAAGAGCCCTGAAAAGCTCAATGAAATACGATTATGTAATTTCACTTGCCTTTGGCAAATCCAAGGGGCCTGTATATAGGGACCCTTCACAGGCAAACCGTCTTCCCGAAGAAGATCTTGTAGTCTATAAAGAAGAGGTATCCTCAAATATCCGTAAAATGCTGGAAGCAGCAAGGCTTGCTCCGTCAAGCATAAATAACCAGCCTTGGCGCTTTGTCGTTTATAAAAACCGTATTCACGTATTTGCAAGAAAAAATCCTTGGTTTGCCAAACCTTTAGATCGGATGAAAATGATTGATATGGGAATAATGATGGCTAATCTTTTGATTGCTGCCGAAGAACTCTGGATTGATGTAAAAGTGGCAAAATCCGATGCTTTAAAAAACAAATCATTCCCAAACAACGAATATATATTAACTGTTCTAATTAGTTAATTTATCTGAATAATTTATAAAATAAGTAAAATTAAAAAAATTTATTTTAAGGTGTTGACAAACCCCAATATATATAGTATATTATGATACGTGCTCACGAAATACAGCAGGCAAAACAGCAAAGCAGTGACACATCATAATATGCGCGAGTGGCTCAGTGGTGGAGTATCGCCTTGCCAAGGCGAGGGTCGCGGGTTCGAATCCCGTCTCGCGCTTATAAAAAGACCTTATGCAAAGCATAAGGTCTTTTTTGTTTCCGTTTAGGCTTCCAACTTACCCAACCCCAATTATTAAAAATACAATAGTGGAGATTCTTCCTGATATTCTTGTTTTTCAATAATATTTACTTCACTGTGGATATAAGGGTGCTACTGCTTTGGAACCTATGAATTGGGATTATGAACATCTTTCGATTCATCAGTTTTGGGATTTAGCTTATAAAAAAGCAAAAGAAATTGACATATGACAACTTATTAAACATCATCCTTTTGTATAGGTTATATATAAGCCCTGAAATGAAAATGCCTTTTACATAATGCCTGTATTTCCTATTCAAATTTAGGCAAATGAGGGAAGGAAGTATTGTATGGCAACAATAAATTTTAATCAAGCTAAAAAATAGTTTTGAAATAAAAATTAATTTTTATCTTGACAAATGTCCAAAATAAATATATTATATTTCTTGTTCGATAAGTGATGCGCGAGTGGCTCAGTGGTGGAGCGTCGCCTTGCCAAGGCGAAGGCCGCGGGTTCGAATCCCGTCTCGCGCTTTTTATTTTTACTCCTGAATCCTAAATTTTATAAGGATTTTGGAGTTTTTATTTATTCGGCACTTGATGCCCCTTGAGTCAACTCATGTTCTAAATACACAGACAAGTATCTTAGATTTTCTGTTTTAGATTTGCAATCATAGATAAATCTCCATGTCCTAATGTGAGTGTCCTAAATGTTCACGTTTTGTTTCCTTCCCCGAAAAGCAATATTTTTTATCTGATATACAATCTATTTACGAATCCTCTCAACCAATAGGGTTTCTTACAACCCCTGCCAAAAATGGAACTTTATTTTTATATATTATATAAATGAATGGCCTGTTTAAAATTATTTCTGCCTCATCATCTTTTGGTCCTGATGAGCCAAATGCAAATATCTCTGTATATGAGGATGCCGAACATCCCTTTTCATTAATTTCAATTTTTGACGCCTGAGAGATGTCAGTTAAATATATATCCTCATCTGCAAATGAAGAAAATGCTCTTGAATTTTTATCGAATATTTTTTTAATTCCCATTTTTTCTGCTGTTTCTTTCAGATCAATTTCATTCTCATAGGCAAACTTAGGAACGCTTAATTTTACTTTACCAGCGGAAACCTTTTTAACAGGAGCTTCCTCATCAGTCCAGCCATATATGATTTCAGATAATTTCCCTTTTTCTCCTATAAAATCATCCACTGACAAACCTTCCTCCGGAAGGATAAATAGCATAGATTCATGACCCTTTAGAACACATACGGTTGAAATAAAGTCTTCACCAACCATAAATGGATGATCCCGTTCTTCCATATTCATAAAATCACAGGTAATCTTCTCATTATCACTTATAAAAAAGGTATCTGGTCTTGTATCCTCTTCATTGAACGGATTTAGCCACTCATCATAAAAATCAAGGGTACTTAAAGAAATAAATGCATATGGATCTATCTGATCGAGAGATTTATGATAGTCCGGTTGAAATTCAAAATTGGTATTTTCATACACCCATTTTGCCATTAAATTTTGAAATTCCCTATCTTTTAAATCACCCCTAAATATTTCAGTATTATATTGACTTTGGAGCATATTTAATAAATTATCCTGATAGTTTATTTTGTCACTTAACCACAACGAAGTATTTATATTGTGTCTGTCTATGGATAATTCTATGGGAAATTTTCTCTCCTGCAGGGAGGAAAGTGCGGTATTCAAATCTGATGCATGATCTTTAGCATCTGATATATTTAAAGCATTTTGAATCTCTTCCCTTGCATCTTCCTCAGATAATTCATTAAGTATAGATAAGGACAAATAAAAGTTAAAGGGCGCATAGATTTGATTTTTCCCTTTATTGTCCCTGATAATATGTGCAAAGGTTTGCTCTGTAAAATCATAAAAATTTTTTAAAAAGTCTTTACTTATATTTTTTTTATTTCTATAATTATCGGCAGGCAAGTCATCCTCCTCGATCTTGGTTTTAATATCAGAAGTGTTTTCTGAGTTATCTTGTAAATTTTTATCCGATAAATCCTCCTGAGGAATTACTTGCTCCTTCTCATGCTCCACCTTATAATTTTGGTCATTTATCAAATCATGTTCCTTTTTAACGGAACATGATGAGAAAACTATACAGACTAATATCAGAATATAAAATATTGAATAACTCTTTATAAGCTTTTTCACTGATTTAAAGCTCCTCTCTTTAAAAAAGTTAAGGGCTGAATTATTAAATAATATATTTTTATTATAATAGTTAGTATACTGTAAACCAAGCAAATTGGCCTAAGGCATACTCTGAATAGGCCACATAAACATCCCCTTCTTGTGCTGTAGTATGTACAATAATAAACTCCCCAGCTGAACCTACATAATAACCCGTACCACAAACTGCATGATCATTAAATCCACTAGGAAAGGCAGGTGATGTTCCCTTGGCACCAAACATTATAACTACTACCGGAATTTTTGCATTAATATAAGTTTGGTATGTTTCTAATGAATTATAAGTCATACCATAAATAGGGTCTCCAAAATAATTCTCAGATATAAATCTACAAAAGGTAGGCGTAATGCCTTTAGAAGATAAATAGCGGATTACCCCCGGTTTAATATATGCCACAGGTGTAGCACCACTTCCAGGTAATGAATCGAATTCATAAGCTAATCTATCTATTAAAGTAGTTTGGCTATCAACTAAATTGCCATAGGTGTATTTTATTAGCATTGCTAAACTTGTTGGCGCACATCCTTTTTCAGATTTATAATCTGGCACTGCATCTATATTGCTATACCCTCCTATTGCATTAACCCCTTTTATATTGCTGTTCCCACCTATTGCATTATAAGATAGATGAGAATTTTCTTTGCTAATAATTACACTAATATCTTTCTTATTGATTTTATTACCGGTTGTTAAATCCTGTAACATACTATCAGTTTCTTTAATATAATACTTTGATAAACCAGCATAATAAGCTTTTTTATCAGCAATATTCATATAAGGAGAACTCCCATTAGGATGGAATTCAAGTATCTGAGGCTTATCTGTTATAGCAAGTATTATCATATAAGCGTAGTTTCCAGTATCTTCATTAACAATATCAACACAATAAGCATATAAAGAATCATTCACATCATATAATGGAACCAAATTTATAATTTTGTTATTTATCCAATTTGATGTTGTCGGAAATTTTGGGGTGAATTCAAAGCCAGATAATTAACTTGATTAATATAATTGCTTTTTTCATTTGCATACACTGATAAAAAATTAGAACTTATAATACATACGGTTAAAATAACAGCTGTAAGTATTTTTGCTTTCTTCATTAATAGTCCCCTTTCCATTTTTATCAAATTCATATGTAACAAAAACATTCAGCCCTTAACTTTTTTAACTTATTTTATTCTTTAGGTTGTATCATAAATAAAAAATTATATTTGATAATTACACCTACATCACTTTTTATTTACAAATTTCTCTCATCCAATAGGGTTTCTTACAACTCCTGCCAAAAATGGAATTTTATCTTTATATAATATATAAATAAATGGCCTGTTTAAAATTACTTCTGCTTCATCCTTCGATGCTACTGCACCCACTGCTGCTATCTCAGTATATGAGGATGCGGAACATCCCTTTTCATTAATTTCAATTTTTGACACCTGCCGGATATCAGTTATATATGTATCCTCATCTGCAAATAAAGAAAATGCTTTTGAATTTATATCGAATATTTTTCTAATTCCCATTTTTTCTGCTGTTTTTCTCAGGTCGATTTCATCCTCATAGGCAAACTTAGGAATGCTTAATTTTACCTTCCCTACGGAAATCTTCCCATCGGAAACTTGCCCATCAGTCCAATTATATATGATTTCAGCTAATTTCCCTTTTTCTTCTACTAATTCATCCACTGACAAAACTTCCTTCGGAAGGATAAATAGCATATATTCGGCTCCTCCCTTTAATATAAATATGGTTGATATGTAGTCTTCACCAACCATAAATGGATGAGACCAAGCTTCCATATTCATAAAATCACAGGTAATCTTCTCATTATCACTTATAAAAAAGGTATCTGGCTTTGTATCCTCTTCATTGAATGGATTCAGCCACTCATCATAAAAATCAAGGGTACTTAAAGAAATAAATGTATGTTGATCTAACTGATCAAAAGATTTATGATAGTCAGATTGATAGTCAGGTTGAAATTCAAAATTGGTATTCTCATACACCCATTTTGTCATTAAATTTTGAAATTCCCTATCTTTTAAATCACCCTTAAATATTTCAGTATTATATTGGCTTTGGAGCATATTTAGTAAATTATCCTTATAGTTTATTTCGTCACTTAACCACAGCGAAGTATTTATATTGAGTCTGCCTATGGGAAATAATCTCCTCTCCTGCAGGGAGGAAAGTGCGGTATTCAACTCTGATGCATTATTTTTAGCATCAGATATATTTAAAGCCTTTTGTATCTCTTCCCTTGCTTCTCCCTCAGATAATTCATTAAGCATAGATAAGGACAGATAAAAGTTAAAGGGCGCATAGATTTGATTTTTTCCTTCATTGTCCCTGATAATATGTGCAAAGGTTTGCTCTGTAAAATCATAAAAATTTTGTAAAAAGTCCTTACTTAGATTATTTTTATTTCCATAATTTTCGGCAGGCAAGTCATCCTCCTCGATCTTGGTTTTAATATCAGAAGTGTTTTCTGAGTTATCTTGTATATTTTTATCCGATAAATCCTCCTGAGGAATTACTTGCTCCTTCTCCTGCTCCACCTTATAATTTTGGTCATTTATCAAATCATGTTCCTTTTTAACTGAACATGAAGAGCAGCATATACAGGCTAATACCAAAATATAAAACATTGAATAACGATTTAAAAGCTTTTTCACTGATATGTTTCTCCTCTCTATAAAAAAAAATTAAGAACCCAATTCATACAATAGGTGTATTCTTTTCAAAATTATGTTTTTACATATTATAACATAAATAGCAAATTATGTAAACTTATTTATGTAAAATACTGTCATGGCTTATAAGCAACAGTATTATATTATTCTTTTTATACAAAAAGACAGGATATCTTTATTTTGATTTTTCTGTATATGCAAAAAATATATCTTTTATTTTGCATATTGTTTATTTTTAATATCGAACCTAAAGTTTAAATCTAAAAAACTAAGAATTGTTTTCAAAATCAAAAATTTTACTAATTTTCAGGACAGGGAGTTAAGAAATCTAACAGGAGAAAGAATAGCTTAGAAGATAAAACAGGCAAATGACTAAAATTTTAATAATCCCATATATAAAATCCGCATAAAATGATTCAGCAGTAATTTCGCCATATATGAAATGGAGCGTTTTTAATGGATAAGAACTTACTTAAAAGATTTACATTAGGAAGTTTTATTCTTACCACAATTTCTCTTTTAATCCTGGCCTTTGGGAAGATAGATTACAACCTGTCACTTCTTTTATTAAACCAAGAATCAATATGGGCAAAGTTCTTTTACATTTTTGGAGAACAGCCTGCCTTTTGGGGATTACTTATCGGCACCGTAATATTGCTATCCGTACATAATAAAACGAATAAGCTTTTGCGTTGTATTTACTTAATATTTGAATTCATTCTTTCATCATTGTGTACTTACCTGATTTTAATAATACCCCTACGTTACATATATGATAATTCGGCATCAATAAATAATTTCAGATTAAATACTGCAGGTATAGCTTTGGTTATTGGCATAATTATAACAACCGTTACTCCTAAATATGAAAAAACACTAAAAAAATACAGGCAACACGCAATATTCTTAATCCTGGTCATTCTTACAGAAATTCTTTTTGTAAGCATAATGAAATATATATGGGGAAGACCGAGGATGCGAAGCATTTCCGGATTTGACGAATTTCGCTACTGGTACGAAATTTCAGGTCCTGCTTTAGGTCAGGAGTTTAAATCATTTCCTTCCGGCCATACCGCCAATGCTTTTACTATACTTTCCTATAATGTTTTTGTACCATCTCAAAAAAAATATAAAGGCAGAGTTTTCTTTTTCCTTGCTGTAATATGGGGCAGCCTTGTGGCCGTTTCAAGAGTGGTACTTGGTGCCCATTTTACCAGTGACGTTGTCGCAGGATTTTTTGTCACACTGGCATGTATTTATTTTTATTACAACTTACTGTTAGATAGGCATAAATAAATTATTGTAACAAATTTCCTTGAAATACTTTTTGCATGTTTTGTTATTTAGTATTATTATAGTGGTATAATTAACGAATAATTAAAATTTATTTAAACCGGAGATTATATGAAAGAGCAAAATAAAAAAACAGATATTCTTAAAGAATATTTTTTAATCACAATCGGCGCCTTAATGGTAACTGTTGGCGTACACTATTTCAAGTTTCCGAACAATTTCAGCATTGGAGGGATAACCGGAGCAGGAATTTTACTTAGCAGTATTTTAGGCGGCAAGATATCATCAGGAACTATTGTACTTATTATTAATACAATTCTCCTAGTCTTAGGCTATATTGTATTTGGCAGGGATTTTGGAGTAAAGACTGCATACGGAAGCTTTATTCTTTCTGTTGGACTTAAACTTTTGGAAATAATTAGCCCAATGGACCGCCCTTTTACAAATGAACCTGTTATAGAATTATTCTTTGCTGTTGTCCTTCCCGGAGTCGGTGCAGCCATCCTTTTTAACCTTGGTAGTTCAACAGGCGGTACCGATATCATTGCAATGATATTAAAGAAGAAAACAAATGTAAATATTGGACAAGCCTTGCTTGCTACAGATTTTATACTTACTCTTTTGACATTTCCTATTTTCGGTATGCTGACAGGTTTACTTTCCTTGGCGGGACTTATTATCAAATCCATTGTAGTCGATAATATTGTTGAAGCTTTAAACCTGTGCAAATATTTTACCGTCATATGCGATGATGCAGACGATATCTGCAGCTTCATTATAAAGAGCTTAAACAGAAGCGCTACCGTATATGATGCCAAAGGAGCATTTACGGATCATAAAAAGAAAATCATTTTGACGGTAATGACCCGTTCTCAGGCCGTACAGCTCCAACATTACATTAAAAAGAACCATCCCGACGCTTTTATCCTGATAACCAATACCAGCGAAATTATCGGACGTGGCTTCAGAGGATATTTATAACTTGCACTGGCATAAAATATTGAAACTGATACCTATTTTTTAAGAAAATACGGTTTTTAGCATATAATCAGTTAGATCTACTATATGCTTTTATAGCAGGTACATATATTAAAATAAAAATAGGCCATTGGCAGTATCCGTTAAATTCATAACCTACGAATCGTTTATCCTAAATATAAGAACAGATACTCTCAATGGCCATATTACTAAATATGTTGCAATTAATAACATAAATTTTCCTTACACAAATCCATGAACATAAGACTAAAAAATTTACTCAACCTTACTTTCGCAATTCGTGCAAAACTTATCATTTGTATGTAATTCTTTCCCGCAATTGGTGCAAAACTTATTTTTAATGTTAGAGATATTTGATTCGTCATATTTTACTCCACACTCACCACAATAAACATAGTTCGGCTTTTCTTATTCACAATATGCTCCTCCATTTTTTATTTCTAAAGGCGATATATTTGCTATTAAGAATATAAAATATTTACCCGAAAAATCAATCAAGATCTTCGGGTAAAATCAATCTGCATATACTTCCTATATAATTTTATTGCTCTAATATCAAACTTAGTAATCAAAAAGTAAATGCTTAAATGCATCTCCTCTTTCTTCAAAATTCTTAAAATGCCCGTAGCTTGCCGATGCCGGAGAAAGCAGGCAGGCAGTTCCTTTGGATGTTACATCCTGGGCCATTTTTATAGCCCGTTCCAAATCGGAACAGTAAATTATTTTTTTATTATGTAAATCTGTTTCCTGCTTAAAAAGCTCATAAATCCGCTTCCCGGATTCATATATAAGAAGAATATTTTTTATTTTACTGTTAAGCAAAAACCGGATCAGATTGGTATAATCTATTCCCCTGTCCATTCCGCCAAGAATTATTGTTTCTACATTTTCTATACTCTTAATTGCATTTATTGTGGATTCAACGGTTGTGGATATGGAATCGTCGTAATATTCCACCCCGTGTTTAGTGCCTATATATTCCAGGCGGTGTCTAAGAGGTTTATATGTCTGCAGCAAAGAAATAAAACCATCATCCGATACTCCGAAGTTCTTGCTTATTGCATAAACGAAGGCACAGTTTTTTAAGTTATGTACCCCTTTTAATTTTACGTCTCCTATACTTTCAAATGATTTGAAAGGTAATATGTCGGCATTTATATAAAATACCCGGGATATAGCTTCGTCATTATCCAATATAACTTCCTCGCCACAATATAATGTATCAGATGCATGTTGATGAAGGAATATATTCTTTTTGGCTTTTTTGTATGCTTCAAAGCTTTTATAATGATCAAGATGGTCCTCATAAATGTTTAACAATACGGCTATAGCCGGTGAATAATTGCAATACTCAAGCTGATGGCAGGAAAGCTCAAGAACTATTACCGTATCTTTATCTATATTATCTATAACATCAAATACCGGAGTTCCGATATTTCCGGCAAGAATGCATTTTACATTGCTGTTTGATAAAACATGATACAACAGGGTTGATACGGTACTTTTGCCTTTAGTTCCGGTTATTCCGATTACCTGCCTTCTGTAAGCTGCAAGAAAAACTTCGGTTTGGGATGTAATTCTGCATTTATATTCATGAATGTCTTTCGGTAAAACTACACCGGGGCTTTTAAAAACTAAATCATATGAATCCAGACAGTCAAGGTAAGTATCTCCCGTATAAACCATTGTTTCTGAACTGAATTTGTAGTCCGGCATTTTTATGTCCGAAATATCAAGTCTTTTACAGACATTAAGCTTGTTTAATAAATTATATGTAGATTGGCCCTCTTTGCCAAAACCAAGAATCAGTACATTTTTATTTTTAACAATATCGGTTAATAGTTCTATCATTGTCATTTCCCCATATCTTTAAGTAGATTTAGAAAATAATCAGGAATTAAATTATCGTTGTCAAAGCTGTCGCAATAGTCTTGTAAATTATATTTCGGAATGCCTGGAAGTTTCCTGTAATATTCAAGCAGTACCGGTAATGACATGCCATTTTTTTCATATTGGCGTAAAAGCTCCTGTAATGCAGCATTCACCTCATTGTAGCTTCCTACACACTCAAAAGGTTTTTCGGGCATAATACCGATCAATTTATCAAATATGGGTTTAAGTTCATCTTTATCTAATAAATTCTCACCGAATATTTTAAGCATCCCGCTCTCATCCAGAAAAGGTGAAAGAATTATATAAACAAACAGGCATTTTGCACATTTATTGCACCAAATATCCAATTTGCTGCCTGCATTGCAGCTTCTAAAAATCTCATGATATTCCTTATACTTTGAAAAGAACTCTGCAATTTTTACCTCGGCAAACGGCCTAAGCAAGCTGAAATAATGAACACCGGACTTTATATATTCTTTTTCATAATTTACAAAGTCTGCCTCAAACTCAAAACTTTTGGAATATTGATGGTTTACGTCTGATCCCAAAACCGTCGCTTCATTGGCGCTGGATTCATTTGAAAGAGCCACATAAGGTATATCGTTTAAAAATGCAGTCAAAACCGCCGAAAATGCAACCATTGCCGAAAAAGGAGTATGACCGTTTAAAAATCCCTCGGCATTAAGTCTTAACATATTCGGATCAAGTGTTCTGTGAACAAAAATGTATTTATCTTCGGGAATAGACGAAGCATTTAAAGTATCTATACAGGCTTTTCTCGGATTTATAACATAACCGTATCTGTCAGCTTTATTTTCTAAAAGGTTTATTGTAACCGCAGAATCTTTACCACCGCCGACAGGAATAAGCACCTTGGGGTTTGAATTGTCTGCAACAGCTACAGGATTTTTTATAAAGTTTATGTTATTTTGCGAATTGTCACACCGGAACTCAAACATATCATAATTAAATGAAATTCCGTTAGTATAAAAAAATTCACCTAGTCCTTTTATAAATAGTTTTTTCCACCATTTAATCTGTTCAGAAGAAAGATATCCACAATTTATTATAATCTTAGGTGAACACGTTAATTTCCAATAACTTATCAGCTCTACCATTCCCAGATTAAAAATCAGAAGTTCAAGATCTTTAGGGTCTGTAATCTTACTTTCACTCTTTTTAATCGACCACCTTGGATTAAATTGTGAAAGCCCGGGTATTTCAAAGTTAAAATCTATATCTAAAGAAGATTCACCAATGGCATATGTATAGCCTTTATATATGAATTTCGGATATTTGGTCCTTAATTCTTCAAAAAGTTTTGCTTTATCATTTTCCATTAAACCACCAAGACTTTCTATATTAATTTATATATCAGCTGCTTATGATTGCTTTTTATAACCAGATCAACTCAAAAAAAATACGGCCTGTTACTTTTATGTGTCTATATAATATTTGTAAAAGTAAAGAAACATACATATGTAATTTATATTAAGCCCATATTTTTTTAAAGCGAAGTATAGTTTGACAATATCGTAATTTCATCCTTTAGAATAATACAATATATGATTTTATGCAAGTTCATACCTGCCGAAATACATAAATATTATAATACAAGGACATATAATAAAGCAAACGGTTATAATTCTTTAATTAACATTTCCCATATTATTAATTAAATAACGGAACCCCTCTTGTTTTATAAAAAGCTTACAAGAAAGAGTTCCGTTATATAATCTTAAACATCAGTTATTTAGCTTGCTATATTATAAACCAAAACACCCAAAAAATAATCAGTTCCTCTTTACAGACTTATCAATATACACTTCTTTTCCTTTGTAATCTATAGCTCCTCTTGAAATTGCGGTAACTTTATAGGTATATCCTTTGTACTTAACCGTATTCTTTATTACAATTTTCTTTAGGTTGACATCTGCTCCCTTTACTATTACTTCTCCGCTATTCTTTTTGCTTGCGTATTTAGTCACATGGTACAGTATTCCGTCTGCCACAAAACGCTTTACCTGATCGTTACCTGTCTCAACCACATTAAAATCCATGATGCAGCCGTAATGATTCTGCTGGTAAGTATCATAGGCCCTTAACCACAGGGCGGATGTATATGCACTTACACATTTTTTTGGAACGTAAATTACAGCCTGCCATGCCAAAAGCCCACCGTCTTCATACCAGTTGCATATGGCTTCGGGAGCCTTAGTCCCCTTAAACGTTATACTCTCTATATTTTTTAAAACTCCCAGGTATCCGACCTTTCCCGTTATAGATTTGGGGAATATAATCGTTTTTATCTTATTGTTGCTATACTTTTCGGGTATTAACGGAACAGCAGGATCATCCGGATTGGCTATAACTGACGTTACAGTGTATTTTACTTTTTTATAAGTAACCGTTTCGGGAATGGTCAAAGTTTTGAGAGACTTATCCGGGCGGATTTCACATAAAGTCACTGTCTTTTTTGACGGATCGGTAATTCTGTAAGTAAAAATTCCGTCATCAAAAATTGCTTCCGTAACTGTAACTTTCACCGCTTTATGTCTTCCCGAGGTTCTGGTATATGCAACCACATAAGTGGTACCTGCTTTCTTTGGTGTTATAACCCCTTTTGAGGACACCTCCAAAATATCGGGATTTGCAGAAAGCCAATAAATCGTTTCATTTGAACCTTTTGAAAGTGTACCGGTTAATGTGGCTGTATTATAAGTAGAAAGTTTCAATTCTTCTTTATTTACCTTAATATCTTTTGTTTTTACTATTTTCTTAGCCTCGACAACCGATGCCTTGCTTCCGAGAATTTTCTTATAAGCAGAAACGGCCGATTTATCAACTTTAACAGTCGTGCCTTTTTTCACTGCCGCAGCCACGTTATCCAGAGGTTTTTTATTTAGAAACGTCACTAATTTAAAAGTATATAAAGAATTTTTTCCTGCTTTTGTAACGGTAGTAGGCAAGATTATACTGGCCGTATTAAGAGGTATATTGTTAAATGCATAATCCGATATGGTAGTTACCCCTTCAGGCACATATACAAACCTCAAATTTGTCTCACTGTTTTCATCAGCGACCATATAAGAAGGAATTTTTTTGCAGTTCTTTGACAGGAAAAGAAGTTCAACAGTTGAATCAAATACCCTTCCTTCCATTTCAGTAACAGAATCCGGCACTACAATAACCCTTGCACCGCATCCGAGCAAAGCAAAATGACGAAGTTTAGTAAGTTCATAAGTGTACCCGTTGTGGCTTACCTTATCTGGAAGTTTCAAATAATCCAGTTTAAGCGAATGGGTAATACCGACAAGCTCTACCTTCCCCTTTCCTTTTTTTGCCGATTTTGTTACTCTATAAATAAATCCGTCTTTGGCAAAATAACTGAATTCAATGTCTTTAGAATTACCTGATATTATGGTCGGTTTTACCTCAATATCCTGTTCATATAAATCGCTGTAAAAATAATAATGAATATATATATTAATTACCTTTGAATACGCATTTTCCGTGCCTTTGGGAACTATAAACAAAAAATCTTTTAAATTCCAGTAAAATAAAAGTATATCAACTTCCTTTGGTACATCTTTTCCGTAAAATTCAATTGCTTCTAAATTTTCAAAAGCAAATGTCAAATTTCGCAGTGAACCAGTAAAGTTATCCGCCACATTTATTTTGCTGACACTGCTATAAAATTTAGCATATTTCTCATTAGAATAATATTCATAGTAAATATCCACCAAATCAACCGTATATTCTATGTTATTTATAAAAACCTTTCCCGGAATGTAAAGTTCTTTTGTAGCTTTATCAGATTCTATTCCGATCAGTTGTACCTTTTTTTCGTTGTTGTCTTTTATAATATATCTGTAAATACCGTCGCTGTAGACGGTTTCCTCTTTTGCATATGTTGCTTTACCGGGCCAAAAAATAAATCCAAAGACCACAAAAGCAATAATGAAAAGCATAAAAGTTCTTTTTTTCATTAGTTGGTCTTTCATTTGAGCTGTCATCCTTTAACCTCCATTCAGGAAAATTATCCCTTTGTTAATTACTTTATAAATTTTTTGTTTGTCATTTTGTTGTCATATATATGTCAATTAATAATCAAATGTTTTAAACTAATTACGGGCACCTAATAAAAAAAGCTAATCCTATAAGGATTAGCGTTTTTATACAATGTTCATCTGTAGTTATTGTTACACAATTCAATTGTCACATAATACAAGACTTTTATTTAAGATGATTTAATTAGTTTACTAAGTTCAAGATGCAACATACCAGAATTGCTTGGATTTTTATATTTAAGAAATTTATCCTACGTAAATATTATGCAGTTATCATTTGTGTTTCAAGTTTGCAGCGAATACAAATTATAGAAAATACCCTTTTTACTCATAAGTTCATCAAATCTTCCTGATTCTACCAACTCTCCTTCTTTCATAACGAATATTTTATCATATTTGCTTAATATATCATGATTATATCTGTGTGTAATAGTCAAACATGTTATATCAGGTAAATTAACTATTAAATTTTCTATCTGATATAAGGCTTCATTATCTAAACCTGCCGTTGCTTCATCAAAAACTAACCATTTTTTATTATTCAGTAAGGCTCTTGCAATAGCGACTTTTTGTCTCTCGCCACCTGATAAGTTTTCACCATTCCGTTTAAGAAAATATGTCAAGTCAGATTCTTTCATTGCCAATGTTTTATCGAGTCCAACCATCAATATAATATTTTCCAGTTCATCATCTAAATAATTCTTATGTAATGTAATGTTGTGTTTAATTGTATCCTCAAACATATATACCCGTTGAGTCATTACAGATATAATATTAAAAATTGATTCCTGCGAAAGTTCCCTTATATTAACGTCATCAAAATATATGTCTCCTTTATAGTTATCAAAATACCCCAATATTAATTTTATTAATGTAGATTTTCCACTTCCGCTTTCTCCTACAATAGCATATTTTTTCCCTTTTTCAAATTCCAAGGAAATATTTTTCAGACCTTGGTCTGTTTCCGAGTATGTATATGTTATATTCTTTAATATAATTTTTTTATTAACTTCATTTATAGGTCTTGTTTCCGTACATTCACTCTTCTTATTTATTATTTCTAACATATTTTTTTCAATTTCTTTCACCGACTGAATGTTATTAAAGCCGTCTATAATATCAAACACCGGGTTTACAACTTTATTCATTAATTGCGTTATTGCAAGTACATCACCGGCTGAAATCTTGTCCATAATTACAAAAAAACCTGAAAGAACAAAAACAGCGAACTGAATACCTACAGCTATTAAATTTGTTAATACATCGGCATTAGCTTTTTTTATTCCGGCATTTTTACGATAAATTTCGAGTTCTTCGTTTTCTTTACCATGTTTTTCTAAGATATAAGGTTCCATCTTATAACCTTTAACAACTTCAAATCCGTTAAATATATCATCTATTACTCTATTATATTTTTTTAATCCTTCTGAAAATACCCCATTTACTTGACTTAACTTTTTTCCATAAAATTTAGGAATTATTATAGGAAAGAAAGATAAAATTACTGCAATAACTGAAACTATCGGTTGAATATATATCATTATAGCCATTGATACAATGAGGATTACCGAACTTCTGAACATTAATAAAATAGAATTAAAATACTTATCTTCCAGCATTTTAATATCATTATTAAATACGGATATATAATCCGCACTGCTTCTTGTAAAAAAATCTTTAATATTAAAATTAATTATAGATTTCATCAGATCCTGCTTGATACTATACATTATCTTTGATATGTAAAAAGCTTTTACAGTCCTTGTAAACCAACTGATCAAAGAATAAAATGCTATAAAAATTACGATTTCTATAGCCATTTTTATTAACTCATTTTTATTGCCGCTTAATGATGCATCCAATGTTTCTTTTAAAAACCAGGCCATCAGTGAAACATTAATAGCATCAAAATCAATAATAAAAAGTATATAAACGCCAATTTACTCTTAAGTATATATTTATACATTTTATCCTCCTATTAATAACACTCTGTTTTTTAATAGCAAGCAAACCGTTTCAATAATAGTAACTCGTTGGTCTATATAATTTGGGTACATTTCTTGTAAGTCATCTATAATATCACGTAAACGTTTATTGTTTATATATTCCAGTATATCAACAGCACAATTTTTGTCAACAATAACCGCCATATTTTAACATTATTCTCTTTCTAAGAGATGCTAATGCTAATCGATGGCAATCACCTTGCTAACCACTTATATCTTGTTATTCTGATATTAGTATTCAATATAAGCAAAGGAAGGTATAACAATGAATAGTTTTTATCATAGAGGAAACATAGAACTAAGCAATGAGGAAAAAAACAACTTATACAGGATATCATATATTTCTTTGAAACAGAAAGAGATGAGAAACTTGGAATTATCGGATCTGAAATGATTTTGGACTTTTTTTTAGTTTCCCTTGGACCTGTTATATATAACAAGGCTCTTGATGATGCAAAACGCTGGTTTGACAAAAGGTTTGAAGACATAGAAGCTGATTATTATTCACTTTATAAGGAATAAAGATTATAAAATGAATTTTGACAAATAATAATAATTAAAATAAGCGAAGGAGTCATGTATGAATTTTCTAATAAAACTGAACGGTCCGCTTTTGTATTTGATTATTTTTGTTGCAAAAACGGTAGAAATAGCTATTTCTACAATCCGTTTGGTATTTGTCAATAAAGGGGAACGGGTTAAGGGAGCCATACTTGGTTTTATAGAAATAATGATCTGGTTATTGGTTGTAAGTTCTGTTCTTAACAATATTGCAGAAGACCCTTTAAAAATAGTTGCATATGCAGCCGGATACTCTTTTGGGGTTTACATGGGAGTATCTATCGAATCAAAAGTAGCTATCGGTCTTGCGTCTATTCAAGTAATTGTTGATTCGAAAGCAGGAGCTGCATTGGCCGAAAGACTGCGTGACAACGAATTTGGCGTTACAATTCTTGAAGGAAAAGGTAAAGACAACAGCATCAAAACTCTTCTTTTTATTCAGCTTAAAAGAAAGAAAATACCTTATGCTATTAAACTAATAAAAGAAACTAATCCTAATGCATATATAAGTATTAATGACGTAAAATCAACTTTTGGCGGATTCATTAAAAAATGATCAGCCAAAATTATTATATAGAAAAGTCATATATTAAATTTCCGTTGAAATTCCTATTATTTCATATATTGGAATTTTAGAACCGTCCTTAAGTATTATTTTCCTCTCATATTCATCAATCTTTTTAACATTTCCTGTGACGGTGACATATTTGCCTCCGTCTTTGTTTAAATCCGGCACAAAATACGTGATTATTGCATAGGGCTGCTCATTAATTTTATTTTTCAAAAATTGCAGTCTTTCATCAAGCATGGCTATAGTGTCTTTATCAAGTTCTATGCGTTCATCAACAAACCTTTCTGTTTCGCTTATCGCATCATCGTATCCTGTTAATGCCGAAAAAGGAGAAAACTGTGCAGCCCGGTCAATAAGCGGCATCCTGGGCCGTGTCTGTGATTGATGGTGAGGCAGATTAATTATATCATCATAACGGTGTTCGTCATCTGAATATAGATTGTTCCTATTCACCGCTTCCATCTCCTTACGCTTTATGACCGCCGATTTGCTCGTTTCTTTGTTTGGCTGTAGCTCCTTCAAGTAAATTTGCTCCTTTAAGAACCGCATTTTTACCGTAACGCTTTTTAATGCTTAATATGGCTTTTTGCATATTTTTTTCCTTTTCGAGCAGCTTTTCTTCCTGCTTCCTTTTCTTTATAAGCTCTGAATAATCGGTGAAAAGATCGAGCTGCTCATATGATTCTTCCTTATTTGCGATTTTTTCATCTGTCACATGATTAGCCCCAATAGTAATTCTTCTTATCAGCAGGTTTTTATCCACAATTCGGTCATATAATTTCATAACAGCATCTGTAATCAATCTGGCAGATGAGGTGGGTTTGTCCAGGTTTGCAGTTCCGTGGGCATGTTTTGGTACTCTTCTGCCGTAATTATCGATAGTGACCTCTCCTTTGTAGTTTTTTGCTTTCTCAGGATCAGAGAGATTTTCAACATCATATCCGATTGTCAGCACCATCTGGTCTGTTACCAGCCCTTTATCCACAAGATCCAATGCCAGTAAATCTGCCATTTCACGAACAACCAACTTTGCCTTTTCAAAATCATAGGGGCTTTGCAGTACCTGGCCGGAGCTTATGCTGTTGGTACTGGGTTTATATTCTTTGATATGTTCTATCGTACACGGCTCCCAGCCCCAGGCGTGGTCAATTAAAAGCTCAGCATTTACCCCAAACAGTTTATATAAAAGATCTTCATTATAATAATCATCACCTTTCCCTATGGAACAACGGGCAATATCACCCATTGTATACAGGCCGTGTTCCTCCAGTTTTCTAGCGTAACCTCTGCCTATCCTCCAAAAATCAGTCAAAGGCCTATGGGTCCACAACTTTTTTCTGTATGACATCTCATCCAATTCCGCAATACGGACCCCGTCTTTGTCTTCGGGAATTTTTTTTGCCATTATATCCAGTGCCACTTTACACAAGTACAAATTCGTACCTATACCTGCAGTTGCAGTAATACCGGTACTTTCACGTACATCCAAAATTATTTTCTTTGTCAGTTCCCTGGCTGACATATTGTATGTTTTCAGATAGTCAGTAACATCCATAAAAACTTCGTCTATGGAATAAACATGTATATCCTCAGGTGCTATATATTTCAGATAGACCTGGTATATTCGGGTACTGTATTCCATATAATAAGCCATTCGAGGAACGGCTGTTATATAATCAATTGCAAGCTGGGGATTTTCTTTCAGTTCAAGGGCATCATACGAAGAGCCGGTAAATTTACGGTCGGGAGCATTAAGAAGGCGCCTTGCATTGGCTTCCCGTACCTTTGCCACAACCTCAAATAACCTTGGCCTTCCGGGTATTCCGTATGCTTTTAACGAAGGCGATACCGCAAGGCATATGGTTTTTTCTGTCCTGCTTGCATCGGCTACTACCAAATTTGTAGTCATAGGGTCAAGCCCGCGTTCAACACACTCCACGGAGGCATAAAATGACTTAAGGTCTATTGCTATATATGTCCTGTTTTTATTTGTCATATCCCATGCCTCCTTACTCGTTAATTCAGATTAAATTTGATATTTATATACTGCTAAATCTATTTTATCCAAAAGATCTTAATTTTTCAATTAGTCTTCCTTTTGCAGTCTATACCGGCTTTCCCAGCACTTGATATCCATGTGCTGTTATTAAGAGTTACTGTATATTCTTAAAATTTGACTTTTCATATATGAATAACTATAATTTACATATAATTTCCCTTAAAACTCAGAATGCAATGGAGGACTGCCGTAATGGATAAGTTAAAAAGTGTTATAAAATACCTTTTCCTTTCTGTTTTTGCTTCTGCCGTATACTGGTTATTAAATTATTCTACCGGTAAAGAAGTAACTGTAAAAACTTTGATTATATTGGCTGCCGCTTTATTTGCATGCTTTTGCTTATTTGCATTTGCCTTGCCGGCTCTTCGCAAATTTTGGCACCAAAATAAAAATTAACTGCGGTTAAAGCCTGTATAATTTGTCTGATATCCGTCATTTTCCCTGTTTCTTAAGTTATTTGGATAATGTATGTCACCTAAATATCTAAGACTGTCTTTTGCAGCATGTTATATATGTCAACAGCATTCCGATTATATAGCCGAACGGAGTTTTAGTTATGAATAGCAAATGGCGAAAGGATTTTACATACGGATTAAAGAGAGGGCTGCCTATTGCTTTAGGATATGTCCCTGTTTCATTTACTTTCGGTCTTATGGCCGTCTCCGGTGGAATACCCGTTTGGATGGCTGTTTTCATATCATTGTCAAATCTGACTTCCGCAGGACAATTTGCGGGGACAAACTTAATAATAAACGGTGCAGGTTTTCTGGAAATTACCCTTACAACATTTATTATTAATATCCGTTATTTACTTATGTCTTTATCTATGACGCAACGGCTGGATCAGAAAATGAATCTGCCAAAACGGCTTTTGATTGGCTATGGCGTTACAGATGAAATTTTTACTGTCGCTTCCATGGAGCAAGGAACTCTCACATTTCCTTATCTCACAGGCCTTATTTTGGGCCCGGTACTTGGTTGGACTTCCGGAACCGCCCTGGGCGCCGTAATCTGTTCAACCCTTCCGGAAAGCTTAAGCAGTGCCATGGGAATAGCCTTATACGGAATGTTTATAGCTATAATACTTCCGGCAGCCAGAAAATCAAAACCGGTCATCATAATAATTGCTATATCCGTTGTCGTTGTATGTATACTGAAATATATCCCGCTATTTAATTTTATTTCCTCTGGATTCAGGATAATAATTGCAACAATTATCGGTGCCGGAATCGGCGCTTTACTGTTTCCTGTTGAAGAAAATATATAACCAGTACAAGAAAAGGAGCCGTAATCATGAATATAAAATATGCATTTATCGCGGTTATACTTATGGCAGTCGTAACATATATTCCAAGAGTACTTCCGATTGTTATATTCCGAAAAGAGATAAAGTCAAAATATATAAAATCCTTCCTTAAGTATGTGCCTTTTGCCGTATTGGGTGCCTTAACATTTCCGGACATACTATATTCCACAGGAGACATGACCACAGCCATATGCGGTACCGTCGCAGCAATTATACTTGCATACAGGGGAAAAAGTTTGACGGTAGTTGCCCTGGGGGCAATCTGTACGGTCTTTGCAGCCGGATTGATTTTTTAATGGTGTCAGGCACTGTTAACAAAATTTGAACAAAATTGTTCACAAAATGTTAACAGTGCCTGACACCATTAAATTAACCAAACCTCAATATGATGTACTTTTTCCGAATCTAAGCGTTCAATTAAATCTTTATCTATTTGTATTAAACCGCTCAAATTTTTCCCGTCCAAAGCGATTTCTGATATTTTATAATCCCCGTACTCTTTGTTATTTTTGTTATAATAAGTAACCTTGAACTTTTTATTGCTAAAAGTAAAACTTACACTTGCTTTTTTCTCATCGTCAAACTGCTCCTTAAGAAGTTTCGGTCCCAACATAAGATTTCCGTAACTTCCTTTTATACCGTACATCTGGGTAAGTACGGTCAAAAGCAACCAACTGGCAGATCCGGTAAGATAATGATACATACCTTCGCCTTTATCATTGATATATTCGGTTATTCCAGGATAAGCCTTGCTTTTTTCAAAATTACTAAGGTGCCTAAAGAGGCTTTCGATAGCTTTAAAACCTGCTCTGACAAAATTCCTTTTATACAGGGCGTAAGCGTACATTACGGCCATATGGGAAAATACAGCCCCGTTTTCCTTATGCCCGTAAGCAAATCCAAACATCCTTCCAAGATCGGTTTTAAGTTCTTTAAAATCGGTATTTAAACGATATCCACCGACCTTTTCATCATAAAGATATTTATCCACAGCTTCGATAATCTTATGGATTTGCTCATCGGTTGCGGTCCCTGACATTACGGTAAACACCTGGCCTGTAAGCATCAAACGCACACCGGACGGTGCATCGCCCTCTACCTGCCTTCCGTTATTGTCATAATATCCGTTAAACCATGAGTAACCGTCCGAATTTGTAATCCACTCTTTTTTTCTGATATGAGTTTTTATCCATTCACTCATTCTTCGAAGTGCATCCGACAGTTCCCTGCAGTCAACTGCCTTTTTTTCTCCGCTGATATAGCTTTGGCACTGCTGATTGTAAGCATTTAACACTTCTTTTTTCTTATTAACGTCATCATAATGCTCCGGATCAAAGTTTAAAAGCATTTCTATTTCTTTGGCAATATTAACAGCTTTTATATCTGTTTTTTCAGTCAAATAATCTATTAAATCCGCCAGGTCCGATAAGTTGCCGGCATATAATGCGGTAAAAGCTACGCTTTCTCCTCTTTCTTTAGCCATATCCAAAGCATCGTTCCAATCAGCTCCCCGAAGCCTTATATGGTTATGTTCACCCACGTCATAAAATGCAGTCAAATTCTGCAGCAATATATGTTCCAATATACTCCCTTTATATACCTCACCGTCTTTGGTCCGAAGCAAACTTCCTTGCTCAGGGTCCCAGTCTAAGTCTTTCTTATCACTTCTGTATATTTGTGCGTCTTTAAAATACTCTTTTTCTTCCAGCAGTATCTCAATATCGCCTGTTTGCTCAATATATAATTTAGTCGTAATTAAAGGCCATACACCATGGTCCATCCAAACCCTGGTTATATTATTCCTGTCGGCTATAAACTCACCGGGTTTGGTACCGATAATAGTGGCATTGGTTCCGTCTATCCTTACTCCCCCGAAATTATTTAAAATCATTTCCCTTACGCCTGCCGGATTCATAATAAGCAGGGCAAGGCAGTCCTGCCATAAGTCTCTCCATCCCCTTCCGCCTTTGCCGTAATCATGATGGGGTAGGAAAGAACATCCGTATATCCTTCTTAGTATGGGTTGAAATGTTACCCAATACATCCAGTTGTCAAATTCCTTATTTCCTGTTTCAAACTTTATATTTACTCTGGACTTCCAATACTCTTTTGATTCCCCCAAAGCCTTATGAAATCCTGCTTTTGAAAGATATTTTTCTGCCGTATAAATTAATTCCTTTTCATCGTTGCCGTAACCTAATACGAGATAAAAGGCCTTTTCTTCACCGGGCTTAAGACATATTTCTTCAAACCGGATTCCGCCCATGGCTTCGTATCCGTTAACTGCATATCCGGAAGGAACAGGCTTAACATGATCCGTTAAGATTGCTTCTGGATGTTCAAAATTTCCGCCGTCACCTATAAACTCAGCCACAGTAGGATAAAAGCCAGTTATATTAACCCCATCGGCACTACCAAAAAAGCCATATAAGACCTCATTCTTTCGATGGCCTCTTTCGTCAAATTTAAGGGTGGGATTTACTATAACCCCGTTATCAACTGTTTTTATCCTGTGAAGTAAAGAAGTAACATGCCTGTGATCCCTGATATTATCCGCCGACCTTCCATAGATGGGAACTGCTGCCGTTGCGGTAAACTTCAAATCACCCGAACCAAGATTTGAGATTACAACTTCCATTAGCTCTACGGTATCTTTGCTGCATGGAACAAAGGATGTTACTGTCGCTTTAATTTTTACATCTTTATTATACCTTGTCATCCTATGCCACAAGATACCTGCTTCAAGCACAGTTTCTTCCTTATCCTTACTGAAAACCTTAAGCTGCTGCCTTGCAGATACCCCTGTGGCAGACCAGGGGCCATATCCCTCAATATTAACCCAAAAATTTCTTGTACTTCTGTTATTATGCAGGTTTTCAATGCTGACAGGCTCCAGCCAGAAATAATCCTGTCCGATCTTTGAATCCCCGCCTAGATAAGGGGTTACACAACTCATTACACCGCTTTCATTGGCAAGCGGAAAGTACAAAATATTTGTACTTTCCGGATTGTCCAGATAAAAAGTCCCGTATTCATCCAAAAATCTGTATTTCTTCATGCAAATAATCATCCTTTTTAAGTAATATACATTAACGGTTATTCCTACACGTATATTGATTTATGAGAATTGCTTGGTTTAAATATAAAACAGATAAATAAGCTATTATTATGATAATGATGATTTATTTTACTTTAAACGGTACTGAGCAAATAATTAATAATCCTAATTATAAAAGTTTTTACCCTATCAATTTATTTAGAATCAGTTGTCGCTAAGATCATACTGAGTTATACGGAACCAGTCATACTCTGCAGTAAGAGGCACGTTGCCGTCAAAAGGATTTAACCATTCATCAACACCGATACCCGGCCATACATTCATCATAACCTTACCGGGAGTGACAGGAATATTTTCCGTTGCGGTATGTACCGGCTGTCCGTCCACATACCATGTAATTGAATCCGGCAACCACTCAAATGCGTATGTATGGAACTCCTCGGACGCATCAAAGCCTAAATCATAGACAAATTCATGATTTCCCTGTCCGTTGGTAAAATAATTAAACTGAATCTTGGTTGTGTCTTTTCCGAGGAACTCAATGTCTATTTCATCCCAGGGATTATTATCGCTGGGACCGGTATAGATAAAGAAAGATGACACTACCCCGTCATTCTTAATAGGTTTCATTCTGACTTCAAATAATCCATAATGATAAAAATTTCTTGACCTGTACTCTGCACCGGACCATTTCGGACTTGCATTTTCTCCGTCATCGTCTATTCTTAATTTCATAATACCGTTTTCAAAAGTAATATTGGCCTCTCTCCAGGTACAGTCAAACATTTGACCGTTTGACCAACCGTTTGCTATTTCAAACAATTTGGGATCATGCTCCTGTAAATCAACTTCCAGTACATTGGACTTACCTTCTGTATTCATGTCTTTTTCCTCCAATTCATTATTATCGATAATTTCTTCATTATCGGCAGCCGGATTCTCCTGATCTGCAAGGTTTTCTTCGGTCAACTTTTCCTCACTGTTTTGAATATTTTCCGCCTGTTCCATTTCACTGTCTTCTTTCTGATTATCTACTTTTATGTCCTTTTTTCCGCACCCGGTCAAGATAATCGCAGCCATAAAGATTATTCCTGCTTTTTTCAAAAATTTAACCATTCCTTTCCCTCCTACCTTTTTATTAATATTTTGTCACAGCAATATAATAAATTTATCACTGATTATTGTATCTATACATAAGAAAACATTGAAGTATACAGAATTATGAAATTCATGGACAAAATTATCATTAAGAGCATAATAAAAACTCTATTGCACGGATGGGCTGACTTTCACCAGTATCCAAAGCAACAGAGTTATGTTTGTCAAATTATTGAGCAACTAAACCTTCTATAAATTCATCCTGGTTAATTTCCCCTGCCATCAGTTCATTAAGTAAATAGTAGTATTGTGCCGAAAGCTCCTCCGACATAATCTGATCATAAGCTGGATATAAAATTCTGTCATTACTTATTTTCCAGCAATCATAAAGCAAAGGGAACCGTTCTGCATCAATTTTTTGATCCTTATATACGGGTATGCCTCCTCCGATTTCATTTATAATATTATCCGATATTTCACGCATAATATCGATGTACTATAATGATACCAGAAATTAAGACAGACAAAACGGCCAAAATAAGTTAGAATGGAACTATGGAAAAGAGAAGAAATTTTACACCGGAAGAAAAAGCAAAAATAGTGATTGAGGTCTTAAGGGAAGAAAGAACGCTGAATGAGATTGCTGCCGAATATGAAATACATCCGAACCAGCTAAGTCGCTGGAAGGCAGAATTCATAAGCAATGCAGGCAGAGTTTTCAGCAAGGAAACTGATGAAGTAGAGAAGGTCAAACAGTCGTATGAAAAGGAGAAGGACGAACTGTTTAAGCAAATTGGACAACTTTCATATGAGGTTGCCTGGCTTAAAAAAAAATCTGGCCGACTCTAAGTCCCGTGAAGACCGCATGAAGATGATTGACAGAGAAGAAAAGAAACTGAGCATCACAAAGCAAGCCGAACTGTTGGGAATTAACCGTACAAGCCTTTACTACAAGCCGGTTCCAGTAAATGATGAGGAATACCTGATTAAGCGTATTATTGATGAGATTTACACGGCTCATCCGGAGTATGGCTACCGCAGGATGACGAATATCCTGAACCGGGATTATCACATTCATATCAATCGAAAGCGAACCCGGCGTTACATGAGGGAAATGGGGATCCATGGTTTCTGTCCTGGACCTAATCTTAGCAAACGTCTGCATGGCAAGTATTTGTATCCGTATTTGCTGAGAGGCTTGAATATTGATCATCCAAACCAGGTATGGTCTATAGACATAACATACTGCCGGATGAAACGTGGTTTTATGTACATGGTAGCCATTATAGACTGGTATTCCCGGTATATTGTTGGATTTGAGTTATCAAATACTTTGGAAAGGACATTTGTATTAGAGGCAATAAAAAAGGCGATCAAACGGTACGGGAAACCTGAAATTATGAACAGTGACCAAGGTTCACAGTTTACCAGTGATGATTACATAAACTTACTAAAAAGTAACAATATAAAAATTTCAATGGATGGGAAAGGAAGAGCACTGGATAACCAAAGGATAGAGCGCTTCTTTCGATCTTACAAGTGGGAAAAGCTTTATCTTGAGGATTGCGAAACAGGGCACCAACTCCGGCAGATTACCAGGGATTATGTTGAATATTATAACAACCGGAGACCTCATCAGTCGTTAGACTACAAAACGCCAGCAGAGTATTATTTCGGGGTTTACAAACAGTTTCAGGCAGTCGTATAAAACCTTGGGGCTCTGCCCCAAACCCCGTCCTCGCCGGAAGGCAGCCGGTCTGTCATGACAGACCGGAAAGAAAAATGATGTATGTGTATTGGATGTCAAGGGTCAAGATGAACTCGCTTACGCTCGCCCTTGACATCCTCAGACATAGTAAATAAATGTAAAATATAGAAATTTAAAGAAAGGAGAATCTAACTTAGAAAAGCTGAAAAATTGTCTTGACAATGGGGGGCATTATATACATATCTACCAAAAAATCATATTTCGGTATTACACCCTCTTTATTAATCACAAATGTATCTACAAAGCCTCCTATGCCTTCAGCTTCATTATCGTTTGGAAAGGGAATTACATCCACTTTCCCCTGGATATTTGATAATTCGCCCTCCAGCAATGCGGTTGCCCAGCTCCCGTAATACAGCATTGCACCGTTACCCTGTGCAAATGAATATGCTGCATAATAAGCATCGCTTTCAAGATAATTGTTTTGCCATGCTTTCATAAAGACCAAATCACTTAATTTGACGGCAGCTTCTTTGAATTGAGATGTCCGGAATAAATTATAGTCTCTGACAGCATCAAAAATATTCCTTCCGGAATCTTCTCCCTGAACTAAACTCATATAATAAAGCGAAGACAACCAGGGCTCCTTGGCTCCAAGTATCATGGGCACTTCGTTTTTTTCCTGTAAAGCCTTTATAGTTTCAAGGAATTGGTTATAATCTTTCGGGTATTTTAAATTATTCCTCTCAAAAATTTCCCGGTTGCAAAACAAAACGGCTGTCCAGCCAAAAAGCGGCAAAGCATACGTTTTACTATCAAACGTAAATGCATCCATACCGCCTTCTATGATTTCCTGGTCTATCTGCTTTTTTTTGAGCGCCTCTGTTAAATCATATATCATGCCGGCATCAACAAGCCTTTTTAATTTGCTAAACCCCCACCAAAAAAACATATCCGGAAGGCTGTCGGTCATTAAGGCATTGTTTATAGCAGTTTGATAAACCTCATTCTTATAAACAGTTATTTCAAATTTTATGTTCGGATAAATTTCTTCATATTTTTTTGCAATTTGTTTTAAAACATCTTCGGTATCTCCATGGATGGTCCAGACACGGATTACCTCTTCAGATTTCTTATCAACGTCAACGTCTCTCCAGATAAAATTGGAATATATTTTTATTATAAAAATAAACAGGATTACTCCCAAGCAAATCAAAAGAATTGTTAATTGTCTGCTTTTCAAACTTAATGACCACCTTTCAGATATGGAATCCGAACAATAAGATTATAGCACATTCATTTTCTGCCAATCAAGATTATGCACAAATAAGTGGCCGCAAAAAAAATAAAATTATATCATCTGACTAAATATTACAAATACTATTTAAAAAAAATTATCGTCCGGTAAAAAATTTTTAAGATTTAGCACAATAATTTTTCAATGTTAAATAAAAATGTTCAAGGCAAAGCGAGTTTGATTGGTCTGCCAAAATGATATTTGAATTAATTAAATACAACAAATAAGGCGGGATTCAAAGAATCCCACCCCAACTATTGCAAAAGATCCCATAAAAACAAAGGGGACGCATAATTAAACGAAAGGGATATAGATACAACTTAAGGTTATATCTATATCCCCGATAAAATTATGCGTCATCCCCTTTGTCACGAACTTATTATCCCTTTACCGCACCTGCGGTCATACCTGTAATAAAGTGCTTTTGCAGTCCGAAGAATATAATCAGAACAGGCAGGGTAGTCACACATCCTGCTGCCATAAGCAAATCATATCTGTTTTGGTAGTTTCCTACATACAAGCGGATACCGACCGGAATTGTTGCCACATCGGTTGATGTAGTTAATGCCCAGGCAAATAAAAGTTCATCCCAAGCCATGAGGAAAATGTAAATTCCGGTAGCAATAATGCCTACCCTTGCCAAAGGCAAAACCACTCTTACAAAAGCGCCTATCCGGCTGCACCCGTCAATAATTGCGGCTTCTTCAAGTTCCACCGGTATGCTGGCAAAAAATCCTCTTAAGATCCATATACTGAAAGGAATAAAGAATGCCGAATATACAATAATAATTCCCGGATAGGTATTTATAAGCCGGATTCCTAAGGTTTCCTGTATCTTTATAAACATCAGATACAGGGGCAGCAAAAACATAATTCCGGGAACCATCTGTGTTGCCAGTACGGTTGCGCCAAATAAGTTTGAACCCGGGAATTTATAGCGGGCTACCGCATATCCAGCTAAAGTTGCAATAATTAAAGCAACCGCTGTAGTAGATGCACATATTATTACGCTGTTTTTAAAATACTGAAAAAAGTTTATGTTTTGCCACATCTCTATGTAATTTTCGAAATGGGAAGGAACGGTATACTTACCCGTTACTATCTCATTCTGAGTCATTAGGGATGTTGCAACCATCCATAAAATCGGAGCTATTGCAAAAAACACAAAAAGGAAAAGTATTGTATTTGCCAATATATTGTAGATTTTTTTCCGTTTTTTATAATTGATTCCGGTTTTTCTCATTAATTATCTTTCACCACCAAATCATCCTGGAATACTTTATACCATACAGCAACCAGCAGCATGACACACAACATAACAATAACCGTAGCTGCGGCTCCTGTTCCAAATTGCCATATCTGGAAAGAGTTTCTGTTTATATTGGTCATTAACAAATCTCCGTATTTGCCGGGGAAACCTGCACCGTGGCCAAACATCATTGCCACAATATTAAAGGAATATACATAGTTAATGATACCGTTTAGTATCTGGATGGATAAAACCGACCTAAGCATAGGCAAGGTTACATGCCTAAATCTTTGCCAGGCGTTGGCTCCGTCTATTTTGGCGGCTTCATAGTATTCATCCGGAATCTGCTGAAGCCCTGCCAAAAACATTAACATTACAAAAGGAACCTGTCTCCATATGGTAGGGATTATAATAGCGACCAAAACCATTGGTCCTGTAAGCCAGAAAGGCTTTTTGGGCAATATATGTAAAATATCAACCAAGACTCTGTTAATGATTCCGTCGTTTTGCCACATGAACCCCCATAACATACCTACAACAAAGGAAGGGACTACCCAAGGTGTCATAAGAAGGGTTCTAGCAAGGCCTCTTAGTTTGAAATTTCTGTTTAATAAAATAGCAAGAAGGAGAGAAATGCAAATAACAGATACACTACATATAACTCCGAATATTGCCGTATTTCTTAATGCATCCAAAAATCCCGATCTGATAGTACTGGTAGGGTCAAATAAAACAGCTTTATAATTGTCTAAACCTATAAAGGGAGCTTTTAAAAACTGTTTTAAAGTGAATTGGTTTAATTTTAAAAATGACATTAATATACCCGATACTATAGGTACAAGATGTATAAAAATCATTCCGATTATTGCCGGTGTTATTAACAGGTAAGCAAGCTTATTCTTTTTTATTTTAGTAAACAGCCCCTCTTTTTTTATTAGTTCGGGTTTATAAATTTTCCTTCTTTTTCTGTGCTGCATACATACACCTCTTATAAATAATCCGCTGCAATAAATATAATCATTGCAGCGGTTATTCTAATTTAAACAATTAAAACTTATTATTGCTGACTGTAAATAACCGTACACTCGCTTGCCGTCTGATCCAGGAATTCTTTTGTTCTGTTCGGATCATATTCACCATATACGCCCATGATATTATCCCAAACATTACTGAGACCTTTTTGCAGAACTGTCTCTGAAGGACCCCATCCTGCAACTGACGGATAAGCCTTACCGTACTGGAGCTGCTCTTTAAATGCTACTCTTAACGGTTCTTCTGTTACAAACTCTGTTTCATAAGCCGCCTTAACAGTCGGAAGATTTCCGCAGTATCTCTGATATGTAATCTGTGCATCGGGTGTCATCAAATATTCCAAAATCCGATATGCGGCTTCTTTATTCTTTGATGTTTTAAATACACATAAATCGCTGCCGCCGAAGAATACATATCTACCTTTAGGACCGGCAGGGAAAGGTGCTGTTCCGATCTTTTCTGCTACTTCAGGAACTTCTCTTCTTAAAGTATTGATGTGATAAGCACCTGAGAAAATTATTGCAGCATCACCGGAGTTAAAGATTGCTTCAACTTCTGCAGAATTCTTCTCCAGGTGAGGCATACTAAGAAGCCCTTTAATAGCCAACTCAGAGTAGAATTTTACACCTTCAAAAGCTTCAGGAGAGTTTATAATACTGGTCTTTAAATCATCAGCTATAAAGTCACCGCCTGCGCCCCAAATCCAAGGTGCATAGTTATGTATAACGTTCCAGTCATTCTTACCGGGCATTATAAGCGGAGCAATTTCCTTACCGTCTACAACAAGACCTTTTAATTTTTCCAGTGCCTGTACAAAAGAATCCCAAGTTTCAAAATCGGTTTCAGGATTAACTCCGGCCATTTCACAATAGTCTTTTCTGTAGAATAATGCTCTGGTATCAATAAACCAAGGTGCTGCGTATCTTTCTTCACCCATGCCTAAAATCTGGGTTGTGGGAAGTGTAGCTTCAACAAATGCTTCTTCTCCACCGAAACGATCATAAATACCTGTTAAATCTTCCAGGGCTCCCATGGCTGCTACGGCTGCCACTTGAGTGGTTCCCAATTGTGTAATATCAGGTCCTTCTCCACTGGTTGCTGCTGTTGTTATTTTTGTCCATGCAGAACCCCAGTCAAGAACCGTAATCTCAACCTGGATATCAGGATTTTCGGCTAAGAACGGCTCTAATGTTGCTCTCAAATCTTCTTCCGGTGCGCCGCTGTTAGGCATAATCCACATGGTAACAGTTGTTACTTCGCCACCGGCCTGCTTATCTGAGTCATTGCTTTTTTTCTCATTATCTTGTTTGTTTTCGTTTTGTGTAGTTTCATTTTTTACATCGCTTTGCCCCACGTCTGTAGTCTCCTCTTTTTTGGAGCAAGCAGCAAAAGTACCTAATACCAAAACAGATATCAGGACAAATGCCAATAATTTTTTCATAATCAATCCCCCTTATTTTTGATGAATTAATTATAAAATAAATGCAAATTTCCTATAACCACGTAAAATTACGATTTAGGGGGATAATATTCCTATATGTAAATTAATATTTTATCAGTACATCCTAAGTATAATTCTTGTGTAGCAATTGGGTTCTGACTGAATTTCCATTAAATTCTTTATATCTTTGGTATCGTATAATAGAGCCAGCCTGTTTAATACAGACCTAAGCCCAAACCCTGATTTAGTTTCCAATTGTTCACCTCTCATAACCCTGTCTATTGTATCTTTGCTCATTCCTACTCCGTCATCTTCGACTATAATTTCTGCATATTCTTCTCTTTTCCTTGCTGTAATTGATATTTTAATGGGTTGTCCCATTTCTTTAATTCCATATTTAATACTGTTTTCTACAAGGGTCTGCAGGGTCATTTTGGGTATTTGTAAGTTTATTAGTCCATCATCTATATCACATTTAAATTCTAAAATATTGGGATTTCTGATTAATACAATTTTTATGTAATCCCGAACAATATTAAGCTCATTTTCCAGTGTTATAATATCATTTCCCCTGTTTAAGCAGGCCCGGTAATAACTGGCCAATGTTTGAATAAGCTGATTTGCGGTTTCCTTTTCTTCCACACTTATCAATATGCTTGCAGCGTTAAGAGTATTGTATAAAAAATGGGGCTTGATCTGATGATTTATTACTGACAGTTCCAGCTGCCTTTGCATTTTCTCCTTGTTTTTAACATCTTCAAGCAATCCTCTGATCTGCGTCATCATTTCATTGAGAGCATTTGATATATCGTCCGCCTCCGTATAATATTTTTCATTGGGGAATTGAATGTCCAGATTTCCCTTAACGGCTATTTCTTTTGCCCTTAACGCAATTTCTTCAAGGGGGCCGATCACTCTTTTATTAAGAACAAGGGACGCAATAATCGTAAATTCAATAATTATGATAAGCATAAATATAATGGCAAACTCAATATTAGGGCTGAATATTGACTGTCTGGATAGGGCCGCAATAACTCCCTGTATATTTGCCATTTCCTTTATCCTAAACTTGTCCGGCAACCTGCTGTCCTTATCGTTTATAACTCTTATAACATCTTCGACTGTATCATCTTCAATATCCTGAGGAAAAGTTAAAATTTCGCCGGCAGCACTTTGTATATAGATTTCTGTATCCTTTTGCAAATATTGGTTTATGTCAGGTATCAACTGATTAATGTCCATAAAAATAATCAAATATCCCAGATGCTCCATACTGGTTTTGGATTTAATATTTACAACAAAATAAAAGGAATTTTCATCGCTTATTCCGTTATCTGTCCCTATCTCCCAGTATGACCCGCCTCTTTTTATTATGTTGTCTTTCAAATTAAAAGTTTCTGCCATTTTCGATTGATCGACATTATAAACGGGGTACTTATATTCAGACACCACAGAATCTTCTAAGACAATATGAATTGAAGATATATCATCCTGCTCAGCCATCCGTTTCATCAAATATCCGCCAAGCAAATTGTTTCTGATGTCTTCTTTCCTTGTGAATATTTCATGAAATTCGTCGTCAATGATTAGCTCATCACAAAACTTTTTTATGTCATCTAACCTGGTATTTATTATATATGTTATTATTCTTAGAATCTGTTCGCTGTTTTGGGCTCTCCTAAATTTAAGTTCTTTTCCCGTTATACCGATAAACAAAAAAATCCCAAGTATAAAAGATATTATCATGACGCGGATATAGCTGCCTATTAATACATTGGTTATAGTGGCATTAATATGCTTTCGTTTAAAAATTTTATTCAACCATTTCATAATACTCACACTCGGATTTCTTATATTCGTATGGCGTCATATTACAGTATTTCCTGAATAATTTGGCAAAATATGCAGTATCGGAATACCCAAGGAAGTTACTGACCTCATAGATTTTCATATCCTTTTCCTTAAGCAGGTACTTTGCCCGTTCCATTTTCATCCTTGTTACATAATTCAAAAAATTCTCCCCTGTTTCCTGCTTAAATAAACTGCATAAATAGTTCTTGCTTATTCCCAAAGCATCACTTACTTCCGCCAGACCAATTTTTTCGTCTATATGTTCAATTACATAGTTGCAGGCAAGCCTTATAATATTGTTATCATAAATAAGATAGTTTTTTTGCAAAAGCTTAAAAATTCTTGTTATTTCCTGTTTAAATTCAAGGAGTATGTCTTCTTTTGTAATATACCTCTCCTTCTTTAAATTAAAGTAGACATTCAGCTTTTCTATCTTGTTTAAATTACTGAACTTCTTATTTACTTTATCTATAATACTTTCAAGTATATAAAAAAAGCGATAACATGTTCCGCTGATATCTTTCTCCCCATATTTCTTTTCTTCTTCAATTATCTCTTCCATAATCTGAAATGCCGCATCATCATTTTTTATTACCGCTTCTATCAGTTTTCTGTCCAATTCACTGTCAAAATCCCTGTTTACGGTAATTGTAAGCTTCTCTCTGATTTGCTCAAGCATTTCGCATATTTGGCTTTCTATAATCGGCTTTATGATATACCCCATTACCCCGTAATCTATTGCCGTTTTTGCATATTCGAACTCTTCATAAGCAGTTAAAATGACTATATGGGGCTTATATTTCTTTTCATTTACTTTTTTTATAAATTCAATGCCGTTCATGATAGGCATTTCAATATCGGTAACAGTCAAATCAATTTTATTATTCTCAAGTTGTTTTAATGCCTCGATTCCGTTTTGCGCCTCACAAACCACCTTAAAACCGTATTTTTCCCAGGGAATCAATTTTTTTAGGCCCATTCTTACTATAGGTTCATCATCTACTATCTGAACGTTAAACATAAACCCCCTCCTCCTATAATAAACCCATCTCTGATTATTAGCCTACTAAATTCCTGCAACAAATACAAGCCATAGATAAACAAAGTATAGGAGTTATCTATGGCTGTTTTAACTAGAAGAAAATCATATTAACTTTATGATGTTTTTTGTCATTTACCAGGCAAATAATATTATCCTTCAGAATTTCATTATCTAAAGATAAGCTGTACTTAAAGTCTTTAACCCTGCATAATCCTTTGGGTTTCTTTACGGTAATCGAGTAAAAGCTGTCAAGATAACGCAAGGTATATTCAACCTGCTCCTCATTTTTTGCAGGCAAAGGGTTAAGGATTAATTTATTCCCCTGATATTTAATTCCCAGCATTTCAAACAGGGTGAGAGCCAGCCATGTGGATGTGCCGCTTAAGGTAGGCCCCACGTGTTCGCCGGTGTTGCTGTTGATATACTGGGTACACCATCTGGGGTTGCCGCAGTACAAATACGGGTTTTTAAAGGTATTGTACGGCAAAACCTTTTCAACCATCCAATAAGCAAGATCACTAAGTTTCTCAGCCAGATTACGGCATTTAACTTCTTTGGCAGCCTTAACCATGGCAGCCGCAGCCATCATTGTGGCATGCTTAAATATCCCTCCGTTTTCCCGGTCTCCCGGAAAATACTCTCCTGTTGCCGTAACTTTAGAAACTTTTGATAAATCGGTAGGGCTCATTAGGGCAAATCCGTTTTCCTTTTTCAAATATTTTTCAATTCTGTCTACCATTACTGCGATTTGATCTTCAGTAGCCTCATCGGATAAGACAGACCAGCTGAATGAATTTAAAAAATATGTTCCGTCTATATCAGGATCGCTGGAAAAACCGTCTTTTCCTGCACCCAGATATGTGATTTCATCCCCAAAACGATTAAACAATACCCGGGCAAAAAAGTCCTCTTTCCATGCATGGGTCTGAAGTGAATGGCTTAAATTTTCTGTCAGCTTTATTAACTCTTCCTCATACTCATAATCGGAAAGCATACTGGTTAGGTCTCTCATATGCAACAAAGCCAGTTTTAAAAGAAAACCGTTCATGACACTTTCCGAATATTTGTCAAAAGGCCCTGTAAGGTTTTCCTTATCCTTTCCGCTCAAATAATCAGGATCAACCTTTAAACAATCGTTCCAGTCGGCAAAGTCTATCAAAGGAAGGCCATGTCTGCCTGTTGATACCTTTCCCGAATAATTAATAATCGCTTTAAGAGTGTCATATACGCTTCGCTTTTTACCGCCAGATTCAGGTATATTATATTCTTCTTTCAAAAAGTCAATGTCCCCGGTATACTCTACATATCTGTAAACCGCCTGCACCAGCCACAAGCCATCATCAGACCATTTTCCGGCTTCTTTTCCGACCCAGAAAAAATTGTGATAGCAGTAGCCCGGTTCCAATACTTTTTCAATCCATTGTGCCAAAAGCTCCTTGACAAAAGTATGCTGACCCATGGAGAAGAAATAGTACATCGAAGCATATATATCCTGAATTTCTCTAAAACCTGTTTCCCTGTATCCTTTTTGAGTCAGGTCAAAGGACCTTGAAACAAAGGTCTGGTACAAAACTTGAAAAGGCAGGTTATTGTTTATGTACTCATCAAAATATTCCTTATCTGAACGGACTGTCAGATATGACTTGTATTTTAAATACCATGAAAGCTGGTCTTCAAAAGCCTTATCCAATGCTTCTTTAGTTTGAAACTTACTATGAAGGGAATGTATTTCAGAGAAAACTTTTTCATCGGGTACTTCTTTATCAAGCGATGAGATAAGCCCAACGTACTGGTCTGCTGTTACTTCTTCCCCAACATCCAATGAAAATGCTTTTCCAAGGGCTACAAATGCCGGCCCCTTGGTACTAAGTTTATTGGACAATTTGGTTAAGCCCTGAGGGTAGTTTAAATTTCCGTTTCCTATAAAATCGCCGTAATGTGTTCCGATTTCCTCTGTTAAATACTTTTGATCTTTTTGATAAAACATACCCGTCATAAACCTGATGTCTTTTCGGCAAAATTCAGGATAATAATGGGGTATGTAAGCAAGAAGATTACCGTTTTCGTCACGAATCATTCCGGCTTCCATTATAATTGCCGAATACACTACATCTTCCATGAAGGCCTCGGGTTTAGGCGAACCCAGCATACCGGTCATAACAATTTTTATATCTCTTTTACTTTTGCTTTTATTTGCTATGGTAATACGCTGTACTTCCGTTGCTATAGGAAGTCCTTCATACTGAGGCAGTATAAAAATTCTTCTTTTTATTTGTAAACCGCATTCAGTAATGTATTCGATTTCCGTATAATTGCTTGAATGCCTGCAAGTTGCAGATTTAATATTTTTTTCGGTGGCATTGGCCGAATAAAATATTTGCCTGCCGTTTTCAATGAGATAGAATTGGCGGTTGGCAGGAAAGCCGTTCTCCTCAGGCAGCATGTCCCATCTGGTAGCCAAAACCTGAGTAGCGGCATGGGCTCTGAAACTGCCGCCCCCAAACCGGTCAATTACTGATTTTGGTGTAGTCTGCAAAGGATGGGCAAATCCTATCCTGTTCCCCAATAACATATTGGTAGAAAAATGTGGGCCGGGCGACGGACTTTTAAGGTCAATAATATGATCTCCGTTATCGTTTAGGTATCCTGCCCATTTGGTATAATTTTTAAGTGTTTTAAGAATTTGACTCTGTATTTCTTTATTAACCTGAATTATTCATCGTAACATATACAACAGTGCCTGGCACTGCATAATTACTATGTTTTTATCTTCTTATTGCTTTCACTTAAAAAGTGAAACTGAACTATAGAAAAAGGGTCTCAGCTTTGCTAAAATGAAGTTTACCAAACATACAAATCAGCAAAGGAGAAACCCTTATGTCTAGTTTAAATGCACTTCACTTAGAAAGCAATAGTAAATTTAAAATAAATTTTCACGGCGGCGATTTATCTTCCGATGCAGGTTTGCTGTTACTTAATGAATTCATTCACAAAATTGGTCTTAAGCCGCTTGTTAAGCAACATTTTCAGACCAAGGACAAAACAATTCGTATCCATACGGATGCTGATAACCTGTTGCAAAAAATTTACCAGCAGATATCCGGTTACTTTTCTGATGATGACTCGGATGAGCTGACTGATGACCCGGTTTTTACAAATATACTTGGCAAACAAGCATTGGCCTCCCAGCCTACCATGTCCCGGTTCTTTAACCGCATGGATGATGTTACTTTGATGCAGCTTGACTGGATACTTTACCTTCTTAGACAAAGGATTTATTCCATCAAAAGGCCTGAGATGGTTTTGTTGGATATTGATTCCACTCTTTTTGATACCTTCGGTAAACAGGAAGGCAGTGGATATAATTATCATTATTCCAATTATGGTTACCATGCACTAATGTGTTATGACGGGCTTACCGGCGACCTGCTAAAAGCTGCCTTAAGGCCGGGAAATGTATATTCCTCTACGGATTGCTGCGAATTTCTTCAGCCTTTACTTACCGAATATCAGGAGGATTATCCTGATGTAAAGCTTTTTCTTCGTGCTGACAGCGGATTTGCAAAACCTGAGCTGTTTGAACAGTTGGAAAGCAACGGTACATCCTATGCAATCAGGCTGAAGGAAAATGCCATCTTAAAGGAGATGGCTGCATATCTGGATAAGGAGCTTGACGAACTTACTGCTAATAATAAAGTTGACTATGCAGTAGTATATGGTGAAATCCATTATGCAGCATCCAGCTGGTCCTATCCGAGAAGAGTTGTTGTAAAGGCAGAAAAACCGGCAGGCCAGCTTGTATATATGCATACCTTTATTGTAACCAATATGTATATGAAAGCTGAGGATATCATTCATTTTTACTGTAACCGTGGCAAGATGGAGAACTTCATAAAAGAATCCAAAAGAGGATTTGATATGGACACCATGCCAAGCTACAGTATGGTGATAAATGAAAACCGGCTGCAGATATCCGTATTGGCATATAATATATTTAACTGGTTTAGGCGTTTGGTACTTCCGGCAAGAATGAGAAAGCTGCAAGTTGATACCATTCGCCTGAAGTTGTTGAAGGTTGCCGCCAAAATAGTGCATTCAGCGAGGTATATAACATTCAAGCTATGCAGTAGCTGTCCTTATAAAAATGAGTTTTATGAGACATTGAAAAACATACGGCTTCTGCCAAAGCTTGAATGATATATAAAATGTACCTTGACAGTTCAAGAAATTTAAAATGTGGATAAACCAAGGGGATATTATACCCTTTTGTGAATAACTTTCATAAAAATTTATCCTCGGAAATGAACTGTCGTAATAATTCCATGGGTAAATCTATGATTTTTTACCCTCATGAATAATTCAGGATTAATTATTTCCGTAGAGATGTTTCCGTCCGAATAAACATAATATATTATCTGTTCTGTATCCCAATCTATTTTAAATAAGTGTGATTTGTCCAATGACAGCCGGTTAAGGAATTCCCCTACAACTTCATTTTTATATAATTCTTTTAATGCCGGTACCTGATATTTAAAACTTCCTATAATTAATAAATGCTGATATTTTATATCAATAAACTGACAGTCATAATACTCTTTATCGTTTAACAAATTACCGAAATAACGGTCAGCAAGTATTTTTGAACTTTTTAAAACATCCCTGGCATATAATTTATTCATAATATTATCACCGATTTTTTAAGTTTTTAATATTTAAATTGTAGCTAATATATAAAACTAAATTAACCGGACAAAATTCCGATTTAGTATGAAAATATTACTATTAATTTTCAGGCAGGTAAGCTATTCATTAAAATTTTACCTGCATGCAGTTAATTGCTTTTAAGTCCATATACCTTAACTTATATATAGTAATAGTGGCGTATAACAAAAATCACAATCTACTTAAGAAGGCGTATGAGAATTCATTATCGGTGATATCATCATGAATGGGTGATAAATTTGTCGCTGTAATCCGGGCTACGGATAAACAACAATAACATACAGGATATTTTAATAAAAAAATAATATCAGCGTTTATTATCGAAACAAAACTTTTTTCAGAGGTCTCAAATTATTTTGGTTTCAATTACCAAGTAGTTTATAGCATAAATTTTTCTATAACCTGAGCCACTCCATCTTCCTCATTGGTGAGAGTTATAAAATCTGCTGCTGCTTTAACATCGTCTGTTGCATTGCCCATGGCGACACCAAGACCGGCATATTTTATCATATCAATGTCATTTCCTGCATCGCCAACGCAGATAACTTCCTCCGGTTTTATTCCCAATTCTTTGGCCACAATCGATACACCTATGCCTTTATTGGCTTTCTTATTCAGAAATTCCAGGAATATCGGCGCGCTTCTTTGTACCGAATACTTTTGCTTAACCCAATCCGGTAATTGAACTATGACAGAATCCAATTTTTCCGGTTCATCTACAAACATTACTTTAACTATCTTAGTAGAAGCATCGATTTCGTCAACCGGTCCCTCAACTACAGGTATCTGATTAATGCTTGATTCAACTTCCGTATACGGATTAAATTTGGGTGTAAGCACCCGGTTTACCGTCAGAGCATGTATATTTACATCCAATTTCCGGCTTAATTCATACAGCTCTTTATAAGACTCAAGAGATACAGGCATGTCGTATATGATTTTTTCACCCACGGTACTCTGAACCATGGCCCCGTTATATATAACAACATAATTATTTTCATCAAATAAATCCAGAGTTTCTATAAAAGGTAAAATCCCTTTCATTGGTCTTCCTGTGGCAATAACAATCTTTTTACCCATTTCCTTTAACTTTTTAACATCTTCCCTGCATCTTTCGGAAATTTTCTTATCCTCATTTAGTAAAGTTCCGTCCAGATCCACCGCAATTAATTTATACATATTCTGCTCCTTTATTATATGTAAGAATTTGCTCATTAGAGAAATTATCATACCATATGGTGTCAGGTACTGTAAATATTTTGTGAACATTTTTGTTTACAATTTATTAACAGTGTCAGGTACCAATAGACATCGCCATTTAAGAATGTTATAATTGAAGCAAATATAACAGGCCACATAAAGATGGCCTTTTTTTATGTTTACATAAATTCCACATATCGGATTAGAATGGTTATTACTGTAAAACAGAAGCATAAAGTAACAAACAGGAGGCAAATATGAAAAAAATACTCTTATGGATACTTATAGTGACAATGTTTATAATTACCGGATGTTCTTATATAGAGCATACTCAAGGTGCAGGTTCAGATAAAGAATCAATAGAAAATGATATTAACAATATTAATAATTCCGGCGACAGAGAAATTTCCGCCGAAGGCATAGACGACGATGACAAGGCTAAAAAATCTGATGTTTCTGATAATCAGCAAAATCCAAACAGTGAAAATTCAGAATCCGATACTTCATCAGATGCTAATGCTGCTATTTCTTCACAGACCGGACAGTCTGATAAAGCAGACAATAAAAAAACTAACTCATCTTTAATAAAAGTTCATTTTATCGATGTAGGCCAGGGAGATTCTATATTGATTGAATCCGGCAACAAATATATGCTTATTGATTCCGGAGAAAGGAACAAGGGAAGTATCGTAATTGATTATTTAGAAACCATTGGGGTAAAAAAATTGGACTATATCGTTGCCACCCATCCTCACAGTGACCACATCGGAGGTCTTGCCGATGTTATAAATCATTTTAACATAGGCAAAATTATCATGCCCAATGCGGTACACACTTCCAAAACTTATGAAAATTTACTGGACACAATTTCAGAAAAAGGCTTAAAGATAACTAAAGCAATCCCAGGAAACGAATATAATATCGGAGATGCTTCATTTATTATATTGGCTCCTAACGGCACAGACTATGATAATCTTAACAATTACAGCGTAGTAATTAAGCTGATAAACGGCAATAACTCATTTATTTTTGCCGGTGACGCAGAAGTACAATCGGAAAATGAAATGCTTAAAAACGGTCTTAATATTAATGCTGATGTTTTAAAATTAGGCCATCACGGTTCATCTACCAGCAGCAGCGCCAAATTCCTGGATGCCGTAACTCCGGATATGGCTATTATAAGTGTGGGGGAAGGCAACCAATATGGTCATCCCGATGCAGAGACCTTAAAATCCATAAAAGACAGAGAAATCAAGTTGTTCAGAACCGATAAACAAGGTACAATTATTTTGGAATCTGACGGAATTAAAATTACAGCCAACAAAGATCCGTATAATATAAATGATGCTGATATTAATACCACAAAAAGCGATAAATCAACATATAATTCAAATTCTTCATCCACTGATAAAACTAAAGCAGATACAGTCAAAACTTCCACAAACAAGACTGAAACAAGCAAAAGCCAAAGTAACAATACGGGTAAATCAAGCACAAGCAAAACTGATACAAATAAATCGGATTCATCAAATAAAAACACAGAATCTGCTAAAAATATTATAGTTCACATAACAAATACCGGTTCAAAATATCACAGGGCAGGATGCAGACATCTAAGTAAAAGCGATATAGAGGTTACTTTGGAAGAAGCATTGAATAAAGGGCTAACCCCATGTAAAACCTGCAATCCTCCGACCATGTAATTTATTTATTTTATGATTATGTTTTATATAATTTTACATAAACCTGATAAAGAAAAGGGGTATCATATGAATAAATATATTGTTGACAGGTTTGAAGGATGCTACGCCGTATGCGAGAAAGAGGATAAATCTTTCATTAATATTAAAAAAGATATACTTCCTCCCGATACCAAAGAGGGGGATATACTTATCGAAAACAACGGTGATTTTTATATAGATACTGAAGCCACCGAAGCCAGGAAACAACTTATCAGAAAAAAATTGGACAGTTTATTTGAATAAAAAACATTATGTACCTGACACTGTAAATAAATTGTAAACAAATGTGTTTACAATTTGTTAACAGTGTCAGGTACCATTAATTATCCCACCTTGCTCTGCTGCCTTTTTCATCTTTTGTCACCACAAGTTTTGTATCAATCTGAGCTTTTAATTCGGTCACATGGGATATAATACCCACCAGTCTTTTTCCTCCGGACAAATCATTTAAGATTTTAATGGCTTGCATCCTAGCCTCGTCACTTAGCGAGCCGAATCCTTCATCGATAAACATAGTATCAATATGGATTCTTCCTGCAGTATACTGAATAATATCTGACATTCCAAGAGCCATTGCCAGAGCTGCCATAAAAGACTCTCCTCCGGATAAAGTCTTTACGTCACGAACCTGATTATTTACCAGGCTGTATACGTCAAGGTCCAGACCTACTTCCCCCTGGCCGGATAGGTCTTCCATATCCCTGCATTTTAGAAGGAATTGGCCGCCTGTCATATTATATAATCGCTTATTTGCTTCCCTTAGTATCATTTCAAAATACCTTCTTTGGATATAAGTCTGGAAATTTATATGCCGCCTGCTTATTTTACCGTTTGCCGTATCGGAGAGCCTGCTTATAATTCCGTAAGTTTCTTTGGCTTTTTCTCTGTCTTTAATAAGTCTTTTAAGCCTTTCAAAAATTTCCTCATTTCTGCTTCGTATGCCGTATATGGTTTTATTTTCCTCATCCAGTTTCATTATATTTTCTGTAAGTTTTGCCTGCCTTTCTTCCAGTTCTGTGGTTTGGATCCTTGCCTTACCTTGAGTTTGACTTTTCAAGTTTTCCAGCCGTGCTTTATTATCTACCAAGGCATCACGATACGATTGTAACAAAGCACTTAATTCTTCTATCTTCTCAGGACCGATTAACGACTTATGATACTCATTCTCATCCGCAAAATCTTGCTTTTTAAGCTCCGTATTGAATGCATCCAAAGCTGCGTTTACTTCCACTGTTAACCTTTCATGATTTTTTTCTTCAGACTTAAGCTTCCCCTGCTCAGAAGCAAACTTTTCTGCCATCTGCTGATAAATTCTATCGGCTGTGGATTTTGCTTCTTCCATGACCTTAAGTTGTTCTTTTGCTGATGCAAGTTCCTCCAAAGCCTTGTTTTTGCTTTCATAAACAAGAGCTTCCTTAAGGGAAACTTTTATCGTATCCGCTTTTGCTAAACTTACAGCAAACTCTTTTAAAGCTTCTTCTGCTTCTATCTTTGCCTTATCATAGGTTTCCAAAGATTCTTCCAGAACTTTAATTCTTTTTTGATTTTCTGTATATCTTTCTCCTGCTTCTTTGGCCCGGTTCATTTCAAATGTTGTCTTATTAAGTTCTTCCTGACATTCTGCCAACATATCCTGCAAGCGATTTTCGTCAATATTGTCAGGATCAAATGAAGCATCAACCACTTTCTTTCCCTCATGTTCGGCTAGGCTTTTTTTGCTTTCATATTCCTGCCATGCTTTCTGCATAGCTTCATATTTTTCCTGCCTTGTACCCATAGCTTCATCCATAAGAATTTTTGCTTCATCCAGCTCATTTTCGTCTATAATCTGTTCTGCCAATACTGCTTTTTGAGGATGGAAAGTAGAACCGCATACGGGGCATGGCTCACCCTCTTTAAGCTCTGCTGCCAGCCTTCCGGCCTGCCCTACTATAAAGCTGTGATACAGTTCTTCGTAGTGCTGCCTTTTTAACTCATACGATCTATTCGCATTTTCATAATCCTGTCTTGCTTTATTATAATTAACCTCAAGCAGTTTCATATTTTTTATTAATTCTGTCAAATCAATAATGGCATTGCTTCTATCGGTCATTACCCGGACCTTATGTAACAGTTCGGTATACTGATCGGCAAGCTTTTTTAGCTCTTCCTGTTCTTTTTCCAATTTAACTTTACTTTCTCTTGCCTTACCGATACTCTCGCATATTTTGTCACGTTCTTTTTCGGTCTTTAATATATTCTCCCTTAGCAATTCCAATTCGGCTTTTACTTTATCATAATGCTCATATTTGGGGATCAGCTCATTTATGTTATTTATTTTTGATACCAGTATCGGGCTATATTTACTGTACTTTTCTTCCTTATCCTCTTTATCTTTCTTTAATTTCTCCAATTTAGCCCTATTTTCATAAAGCCACTTTTTTATATCTTCAATCCTTTGATTGCACTGAATAAGGTCCGTTTTCTTATTAAGGTAAAATGCTTCCTTTGGTTCTAAATATTGGGCTTTTTTTCCGTATTCTATCTGTCGTTGAACAAGCTCCATCTCATGTTTTTGTAAATCCAGTTCTTCTTTCTTTTTCAGTTCTGCCTCCAGGTCGTCAAACAGCTTATTCAGATCTTTGGCCTGACTTATTTTTGTGTTTACCTCATCCAGTTCCTTCTTATATACACGGATATGGCTGTTGATATCTTCTTCCCTGTACTTTACTTCTTTTATAACCTGTTTTAGCATTTCCAACTGCTTCTCAGGATCGGTTTCCGTAAACCGCCCCATTTCATTCCACAGTTCGGTAAGGCTGCTGTCCTTAATCAACTGAACATCTTCCAACTCTCTTACAATAGCCTTTTTGTTGTCTTCAAGAGCAATATAGACTTCATTTGCCCGTCTTTTTAGTTCCTCTTCTATCAGCCAATAAATTCTGGTATTGAAGATTTTGCCGAATATTTCTTTACGTTCTTTGGAAGATGCATGGAGTAATTTTAAAAATTCTCCCTGGGCTATCATGGCAATCTGGGTAAATTGGTCGGCATCAAGGCCTATTATATCTACTATTTTTTGGTTTGTCTCTTTAATATTTCCCCTAAAAGGCTGTCCGTCCGGCATAATCAGGGTAACCGCCGCCTGCTCAGTTGTTAAGACATACTCTCCGTCCTTGTTTCTTCTTTTGCTGATACGGTTTTGCCTTGGGCTTCTGTTGATTATGTAAGTTTCCCCCCTGTATTGAAATTTAAATTCCACAAAGGTGCGGACATCATCAGCTGCATACTGGCTGCGCATCATAACCCCGTCACGTTTTCCTCCGCTTGTCCGGTCATATAAGGCATAGGTTATGGCATCAAAAATGGTGGTTTTTCCCGCACCTGTATCCCCGGTTATAAGGAAAATACCGTTGTTTATACCCGTAAAATCTATAACTTCCTCTCCCGCATATGACCCAAAAGCAGACATTTTAATGTAAATCGGTTTCATCTTCCCGCACCTCCTTAATAGAATTTATCACTTCAGACATTATCTTTTCTTCCTCATCACTCATTGGAACTCCCTGTATGTCCAAATAAAACTGCTTAAATGCTTCAAAAGGATTAAGCACCGTTATTTCCGAATATGTATCCATAAGCTGGGCTTTTGTTCTGCTGTTTTCTATTTTTACCTCAAGTATATGGTCATAATGCTCCTCCAGTTGATCCTTGGGCTTGTATAACTCTTCCTCATCAGTAAGGGTTATGCTGACAAAATCATGCCTGTTTTCGTCCGTAGCCATCCCGATAACTTCCCGTAAAGTGCCTTTTATGCTTCTTACATCCTGCAAAGCATTAAGCGGTATCTCCTCAATAGCGATATCCGAGCCTTTTTCTTTTATAGTAACCATGGTTATGGATTTTACATGTTTTTCTTCACTTACGGAATATTTTAAGGGGGTCCCGCTGTAACGTATGTGTTTTTTCCCTATGCTTTGAGCTCCATGAAGGTGTCCCAGAGCCACATAATCAAATTTCTCTACAGCTCTAATATCCACACTGTCAATTCCTCCTACGGAAATATAAACCTGCTCCGAATCACAGGTTTCAGGCACACTGTCCCCTGCTACATAAAACTGATGGGATACAAGGACGTTTCGCTCATTATAGTTGATATTTTCCCTCTCAATTAAGGCTTTTATGGCCGCATCATAACTTGTTATCCTTCCTTCTTCAAAAAGGTGCTTAACATATGCCGGCTTGGTAAAAGGAAGCAGATAGAAATTGACAGTTCCATATTCATCATCCAGTACGACCTTTTTCAGATATTCGTCATCTTTTCTGGGAGGATAGACGGATATATAAATGTTGTGTTTTTCCAAAAAAGAACTGGCGTAATTCAGGCGGTCAGCCGAATCATGATTGCCTGCTATGATAAGAACAGGAATACCGGGCCTTATCTGCGACAAATCAATCAAAAACCGGTCAAAAACCGTATAACTTTCTGCCGAAGGGATGGATTTGTCAAAAATGTCTCCAGCAATTATTAATACGTCCGGCCTGTACTTTTTTACCTTGTCCACAATTTGATCAAGTATGGCTATCTGGTTATCTTTCAGATTGTAAAAATGCAAATATTTGCCTATATGTAAATCAGAAATATGAAATATTTTCATCTTATCCCCCTTGGTAATAATTTTACAGTTCTACAACCGGTTATCTGACTTAAATGATTTTTATTTATTCTATCACATCTTGTCTGCTATTTCCTTACCTTATTATATCATCTTATGGTTTTCCAAATATCAAAAAATCAATTTGTCATTAAGCATTGTTAGCAGTTTACACTTTCTTATTTCAAATTTAAAACTGTTATCTATAGCAGAATTTTTGCTCTGTACTTAATATCCTGGCATTTGCAGAATAATCAACTTACGGTTGAGTAAAAATTAAACCACAGGTTGCAAGAAAATCGTAAATTCAACCAATAATCTCTTTTCCTTCCCTGCATTTGAAGTTAAAATGTAAACAACAAGAAGGGAGAGTGATTAGTATGAAAGAAACCATTGGAAAAAGAATTTCCTATTTAAGAAGAGAAAAAGGCATTACCCAGGAAGAAATTGCAGAAAAGCTTGGAGTTACCCCTCAGGCGGTATCCAAATGGGAAAATGATATATCTTATCCGGATATCCTGCTGCTTCCGAAACTTGCAGAAATACTCGAAGTTACTGTTGACGAACTGCTTTCCGGTGAAGCCAAAAAAGAAACCAGGTTATTGCCTGAAGAAGAACGCAAAAACATAGATGATATGATATTCAGAATCTATGTAAATACATCAGAAGGAGATAAAATAAAGATTAATCTCCCCCTGGCCCTGATAAAGCTGGGATTGGAAATGGGAATGAACCTGCCACAGGTATCAGGAAATGCAGCATTACAAAACGTAGATTTTGAGCAGCTTATCCGCTTGGTGGAATCAGGTGTTATCGGCAAACTTGTAGAAGTTGAAAGTGCAGAAGGCGATATCGTGGAAATAGTGGTGGAATAATATGAAAATAATTATTAAATCCCCTAATGAAAGAACAATAAGGCTTATTTTTCCGACCAGATTGCTGTTTAATAGTTTGACAGCAAAAATCGGAGCGGCTGCTTTAAAAAAGTATGTTCCTTCCGACAAGTTTAAAATAAAACCCCGTGATCTGCACAAGATTGTAAAAGAAATAAACAGAATCAAACGAAAGCATCCCGGTTTGGTACTGGTAGATGTAGAAACCAGCGATGGGGATATTGTTAAAATAAAGTTATAGATATATTTATAGTATTGGGGTTGTCGCATTATTCTATCGAGGATATAGATATAGCTTCACACACCGGTAAAAGAACATCTAACTAATTATGTGCGTCATTGTCGGACGCAAAGGTTCGCCTATGACGTCAAAACATGCTAGATGTTCTTTTAACGGTGCATTACAGTTATATCTATATCCTCTTAATCTAATTATGCGACAGCCCCTATTATTTTACTTTAATAAAGTCAACAAATATAATTATTAAGAAAATAGTTTTTAGATTATTATTAAATATTTATTATTGTAAATATTTTGAAATATGATTATAATATTAACAATTATTAATAAATAGCGTAAAAAATGGAAGTATTAATTTAGCCGCAATTATAGTACAGTTACCGAAATAATAATACTGCCAATTCTAAAATCACATGCATACTTAATATTTAATTTATCTCACTGTATATACTTGTTGGAGGAAGGAATATGGAGGTAAACATTATTAATGTCTGTAAAACTATAGGAAAAGAAACGATTCTTTCTAATGTATCATTTAAAGTTAACCAGGGAGATATATTTGCTCTGGTCGGTCCAAACGGGGCGGGGAAAACGACATTAATACGTCTGATTTTAAACTTATATAACCCAGATAGCGGAAAAATAACAGTTAATAACGTTGATGTAAGAAGTAAAGAATATGACAAAGTAAGGCAAAAAATAGGATTTCTTCTTGATAATATCGGTCTGTTCAGAGATTTAACCGCCTGGGAAAACCTCGAATTTTTTCACAGAATTTATTTTCCGAATGCTTCTAAAAGTATTAGGAATGAAAAAATAAGTATGTTATTAAGGGAGTTTGATCTTTATTCAAAAAAGGACAGCAATATTTCATTTTTTTCCAGAGGTATGAGGCAACGGTTAGCATTAGCAAGAGCTTTAGTTAATGATCCTGAATTACTAATCCTGGATGAACCATCCAGAGGACTTGATCTTGAAGGACAAATACTTCTTAGGGATTTTATTCTTAAAAATGCAAAGCAGGGAAAAACTGTATTTATAAATTCACATGATCTGCTTTCTCTTCAAAAATTATGTACTAAAATTGCATTTATTAATAAAGGAAAAATATATGATATAGGTACATATGAAGAATTAAGCAAACGGTATAGCAAAAATATATATTCAATTAAAGCTAAAAATAAAGATAAATGGCTGAATGAATTAAAAAGAAGTACCTTTGTAAAATGGGTGCATACAGAATTTGATACTGTTACGGTTTGCGTTGATAATAATTACAATAATTTGCCTGAATGGTTGCATAGCAGAAATGTGCAAATTATTGAACTGAAAAAGGTAAGCGGTGACTTGGAAGACATATATCAACGTATTATAGGTTTTTCAAAATAAAGTGAGAGGTAAATTCATGAATCCTAAATTACATCCTTTATTATGGAAAGAATTAAAACGTCAAAAAAAATCAAAGATAACGCCTATTATCCAAGTTATAGCTTATTGTTATTTTTATATATATCTAAAAAGCATCTTTAGTATTGAAATTGTTTTGTCACTTATACCATTAATGTATGTTTTAGCCATCCAAACCGATGTATTTCATTACGATTTTACTAATTATATTGAATCATTACTCTCATTGCCTATTGAAATTATAAATATTATAAAAAGCAAATGTATTTTTATATTATTAAAAGCATATGTACAATCAATTATAACAACACTTATTCTACTGATTTATCATGTTTTTATTGAAAAGAAAGATATGGTGTTTTCGGTTAAAACTTTTTTACTGATCATAGTTTTACCTATCTGGCAATACTATTTTAGTTATTTTATTGGGCTTGTAATCTGGAATTTAAAATCAAAAATAAGAATTATCCCTTACCTTTTTCAAATTATAATACTGCTTACATGTATTCTGCTATTATCAAAAAATATGGTTAATATTCTTATTTTAATTATGCTTGGTTTGCTGTTGCCCATTTCTATAGGAATAAAAAAATTAACCGAAACACTAAGCAAAGAAAGAATTTTAAAAAGGAGTATCTGAATATGAGGGCTCTTATTTGGAAAAGAATTAATGAATCACATAAAAAAATATCAAAAGTAATCCTTTTTTTCCTTTTCCCTGTATTATATTTCGGCTTACTATATTTTACCGGAGTTCAGTGGAATAGTATAGTGGCATATTTTCCGTTTAATGTTATAACATTTAGCGTTATTATTCACTTTTCAATTGAAGAACTTGTGTCATGTGAAGTAATACTAGCTACCAATACCTCCATTCTGAAATTATGGTTTATTAACATTGTATTTGTCACAATTACCGGCTTTATTTACTCAATATTTTTACTCTTCGCCTTTGGCCTTATATTAAAATTTGCATTACATAAAGATATTGCATTAAATATTTATACGATTTGCCAATCATTTCTGAATCTTTTTATGAGCGCTGCTTTAATTGCAGGATCGACAATACATTTTGCAGACTATACTTTGCATAAGCAATTAATAGCTTCAGTATTTGCTGTTCTTGGCTTTGTTTTGCCGGTACTATTTGTACCATTCGGAAATTTAATACCGATTAATTCTACAAGCATTGTTACATCTGTTGTGGCTTCTGCATTACTGTTTCTTATATCAGCAATTATTATATACAATGCAAATAAAGAAAAACTGCTTATCAATACGAGTAGCATTGTGAAAGCATGGGAAATTAAAACAATTGATGAATAAGTTATTATAATACAACTCCCGATGCCATATTTAAACGAGGCACCGGGAGTTATATAATTGCTTACTCTATCAACTATTATAATACATACTTTATTAAGATTTTTTATATAAATTCATATTTACTGCTCTTGCAGAATTTACGAAAAGCAGACTTATAACCTATCCAGAACCTTCATATCCTCATCATCAATAATAAAGTCTACATTAGCATTTGATATGATACGTTCTTTTTTTGTGGACTTAGGTATAACTACAGTATCTTTCTGCAAACAATATCTTATGCAAAGCTGGGCGGCGGTTACTTTATACTTATTTGCCATATCCACAATTTCTTTCCTATTAAGAATACGTCCGGTAGCCAGCGGAGAATATGCTGTAATTAAAATATCATGTTTGGCACAAAATTCTACCGTTTCTTCCTGACGTTCACCTATATGGAAACGAATCTGGTTTACCATAGGCACATGTTTGCACATTTCAAGGATAGGCCTTATATGCTTCGGTTCAAAATTTGATATTCCTATAGCTTTTGCCTTACCGCTGTCATAGATTTCCTCGAAAGCTTTCCAGCTTTCTATATTGCCTTCAGTGCAATCAAGTCCTATCCTATCCCACGGCCAGGGAGCATGTATCAAATACAAGTCGATATAATCCAAACCTAAAGCTTCAAGGGATTTTTTGAAGCATTCATGGGCTATGTCATAACCTTTCTTTTCGGCAGGCAGTTTTGTCGTTACAAATATCTCTTCTCTCGGTATACCCGAATCTTTTATAGCCCTGCCTACACTTTCTTCATTCCCATAGGCCATGGCAGTATCTATATGCCTGTAGCCGACTTCCAATGCCCATTTTACGGAATTATAAGCTTCCTTGCCGTTAGGTATCTGCCAGGTACCAAGTCCGATCTTGGGTATCTTTACTCCGTTTTTTAAAATAAATGTTTCCTGTAAGACCATAGGTACACCCCACTAACATAGCAAACAGGTATCAGATCCTCTCACAGACCGAGTATCATACCGGTGATAGCAAAATATAATATCAAAGAAATAGCATCAACTATTGTAGTTATGAATGGGCTAGCCATTACGGCAGGATCAAATCCTATCTTTTTAGCCAGCATAGGAAGGGTTGAACCTACCATTTTAGCAATAATTACTGTTAGTAACAAAGTTAAGTTTACAACCACAGCCACCCCAAATCCTACCTTGTCAAACACCATCAGTTTTGCAAAATTTACTACCGCTAAAGTTATTCCACATAGCATTGCTACTCTAGATTCTTTCCACAAAACCTTAAGAATATCTCCAAATTCTATTTCATTTAAAGAAAGTCCTCTGATTATAGTAACCGAAGATTGGCTTCCCGAGTTTCCTCCGGTGTCCATAAGCATAGGTATATATGCAGTCAGAACCACATATGCTTTTAGTGCATCTTCAAAACGGGTTATGATAAGGCCTGTAAATGTAGCAGATATCATTAAAAGAAGCAGCCACGGCATACGGCTTCTCCAAATTTCAAATATCGTTTTCTTAAGATATGGGGTATCCGAAGGGGTTATAGCAGCCATCAATTCGATATCTTCTGTTGTTTCCTTCTCCAATACATCCCATGCATCGTCTACCGTAACAATTCCTACCAGTCTGTTGTCGTTATCAACTACCGGGAGAACGGTCAAGTCGTATTTACCGAATAGATGGGCCACTTCTTCCTGATCATCATGGGTATTTACAGATATGACGTTTGTCTCCATTAAGTCCTCTATTTTACTGTTATCATCGGAGAGAATAATTGTCCGAATAGTAATATACCCTATTAAATGATTTACATTATCGGTAACATAACAGGTATCAAACGTTTCACTGTCCAAACCGATCTGCCGTATTCTTTTAATGGCATCGGCTATGGTCATGTCAGAACGCAGGCTGACAAACTCCGTTGTCATTATGCTTCCGGCAGAATCCTGGGGATAGTTTAAGATCTGGTTAATTATCTTACGGTCATATTCCGATGAGTTTTTAAGAATACGTTTAACGACATTGGCCGGCATTTCTTCTATTAAATATACCATGTCATCGATATATAACTCGTCAATCACTTCTTTCAGCTCAACATCAGAAAAGCTTTCAATCAAAGTTTTCTGGTGCTCCGGATTCATCTCTACAAATGTTTCAGCTGCCAGATCTTTGGGCAGTAACCGGAACAATAAAATAATATTTTTCTCCGGCAAATCCTCAAACAATGCAGCCAAGTCATAGGGATTGATAGTTGATATGATTTCTTTTAGTTCTTTGTATTTTTTTCCTTCTAATAATTCAATAATCTGATTTTCTAAATCTGTTGTTTTAATCATTTAATTTACCTCCTTCCAAAGCATAACTCAAGTATATTGCTATACTTGGCCATACTTGGCAGGAGTAAAGGCACAAAAAGACCGAAGCGTCAATAACAAACGGACGCTTCCGCAGTCCAATATAAAGTTGTATTGAAACTTCGGTCCGGTATGCCATTACTACTGCCAGCGTCCATTGTTATCATCTCGCTCCTTTCTTTTCATAATATAATTTAATTGTTCCAAGTGCCTTTAAAATTCGTATTCTTAATCCAAACCCTATCAAAATACGCCAACAATATTAGTCTAAACCTTGGTTTTTATGCTGTCAATACGTTATTATCACCAAATAATTTAGAATAAATAATATTCCGGTCTACAAAATATAAATTGACAAATTTTATTTTTCATTCTTATTGCAAAAAAGCTCTTTGCCAGTCCTTATTTGGCAAAGAGCTTTATATCAATCATAAACCGCTGTTAATTATGATTATATTAGTTTTAAATCATCTGTCAGCCTAAATTATTTTACTCTTTCAAGAGCAGCCAAAGCTTCTTCTTCCGTATATCCGAAAATAAATTTATACATCTCTATTAAGTTCTTGTCCCAGTCAAGAACTATAGGATAACCGATACCGTTATACTTTTTTGGCGCTTCAAATGCCCCGTCAACGGGTATCCTGGATGTTTCAAGAGTTGTAATCTTATTTTCAATTACCGCCTCCATCAATATTTCAATCTGTTTTTGGCTTAAATCGGTTGTTACATAGCTTAGAGCTTCCTTGCCGATAGGAATGATCTTAAAAAGATTCTTAGTTGACATCAGACTGTCAAACATTGCTTTTAATACCCTTTGCTGACGTACAACACGGCCGTAATCATAATTGGCACCACCCAAAGTTTTAACTTTTCTTACCCTTACATAACCCATTACCTGGTTTCCGTTAAGTTTATTAACTCCGGGTTTTACATTTCTGTTTTCTTTCTTAGAAATATAGTTGGTTTTATTAAGATATGCCGCCTCTTCTTTACCAAGCTCTATAGTAACACCGCCAAGCATATCCACCAGTTTTTCAAAGGACTCAAAGTTGACATAAGCATAACCGTCAATCTGTATCTTATAGTTCTTCTCTATAGTTTCTATCAAAAGATCTACTCCGCCTTTGGAAAAAGCAGAATTAAGCTTGTTTGCCTTATATCCAGGGATATCAACATAACTGTCTCTAAGCAGAGAAGTAAGTGTTATCTTGCCGTCCTTTTTATTGATGGAACCGATTAACATGGCATCCGTATTTTTGGCTCCCCCTATCTCTTCGACGCCAAATATCAGAAAATTGTATACATAATCCTCCCAAACAACATTATCGGCCTTTTGTTCGTGCTTGAAATCCTCTTTCTCTTCTTCTTTGGGTTCCCCCTTTTTAATATTACTGTATACAAATTTACTTGCGGTTTTATAAAGTATGCTTCGTCCGGGTTTGGTGCCTATAACAAGTATAAGCATAGTCAATATCAATAAAAATGGAATAGCAACATATTTAAAGATCCGTTTCTTTTTCTTTTTTCCTTTGTTCTTTTTACCTGATTTATTGTTTATACGGGAATTTTTATCCTCGTTCATTATCTCAAGAACTTGCTGCTTTAGTAATTCTTCCGTCTTTTTATCATTATCATACATATATACTCCTCATTTCAAATCAAATTAACAAACACAAGGGTTTCATAAGCGTTTTATCTTATATTTATCGAAATCTGATAAACGCTATACTATTTTATCACAATCTATCGAAATTTAAAGCCTTTTTACAAAAATTTAAAAAGTTTTAAATTTCATTTTTTCCCATTTTATTTTCATTATGTCAAATTATATCAATTTTTGAAATATCAACTAATATTTTATGATTTGTATATTTTTTCACGAATATATATTGAATTGTTTAAAATGACTAATATATTTAAAGCAAAAATTTAATATCTATCAATTTTAACTATTTTAATTTATAATTTTTAGACTTTTTTCATATATTCTTACTGCAAATCCAATCAAAAAAAATTTTTATTATATAAATATTGCATATTTTTCCAATATGTGTTATATTATATTTGCGTGTAAATATTTTACTCTTTTTGTCAAATATTACTCTTTAAACTTCCTTAACATCCCTGACTCAAACAGTATGTAGGCAGGGGCAAATATTTGGATATTGGAAGGAGGAAAAATATGAGTAAAAAATTAAGAAAAGCAATTGCATTAATTTTCGCTGCATCGCTCTGCATTTCAACAATGCTTGCCGGTAATGCATATGCCAATACATACTGGCAGTATTGGACCGACGGCGGCGGCTATGTTAACGCCGTTAACGGATCAGGCGGTAATTTCAGCGTCAATTGGTACAATTGCGGTAACTTTGTAGTAGGTAAAGGTTGGGCTACCGGAAGCCCCAACAGGGTAATCAATTATAATGCCGGTGTCTGGGCTCCTTCAGGCAACGGTTATCTTACCCTTTATGGATGGACAAGAAATGCTCTTATTGAATATTATGTAGTAGACAGTTGGGGCAATTGGCGTCCACCCGGATCAAATTCTCTGGGAACTGTATACAGTGACGGCGGAACATATGATATATACAGAACTATGAGATACAATGCTCCGTCCATAGACGGAACCCAGACTTTCGCTCAGTATTGGAGCGTACGTACTTCCAAGCGGCCGACAGGAAGCAATGTGTCAATCACATTTGCTAACCATGTCAACGCATGGGCGAGCAGAGGATTATATCTGGGAAGCAGCTGGTCATATCAGGTTATGGCCGTTGAAGGCTATCAAAGCAGCGGAAGCGCTAACGTAACCGTATGGTAGTATAATACCTCTAGCGCAATATGGCCACTTGGCTAAAACCGGACAAGCATCCGGTAACATAAAACCTTGACTTAACTGCCTACATACTGTTTGAATATATATTATAATTAGAAAGCATCTTCAGAAGGAGATATACCAATGAAAAAAGTTCTTTTATTAATTCTGATATCAATATTAATTCTGGGTGGCTGCACCCGTAAGACATCAAAAAAGGCATCCACTGATGAAAATATTACCAATGAAATGGTATTTGTAGAAGGCGGTACCTTTGTAAATAAAAATTCCACTTTTTACGGAAAAGATATAGTCATAAATGATTTTTATATCAGCAAATACGAAATTACACAATATGAATGGAAAATGATAATGGGTGATAACCCTTCCGAATTCAAAGGGGATAACTATCCTGTTGAAAATGTAAGCTGGTATGATGCTATAGAATATTGCAACAAAAGAAGTATAAAAGAAGGGTTGGAGCCGTATTACAACATAGATAAAACATCAAAAGATCCTTTTAATATAAGCGAATACGATGATATCAAATGGACGGTAACCATTAATGAAAACGCCAACGGTTATCGCCTGCCGACGGAAGCCGAATGGGAATATGCCGCAAGCGGCGGACAAAAAAGCAAAAATTATATTTATAGCGGAAGCGATAACGCAGATAAAGCGGCCTGGTACTGGAGAAATTCTGGTGATGAATACTTAAAAGGTGACTGGAGTTGGCCTAAAATTGCAAGCAATAACAACCGAACCAAGCCTGTAGGTTCCACAAAACCGAATGAACTTGGCCTTTATGATATGTCTGGCAATGTAAGAGAATGGTGCTGGGATTGGTATACGGAGTCCGACAGCGCCAAAGGCAGCGCATATAAAATCTGGAAAGGCGGAGGCTGGATGGGAGACGTGGTATGCTGCGAACTTTCCTACCGAGGCAAATATGAAGCTAACGGTATGGGACCTGATACAGGTTTTCGTGTATGCCGTAACCCGTAATATTAAAATATTACGGGTTATAAATTTTCCGCCTGCTGCTTTATAACATAATTACCTATATATTTTTGCAGTTCCTCTATGTATTTCTTACCGATATCACTTACTATACCATGGTTTCTGGTAATGTAACCGATATTCATATTTACATCTATATCTAACGGTATTGCACAATAATCACTGCCGTTAAGCTCCTCACAGATTATTCCCGAACATAATGTATATGCATTTATACCAATCATCAAATTCAGCATGGTTGCTCTGTCACAGGCTTTTATTGTTTTTTTGTAATCATACGTACTTAAAATTTCCTCTGCAAAATAAAAAGAATTATTGTCACCCTGTTCAAAAGAAAGGCACGGATAATCCAAAAGTTCCTCCATAGTTATCTTATCTTTTGATGCCAGAGGATGGCCTTTCCACAAATATACATACCCTTTGCAACTGACCAGATGATGAAATTCCAGTTGATTTTCTTTCAGCAATTTGTTAATCACTTTTTCATTAAACTCATTTGTATATAAAATGCCTATCTCACTTTTTCCGTTTTTTACATCAGCTATAACATCGGCTGTCCTTGTTTCACGAATGGCAAACTCATATTCATTCATATCAAACTCTTTAACCGTATCAACAAACGCCTTTACCGCAAAAGAATAATGCTGGGTGGATACCCCGAACTTTTTCTTAATCTTCTTGCCTTCTATGTATTTCCCCTCAAGCAGTTCCATCTGGTTTAAAACCTGTCTTGCATATCCAAGGAATTCTTCTCCCTCCGGTGTGAGTATCACACCCTTATTGGTTCTGGTAAATATGGTAAGGTTTAATTCGGCTTCTAAATCTTTAATTGCACCGGAAAGGGTCGGCTGGGATATATACAGCCTTTTTGCCGCCTCATTCATAGAATTTGTATCGGCTACCGCAACTACATACCTTATCTGCTGTAAAGTCATTTTACTCCTCCTATAAAATTATGACACATCCTTGCTTAAAAATGAGATATTGTCATTATTCATACTTAATACCGGTATTATCAAACCTCTTACTTTCTTATTTACATAGCAAAAATTCTGTACTTGAATTTTAATCATTGTATTCTAATTTTAACGGTACTGCCTTATCAAATTTAAAAGCATAAAAATCATCCTTCATAATATAACCAAGTTGTAACTCACCCGATGACTGATCATAAAATGACAGGTATATTTTATCATTCACAATCTCTGATATTACAGCAAAATAATCGCTTTCTCCGATTTCAACTTTTGATTGTGATACTAAATCGTAATAATAATAATGATATCTGGAGCTATTATCATTGCGATTATAACTATAATAAATAATACGATCTCCATCTGCAAAACAGCGCAGACTTTTATCAGCATTTTCCTCAATTAAAAGATTTTTTTCTTGTGTAAGCAAATCCAACGAATATATTCTGTTATAATCTCCGGAAGATTCCACAATAAACGCTTTACTTTCACTGTAATCTTCAAGTGAAATATTTTTGCCTTCAAAAATGACCGTTTCAGAATTGGTAGCTATGTCATAGCAATAAATTCTATAGTAGGTATGATTATTAATATAATCCTGGTCAATTGCCGCAATATCTTTCGTATAATCAATTTTTACATCTAAATACAGATATAAATAGTAGATCTTATTATCATATAAATAAGGATGAAGAATAGTAGCATCATAATCAGCTTTTTCAGGTACGTATACTACTTTCCGTTTATGCAAATTAATTATTGCTAATCCTGCTGACGGTTTTTCCAGTTCACCAACAGGTCCGACAGAATCATCATCATAAATAAATGAATTTCTGTAAGCATAAAGAAGATAATTATCCATATATACAGCAGCCGTATTATTCTGTAATTCTTTTAATTTGACAATTGCTTTCCTGTTTGTACTGTTTGTATCAGCTTTATATACAGTTAATGTACGGTCATTTTCTTCCTTCACATAGAAGAGTTTACCGTTATATATAGCAAGCCCTCTTAAATGAAAATCCTTATATGCATTACATGTAGAGTCTATATGTCTGCAATGGGGCTTATCGCATAACACTACAGCTTTCCCGCTTGATGCATCAACATATCTAAAAAATTTATCCATATTATAGGTAATTCCTTGATCAGTATAGGCAAAAATTGAATGCACCCTTACTTTTCCGGTCATTCTTATATCATTAACTTTTATGTAGTAAATAAAAACTACTATTATAACAATCAATATAGTTATTAAAGAAAATGATATATATATTATTTTTTTCTTACTCTTCATTTATAACCCCTTCCAAATCTGCATAATTTTAGAACACATTCCCCAATAAAAATGGGTTGAGAAGTACATAATCAAATCCTGATATTCCGAGCAAAGAAAAAAGTAACGGCAAAACAAGAACGCATATACATGCTACTAAAGTTAATATAACGCTTTTGAGCCTAACCGATAACCAAAAAATAATAAAGATTGTCAAAATAAGACCAATATATCTCATAACAGATATAAATATTAAATATTTTAAAATAGATATCTGCTTCGGAATCTCAGATAAATGTTCCATACTATATGCAGGTGCAGATAATGCTCTTACCCCGTAAGCCTGTAATACGTTATAAAAATAAGGAGCATACGTAGTAAAGTATATAACCGTCAAAATAATTACAGAAATCCCTAATTTACAAAGAAACGTATGCAATCTGCCTTTGTAACTTGCTTTTATTAAATTAATGCTTCCCGTTTGATATTCCACCGTATAAACATATACTATACAAACTATAGTCATTATTACCGACTGCAATGCAAGCTGAATATCCTTATATCTTCCACTACCTTCCCCTGTAAGTATTTTATAACCGGAATCATAAAGATATTGACTTCCATTTTTAGTTTTCAAATAATCCGTATGCATTTTAACTTCTTGTAAAGCTTTATATGGAGCCAAAATATTTTGATATGATTCCATAATGTATGGACTAATATCAGCCTCTTCCATCAATTGCATCATATTATTGTAAGCCTCTGATAACCTGGCTTCTTCCTCTTCAATATAACGAAGCTTATCTTCATTTACTTCTCCTTCTAATTCTAACATATATTGCTTATAATAAAAATCTTCCAGAGTGCTTAAGTTTTCAGATAGTGGCTTATATGTAACAAATGTTACTGCGGCATAAACCAATAAGAATAATAACGATTTTCCACCGATAAAAATCTTATAGCATTCATGCCAAAATAACCGGCTGCTTCTGTATCCGTATTTTAACTGTAACTTAGAACGAATATATTTTAACACTTCAGTTATGCGCGACGTATTATCAATAGTCTTTTGTCTACAGAATATTAAAACAGAGACAGTTACAGCTATAATTAATTTAGCAATTATAGTAATAAATGAAATAAGTATATAATTTATCGGCATATCAAAAAAATTTATATTTAAATAGCTTTTGAAAAAAGAATAGGTATTTAAAAAACTTATTATATTTAAATATTTAAATATGGAAAGATAACTTGATTGATCAATATTATAATAAGCTACAGCACTTACCGCTAAAAGTGAAACCAGTGTCAAATACAACTGTACGGCATCCTTTGCCAATACGGCAAAAAGGAAAGCAATCGATGTAAAAAGTATATAAATAATAAGTTTAGCTATCAGAAACATTATAAAATAATGCAAAATAGTTATATTTAAATTACTTCCCATATACCCGGAAACGGATTGAATCAAACGATTAAGACTTCCAAAGCCGTAAACATGATATGCTACAAAAAAATTAACACCATATAGTAATACTGTAATTATAAAACTACCCAAATATGCAGTTGCTAACTTTGCAATAACCAAAGGTTTTCTGCCTAAAAAAGTGGATTTTAATAAAATAAGCTGAGACATTTCTTTTTCTCTGGTAATCAGAGATGCAATAATCATAATTAATAAAACAACTGCCAACATATCTGTGCCAAAAAATTCTGTAGCCATCTTTATGCCGTTTGATGGCCCAAAATAAAGTTTATTGCCTTTTAGGTGATTAAAAGCTTCTGGTGTCTTTAAAATATTTCTATAACTGAACGAATCTTTTTCTTCGAATATAGGAAGCTGTGATAATGTTTCGGCTGCTTCATCAATTTTATTAAGGTAATCAGCATAACTCTCACATAGGGTAATTTCTGAAATAACATCGCGATATAGCCAATACTCTTTCCATATATCATCGGTATATTTTAAATAGCTGCCTGACTTATATATTTCTTCCAACTTTTTAAGTTCATCTTCATTAATATCCATTAACATTCCATTTTGACTGTTATATTGAAAAAGTATATCGTTTTCCATATAGGTAAGCTGCATCAGTATCTCTAGTGTCTTAAACTCATCTTGTAATATTTTCAAAGCTTCCTGATTCGATTTACCTTGAAGATCTACATATATATTTTTATAGTGCTTTGTGGAATAAAAATTATTTCTGGTAACCCTACTACTTTCGTTCACATAAAGCAAGATTCCGTTTAAACACATTGCCCCCAGAAGAATTAACCATATTGATTTTTTCCCAAATACCTTAATAAATTCATTTGCCAAGAGCCTCATCATAATACATCCTCATCAAAATAGTAAAGATATACGTCCTCTAGATTTGGTTTTGCCTCCCGATATTTATATTCAAAAGGCGGCTTTGTTGTAATAACTTTTATATAAGCATACTTATCGTCTTTAAAAATGTTACTTATACGATAATCCTTTGCTATATCTGTAACTCCATCATGGGCTGAAATAATCTCATATACCATATTGGACAATTTTTCACATAATACTTGAGGAGACCCAAAGTCTATCAAATTACCCTTATTGAGAAATAAAACTTCTTTAGCAATAAATTCAATATCAGATACAATATGAGTAGCCAAAATGACTATTTTTTCAAAGGATATTTTGGCAATTAAGTTTCGTATTCTAATCCTTTCTTTTGGATCTAGTCCGGCTGTCGGTTCATCCAATAAAAGAATCTTTGGGTTTCCGAGAAGTGCCTGTGCAATCAGTGCCCGTTGCTTCATCCCTCCCGAAAATGAACCCAAAGGTTTATTTGCATGTGCTTCCAAATTAACCAGGTGTAAAATCTGATCAATCTGTTCTTCAGCTTCCGATTTTGTCATTCCCTTAAGAGAAGCCATATAGTATAAAAACCTATTGAGAGTCATGTTATGATATAATCCTTGCTGCTGAGGCATATACCCTAAAATCTTGCGGAAATTACTGCCTAATGTTTTTATATTTACTTCGTTAAAAAGAATCTCTCCGCTGCTTTCTTTTAAATTATCCGCTATAATGTTCATCAGGGTAGATTTGCCGGCACCGTTCGGCCCTAATAAACCATATACACCCTCTGTAAACCTGTAAGAAAAATCATTAAGAGCTTGTACTTTTCCGTACATTTTATTTAGATTTTTAATTTCTAATATCATATCGCTCTCCATACGAATTATTTTTCATTCAACTGCAAATTAACAGCATCAATCAATTCGTTAATGCCATTTTTTTTCAGTAGATTATTAGCATAATCCAGATCTTGTTCAATGTTATCCGATTTCCATAGTTCCAGATTATCCATGACAATTTCATTTATTTCACGAATTCTTGTACTAAATTCCTTATCATAAAAATTAAACCCAAGATAAGGGGATGCTGTTACATGGTATTTATAAAACTCCCTTTTATCTGTAATCTTGTCAGTTTTAAAAGATTCTCCCGGCATTGGATATGTATTTTCATAAATACCTAGCGTTAGCTGGTTTAACCAAGCATTACCACCGTCATCGCTTGTCGGATATGCAACATTGTTTTTTAATGTATAATCATATCCCTCTAAACCGTGTATTAAAAGATTTGCCAATTCTTGGTTTGTGTAGGATAATGCTAAAAGTTTAAAAGCATCATTTTGCTTTTTGGATCCTGCAGCTATCCCAGTACCGTTTAATCTTGTTCTGATATATGACGGCATTTCATATATTAAAATATTTTCATAATTAGAGGATATTCTGCTTTTATCTCCTATATATACAAAAAATTTGCCCTCTTTTAATTTCTTGTCAACAAGTTCAGTATATGTAGATGGTTTTTCCTCGTTACCAATAAGACAATAATCATCCTGAATATAATTTGCTTTATAATATTTATTAAGAACTAATAATAAATCTCTAAAATTATTATAATCATAAGGATTGTATGCAGCTTTTTCATTATGAGGCAAAATTAATCCATATCTGTAATCACATGCAATCAGATCCGTTAAACTCATGTCGGAAAGTTCTATAATAATTGGAACAAAATCATCACTCGACGGTAAATAATCCAAAAACTTCTCTAATTGCTCCAGTTTGCCGGTAAAATTACTTAACTCTTGCTCAGAAACATACTCTTTGTTAAAAGCAAATACAATTCCGTTATTTGTGCCTACACCATTTGGAACCATATAAATCGAATTCTCCACTTTAACCGAATCCCAAATCTTTGAATCATAAAGTTCCCACAAATCTTTCCCATCAGATGAAGTTAAATAATTATCCAGAGGTATATAATAACCTGATAAAATCCATTCCAAAATTAATTCTTTGTGTTTATTAGAATTAAAACCTGTAAATGCAATATCTAATGAGCCATATTTTTCTTCATATTTTTTAAGCTCATCATGATAATTATTGAAATCCAATGATATAAATTCTACATTAAAATCATATCCCATATTCACAAGTTTTTTATTAAATTCAGATAATGCCCTATCACTGATTTTATATAAATTCGGTACACCCCATTTTATTATATTGTCGGAATAAATAAGTTTGCCATGCCACTGTGTATCATTATCTACCTCTTTTGTTGTATTGTTCACTATATTTTGCAATAAATCATTCTGATTATTTTTTTTGCATGCCGTCAGAAAAATCGGAAGTATTAATAAAATACAAATTAAAAAATATTTGAATTTCATTGGAAATCTCTCCTCATCCGGTATTGCATATCCAATAAAATAAATTAGAAACGATATAGTATATAGAACATTTTACTAATGATATCTTATATCGTTTCTAAATATATATAATTATATCCAATTTTATACTATTAATCAACTTTAATATGCGTCATAAGTAGATGCTGACCAGGTTTGTCCCGACAAACTAGCCCAGTGGGATGCACTAATATAAACACTTCTGCAACTACTGGGAGCTGAGAAACTTACAGAACAATTGCTCTGGCCGCCTGCACTTTTTGTTTGTGTAGCTGTTTCTAATGTATTAATATTTACATATGCATATGTTGCATTAACTGATACACTACCTGACCATAACATATCTGTATATGCTATTCCTGAGGTCTGTGTAACTGAACTGTGTCCTATAACATCATGGCCATTCAATTGTCCTTTTTTAGTATCTGCAAATGCTATGCCTAAACTTGAGGCAAAAACTAAAATACCAGCAATTATAAGAGCTGATAATTTCTTTATTTTTTTCATGATATCCCTTTTATAATATATAGGCAATATTGAGATGCATAATAATAAAATTAATACACGATATCAGTAGTTTTTAATATTATTTGTTCTATATACTGTATTAATTTATTTTATGCAAATTCCCAATAATTACCTTGTATTGATTATATATATTATGTATGAAGATGTCAATATATGTTTTAATTTTACATTGTACAATTGCGTTCATATGTATTTTATATTTGGGTTTAACTGATATAACGAATGAAACATCATTGCGACATAAAATATAGAAGAAAAGTAAATCAAATTTCATTGCAAAATACCATTCAATGTCACAAAAAAACATTATCTTCATTTAAGTTAATATAATGTAATATTCTAAATAAATAAGGAATTATATAAAAAAATGCTTGAAAACAACCACAAAAACAATACGGTTGTTTTCAAGCATTCTTTGTCTACCTGACAGGAGGCATTACAATACTACTTTATACTATTATTTTAATTTTATAATGATTTATAGAAAATAATTTAACATGCTACTTTGATACTGCCTTAAATGCTTCCTCTAAATCCTCTATAATATCATCAATATGCTCGGTACCGATGGAAAGTCTGATGGTATTAGGTTTAATGCCCTGATCAAGCAATTCTTCTTCTGTTAATTGCGAATGAGTAGTTGATGCCGGATGGATAACAAGGGACTTAACATCAGCTACGTTGGCAAGCAGGGAGAAAAGTTCAAGGTTATCGATGAAATCCCTGGCTTTTTTAGCATCACCTTTAATTTCAAACGTGAAAATTGTTCCTCCGCCGTTAGGGAAATACTTTTTGTAAAGCTGCTGTTGAAGCGGATCTTCGGAAACGGAAGGATGATTTACTTTTTCTACCTGTTTATGATTTTTCAAATATTCTACGACTTTTAAAGCATTTTGTACATGTCTTTCTACCCTGAGCGACAGAGTTTCAAGCCCCTGCAGGAACAGGAATGAATGGAAAGGAGAAAGAGTAGCACCTGTATCACGCAGCAATATAGCCCTCATTTTTGTAATATATGCCGCCGGTCCTGCAGCCTTTGTAAAACTTATGCCATGGTAGCTGGGATTTGGAGCGGTAATGGATTCAAACTTTCCGCTGGCTTCCCAATCGAATTTTCCACTGTCTACAACAATTCCTCCGATAGTAGTGCCGTGGCCTCCGATAAACTTTGTAGCCGAATGAACTACGATATCTGCTCCATGTTCTATAGGCCTTACCAGATAAGGCGTTGCAAAAGTATTGTCTACAATCAGCGGTATTTTATGTTTATGAGCTATCTCGGCGAATTTTTCAATATCAACCACGTCAGAGTTGGGATTACCCAAAGTTTCTATAAAGATTGCTTTTGTGTTGTCTTTTATTGCCGCTTCAACTTCCTCATAATTAAAAGGATCAACAAAGGATGTTGTAATCCCGTATGCAGGAAGCGTATGGGCAAATAAATTATATGTTCCGCCATAAATATTTTTAGCCGAAACGATATGATCACCGTTTTGTGCCAGATTTTGAATTGCATATGTAACTGCTGCCGCACCGGAAGCAAGTGCAAGAGCTGCTATACCTCCTTCTAAGGCTGCTACTCTTCTTTCAAATACATCTTGAGTGGGATTCGTAAGCCTGCTGTATATATTTCCTGCATCCTGAAGGCTAAATCTGGCCGATGCATGGTCACAGTTTCTAAATACATACGAAGTTGTCTGATAAATAGGTACTGCCCTTGCGTCTGTAGCAGGATCGGGTTTCTCCTGTCCTACATGAAGTTGTAAAGTTTCAAATTTAAATTTCCTTTCGGAATATGATTTCTTGCTCATAACCAAACCTCCTTGACCTGATATCTATAATTTTATATGATTCAGTAATTGTTCCGGAATTTCTTTGTTATGTGTAGAATAACACTCAAGCTTGCTATTGTAAATTAGTAAATTTATATAATCAGTTATAGCCATTATCTATATCAAATCATAATATTAATTCTAACTAGCTTCCAAAAAATATTGATTAAAGTCAGCCAAAAATGGTAGTTCATTATGAATTCATAAAAATTTTCCTGGACTATCAGATATATAGTACCCCTGTAATAATTTATACACATACCGGACGCTAAAATAATGCATGAATTATCAAAAAACTCAAATACAGAAAATTTGTCTAAAAAGATAATGCCAGAACCGTGATCTTAGAAAATGCGTTAATCAGGTTATAATGATTCATGTTATAAATATGTTGCAAACAATCCAAAACAGACCTGACAACAAGTTTAATATTTCCGGACATAGTTGGGGTGCAGTCGATTCACTTTAACAAATAATAAAAGTTAATTCATATTGAAATGATGTAATTGTAAATTCAAATTTTTTAAGAAAGCAAATCTGAATTTACAATTTTCTATGTCTGTAAAAATATTCCTCAAATTACCCGATTGACTTTTCAAAAAGATTTGATATACTTAGTAGTACTGGGGCATTAGCGCAGCGGGAGCGCACCACACTGGCAGTGTGGGGGTCAGGGGTTCAAATCCCCTATGCTCCATTTGTCATTTATAAAGTAAATTTAAATACTGTGGAGTCATAGCTCAGCTGGGACGAGCGTTCGCTTGACGTGCGAAAGGCCATGGGTTCGAGCCCCATTGACTCCATAAGTAAAAGGGCATGTTACAGATAATCATTGATTGCAGCATGCCCTTCTTCTATTTTAAGCCTGTATAAATCATACTAAACTTAATCATATCAATTTTATTGCCATAATGCATATAAAGATACATTTAAAACTAACCGCTAACAAAATATAACAGACAGTCATATGTAAAATAAAATGCTGTTTTCTGTTTTATTCGTTTCATTTTATTTTCTGAGATAATTATTTTTTAGCTCCTCTTTTTTATCTGAAATAAACTTCTTCTTTTGATTATCATCTAATGTTTCAGGTACCAGTATATATTCAAATTTAAAATTTATATGATCGCCATTGTCATCCATCATATCATGTACCAAATTCATGGCACATGAAAAATAGTCTTCATCATTAAAATTCTGATCTGATTTTGCTAATAAAAAGATATAATTTATATCTTTATTAAAAAAAATTATTATTTCATCAACTCTGATACATTTTTCTTCATTAGAAATATAGTAATACCATTCTTCATAAAATTCTGTTCTTCTAACTCTGGCCGGTAAATATACATATTGAGACATTATAATCCTCCTTTAATTTATTTAATTAGATTTACAGCTACATTCACCGGTTGCCGGTGTAAATTCGTTTCCCACATTTTCAACAAATTCATCGTATCCAAATTTAACATAATTAATATTTTTAAAACCGGATATATACAGTAAATTAAAAGCTTTGGCTGCTCTGTTACCAGAATAGCAAATTAAATATATCTCCTTATTTTGATATTTCTTTTTCTTTAAATATGTAAGCATATATTCGCCATCATCATTGAAATGCCAATTAATTGCTTGTCCTATATGTGATTTTACATAATCTTCTTTTTTTCTCAAGTAATTTACCAAAATTTGATTATTAATTTTATTATTAATTGTTTCATAAATACTTATAATACTATGTTAGCTTAGGCCCATGCCGGGCGTACTAAATGGAAAGGCCCATCCCTTGCGGGACGAGCCTTCCATTATCCCCATATACCTGTTGCCAACAAGGTGGCAATGCAGAAACTCTCGACATTAATTATTGATTTTTATGCTGATCCCCTGATAATATCAACAACTTTATCAGAAGGCAGTGGAACACAAAGCAAGAAACCTTGTCCTCCTTCACAGGAGTTGATTTGCAGATATTCTAATTGCTTCTCAGTTTCAATTCCTTCTGCAACAACCTTAAAATTTAAATCATGCGCCATCGCAAGAATGTTTTTTGTAATTGCAGTTTCTTCGTTGCCATTCGGAATTGATTTTATAAATGTTTTATCTATCTTTATAATATCAATTGGCAATTTTACCAAATGGATTAAGGATGAGTAACCTGTACCAAAATCATCCAGCGCAAACCTGATACCGTATTCTCTGAGCCTGTTTAAGCGCTCCATAGTCAAATCTATATTTGTGATAACCATTGTTTCAGTAATCTCAAATATAACCGTATTATAATCAACATTGATTGATTTTATTATTTCTTCAATACATCTGAAATTCTCTTCACTTTCAATAGTTTTGCTTGAAAGATTTATTGACAGTTCTATATGTCCTAAGCCGTTACTCTCCCATATCATTTTTTGATTTAATGCTTTTCGGATAACCATTCGATCAAGTTCAAATATCAGCCCGGTTTTTTCAGCTACCGGAATAAAAACATCAGGAGGTATTATGGTATTACTGTCAGGAGAAATCCATCTTACTAAAGCCTCTACACCAATTACTTTTCCCGTTTCCAGGTCATATTCCGGCTGATAGAACAGCGTAAACTCATCATTCTTTATAGCCTTTATAATTTTTTTCAAAATATCTGATCGGCGATAGCTTACGTTCTTATACCTCTTTTTATATAACCCGGATACCGATAAGACATTCATATAATCATGGTATCTTTCTGACTTGGTTGTTTTCTCCATATATTTTCTCTTTCATGAGGTAGTGTATTTTATGTCTAGTCGCTTTGTCCAATTATATAATAGTGGACAGGGCTTAAAAAAACCATGTCGTATTTGGAAAAATTTCATAAAAAATTTTCCAGATACGCCATGTTATTTTATATATATACATATTATAATAAAATTGCTTATAGAGGTTGTACAAAATACAACCCGATATAGCCGGCTATATAATAAGCATCCCCATAAACCAACAACTTTTTAAAAGGAGGAATTTATATGAAGAAATTTAAAAAATTACTTATTGTCAGTGGCTTGCTTATGGCTTTAGGCTTAGTTGTTCCTGTTGTAACAGGTAATGCAAAAGCAGATACTCAGGAAATAACAATTTGCAGTAATTTACCTCCTGCAGATTCTGTTGCATTCCCGTTATAATTTATAATAAATTTATATTATATTGAACTTGTAGATGCTTCCTTATAAATTGCTCCAAATAGGGATATTGCACAGCACATGATATATAATACGCTTGCTTTAACAAGTTAATACATTCTCTCTTGTTCTCCTTTGACAGTACTCCCTTATCTATTAACCGCTCCATGTTCCAGACATAATTATATAATAGATTAGGGAGTACACTGCTTATTTTATACTCCTTACATAATTTAAGCCCCTGTTTTATAACATCAATTGCCTTCTGATGGTCTCCCAGCAGGCCATACCATTTAGACAGGTTATTAAGGATAATAACCTGCATAGTAATTCTAAACTCCTCATCCATATAACTCTTCTTGATAGCGCTGTACGCTTCTTCCAGAATATTAATCCCCTTTTGATAATCCTGCTTTTCGGCATAAGCTGTAGATATATTGAGGATTATATTTGATTCATTATAGGTTAGGGGCCAATTAACCAATGAAATATCCCCAAATTTAGGTATGGTTATACGGATTGCTTTTATAAGCTCTTCCAAAAACTCATCGGTGCTTATACGGCCCATTCTGTAATCAATTAAGCTTTTAGCCCGTATCATAAACTGTTTATCCAAATTAGTGTTTCCGGGTTTTTTCATTATTTCTTCCAATATATATTCAGCCCTGTGATAATCATAAGACAAAATTGCTTCTTCAAATAACTGCATCTTTTCCAAAACCTTAAAATCGGAAACAGAAAGTATGGAATAAGCCCGATTTCTTACTCTTCCCATCCGCTCCATCAAAAGCTCGTATACATCCCGGCTGGGATTTTGCTTGCCGGTTTCAATACGCGATAAGGTCTCCACAGAACAGATATCTTCACTTAATTGTTCCTGGGTTATTGATAAAGACTTTCTTGTCATCCGTATAATATCTCCTAACCGATATCTTCCCATTGGTACACCTCCCGCAAATGCTTGCGTATACTTTCAGCCTCCGATTTTTCTTCGCAAAAATCAAAAATATGATATGCCTGCAAATATAATTTCAGACAATCAGTTTTCTTACCAGGTTCCCACTCTGAACTTCCGATAAATTTTCTTTCCAATAATTGTGCTTTTATATAAAGTAGTTCACCAATATAATCCATCTTATTGCTGCCCTTGTACATCTTAAGGGTAATATCACATATCTCCAAGGCCTTATCAATTTTATTATGTTTCATAAAAAATTTACCTGCTATAACGGCTACCTTAAGATAAATTTTTCGGTCATAGGCCATCTGTCCGTGCCAATAGAGGTAGCCGATTATTTGATTAAGAATTCTTTCAGCCTTTTCATCCATCCCCAGGGCTATCATTCTCTGCAAAATTTCAAGAATAATATTTAATTCCGTTACACTTAAATAGTAATCTCTAATTTCATTGGTGTTAAAATCAGGAACCGTACAGGTTATGGCTTCCATCAGTAAATCAATGGTGGTTTTGGGCTCTTTACCTTCCAATTCATTAAGATATGCCCGGTTTACCATGATAAACTGCCTATGAGGTGAACCCTTGCCTATAGTCAGCTTGTCGTACTCATGAATTAGTTTTCTTGCCTTTTCTATATCTTTATCTTTAATCTTCTTTTTTATTTCTTCCCGGCATATATAGGCCTTATAGTCAAAATCTGTAAGTATCAGTTCAAAATGATGCGTAACCTTCCTTAACCGTTCCAAGAGCGTTTCTAAAATAAGAGCATCCACGTCTCTTTCCCCTGCTTCTATTCTGGACAGGGTGGATACAGAGCAAATGCCCTTGCATAACTTACTTTGTGAGATATGAAAAGATTCGCGGAAATACTGAATAGCCGTTCCGATATTATTATTTCGAACTTCCATATCTCTGTACATGATTTTCTCCTTCAAATAAAATTATTAATAAAATTCGTCAATATTTTTAAACTAAACGCCAAATTTTACCTATAAATTTTCCTTTTTGATAATATGTAAACAACATATTTTATAATCATAATTTATCAATTTTATATATTTCTTACAAATATATAACACCAAATATTATAATATGTAACCAAAATACACCATGCAGCAAACTTATTTTTATATAATTATACATAATTTTAGATATTATGTAAAGTATTGTATGTACTGTTTGTTATTTTTTTGCTTTTTTATTTAAAATGCAATAAAAATATTAAATAGAATATATAAATTATAAAGGACACAGGTTTTACCAACCCACATGGATCTTACCTGTCGGTTTGGTTATACCTGTGTCCTTTGAAATTTTCGCTTATAAAAATTATTTTAGAAACATAGATGGAACAGAATTCTGTTGATATTTAACCTGTCATAATCCCATCTGTTTCTGCGCCACCTGAATCCTTCAATGCTGTTTCTGCCTATTGATACCGGATAAAACCAAAAATTATTGCCGTTAACCATCCATATATAGGTAAAACGATTTAAGCATCTTCCAAAATCCCTGGGGCGCCTGCGAAAATCTATTATCCTGCTGCCAAAAGGTCCACGAAAACCAGAAGGCTCTGAAAGCAATTGCTGTTCTTCACGGGGCAGTTGGGGTGTAAAATCGGGAGGAGATGAAGGTGGTTGAACACCGGGTCTTACCGGTCCTGGCCCAAATCCCGGTCCCATTCCCGGCGGCCTTTGCCCAGGTCCCATTCCCGGCTGCTGCCCTGTTCCGGTTCCAGGCCTTTGTCCGGGTCCCGGTCCCGGCTGCTGCCCTGTTCCTGTCCCGGGTCTTTGTCCGGGTCCCATTCCCGGTTGCTGTCCTGTTCCTGTCCCAGGTCTTTGCCCGGGTCCTGATCCCGGAGGAAATCCCGGAAAGACCTGCTCATATCTTATCGGTCCCTGCCCGGTTTTTTTATTATCCTGGTTATAATACAATGATTATACCTCTTTCTGCATCGATGTTCACATAATATTTTATGAACATAATGCCAAAAGGTGATGTATCTAAAATTCCTTTTTCCGATAGATTCGTACCGATAATGCATATGATATTCCAAGAACAACCAATAAAAACAATGGAACAATAATATAAACGTATTTTATTACTATTTCAATAAATGATATTAATTTCTCCGGTGGTGTCGGGTAAATCTCCTTAACTTTTCCAAATACATATGAGCCTAAAAGAAAGGGTACCATATATATGATTATTATATAGATTCTGGCTTTTATAATGCCGAATTTATTAATTACAGGAATAATTACGGAAAAGAAAAGGATTGCGGCCGCAATGATTGCAGCATTAATTACAATACCTTCAAAAATATTATCCTGTTTGCTAATATAATTAATTAATACAATCCATGCGCTGCTAATCATAAATCCGGTCAAAGATACTAAAAGCATAGACAGGTATTTCCCAAGTACTATTTTTTCTCTTGTAACAGGCATTGTAAGGGCATAATTATCCCAATTGGCATATTCGTCATAGGAGTAAGTACTTAAAAAATACATGGCAAATAATAAATTAAATACCCCTATAAAACTGCCCGGATTATCGGTCATAACAGAAATAAACCCATAAAAAATTAATAAAAGCAAGATTACTTTTACATTTTTAAATATATTAATTAAATCTTTAATAATTAAACCCTTCATGCCTTGGCCTCCTTACCTCTGCTGATAAAAAGCATAATTTCTTCTATAGATGTCCTCTCGGGAATAAATTCCCTGTTTCTTCTTCTAAACAAATCCACATTATTTATCATTACTTCAGCTCCAAAACTGTTTTCTCTGATTCCTACCACAAAGTTTCTGTCTATCTTTTTTACGTCTTCCTTCGGACACCTGATTACCCCATACTTGTAAACCAATTCATCCTTATTTTCACTGAAAACTATTTTCCCATCATGAATAAAAGTCACATAATCGGCAATTTTTTCAATATCACTTATAATATGGGAGGACAATAAGATGGTGTTATCCTCTTCCTGAATAAAATCAAGAAAAATATCCAAAATTTCGTCCCTTACCATAGGGTCTAACCCGCTTGTGGCTTCATCTAAAATCAATAATTTAGAATTATGGGATAGAGCTATTGCTATGGAAAGCTTCATTTTCATTCCGCGGGAATAATCCTTAAACTTTTTGTCATTTGGAAGCTGAAATTTTCTTAAATAATCACTAAAAACCTTCTGATCCCAATTCGGATAAATATTCTTCATTATTAAGGCTATATTATTTGCAGTCAAATTCTCATGCAAATTGCTTCCGTCAAAAACAACTCCTATCTGTGCTTTCAAGTCCATCGGCAGTTTTTTTGATGAATGCCCCCAAATACGAATTTCTCCGCTGTCTATACGAATTAAGTCTAAAATAGCTTTAATAGTGGTGGTCTTTCCTGCTCCGTTTTCACCCACAAATCCCATGATGGCGCCCTTAGGTACATTGAAGCTGATATTATCCAGAGTAAAATTATTATATCTTTTTGTTACATTTACCAATTCCAAGGCATTCATGCTATTCCTCCTCATAAATCATTCTGATTATGTCCTGTAATTCTTCCAGGCTTATTCCTCCGGCTTTGGCTCCTTCTACGGCTTTACTTAAGTGTTCCTCCACTATGCGAAGCTGTTCTTCTCTGACAAATTCCATATTCTTATCGGCTACAAAGCTGCCTTTTCCTACAATCGTATAAATAAAACCGTCCCGTTCCAAATCCTCATATGCCCGTTTTGTGGTTATCACACTAATCCTCAATTCCTTTGCAAGCATCCGCATAGAAGGAAGCTGGTCACCCGGCTGAAGGTCTCCGCTTATAATCATTTGCTTGATTTGCGATGTAATTTGCTCATATATGGGCTTATCACTGGAATTACTAATTATAATATTCATCCCATTATTCTCACTTCCTGTTATATTGTATATATCGTTTATATACACTATAGCAATTAAACACATTATTGTCAATATATTTTAAAAATTTAAATAAATTTATATTTCTGCTAAGTAAAAATAACTCTATTTATAATAACTATTTATATGTTTTGACAGTAAACAGGCTGTATCAAACATAAATCAAATCTATAATTAAACAGGACGCCTATATATAAACCAATAACTAAATCCAATTCAAAAATAAATTTATAATAAAAAACACCTGTTGTAATACCGGCATTTTGTCAAGGCATATATCTTACATCCTTTCAAAAGCAAGTATCCAACAGGTGTATCTGTAATATTCCTTATATGATTTTTAATCTAAATTATAGCACATTTATATAATATCATGTATTATCTTAAGTCCAGGTAAGCTTTTACAAGCTTAAAAGTATTTTCTATGCCTTTTATATGAGTCCTTTCCATTCCATGTGAAGCATGAACTCCCTGGCCGATTAAAGCCCCTCTGATGTTATTTCCTCCGCCTAAAACAGCCGATACATCCGATCCGTAATGAGGAAAAATATCGACCACATAATCTATATTGTTTTCCTTAGCAAGGGAAATAAGCTTTCCTGTCAATTCATAATCATACGGGCCGGATGAATCTTTTGCGCATATGGATACTTTATATTCAGATCCGTTTAAATCATCCCCTATGACACCCATATCTACAGCAACCAGTTCCGATATATCTTCCGGTATCCAACTGGCTCCGAAACCGACTTCCTCATAATTACTTATTAATATTTTAGTTCTTTTACCCGGAACCAGCTTATTTTCTGACATTTCTTTCAATACTCCCAAAAGAACTGCCACAGAAGCCTTATCGTCCAGATGTCTTGATTTTATAAAACCTTTTTCGGTATATTCAAATTCAGCATCAAAACTTATATAATCTCCGCTGTTTATGCCAAGAGCCAGGACATCTTCTTTACTGTTAACAATTTCATCTATACGGACAATCATGTTTTTTTCCGTCCGCTCCATTGTTCTGGCATCATCATGGTAGTGAACCGAGCAACTCTTTATGAGAATTGTCCCCGTATATACCCTGCCATCCCTGGTATGAATTTTGCAATAGCTGCCTTCTACACTGTGCATGGTGTAACCGCCTACCATAGTAAATTGTAACGTACCGTCACTGTTGATGGAACGGACCATAGCCCCCAGGGTATCTACATGGGCAGTCAAGCCTACGGTTTCATTGCTTCTGCCTTCTATCGTAATAATTAAGCCGCCCTTCTGATTTATTTCACAGGCATAGGCGAAACGCTCCGCTTCCCCTTTTACAAATTCTATTGCCTTTTTTGTAAAGCCTGAAGGGCTTGGTATGTTAACCAAAGTCTGTAAGGTTTTTATTATGTATTCTTTTGCTTCCATATAATTAATTTCTCCTTCCATATGTTTATGTCTTCCGTCAGTTATATCAATTTAAAGAATGAATTTGTCGCTTTCCATTATCAGAATATGGCTGTTTTACTCTTTTAATTATGTCTCCATATTACCACAGTTCGGGCACGATTTGTAATCCAAATCATAGGAATAATTACACCTTTTACATACTTTTTTGTTGCCGGATATTAATTTACTCAATTTTTCTTCCTGTCTTCTAGTCTTCCCAATATGTTTTCCTGATTAGATATTACAAAGCAACAGCTATAAATAAAATGCCAGATAAGACGCTGTTTATAAGCAACAACCAGCTAAATTGAAATTTAAAGAATATCGGTCCAAAAATTGAAATTAAATTTGCACTACCGCAGCTATAATCAGCAATTTAAACATATAAACCACCTCTTAATTTTAATGGCACTCATAAGTATTTCTTTTACCAATATACAATATCAAACCTAGTACTACAATATAATTTTTATTAAATTTACAGAAACGTTTATCATAAACCTATAAATTGTATGCTTATTTATAAGTTTTAAGGATACCGTTTTGCTTAAAAGGTATTTTTTTTCTGTTTTCAGCAATAATAACTGTTAAACATATTAAAAAACGGGGTGATTTTATGGGTGTTTCGCATAAAGGAGCCATATCACTGGGCTTATTATATATACCGGTCGGTCTTTATAATACCACCAGGGACAATGATATTCATTTTAATCAACTATGCAAAGATACTAGGGAAAGGGTCAAATACAAAAAGTATTGCCCCAGTTGCAATAAGGAAATTAAATCTGAAGATATAATTAAAGGATACGAATATGAGCCGGGCAAATATGTTATTATGACAGATGAAGAACTGGAGAAAATAAAGACCAAAAAAGACAAGACTATTCATATTATTCAGTTTGTAAACCTGCCCGAAATAGACCAGATTTATTATGAGAAAAACTATTATGCAATTCCGGAAACCGGAGCAGAAAAAGCCTTTGAGCTGCTTCGGACCGCCATGTTATCGGAAGGGAAGGTAGCTCTTGCAAAAACGGTTATAGGTACAAAGGAAAACCTCTTGGTATTATATCCCACGCAGGAAGGAATGATAGCAAAGACCTTATTCTATCATGACGAAATACTTCCTGTGCCTAAGCAAATTCCTAAAGTAGAATTAAACGAAGCGGAAATTACTATGGCTAAAACATTGATAAATTCACTTACAAAACCTTTTGATGCCACTGCATATAAGGATGAATATCAGGAACGGCTAAGAAATGCCATAATGCAAAAAATCAGGGGAGAAGATATTGTTGCCGCAGATACAGGTGAGCCGGGCAACGTTATTGACCTTATGGAGGCTCTGCAAAAAACTTTGGATATGCAAAAAAATAAAAAGAGTGATATAGCATAATGGACCTTTTTACGGAAAAAAATATAAAACCCATGCTGATTTCGGAAATGACAGAGCCGTTTAACGACCCCGACTGGATATATGAACTTAAATTTGACGGAATTAGATGTATAGCTTATCTTGATAAGGATACAGAACTAAGAAACAAAAGAAACTTACGGCTTCTTCCCAAATTTCCGGAACTTAGCGATATATTTAAAAATGTTAAATATCGCTGTATCCTTGACGGTGAACTTGTTATTTTAAAAAACGGATCCCCTGATTTTTTTGAAATTCAAAAAAGGGCCTTAACCTCCAACAATTTTAAAATTAAGCTTTCATCGGACAAATACCCTGCTTCTTTCGTAGCCTTTGATATTCTTTACCTGAAAGACAAAGAGCTTATCCATCTTCCCTTAACGGAGCGAAAAGTCATTTTGTCCGAAACTGTTACCGAATCTGCGAAACTTGCCGTAAGCAGATACATTCCGGAAAAAGGCATAGAATTATTCGAAATAGCAAAAGAAAGGAATCTGGAAGGTGTAATCGCAAAGAAAAAAGACAGCAAATATTACTTTGATAAACGGACAAAAGACTGGATTAAGTTCAAATTCCTGAAGGATATGGATTTTGTAGTCTGCGGCTATATAGAAAAGGAAAAAGGGATAACAAGCATAATTTTAGGCCAATACCGTGGAAATGAACTGATATACAAAGGCCATGTAACCATGGGAGTAAGGCATAAAGATTTATTAAAATGCGAAACCATGGCTTCCCCTCCTTTTGCCGAAGTTCCCCCCGGCAATGAAAATGCCGTTTGGCTTAAACCCAAGCTTGTATGTATGGTTCAGTTTATGCCCAATGAAAAGGGCATGTTGCGCCAGCCGGTATTTAAAGGCTTTAGGGATGATAAAGAACCTTTGGAGTGTCAGGAAGAAAAAATGACTATATAGTCATTTACCAATAAAGTGGACTTAGACGATTAATATATAAAATTAAACTTAACACCTATAAAATCACTTCTGCTGTAAAAAATGCATAGCTTTGAATTAGCTTATAGCAATGTTTTCACAGGCACACCGACACCTTCAGTTTCCACAGAATATGTCTTGGAAGCTGATCCGCCGCCTTCGATATTTGTTGACGGTGAATTGTATACCTTTTTTGATACGGAAAAAGGAAGCAGAATGAATACCGATGAGCTGGATTATTTGGGCAGCGTTATAGCCCTTACAGACACAGCATGAGACGGAAGCCTGGTTCCGAAAGAAGATACCCCCATTATTGTATAAACTGTAATCTATAAACTGATACGGAAACAGTTGCAAAGAAGTAACTATAATAATCTAATTGAATATATGATTTGAATTAAAATATTCAAAGATAAAAATCAAAATAATGGGGAGAAGAAAGCCGCTTATTAATACGGTCCTTCTTCTCCCCATTTACTATATAAAGGGTGTTCTATGACACTTTTTTTGCTTTAACCTATAATTATTTGAAGTATTCAACTCCCGACTCAAATATATGCTGGTTTTGATTTCCGCTTATATTGATAGCTACATGATCTCCTATTCTTTCGGAATGAGTCATCTTACCGAAAACCCTGCCGTCGGGGCTTATGATTCCCTCGATAGCGTAATATGAACCGTTTGGATTATATTCGTCATCGGTGGTCGGATTTCCGTTTATGTCAACATATTGGGTAGCCACCTGACCGTTTTTGAATAACTTTTCTATCCACTCTTTGCTTGCTACAAAGCGTCCCTCTCCATGGGATGAAGGGATCGAATATATGCCTCCAAGCTCTGCTTTCATTAACCACGGAGAAGCATTGCTTACAATCTTTGTATAAACAGTTTTGGATACATGGCGCCCGATTTTGTTGGTTATCAGGGTCGGCGAATCCTCATCCTGCGGCCTTATCTCGCCGTAAGGTACCAGGCCCAGCTTTATCAGTATCTGAAAACCGTTGCATATGCCCAGGGCCAGGCCGTCCCGGTTATATAACAAGTCATTTACCGCTTCTCTTATAATTTCATTTCTGAAAATGGTGGCTGCAAATTTACCTGAGCCGTCCGGTTCGTCACCTGCCGAAAATCCGCCGGCAAACATTATTATCTGGGCTTTTCTTATGGCTTTTTCATAGTTCTTTACAGATTCTCTTATATCGTCCGCATTCATGTTTGCAAAAACGACCGTCTCCACTTCGGCTCCCGCCGCCTCAAAAGCCTTCATGGTATCATACTCACAGTTGGTACCGGGAAATACAGGAATAAATACCCTCGGTTTTGCCACCTTGTTCTTAGCCACATAAACTTTTCCCGCATCAAAAAGTTTGGTTTCAAAGGTTTTCACATTTCTTTCCGTACGGGTAGGATATACACCCTCCAAAGTTTTACTCCAGGCCGAATAAGCCTCATCAAGGGTAATAGTTTCATCACCATATTTTAATGCTTCATCTGCTGTAACTTCGCCTATTACATCATAGTCTTCCGCTATAAATCCGTATTCGGGCAACAACGATACGTCCTTGGCTTTCATCTCTGCTATGATACTTCCGTAATCCGGAAGGAAAAGCTCTTTTTCGTCAAGAGAAGCATATAAATTCACTCCCAGCTTATTGCCGAAAGCCATCTTGCTTACTGCTTCAGCTATTCCTCCAAAGCTTACGGCAAATGCTGATACTATTTTTTTATCCTTCATCAGTTTATGTAAATTGCCGTACAAGGATTTAACCTGTTCGTATACCGGCAAATCATAGGCGTCTTTTTTAATGTTGAATTTTACAATCTTATTTCCCGGGTATTTAAACTCAGTTGTTACGATATCCCCGGCCAGGGCCATATTAACCGCAAAGGATACCAGGGTAGGCGGAACATCTATATCATTGAAAGTTCCTGACATGCTGTCTTTACCGCCTATGGCTGCAAGCCCGAGTTTAATTTGTGCATCGTAAGCCCCAAGCAGAGCTGCCAAAGGTTCGCCCCAACGTTTCGGGTCTGTTCCGAGCCTTCTGAAATATTCCTGGAAGGTAAAGCGAATCTTTGAATAATCTCCACCCGAAGCCACTATTTTTGCCACTGAAGATATTACCGCATACACAGCCCCATGAAACGGCGACCAACTGGAAAGGTAAGGATCAAATCCATAGCTCATCATGGATACGCTGTCGCATTTTCCTTCCAGCACAGGCAGCTTTGCCACCATGGTCTGTATAGGAGTCCTCTGGTATTTTCCTCCGTATGGCATGGTAACTGTAGAAGCTCCTATGGAGCTGTCAAACATTTCTACCAGGCCTTTTTTGGAGCATATGTTAAGATCGGCCAAAGCTTTTAACCATTTATCTTTTATGCTTATATTTTCGTGAATAAAAGGTAAAGCTCCCAGTTTAAAATAATTATTATCTTTGTCAGGAACGGTTACAAAAGCATCCGCTTCCTGATGGGCCCCGTTGGTATTTAAAAATTCCCTGGAAATATTTACAATCTTTTTGCCTCTCCATTCCATAATCAGCCTTCCGGTATCGGTAACCTCAGCCACCGCCACAGCTTCCAGGTTTTCTTCTTCGGCATATGACATAAATTTACCGACATCTTCGGGACTTACTACAACAGCCATCCTTTCCTGGGATTCTGAAATTGCCAGTTCGGTTCCGTCAAGGCCCGCATATTTTTTAGGTACCTTATCCAAATATATATGCAGTCCGTCAGCCAGCTCTCCTATTGCCACTGATACACCGCCGGCTCCGAAATCATTGCATTTTTTTATAAGAAGGCAGACTTCAGGCCTTCTGAACAATCTTTGTATCTTACGTTCGGTAGGAGGATTTCCTTTTTGTACTTCAGCCCCGCAGGTATCTATGGATTTTGTTGTATGAATTTTCGAAGAGCCTGTAGCACCTCCGATACCGTCTCTTCCGGTTCTTCCTCCCAGAAGTATAATAATATCCCCCGGTTCGCATTTTTCACGCTTGACATATTTTCTGGGGGCTGCTCCCATAACAGCTCCGATCTCCAGCCTTTTAGCCACATAACCGGGATGATAAACCTCATCCACCAGGCCTGTCGCAAGCCCGATCTGATTTCCGTATGAACTGTATCCTTTTGCCGCCTCGGTACATATTTTTCTTTGAGGGAGCTTACCCTTCATAGTAGCTTCTATAGGTTGGGTAGGATCGGCAGCTCCGGTGACCCTCATAGCCTGATAGACATAGCCTCTGCCCGATAAGGGGTCCCGGATGGCACCGCCAAGGCAAGTGGCGGCACCTCCGAAAGGTTCAATCTCGGTAGGATGGTTATGTGTTTCGTTCTTAAAGAATACAAGCCACTCTTCCGTCTTACCGTCTATTTCCACAGGAACAATTATTGAGCAGGCATTGATTTCCTCGGATACTTCCATGTCATCCAGCATGCCGTCGGCTTTAAGTTTCTTCATAGCCAAAGTAGCTATATCCATAAGGGAGATGTATTTATCATCCCTGCCTTTATAAAACTTTTCCCTGTCATTGGTATAACAGAAAAATGCAGCCTTTATCGGTTCTGTATAATACCCTTCTTCAAACTTAATGTCCTTAAGTTCCGTTAAGAAGGTAGTATGTCTGCAATGGTCGGACCAATAAGTATCAAGTACGCGGATTTCGGTTATATACGGATCTCTTTTTTCCGTATCCCTGAAATAATTCTGAATATGGCGAAGGTCAGCCAAAGTCATTGCCAGATTAAGGGAATCGTACAGTTTTTTCAGATCTTCATCGTTCATATTTATAAAACCCGAAAGTATTTCTACATCCTCAGGTTCTTCAAATTTTGCAACCAGGGTATCGGGTTTTTCTTCGTCCGTTTCTCTGGAATCTACCGGATTAATACAATAAGCCTTTATTTTTTGAAATTCTTCATCGGAAATATCTCCGGATAAAACGTATGTAGTAGCCGAACGGATTACAGGTTCTTCGTTTTCATTAAGAAGCTTTAAACATTGCTCCGCGGAATCCGCCCTTTGGTCAAACTGTCCGGGAAGATATTCTACCGAAAATATTCTGTCACCCGGGTTTATAGGAAGATATTCTTCAAATAAAATATCAACAGGCGGTTCCATAAAAACCGTATTCAATGCCTTTTCGTATGTATCATCACTTACATTATCTATCATATATCTGTTAAGTACTCTGACTGATTTCAGCCCTTTTATCCCCAAATAGTTCTTTAACTCCACTTCCAGTTCTTTTGCACGGACAGCATAGGGTTCTTTCTTTTCTACATAAATTCTTCTTACGCTGCTCATTAACAATCTCCTGTTCCTTATGATATATGTTATTTATGATAATTTTTAAATTATTCATGTATAATTGTCCATCATTTTCTTGCATTATAACATAAGTTGTCTTATAATTAAAATTAATATATGTAAATGCTTTTATTAGGGATTCTAATATATGTAAACTAATATAGTCGGTGGCCTTGCCCGCTTGCAGGTGTTTAGGCTTAATTTCCACTAATTATAACAAAGGAGGAACTGTTTTGGATATAAATTACGAACTGTATAAAGTATTTTATTATGTGGCAAAAAGCCTAAGTTTTTCTGAAGCTGCTGAAGCTTTGTTTATATCTCAGTCGGCGGTCAGCCAGTCCATTAAAACCTTGGAAAAAAGGTTAAATCAGCAGTTATTTATCCGCAGTACCAAACGGGTGGCTCTTACCAAAGAAGGGGAATTACTGCTTAAGCATATTGAGCCTGCGGTAAATTTAATTACCCGCGGTGAAAATCAGCTTTGTGCCGACCCCAAAGTCGGCGTTCAGTTAAGAATCGGTGCCAGTGATACAATATGCAGATATTATCTTGTCCCTTATCTAAACCGGTTCCACAGAGAATTCCCCAATATCCATATAAAAGTATCCAACGGTACCTCTATGCAGTGCGCAAGGATGCTTGAACGCAACGAAGTAGACGTTATTGTTACAAACTCGCCTAACCCTGCCCTGAATGATATGATGGATATTATTCCTGTTAAGGAATTTCGTGATGTATTTATTGCAAAAAAGGATGTTTTTCCTCTGCATGACCGTCCAGTAAGCTTTCAGGAACTTCAAAAATACCCGATATTGATGCTGGAAAAAAGGGCTACCACCAGTATATTCCTGCATAATTTATTCCTGGAGCATTCCCTTGATCTGGTTCCTGCCATTGAACTTGCAAGTAATGACCTTTTGATAGACCTTGCAAAAATAGGACTCGGTATCGCCTTTGTACCCGATTTTTGCATCAATGACCTGGGAGATCTGGCTATAATCGAAACCGAACAGGAACTTCCTACAAGAAAGCTTGTCGCAGCTTACAATCTGGATTTACCTTTATCCGAAGGTGCCAGGTATTTTATCGATTGTCTGGCAAGTGATTATAAAGAATAGTATAATATGTAATTTTACTTTATTAATAAAAGAAGCATCATTATAAGAAAGCAGAGAATGAAATCTGTCTTTATAATGATGCTTTTTATAATATAAATTTAAAATGCTTTATTTTACTATGCTTTATTGATTTAATTAACAGATGTATGGCTTGTTCGTTATTAATCTTTTGCCAGTTCATTCAGTCTGCTGTTGATAACTTTATTATAATTGATTACTTTTCTCTCGTACTCTTCGGACATGTATTTTGAAGTAATCAAAAAATCAGCAGTTGCCCTGTTATTTGCTATCGGTATATCGTACACGGCAGCAATTCTAAGTAATGCTTTAACGTCAGGATCATGGGGCTGGGCTGCAAGCGGGTCCCAGAAGAATATGACAAAATCGATATTCCCTTCAACAATTCTTGATCCTATCTGCTGATCTCCCCCCAGAGGGCCGCTGTTGTAAGCCTTAACCGGAAGATCCGTTTTTTCCGAAATCAGTCTGGCTGTGGTTCCGGTTCCGCTAAGAAAATGATTTCTCAATATCTCTTTATTTGCCTCAACCCATTCAATCATTTCCTGCTTTTTGCTGTCATGGGCTATCAGGGCTATATGTTTTTGCTTTCCGATTGTAAATTTAATATATTCATCCTGCAACATAACTCAATTCCTCTCTCTTGTCTTATTCAGAATCTTTTGTTAATTCATATGCTTTTATATACAACTATAATAATGTATACGGTATTTAATTTCAAGTTCATTTAAATTATACAATTCATTATTAATTATATTTAATATTTATGTAATACTAAAGATAATTTTGTAAATGCCTCCGCTTTAAATAAAGCAGAGGCATTTTTTATATTCATTGCGAATTTTTATTAGTTTAATTAAATACCTATTTAAATTTTCATAACTTAATATGCTGTCCATCCTCCGTCGGCTGTAATTACCGCCCCGTTTACAAAACTTGAATCATCCGATGCCAAAAATACGGCTATATGTGCTATTTCATCCGCTTGTGCAAATCTTGGATTATTGGCAGAGCCGGACATAGCCCGTTCTTTACCGAACTTGTCCGGATTATCCATAGTAGTTTGTATATTGGTTATTACCCCGCCCGGTGCTATGGCATTGCAGCGTATTCCCAGGTTTGCATATTGAAATCCGATGTTTTTAGTAAGACCTATCAATGCATGTTTTGATGCAGTATAGGCTGCTCCGGCACGGGAACCGAATAACCCTCCTATGGAAGCATTATTTATTATTATACCTTTTCCGTTTTTCAAGAAAATAGGCATACATTTTCTTATTAACCTCATTGGCCCTGTAGTGTTTATACCGATAACCTTATCCCACAGTTCATCGGAAAGCTCGGCTACCGGAACAAAGTTATCCATAATACCAGCATTGTTAACGAGTATATCAACAGTTGAATAAGTTTTTACCGTTAGATCCACCAGATTGTCCGTATCTTCCTTCTTTGCCACATCTGCTGTAATGCCCAATGCCTCTCCGTTTTCTGATTTTATCTGTGCTACCACTTCATCAAGTGCCGGCTGATTTATATCGGAAAGTACTACTTTCGCCCCTTCTTTCGCAAAACGAATGGCTATTGCTTTACCCATTCCCGAAGCGGCACCGGTTACTATCGCAACTTTGTCTTTTAGTTTCATTAATCTTCCTCCTTTCAGTGAAGGTTTATGATACTTTGGTTTATACTACCATGATATTTTATTTATGTCAATTATATATTATAAAATTATATTGTATTAAATATATTCTGGCTTTATTAACCTTTTGTATATCTTTAACTAAAGATATTATTTTTTATTGCCGCTACAAATATACTAACCTCTGCATTTATTAAATACGAAACTTAATCATATTAAACTCTATGCCTTCTCTGAATATATAAGAAAATTATTAAAATATATAAGTTAACTATAAGAAAAAGAAAACGGGCAGAAAAAGATATTACATAAAATCATGAGATTTCTAAACCAGTCAGTTTTTTTCTTTTACTTATGACAAAAAGACGCGTGGCATTCTGGCTTTAACAGCTATCCTGCAACGCGTCTTTCTTATTAAAATATTTTACTTTTTCATATTTCTATTTTTTCAGGCTCTCCAGTCTGTCCATAACCTGTTTCATCATATCTGTATATTTCTCAAGTTTAGCCCTTTCTTCCGCAACTTTACTTTCAGGAGCCTTGGATATGAAGTTTGGATTGGAAAGCATTCCGTTAACCCTCTTTAACTCCTGCTCTAAGCGTTCCTTTTCTTTTTCCAGGCGCTCTATTTCTTTGTCTATATCTACCAGATCTTCAAACGGGATGTAGATTGTTCCTCCTCGAATAACGGTTGATACCGCATCTTCTCCGATACCCGATTTATCATCCTGAACCAAAACTTCGCTTGCCATACCTAATGCGGCAAAGAAGGCTTTGCTCTCGGTAAATATTTCTTTTACCCTTTCGTTATCGGAGACTACAATCACTTTTGCCTTTCTGCTTGGCGGAACATTCATCTGGGATCTTACGTTACGGATACCTTTTACGGCTTCCTTTATAAGCTCGATACTTTCCGCATCTTTTTCAAACTCCCAGTCGGGATTGTATTCGGGCCATGAGGATATCATGATTGAATCTTTTTCTTTAAGCCCGGTCATCTCCTGTAGAGTGCAGAATATTTCCTCTGTTACGAAAGGCATATAAGGATGAAGCAGTTTTAAGGATACGGTCAGCACATGTTGCAAAGTCCAAAGGGCTGCTGTCTTGGTTTCATCCTGGTCGTTATAGAGTCTGGGCTTAACCATCTCAATATACCAGTCGCAGAATTCCTCCCAGATAAAATCATAAATTTTCTGAGCTGCGATACCGATTTCAAAGGTTTCAAGATTATCGGTTACCTCTTTTACAAGCTTGTTGGCCTTTGATAAAATCCAGCGGTCTGCCGGAGTCAGTAAATTCTCATCAATAGTCTTGGTTAACTCGGCTTTTTCAAGATTCATCATTATGAACCTAGAAGCATTCCATACCTTATTGGCGAAATTTCTGCTTGCTTCAACTCTCTCCCAGTAGAAGCGCATATCGTTTCCGGGAGCATTTCCTGTAATCAAGGTAAATCTTAGAGCGTCGGCACCGTATTTATCTATTACTTCAAGAGGGTCGATACCGTTACCCAGGGACTTGCTCATCTTTCTGCCCAGTGAATCTCTTACCAGGCCGTGAATCAATACCTTATTGAAAGGCTTCTTGCCGGTATGGGCATATCCAGAAAATACCATTCTTATTACCCAGAAGAATATAATATCATATCCGGTAACCAAAACATCAGTAGGATAGAAATACTCAAGATCTTCTGTCTTTTCAGGCCAACCTAATGTAGAGAAAGGCCATAATGCGGATGAGAACCAGGTATCCAATGTATCCTCGTCCTGCCTTAAGTTGGTGTTTCCGCAAACATGGCATCTGGAAGGCTCTTCTTCTGCTACAATTATTTCGCCACAAGAATCGCAGTAATAAGCCGGAATTCTGTGTCCCCACCAAAGCTGTCTGGATATACACCAGTCTCTGATATTATCTGTCCAGTTAAAGTATATCTTATTAAATCTGTCAGGAATAATTTCGATTTCACCGGATTTTACGGCTTCTACGGCAGGCTTTATAAGCTCATCCATCTTAACAAACCATTGGGGTTTAATAAGCGGCTCTATGGTTGTTTTGCAGCGGTCATGGGTACCTACGTTATGAATATGCTTTTCTACTTTAACCAAAAGCCCCAGTTCTTTAAGCTCCTCTACTATTGCCTTTCTTGCTTCGTAACGGTCCATGCCGGCAAATTTGCCGCCATTTTCATTGATGGTAGCATCATCATTCATGATATTAATTTCAGGAAGGTTATGACGTCTTCCAACTTCAAAGTCATTGGGGTCATGGGCAGGAGTAATCTTAACTACACCGGTTCCGAATTCCATGTCAACATAAGAATCGGCAATAACAGGTATCTCCCTGTTTACTATAGGAAGAAGTACTTTCTTGCCTATTAAATGTTTGTATCTGTCATCCTCCGGATTTACCGCTACCGCCGTATCTCCGAGCATGGTTTCAGGCCTTGTGGTAGCTATCTCAACATATCCTTCTTCACCTACAACAGGATATTTGATATGCCAGAAATGGCCTTCCTTTTCTTCATGCTCAACCTCTGCGTCGGATATGGAAGTATGGCATACCGGACACCAGTTGATGATTTTGGAGCCTTTATATATATAGCCCTTCTTATAAAGATCAACAAATACCTTATTTACGGCCTTGTTGCATCCTTCATCCATGGTAAATCTTTCTCTGTCCCAATCACAGGAAGAACCAAGTTTCTTAAGCTGGGATATGATCCTGCCGCCGTATTCTTCCTTCCATTTCCATGCCCTTTCAAGAAAACCCTCTCTTCCCAGGTCTTCTTTTTCTATTCCTTCTTTTTTAAGCTGCTCGATAATCTTAACTTCGGTAGCTATACTTGCATGGTCCGTCCCCGGCTGCCAAAGGGCATTATATCCCTGCATCCTTTTAAATCTAATTAAAATGTCCTGTAGTGTATTATCAAGAGCATGACCCATATGCAATTGACCGGTTATATTTGGCGGCGGAATCACAATAGTAAACGGCTTTCTGCTCCAATCAACCGTTGCGCGGAAGTATTTGTTGTCCAACCATTTTTGATATAGCTTTTCTTCAATGTCTTTGGGATTGTAAGTCTTTGCCAATTCTTTCTTCACGGTAACCTCTCCTCTCTTTTAATTATGAAAAAACTGTGCAAGCCTTTCCTTTTTGAAAATTGTAATTTTACAATCTTTATAGCGTAACTAAACAGCATAAAAACCATAGTGATTATTAAGCAAATTTTTTTGATGGTTTGATTAACCAAATAACTTATAAAATAAATTTTAGTTTATCAAACCGTAAGGTGGATTAAGTCCTTAAAATTTTGCATAGATTAGAGATTATTCGGTATAAAAACGGATATTAAAAAAGGTCCTTCGACGCAAAGGACGAAGAACCGTGGTACCACCTTTATTCATGGCTTACATTTTATGAATTAATACAATTAACTCACATACGTAAAGCCACCTCATTAGTCTTTAACGGGGACAATCCGTCATTTCCTACACACCTGTAGTAATCAGGCTTCAGAAATGCTGCTCCAAAGCTACCTTCGGTAAGACCGCTTATAGACCATCTCTCAGCCGGTGAATGGTCCTCTCTGTTAAGTGTTCCTTACCTACTCCTCTTTTTCACTGCATTTAGCAAATATAAAGATTACTACTATATTATGCAAAGTTTACATTTCTGTCAAGTGCTTAGTTTTATTCTTTTACTTATAATGTTTGAATTTATTTTATTATAATTCTTAAGATGCTTTTCTGTACTATATCCATCATTTTATCTCTATAGCAACCGCCTTATTCCTCATTATATCCGTCTTTACACAAAAATTTCTTTGTCTTTAACATATAAAACAAAACAACAACCCTTACTGCTTATGTCCTTGAAAGGTTTCACTGTATTCTCCATTCGCATCCTCAATAATATGCGAGTTATAATACTTAAATCTGGGACTCCAATACATCCTGGCGTATTTTATACTCATCCAGAATGCGGATAGCATCATCTTTTCTTTCCGGACATGCTTTAATCATGGATATAATGTTTTTTGCTGCTTCTTCTTTTTGCTTCTGATAAGTATCAATTCTTTCCCTTAACTTCTGCCTGCGAACATTAAGCCTGTGCCGGATTTCCACCATTTCTCTGCTGTCCAGAATAGCCGACGGCTGATAGATCCAAATTTCCGCATCATTAACGCCAAATCTTTTAAGTTCATTTATAAGTCTTTCATAATAGTATTCCAAAAGTTGCGAATTGCTTCTGTATTTTTTATTCTCATCTTTTATTTTGACAAACTGCTCCCAACAATTTTTAAACTGCTCATAATTGTCTACCATATATTTATTATATATATAATCCAGATAATTACGGTTATTAACTGATTTTATAGTCACTTTATTTGCAAGCATAATAACCTTGTTAAGTTTAATACGCACCAATTGTATATCATTGGCATTTTTTCTGGCTTCCATAAATATATAAAGAGCAGTAGCCATGCCCATCAATACCGTAAGAAGGAAAGGAAGAGTCATATTTGAATTTGTGTAAGTAGTTAAAATTGCAAATATAGCAAAAAGGAGTACTATAATCACGCAGGTAGCAACAGCAATTCCTTTAAGGAAAGTCTGTTTATAAGCAATTTCATCCTTTTCATTAAGAAAGTTTTGCTTTTCCTGTTCCAATCGTTTTAAATCTGACTCAATACTTTCCTGATAGCTTTCCGCTTCTTTGACTGCCGCCAATTCTTTCGGAATTTGCATCTCATACCGTTCAAACAGGCGATACTGGGTATCTGTGATATCATACTTTCTGTTTTGGATCATTTCCCTTTCTTTGCTTAAGTTTACGATATTACTTGCCGCCTCTTCCAATTCCCCCCTTTGCTCCATGGGAATCATATCTATTTTTTGTATATCGGTCAAATATGAGGTCACCGCCTGATATTCCGTCTTGGCTTCCTCTATTAAGCGATGGCTTTCAGTTATAATTTCACTGTTTTCCCTAACATACTTGTTAAAATCGGAAACTTTACTGCTTTTTACCGGTAAAATATGCTCCTTATTCTTATCCGGTATAACTTGTTCCTTATTTTCTTTTAATTCCTTATTGTCAGGTTTAATAAATAAATTTTTAAGCCAACCCATAATATTATATCTCCTATCCTTAAGTTAATTATATCCGTCCTTATGGTTAATTATATTGACCTTATTTCCTTTATCCACCTGTCTAACATCTCTTTGCATTTTATCTCAAATTCTTCTGTCTTTCCTGTTTTATACAAAGCCCTTAGTATCTGCAATTCCTTCATATCCCCGGATAGTCTTGCTTCGTCTGACAACTGTTCCAGCTTAAGAGCAATTTTAGCGGCAGTTTCATCGTCCGCATTATATTCTTTTAATTTTTCATAAAACATTTCCCTGTCTTGGCATTGCCACAGAGTATAAAGATATTGTTTTAGGCTTTCCGGCCTCTGATTTCTTTCGTAAGCCTGCCTAAAAAGCTCCAGGGCTTTCCCAGGACCGTATAAATGCAATTTGGCAATAGCAAGATTATGCAGTACATCCCCGTACGACTTAGGGTCTAAGTTTATTGCATCTTCAGATACCAGCAGGCTTTCATATTCGGCTGCAGCCTCCGAATACAGTTTTCTTTTTAAATAAGCATTAGCTTTCAGATACCGGCGTCTTGCCGAAGGCATTGCTCTTATTTCGTCTATTACCGAAAGCAGCTTCTTTATTTCACTTTCCGTATAATAGTCCGCGCTGCATAATACTACCGTAATCAAGGTTTTAAGATCGGCACCCTGTTTTTTTAATGTATAAAGCTTTTCAGCTCTTTCGGACAAGCCAAGCTCTTTTCCTATCCAGTCTATCAAAGAAGCGGTAAACATGGCTTCTTCAATGGAATATACATTATTATATATGTAATAACATAATTCCTCAATCGAATATATCCTCTCTCCCGAATCCGGAAGTACGTATGGCCTGTCCGTCCTTTTTCCGCTGCACAGTATTAGTTTTCCCATGCTCTTTCCCCACTTGTCATTTGTTTCTCACTGATACTTATTATATATCTAATACATATTCAGCTGCTACACCCAAAGCAGGATATATATCCCCAAATCCCAAATCTGTAATAACTATTTTGACTTTGGACTTATCCAGGCAGGATATACTTATTTTCAGCCTGGTCATCCTGTTCGGTCTTTCAGGTAAGTTATAAAGGGGTATTCTCTCTCTGATAATTTCCTTCGTTAATATATTCCTGAATATGATTTCTATATCTGCCTCTTCATCCGGTATAACCTCTATTTCACTGTTTACTTCATACCAGGGAACGGCCGCATCTGACAGCATAACTTCCTTTATATGCCCGTCCACATAAACTTTTATCCATATGGAACTGACAATCATATCATTATTAAGTAAGATTATATCCCCAAGCTTTTCATCACCGGACAACTCCTTTGCCGCATAGCAGGCACCTTTTGTATAAAGACTTTGCCCCATAAATACCCTGCGGCCTGCACAAAGGCTTTTGATTACGTCATCTGCCCAGCCTCCCTCAAAACCTCTTCCCGTAATATACAAAGTGGATATAATTTGTTTATACATTGCAGTATGGGCTATGGTTTCAAATGCATACTTTAAATCAACTTTTTTATTTTTTAACATTTTATAGTTTAAAGTATCCGAAAAATCCCTTTTTTCCATCCCGGCTATCATAGGATTTAACCTGCGGTTAATACTAATCTGATAATAGTACAGCCCATTTTCATTAAAATCAAATAATCCTACATCATTGAGCCAAAGCTCCTTTTCCTGACTTAAGGCATAATACATAAAGCTGCTTCCGTGGCTTATTACGGTAGCCCTGTCCTTATCAATTCCAAGCATATATAAAGCTTCATAAATCCCTTCAAATAAGTCCGTATCCATTTCATCTATGGTAACTACCAAACGGGTTATTGTTTCTGTGGGGAAATAATTCTTTATAAGAGTTAGTGTTTTTCTGAAATATTTTTCAAGAAGTGTTACAGGACCGTAACTTTGCCCGTCTATTTCCACTGCTTCTTTATTTTTTAGTTTTGTAATCAGCTTATCGACCAGTACCGCAGAACCTTCTTTCGCACAACGTACTGCCTCTTTGCCAAACAGCCATATACCGGTATCGTATCTTACGGCAAGGGCTGTCGGAATAAGGGTATCTTCCTCATCATCACTTGGACTTATGGATATCGGTTCATAGGTCTTATAGCTGAAACAACTGATCTGTGAATAGTCATCACACAGATCAAAACCTACAATCAATTTTCTCGGGTTGTCCATTCCAATTCCCCTATCTTATGCTTAAATTTCAAAAAGAGCTTAAGGAAGCGGTTCGTAACACTCATTTATTATATACTCGTATATAATATACTCTTCCATCATATCAAGTAGGATTTCATCTTCCCGTTTGTCAAGGGCTTTCAGCATCTTATTTATTCGGTTGTATTTCGTATCTTCGTTTAGGTCGAGATTATTAGTAAAACTTAGTTGCCTTATATCGGTTTCATTTACCTGATCCGTAAGTTCTTCTGTTATGTAGTATTCAAGGCTTTCATTATAAAAGAGTATGAATTCTTTAATGTGAATCCCTAAAAACACATTGGGCATTCTTTCAGTATGGTATTCCCCTCCGGCTTTATTTTTCATCCTGTAATGAATAAAAACCTGTTTTTTAGGATCGGTCCTATATTCCACATAATACCTGTCTGTAATTCTTTCAGGCAATTTTATTGTATCACAATATTTTTTAAAAAACGGAAAAACTGTGCCTTGCCTTTCAAACCTGTCTATATGATACGAAATGAATACTATGTCATTCTCACTAAGCATAGTATTTTCACTGTTATATTTTAGCCATGCCAATAAAGTTATATTGTTTTCCTCATAGTTTAACTCCCTGCGTATAATCGGAATTATATCACCGCAGATCGGTTGATCGTGGACCAGATATTTGTATGCACAGTATGTTAAGAAAGCCTTTACCAGCAAATGATTGGTTACATCTTTGTAATACTCCAGGAATACTTCGTACTTATCATCTATATCTGCCTCGGTAAATAAAATCTGTGCCAAAAGCCGCTCTTCCAAAATACGGGTATCAATTCCAAACCCTTTTGCCGTATGCCATAAATCAAGCATGTCATAAACAGACCCGATATAATATTTAACCAAATAATTTAAAATAGATTCATCATATTTATTCTGAGAATATATGTAATAACAAAGGTATAACAAAAGATCCTCTTTCTCATCCAAACCGGAATTGGTTATCCAGCCGGAACATAATTTAAGAAGCCTTTGAACAGAAATTCCTTCTGTTCCGAAATACATCAATGCTTCCAGGGCTTTGTCATAGTATCCCCGTATTACCATATATTCCAGGTATTTTAATCTGCCGGATTCCTTAACCTTTGACAGGTCCAGCTTCATAAGATAAGTCTCTAAATGTTCCTCATCATAATTTTCATAATAATAATCAATTATAGTCAAAAGGCAGTCTATGTAATACTTCTCTTTTAACCCGGGAATAGATAAAGCTTGTTTTCTAATCTTAATAGCTTCCTCATTCACAATCCTGTTGGCCCTGTAATGATCTAACAGGTATAACAAAAGGCCGGTATGATTTTCGTAGTCCGCAGCAATATCCATGAAATTCTCAGGATTTAACAGGGGTCTTAATGAATAATCTATGGAAACAACATAGCGGTTGCCAAAAGTATCTATAAGGAATATATGAGCATCACCGGTATAAAGCTGAATAAGGGCCTTCCCCTCTGTCAGATGAATAGTCAGTGCTTCATCAAGTTCTTTATGAACAACTACGGCACTTATAATATTTGGGTTATCGCAGTGTAACTCCTGTGTAAACATCACCCCGGGCAAATATTTTACATAGTAATCTAAAAGTTCAGGTTTACTTATAAACTCCATGTATATAACCGCCAGGTGAGGACTGATATTTTGATCTTCCAGCTGTTCTTTTACGAACTCTTCAATCTCTTTATAATATATTTGATATATGTATTCATTTTCATGCTTGTTTATTATAATGTTTGCAAACAAATAAGCCTTTTTCTTATCATTAAGCCTGTTGTTATAAGCAAAATATATAAGCAACGACTCCGGAAGAGGATCCATACAGTCCTCGTCAACAGAATACATAAAATACTCATACAATTGAGTTATTCGAAGGTTTGCATTGACTCCTCTTTTGAACCATTCGAAATATTTTCTTTCTCTTTTATAACCTTTTATAAGAAGGCTGCATATAGCCGAAAGAATTTCCTCTGTTTCATACATATCGTAAAGCCTTGTAAGGCCTCTGTAAACTATCGGATTAAAATATTTTAACCTGCCGGCCAGATATGTAAACTGAAAGGCCAATTCCTTGTTAAGGCTGTTATTTTTAATTCCGTAATTTATAACCTGGATTTCAAAATCGGTAAGTTCCCTAAGAAGATAAGGTTCTTCGTTATATGCACAAAGAGCCTCATAATACAAAATTGGTGAACGGCATCCCGCCTCATATTGTTCTTTAATATCAGTTATTTTATAGTATTTATTTCTTTCATAACGCCTGTCTGTAAAAAGCAAAAACCAAAGTATCCTCCAGTTAAAATTATCCCTGAAATAATACCTGCTTATAATTTCTGTTGCATTGCGGACAGTATCCTCATCTTTTTTGTAAAGAGCGACAAGATACAAATAAGCACAATATTCAAAACCTGATTTTCTTCGTATATATGCTTCTTCTTTGCCCAATTCTTCAAGAAGCAAAGCCGCAGTTTGCCTGTCATCCGACAGTATGGCTGCATGTGTTCTAATTAATTTTATTATGGTACCTTCTTTATCTGTATCAAGATCAGGAATTAAATCTTTTATTTTCTGAATATATCTTGTCTTATTTATGCGTTCTAAACGAAAATCCAGATAATTTCTTGTGAAATCATAAACCAGTTTTTTTCTGTTTTTCAGTTCACTTCCATGGTTTAGGGATTCATTGTGATTTTTACAATATACTTCAACTGTAATGGTCTGATAAACAGTTTTTATCCATATATGTCCGTAATTGATGCCCGGCTTTAATCTGTCTGCCATTACGGAAAAGGTTATATTATGATTATTTCCGATAAATCTGTCTGACCATAAAAATTTTTGCTCAAGCAAAATAAAGGGGGCATCGGTGCTTACCCTGATTTCGGCATAACCCCAATGATCTTTGGAAAGTATAAGTTTATCGAGTATATCTTCACCGTAAACATCATATTCCAGGTGCGTTTTATCAATATACAAATTTATTCTTGATTTTTTATTAACGGCTATCAGGAACTCTTCTAAGGCTTGGCTGGTAGAAATGCTTTTTAACAGATTGCGGTATATAACGTGATATTTTTCTTCATTTTTTAAAATAATTTTTTCAAAATCCTCAGAGCGGAAAACCTTCTTTGCTTCTGTCCAGTCCATTCTTGCCAGATTTGCAAATTCAGAAAGATTCTTAATCTTACCGATTGAGGTGCTTATGGCAGAGGCTTCTACATGAGCAGTAAAAGGCACAGTGATTTCACCGCAATCACTGATTATTACAACTTTCCCTTGAATAATATCCGAGGGTTTTAAATAAGTTGCATCAAACCGATATATTATATTTATCTCTTTACCTGCAAAAGCTGTTTGATTAAAAGTGAGTAATCGGCTGGACGAATATAACAGGCCTTTCATAACTCTATTTGCGCTGTTTCCGATTGTAAAACTTCCTTCGTACTGCTTTCCTGCCTCTACATTGATCACAATTTCTTCTAAAGACAGCTTAAGAGCCGGAAGGTCATATTCAAATTCTCCTCTGGCAAACCGCTCGATCTTTTCTTTCAATTTATCACCTCATATACGGTAATCATTGCATTTTGATTGCAAAGAGATATAATATTATCTTATAATTCGGATAAATTTCCTATCCAGCAAAAATTTAACATACTATAACTAATTATAAATCAAAAATTATGAAAAATCCAGTCCCAAGGAGGATACCATGACTAGGCAAAGGTACAATTTTCACGGCAGTGATTTAGAAATTATAGAAAAGATATATAACATAAAAAAAGAAGATATAATAAACTTTGCGGCAAACGTTAATCCATTGGGAATTTCCCCGAAACTTAAGAAAACCTTGTCCGAACGAATCGATTCTATAATGAGTTATCCGGACAGAGAGTATACTTCATTACGAGAGAAAATATCTGAATACGTTGATGCAGATATGACGGATATAATTGTCGGCAATGGCTCTACGGAACTCATTTCACTCTTCATCCGGATTATGAAGCCAAAAAAGGCTTTAATTATTGGCCCTACCTATTCGGAATATGAAAGGGAAATATCCTTAGGAGGCGGCTCTTCCCTTTATTACAGGCTGGAAGAAGAAAAAGATTTCCGGATTGATATACCAAGCCTGGAAAGAGAACTTACACCGGATGTGGATCTGCTTGTTGTATGCAATCCCAATAATCCTACTTCTTCAGCAATTACAAAAGACGATATGCGCTCAATTTTAGACATATGCAAAAGCAAAGGTATCTTTGTAATGGTGGACGAAACTTACGTTGAATTTGCGGAAGATGTAAGCAGTATATCTTCCGTTCAGCTCACCAGGTTTTATAACAATATAATAATACTTCGGGGGGTATCCAAGTTCTTTGCAGCTCCCGGCCTGCGCCTGGGCTATGCCATCTGCGGAAACTCTGATCTTATTAAAGAAATTAATAAAATGAAAAACCCTTGGACCATAAATTCCCTTGCGGCTGTTGCGGGGGAAATAATGTTTACCGACGAGGAATATATAAACAAGACCCGGCAAATGATTTCTTCAGAGCGTACAAGAATTTGCGATACCCTTAAAACCTGCCCGAATATAAAGTTTTATAATCCTGCTGCCAACTTCGTCCTTGTAAAAATACTTAAAAATGACGTAACTTCCCTTGATTTGTTCGAAGCCGCCATCAAAAAAGGCTATATGATAAGAGATTGCTCCACATTCCCGTTTTTGAACAACAAGTTTATCCGTTTCTGCTTCATGATGCCCGAACAGAATGATGCCCTTCTTAAAACGCTTTTTAAAAATTTAGCATGATCAGGCATATTTCATAGTCTCAATAAATTAAGAAGCGGTAAATATATTTCTAAAATATTTGTTGACTTAATCAGGCATTTTATTATAATTAACCATTATGGCATTTTACTTCCATTATCTTGCAAATAATATTAAACAGTAATATCTATACTTATAATTTAACTAAGTACGGAAAGGAAATTTCTATGCTGACGATATTGCGAAACTTAAAAAAATCTACCCTTGCAATTATTTTTGTAATTGTTCTTTTAGTACTGCAGGCTTACTGCGACCTGTCGCTGCCTTCATATACCTCCGATATCGTAAATACCGGCATCCTACAGGGAGGTATTGACAGCCCCGTTCCCGAAGTTATAAGAGCATCCGAACTGGATTCATTATTGTTGTATACAACTCAAAAAGAAAAGGAAAATTTATTATCTCATTTTATCCTGTTGAACAAAGACACTATGGACCAAAATGAGCATGAAAATTATACCGGTAAATATCCTTTGCTGGAAAATGAAAACCTTTATATTTTAAGCGGGAAATATGATGAAAGTTTTAAAGAACTGTTTAAAATGCTTATATTCATAAAATACGGCTTTGAAAACATCCAAAGCGCACAAGGACAGGAAAACAGCATGATGGCAGGCTTGTTGCCTGAAAAGTATTCTGCGGTCAGTGCAGATATGAATAAAATTTTAAAAACCGTACCTGATGAAGCCAAAGAAGAAATGTTAAAACCTATAAAAGAAAAAATCGGCCAAATACCTGACACCCTAAAATCTCAGATTGCGGTTGCTTATGTCAGGGAAGAATATAAAGCAATAGGTATCAATGTCAGCAAAATACAGACCCAATATATACTGATTGTGGGAAGCAAGATGCTGGGTCTTGCCCTGGCTGCCATGGCTGCCGCCATCCTAATAACTCTTGTAGCTTCAAGAATTGCGGCAAAATTAGGCCGCGATTTAAGAAAACAAGTTTTTTGTAAGGTCCTATCATTTTCCCAGTCGGAAATGGACCATTTTTCCACGGCTTCCCTTATTACCAGAAGCACCAACGACATACAGCAAATTCAAATGATGGTTATACTGATGGTCCGTATTGTTGTATACTCTCCCATTTTGGCTGCCGGTGGTATACTAAAGATATTAAATACCAATACAACCATGACCTGGACCCTGGGTGTAGGAGTAGGTGCGGTCCTTGCTCTCGTATCGATATTGATAATTATTGCAATGCCCAAGTTTAAGCTTATGCAAAAATTAATTGACAAAATCAATCTTGTTATGAGAGAAATTTTGTCCGGCCTTCCTGTTATCAGGGCTTTCAGTAATGAAAAGTATGAAAACGAACGTTTTGACGGAGTAAATAAAGACCTTACCAAATACAGCCTCTTTATCGGACGGGTTATGGCATTTTTAATGCCGTCCCTGATGCTTATAATGAATCTGGTATCTATCCTTATTATATGGGTCGGTGCAGACCGTATAAATACAGGAACAATGCAGGTTGGCGACATAATGGCTTTTATTCAGTATACCATGCAGATAATCATGTCATTTTTGATGCTTACCATGATATCAATTATTCTTCCAAGAGCCAGTGTGTCCGTAAGCCGTGTTAATGAAGTCCTGAAAGAAAAAATCCAAATATCTGATCCGGAAAAGGAAGAAGCAATGGATGATTCAAAAAGAGGCCAAATTGAATTTAAAAATGTTTACTTCCGCTATCCGGATGCCGAAGAATATGTTCTATCGGATATCAGCTTTACCGCAAAACCCGGTGAAGTTACCGCAATTATCGGAAGCACCGGAAGCGGCAAGAGCACATTAATAAACCTTATCCCCAGATTTTATGATGTTACAGAAGGACAAATACTTCTTAACGGTACCGATATAAGAAACATTTCTCAAAAAGCTTTAAGAAAGCGGATAGGTTACGTGCCTCAAAAAGGAGTGCTGTTTTCAGGCACTATCAAATCAAATATTGCTTTCGGAGCACCCGATGCCGATGATGCTATAATTCAAAAAGCAGCAAGAATTGCCCAGGCGGAAGATTTTATACTGGAAAAACCCGAAGGCTATAATGAACCTATTGCTCAGGGAGGTACCAATGTATCCGGAGGCCAGAAGCAAAGATTATCCATAGCAAGGGCAATTGCCAAAAATCCGGATATATATATATTTGATGACAGTTTTTCGGCTTTGGACTATAAAACTGACAGCAACCTGCGTAAAGCACTGAAAAAAGAGCTGACAAACAGTACCGTTCTCATAGTTGCCCAGAGAATCAGCACCATTGTTGATGCCGATCAAATTCTTGTTCTTGATAACGGAAAAATTGTGGGCAAGGGGACCCATAAGGAACTGCTGAAAAACTGCGAAGTGTATTATCAGATTGCATCTTCCCAACTGTCAAAGGAGGAACTGGCTTATGAGTAAAAATACTATAAATGAAAATGCAAAAGATACCGGCCGTCCTTTCCAATGGGCCCGAAGAGGCGGTTTCGGCCCCCGTCCCGGTATGGGCGTTCCCGTAGAAAAAGCCAAAGATTTTAAAGGAACAATAAAAAAACTGACCGGGCATTTATCCCGTTACAAATGGGGTTTTATGATATCATTTATATTTGCCATCGGGAGTACCATATTTTCAATCATAAGCCCTACCATACTTGGTAATGCCGTAACCGAAATTGTAAACGGCCTTATAGATAAAATAAGCGGCGGAACCGGTATTGATTTTAATGCCCTTGGAAGAATTATTTTACTGCTGATAGGCCTATATGCCTTATCTTCAGTTTTTTCCTTTGTCCAGGGACTTATTACCACGGAAATTGCCCAGCGGATTTCATATAAATTTCGAAAAGATATATCCGAGAAAATTCACCGCCTGCCTATGAATTATTTTGACAGTTTGACTCACGGTGAAATTCTTTCGAGAGTTACCAATGACGTGGATACCTTAAGCCAAAGCCTGAACCAAAGCCTTACGCAACTGATTACATCGATTGTCAGCATAATCGGAATACTGATTATGATGTTAAGAATAAGCCTTCCTCTTACTCTTCTTGCCCTTCTTATTGTGCCTGTATCCACACTCATAATGGGAGTTGTGGTTAAAAAATCACAAAAGTATTTCAGACAGCAGCAAGAGTATTTGGGCCATGTAAACGGCCTGGTGGAAGAGGTTTACGGCGGCCATAATATAGTAAAAGCTTTTAATAAAGAAGAAGCATTTATACAGGAGTTCAATGATAAGAACAATACCCTGTATGAAACCGCCTGGAAATCTCAGTTTCTTTCAGGCCTTATGCAACCGATTATGCATTTTGTGGGTAATTTAAGCTATGTCGGAGTTGCTATACTTGGCGGCTATCTTACCGTCAGGGGCAGTATTCAAATAGGTCAGATTCAGTCATTCATCCAATATATAAGAAACTTTACCCATCCTATTACTCAACTGGCCCAGGTAGCCAATATGTTCCAGTCCATGGCTGCCGCAGCAGAAAGGGTATTTGAATTTATGGAAGCCAAAGAAGAGGTTCAAAGTACCACAAATCCGATATCTACCGAAAAGGTAAAAGGTAATGTGGAATTTAAACATGTTAGCTTCGGCTATCAAAGCGACAATATTGTAATCCGCGATTTTAACGCAAAAGTAAAAGACGGTCAAAGAGTCGCAATTGTAGGACCTACCGGAGCAGGTAAAACAACTATTGTTAAACTCCTTATGCGATTTTATGATGTCACAGACGGGGAAATCCTTATTGACGGCCATAATATAAAGGACTTTGACAGGCATGAACTTAGAAAAATGTTCGGAATGGTTTTACAGGATACCTGGCTCTTTAACGGAACTATAATGGACAATTTACGCTACAGCAAACTTGATGCCACAGACGCTGAAGTAATAAAAGCTGCCAAAGCGGCTCATGTCCACCATTTTATCACGACCCTTCCCGGAGGATACAATATGGTGCTGAATGAAGAAACCACCAATATATCACAGGGTCAAAAACAGCTTCTTACCATTGCCAGAGCCTTCTTAGCAAATCCTAAAATACTTATTCTGGACGAAGCCACCAGTTCTGTTGATACAAGAACAGAACTTCTGATACAGAAGGCTATGGATGAACTAATGAAAGGAAGGACCTGCTTTATAATAGCCCACAGATTGTCGACCATAAAAGATGCCGACATTATCCTGGTTATGAACGAAGGCAACATAGTTGAACAAGGAAGCCACGAAGAACTCCTCGCAAAAGGCGGCTTTTATGCAAAACTTTATAATTCACAGTTTGAACGCAGTGCGTAAAAAATTACCGGGTTGAGTCTACCTCACTCAACCCGGTAATTTTTTATCATTTTTATTATTAATTCATTTTATTAAGTGTAAAATTTATTACATATAATTTTTCACTTTCTCAAACTCTTCCTGTATCTCTTTTGAAGGCGGTGCCGTACATAATGATACAATTACTATTGCCAGGCAGGATATGATAAATGCCGGTAATAGTTCATATATATCCAAATATCTTCCTAACGGCCTTATAAGCAGTTTCCATATGAATACCGTTGCTCCGCCTGCCACCATTCCCGCAACTGCACCTGCCCTGTTAACCCGTTTCCAGAATAGGGCAAACAGCATAATCGGACCGAAAGTTGCCCCGAAACCTGCCCAGGCGAAGGCTACGACTGTAAATATAACGCTGTCCTCATCCAATGCAATAAGCATAGCTATAACAGCAATTATGATTAACATTACCCTTGACATATAAAGTACCTGCTTGTCCGATGCGTCCTTCTTTAAAATTCCGTGATATATATTCTTCGAAAAGGCCGATGCGGCTATCAACAGATAAGAATCGGATGAACTTATAGTTGCTGCAAGTATTCCTGCCATAATTATTCCCGCAAGTAACGGGAAGAAGAATTTGCTGGAAAGCAATATGAAAATATTTTCTGCAGCGCTGTATGTAAGAAAAACATCCGGGTAAAGTACCCTTCCTATAATTCCGATGCACACTGCTGCAACCAGAGAAATTGCACACCAGATTGTAGCTATTCTCCTTGATCTCTTTAGCTCATTGGGATTATGAATTGCCATAAACTTTAAAAGAACCTGAGGCATTCCAAAGTATCCCAATCCCCACGAAAGGGTTGAAATAATAACAAGAAAACCATAATTTCCTGCTTCGCCGAATAAGGGTGTGCCTGCTTGGGTAACCTGCTGTACTCCGTCTACAACCTTGGGCTGGGCAACCCCGAAAAATTCAAGAAAACCCGGAATATTTCTGGCATTTTCAATTATTGCAGATATACCGCCGGCTTTTATCGTACCTACAATAAGAACAACCGTCAGCGCCAAAAACATCACTATACCCTGCATAAAATCCGAAGCGCTTTCCGCAAGAAAACCTCCGACAAAAGTATATGCAACGACAAATAAGGCACCGAGAATCATCATATAGATATAATCAGTATTAAACAACGTACTGAAAAGTTTTCCCACTGCCACAAAACAACTGGCTGCATATACACAGAAAAAAACCAAAATAAACAGGGCTGCAATTGTAAGAATTATTTTCTTTTTTCCTTAAAACGGTTGCTTAAAAAATCGGGAATTGTTATAGAATCGCCTGCCAAATGGGAATATGTACGAAGTCTTTTTGCCACAAAAAGCCAGTTAAGATAAGTTCCAATCAGCAATCCGATAGCAGTCCATATAGCTTCTCCCAAACCACTCCAATATGCCACACCGGGGAGCCCCATAAGCAGCCAACCGCTCATATCCGATGCTTCTGCAGCCATAGCTGTTACCCACGGGCCTAATGCCCTTCCTCCTATCAGGAAGTTATCCGTGCTTTCGCTGGCCTTTTTTGCATAATGAAAACCTATAGCAATAACTGCTGCTATATAAATAGTCATTGCAATTATATATTGGATTTTATCTGCTCCCATTCTTTTTCTCCCTTCTTTTTTGCGCTTGGATAGGCATATTATAATATATATATTCACATTTGTATAGTGCAATTTTAAAGCGATAATACATTACTACAAAAAAGCAATCTATTAAGACTAATAAAGACAATATTCTTAACTCCTAAAAAATTAAGTTTGTATAAACCTCTTGTAATGTTTATACAAACTTAATTTACCTGATTTTAGCGATTGTAGAATCATATTTATTAAACTATGTATAATCAGAAAGCAATTATAGGTTATTGGTGTCAAGCCTTTAGTTTAAGTCGTGCTTCCGAAACCCCCGTTTCTGATTTCATATACTTCATCATCCACGGTTATTCCGTACTCCACAAATATCCCCTGCATAAAACCGGTGCCTTCTTCAATAGTGACGGTTTTTCCTTCATTGCTGTCGTTGGTAAGTTTGCAAAATATATGGCCTTCATTGTCGGAACCGTAATAATCACTGTCTATTATTCCAACAGTATTATTTAATTGCAGGCGGTATTTAAAGCCCAGGCCGCTTCGGGGATAACATTTTAAAACCCAGCCTTCGTCAATTCTGACACGAATCCCTGTCGGTATCTTTATGGTTTCTCCCGGTTTAAGCGTAAATGTAACCGGGCTGAAAAAATCATACCCTGCAGAACCTTTAGTTGCCCGTTTAGGTAATTTAATTCTGTCGTAAATATGTTTTATTTCATCATAATTTCCCTTATCCAAATGAAAGGTTTCAATCCAATCTTCTATAAATCTGTTGCAGCTTACTTTTTCAAATTTTGCTATCCGTTTCATAATACCTCCGATTAATCAACCGAATTTAACATTTCAAGCAATTTCATAGCGGCTTTAGATATAGGATTTTGCCGGCTTGTTATTATGCATATATGCCTTTCCGGAATCTCTTTGTCAAACTGTAGTTTGAACAGTTGCCCGCTTTGAATTGCTTCATTAGCAAAATCCTTTACCACACATCCTATCCCTAAATTTCGTATGGCAAACCGAACAATCATATCACTGGTAGCCAGTTCAAACTCAGGGTTTAATACGACTCCGTTTTCGCGTAAAAATTCATTTACATATCTTCTGGTACTTGTATTTTGCTCCAGGCATATTATCGGAAGCCTTTCCAGCTCTTTATATTCCAGGACCGTTTTTTTCAAATGCCCGAACTTACCTCCGGCCACAAAAACATCCCTTATCTTTTTTACCCTGCGGGAATGAATACCTGGTTTAGCCGAAAAAGGCTCACTTACCAGACCAAAATCAATCTTTCCGTCATAAAGTAGCGAAAGCGTGTCCGGTGTAGGAGCATTCGTAACAGATACTTTAATCCCAGGATATATTTCATGAAAACGTTCCAGATACGGAAGGAGATAGAACTGGAGAGTCATATCACTGGCTCCGATTCTTATTTCTCCGTATTCCATATCCAGCATCTTTCTGAATTGCTTTTCACCTAACAGGATATATTCATAGCCTCTTTTTATATAGGAAAATAAAACTTCTCCCTCAGGTGTGAGCCTGACCCCTTTAGGCACCCTGGTAAACAGCTTGCTTCCCAGACTCTCTTCCAGTAGTTTTATTGACTGGCTTACCGCCGGCTGCGAAATGCAAAGCTCTTCTGCAGCTTTTGTAAAACTTTCCGATATTGCCACATAATAAAAGATTTTATAGTATTCCAGATTGATATTCATTATAAAACTCCTTATGGAGAATTTTATAATTATGTGTTAACAGTATAGCACAAAATTTCTTGTCATCAAAGGAAATAAAAATAGAAATATAATTTTCCTATATAAACATCTAAAATCACTAAAAAAAATATTGGTATATTCATATTTTTAATGTTTGTTTAATGAATTTGAATTAATAATTTGATAATATTAAAATAAGCATCCTAATAAATGGGAAAGGGGAATTTATTTGAAACCCATAATTAATATTGAGGGACTGACAAAAGATTACGGCAATCATAAAGGAATATTTGACCTGACTTTTTGTGTTGAAGAAGGAGAGGTTTTCGGGTATTTAGGACCCAACGGTGCCGGAAAAACAACTACCATCAGGCATTTATTGGGTTTTCTGACACCGGATAAGGGCTCATCACAAATACTTGGTATGGATACCCGTACCAGGAGTGCAGATATAATGAAATATCTCGGATATCTTCCCGGAGAAATAGCCTTCTTTGATCAGATGACCGGCATAGAATTTCTTAAATTCATGGGTGAAATGAGAGGTCTTAATGACACTAAACTAAGAGACAGGCTTATAGATTTGTTTCAACTGGATACTAAAAGCAGAATACGAAAAATGTCAAAGGGAATGAAACAAAAGCTGGGCTTAATATGTGCATTTATGCATGATCCTAAAGTTCTGATATTGGACGAACCGACCAGCGGACTGGACCCCTTGATGCAAAAAATATTTGCTGCTCTGATTCTTGAAGAAAAATCCCGAGGGAAAACAATTCTAATGTCCTCCCACAGCTTCGAAGAGATTGAGCGGACATGTGACCGTGTCGGAATAATAAAAAGAGGCGAACTGGCCGCCACAGAAAATATTCATGATATAAAGCAAAAAAGAAGAAAAACCTATGTTGTTACCTTTGATAATGCCGTGACTGCGGCTGATTTTGCAAAATCCCATGCCTTTGATATTGTTGATATAAAGGAAAACATCGTAAGATTAAGCATTATGGGAAATGTTACGGAATTTATCAAATCCCTCGACAAATACACGGTATTGGACCTGGATACTGAAAGAAGCAGCCTGGAAGATATATTTATGCACTATTACGGTGACTCAGAAACCGATAATTAATTCAGAATAGGGAGGAAAGATATGATTTGCAAACCGCTTTTTAAAGCCACCGTTAAGCAAAATTTTACTGTATTCTTTATTATACTGGCAGTCCTTATGGTCTATCTTCCGATAATTATTATTATGTATGATCCTGCCACACAAGATTCCCTAAAGGACGTTTTGGCTCTTCTTCCTGAGGGTCTGATTGCAGCTATGGGATTTAATAATCTTGGAACCACTCTGACAGATTTTATAGGCAGTTACTTCTATGGGTTTCTAATTTTGCTGCTTCCCATGATATATACTATAACCGTATGCAACCGCTGTATTGCTTCCCATGTAGATAAAGGTTCCATGGCTTATTTACTGTCAACTCCAAATAAAAGAACTAAAATAGCTGCTACTCAGGCCCTTTTTATAATAACCAGTACTACCGTAATGATTGCATTTATTGCAACAGCCGGCATACTTATAAGCAATATTGCATTTCCGGGTGAACTAGATATATCTGCCTTTTTACTGCTTAACCTAGGCACCTTACTTTTATATTATGCTGTTACAGGTATAGGTTTTTTTGCCTCATGCTTTTTTAATGATACTAAAAATTCTCTTGTGGTAGGTGCCGGCTTGCCAATAGCGTTTTTGGTAATTCAAATGATATCCGATGTCGGTGAAAAAGTCCGTTTTCTTAAATACTTTACCCTGTTCACTTTATTTGATCCCGAAAAAATAATCGGCGGAGAAAGTTTCATACCACAGTTTATTACATTATTAATAATAACTGCCATTATGTACGGACTAGGAATCTATGTGTTTGATAAAAGGGATCTGCCTCTTTAATGTAAAGTTTCCGAGAATATAAGATTAAGCAAATAAATAAAATAGAATTAATATAAAACAGAGTGTAGACAGACACTTTCTACACTCTGTTTTTACTCTTATGCTATTTTAACTTTTAAAGATTTGTTATTTTTAATGCCGGATTTTATCCTATTACAGTATATTAAAGAATTGATTAACACATAATTTATTCATAATTTTAACTGTAAAAAATAATTGTCCTTTCCTGATAAACCGGCTAAATCTTCATCCAATTATGGTTTAATTTAATTATATTTTTCATACACCAATAACTTTTATATTATTGTATCAAAATGCTGTTTATAGTACTCCGCTTTATTTATTTACGCCGTTATCGGGTATTTTTGTAGGATAATTTCCGGTAAAGCATGCGTCGCAGAATCCCAAATCTTTTCCCAGCATGTCGCCCAGCCTGTCCAGGGAAAGGTATCCCAAAGAATCTGCCCCTATCATATCACGAATCTGATCTATGGTGTATTTTCTGGCTATAAGCTGATCTCCTGTAGGCACGTCCGTACCGTAGTAGCAGGGATATAAAAACGGAGGAGAACTTATTCTTACATGAACTTCGGTTGCTCCCGCATTTTTCAGCATCCTGACAATATTGGCACTGGTAGTTCCACGGACAATTGAGTCATCTATCATAACAACCCGTTTGCCCCGGACAACTTCAGGAAGTACATTTAATTTTATTCTCACACTGGATGCCCGGAGGGCTTGCTTAGGCTTTATAAATGTTCTTCCCACATAACTGTTTTTAACAAAAGCCATACCGAAAGGTATACCGGATTCCAGGGCATATCCCAAAGCAGCGGCATTTCCGGAATCAGGAACTCCGACTACCACATCGGCATCCACCGGATGGGTCTGTGCCAGAATTCTTCCTGCCATTATTCTTGAATTGTAAACACTTACTCCGTCAAAATGAGTATCGGGACGGGCAAAATATATGTATTCAAATATACATCTTGCCTGCTTTTTATTTTCATGGGACATATATGAATGTATTCCGTCTTTATTGATCATTACTACTTCTCCCGGAAGTACGTCCCTGACAAATTCAGCATCCACGGCATTTAAGGCAGCGGTTTCAGATGAAAAGATATAAGAACTTCCTTTTTTTCCGATACATAAAGGATGAAATCCATAGGGATCTCTGGCACCTATCAGCTTTCTTGGGCTCATAAGAACCAAAGAATAGGCTCCTTCCAGCTTCTGAACAGCCTTAGTGACGGCTTCTTCAACAGACTTGGATTTTAATCTCTCCCGTGCTATATGGTAAGCTATAATTTCGGCATCAACCGTTGTCTGAAATATAGCACCGGTTTGCTCCAATTCCTCCCGTAACTTATCGGTGTTAATGATGCTTCCGTTATGGGCAATACACAGAGTACCTTTTACATAATTAAGTACCAGCGGTTGGGTATTATGGATACTGTTTTCACCGCTTCTAGCATATCTGACATGACCTACCGCTATATTCCCCTTTAAATTCTCCATGTTTTCTTCGGTACATATCTCACTGATTAAGCCCATACCCTTACAGGACATTATTTTCCCCTTAGGCCCGTTGGTATCGCTTACGGCTATGCCGCAGCTTTCCTGTCCTCTGTGTTGCAGAGCAAAAAGCCCATAATACATAGTGGATACTACATCATTTCCATCCGTGTCATAAACCCCAAAGACCCCGCATTCCTCATGAAGCTCTCCGATTGAATTCTCGTAGTTCATGATCATATGCATTCATCCTTTCTTTACTTACATAAAAGTTTATTTAATTGGATTTACTCCAGATTAAACACTCTCCTTGCCACCATTTTAGCCGCCTGCCCGTTATCAAGGCTACAAAACTTCTCATAAAATTCTTCATATTTTTCTTTATACCGGGCAGATATTATATCTATATTTTTTATCGCCTCCACTACTTCTTCATCGGTAAACAATAGAGGCCCCGGTACATCCTTTTCTATATCCAGATAAAAGCCCCGAAGCATGTCCCGATATTTTTCAAGGTCATAGGTATAAAAGAGGATCGGGCGCTTCAAATTCGCATAATCAAAGAATACCGATGAATAATCCGTAATAAGTATATCTGAAATCAGATAAAGCTCTGTTATATCATCATAGCCGCTTACATTTACAACAAAATCTTCAAGACCTGTTACGTCAAGCTTATCGGCTATATAATAATGGGTACGAAGTAGTATTGCATAATCGTTTCCAAGTTCTTTTCTTAGCAGCCTGAGATTGAGCTTCAGACTAAACTTATATTCCCCTTTGCCGTAATATTCATCGTCCCTCCAGGTGGGAGCATAAAGAATGGTTTTTTTCCCTTCCGGTATACGAAGCTTTCTTTTTATATCTGCCGCAATCTTATCTTTATCCGGATGATACATCAAATCATTTCTCGGATATCCGTATTCGAGTATCTCCTTGTCGTATAAAAAAGCACTCCTGAATACTTCGGAAGAAAATTTATTGGCGGAGACAAGATAATCCCACAATCTTGAATGTTTATAAAACTGGGCCTTGTATAAAGGGGAAGCGGTCATAACTTCCTCCTGGTCAAATACCAGCCTTTTTAAAGGAGTTCCGTGCCAGGTCTGCAAAAATACATTGCCTTTTCTTTTTACAACCCAGTCCGGCTGACGGACATTAAAGACATAATACTTGCATCTGGCCAAATAATATGCATACCGGATACTGAATCTCCTTACTTTTATCGGCTTATAAGGTATTTTGGTCCTCTTGTTTATTACCCATATAAATTTGAATTTTCCCGGGTAATTCTTACACAAATACTCATAGATATATTTAGGGCTGTCAGAATAGCTTTTTCCAAAAAAGCTTTCACATATCACCCAGTTATCCTTAACGGGTAATTTTATAAAATAATGCTCATAGAGGTAACAGGCTAAAACTCTCCATCTCTTTCTGATTTTTAAAAGCTTCTTAATTCCGAGATTAAAATTAATCCTAAATTTAAGCTTATTAAGTTTGCCGGATAAAATATCTTTAACGATTTTCTTTTCGTATCCCTTAAAACAACCGATAACAGACGGTTCTACTTCTTGCATAGCCTCATTTAGCAGCTTAAAACGTTCCGTCCTCCAAAGCTCATCTTTATCTCTTGCAATATTTCTGGCAAATGTTTTTACAAAAGCATTAAGAAATTTATAATCAAGTATCCTGCATAAAACAGGATTGTTTTGTGCCAGTTTTCTTGCCTGAGAATAACTTTCCATATATTCTTCAAATCTGTCAGCAGTCTTAATTTGCGACAGGGCAGGATAATGTATGGGGTCATTATGATAACGTTTTACATATACGGCCTCTTCCGCCATAGAGAAGGATTTAGCCATATTTAACATCCTAATCATGAAGCCAAGGTCGTAAAAGAATATAAACTTCTCATTAAACCTTAACCCGTTACTTTCAAGAAAGCTGCGTCGAATTAGCACTCCTGTTAAAGTTACGTTCATAAAGCCTTTTCGTGATAAGATCAGGTTATAGTATGCCTCTGTCATCTGCCTTAATCTTTCCCTGTCTATACCGGGATATGCTAAAGAAATTTCCTGTTCGACTTTTTCCTTCTTATAATTTTCAGGCTCTGTTTTGTCTTCGTCGTTATTTATTGCACCGGTATCGTCGTTATGATCCTCTACGTAAGCAAGGTAAACCATCCTCTTATTCCATGTGGTATTCCTTCTGCCGTATACAAAATCAGCCTGCTGCTCTTCCGCCTCTCTTAGAAGATACGGTATTGTTCCGTTTAAGATATAATCATCACTGTCAAGAAAATAAATATATTCTCCCTCGGCAGCTTCGATACCTGCATTTTTTGCAGCGGCAGCACCACTGTGGTCTTTAAGCACCTTAGCATTTTCTTCACTGCCGAATTTGCGGTCTTTTATTTTTTCTTTATTTAACTCTACTTTTTTTATATTTATATCAGAATATTTTTCAATAATATCACTTATATCTTCCGTAATATGATCCAATACCAGTACCGTCTCAAAATCAGTAATTCCCTGATCTTTTATACTCGCCAGGCAATCTTCCAAAAAGTGTTTGCCTCTGTGAAACGGAACTATTATACTTAACTTCATAAATACCCCATTCTTTCTTACAGTCTCGTTCTATTTGTCTTTAAGTAAAATCACATTTATTGAACCGTTCATTGCTTTATCATAAATCTTTTTGACAATAGGTAGAGTATATATGTAACTAATAATTGCAGTCGTAATCACCGAATAAACCAGATATAAATACGGTTCATTATTAAATATCTTAAGTTTTTCCAAAAGCGGTATCGTAAACAGGTGAAGTACATAAACCGTCATTGTATTTTGCCCAATATTCGTTAAAAAGTTTTTTTGGCTGCCTGTTAAATTTATAAGTGCAAATATCATAATTAAAGCAACAACATATACCAATACCCGTATTATCATATGTTCAACATCGGCATCTTCCGGATACGGGCTTCTTAAATACAGATCCTCAACACCGAACATTTTATTCTTCGCCAAAACTGCCGATAATACCCCTGAACCTATAAATACAGCAAAACCGGCTATTCTTGGGATACGCTTAATTTTATCAATATGCTCCTTTTTTAAATAATATCCCAGCAAGAAAAAGGGAAGAAAACAGACTACCCTTCCAAGGGCCATGTATGTAGAGAATTCTTTGGAAAATCCGCTTAATATACCAACCAAAAAGCTAAGCGGAAGTATAAAACGTATTCTAATCAAATCTTTCAGGAAAAATTTCCACAGAAATAGGGCAAGTAAATACCACAGCCCCCATAATGGCCTGAAGAATCTGAAACCGAAATAGTCTTCTTTAAGTATCAGCATTTTAAAGATATAGTTACATACATTCAGTATCAGATAAGGCATAAGGATGGTTTCAAATGCCCGATCCCTGGCCTTCTCAGTATTTTTTGAAAAAAATCCCGAAATAAACACCATTGCAGGCATATGAAAAAAGAATATAAAATAATATATAGTTTTAATAACATCATTACGAAATATTAATGATGTCAGCAAATGTCCCCATACAACCAGGATTATCAGAACCGCCCTCATATTATCAAACAAGAAATATCTCTTATCATTCGAATGGTCAGGCATAGTTTCACTCCCAGATAATTTATATTTATAAGTACCGCCAGTAACAAATCTGATTTTAACAGAGTTATGTCTAGGATGCAATAAAAATCTGTAAACTAATACCTGCCGTAACTATAGCGTCATAACAAGCGCAAATGTTCGCATATGACACTATTAGTTACGACAGGCGTTTGTTAACCTCATGCAATAACAGGATAGTCTTTTGTGTAAATATATGCAAGATATTTTTACAAGATGTTTTTTTTGATTTCTAAAGTATTAACTACATTTCTAATATATTTATTGCATATTGTATTCCTTCAAAACTTTTACATTACAAACAGGATTTCGTTCTCATCCTCAAGCATGGATTCGGGAATATAGTTATCATCAAGCTTCTTGCCGTTTAAGTAAAATTCCTTATAACCGCTTTCTGCACCGGATTCGTTTTTAACTTTGATGTGCAGCTTTTTACCGCGGAATAATTTATCGATGGTAAGTTCTTTCCATTCACCGGGGATACTGGGTGCTATTCTTATTCCGTCAAGGTCAGGCCTAATGCCCAATATACCTTCTACCGAACCTACCATAACCGTGGAAGCAGTTCCGGTCAGCCAGTGCACATGGGCTCTTCCTTCAAAAGGACTTTCCACACTTTCGATAAACTGTCCATGTACATAAGGTTCCATTACCCTTATTTCGGCTTTGTCGTTCATGGCTGCCGGACAAGCTTTTAAGAAATATTCGAAAGCCCTATTGCCATGTCCCATGAGTGCTTCGGCAAGAATCAGCCATCCCTGAGGCTGTGAGAAGATACCTCCGTTTTCTTTGGTGGAAGGATTAAAGAGTATCGCCAAAGCCCCGTCAAAGGCATGGTCTTTATATGAAGGGGCCATAACTCTTGCACCGTACTTGGTATTCAGTTCCCTATACACACTGTCTAAAGCTTTTTCTGCCTGTTCCTTTGTGGCAAGGCCGCTGATAACGGACCAGGACTGAGGATTTAACCACATGCTGGCTTCGGGGTCCTTTTTGGAGCCGATTACCTGGCCGTCTTCCTTAAAGCCGCGGATAAAGCGGTCATCTTCCCAGCAATTCTCGTTGATGGTATCTTTAAGTTCTTTTTGCACCTTGTCTAGATAAGCTATGTACTCCAGATCATTCTTATCTACGGCAAATTTACGGATAATTGACATGGCATAATAAAGCTGCAAGGCCACAAAAGTCGATTCACCCTTCTTACCGAGGCGCAGGCAATCGTTCCAGTCCGCATAAAGTCCAGCCGGCATTTTATGGGTACTGAGCCTTTCCATGGAGAAGTTTATGGCTCTCTTTAAGTGATCATAAACCGTTCCTTCGTCCTTGTTAGCATAAGGAATGACTTCGTCTAAGAATTCCTTGTCTCCGGTTTCTGCCAGGTATTTATAAACCGTAGGGAACAGCCAAAGTGCATCGTCTGCCCTGTATGCCGGATGGCCCGTAGCTTGTACATAGGAGAAATCATCGGGTGTGTCCTCATGACCGGGATTATGGTCAAACTTAACCAAAGGCAATCCGCCACCGTTGTCAACCTGCGCAGAAAGCATAAACCTTATTTTCTCTTTTGCCATAGCCGGATCAAGATGGATAATTCCCTGAATGTCCTGGACGGTATCCCTGTAACCGTAACCGTTTCGAAGACCGCAGTAGATAAAGGATGCCGCTCTGGACCAAATAAATGTTATAAAGCATTGGTAAGCATTCCAGGTATTAATCATTACATTAAATTCCTTGCTGGGGGTATTGACCTGGAAATTAGCCAGCTTGCCGTGCCAGTAGCTCTTAAGTTCGCCAAGCTCTTTATCAACTATGCTTAAGTCGGAATAACTGTCCAGTATTTTTGCTGAATCTTTATCATTATTTTGACCCAGGAAGAATGCAAATTCCTTGGTTTCTCCGGGCTGTAATTCAAACTTGGTATGTAATGCACCGCAGGCATTGGAGTTATAGTTTAAAACATTATCGCATCTTCCCCGTTCTACAGCCAGAGGATTATGATAACTTCTGTATCTTCCTATAAAAGATGTTTTGTCACCGTTATAGGATTCTACGTTTGCCCCCACGATGCCAAAAAACCGTTCTTTATTGTTTGTCCCTTCCTCGTTCTTGCCGGTATTTTCGTTTACGGTCTGAAGTATCTTATTTCCCTTAAAATATGTTCTGGTTATGAACAAGGTGTATTGCAGGTTAACCTGGTCATTTTCATAAAAATTTTCGTTGGTAAATTCTACAAAGCCGAATGCGGATAATTTCCTTGGCCTGTTACTGTTGTTTGTTACTTTAACTCTCCATACTTCATAGGTCTTGTTTAATGGAACATAATACAAAACCTCGGACGTAATGCCCTTATACCGTCCTTTAATAATTGTGTAGGCAGTTCCGTGGCGGCACTCTCCCTGATACTCTGCGTATCCGTCACCTAAAGGCTTTCCTACCGGCTGCCAGGAAGCGGACCAATAGTCATTGTCTTCATCATCCCGAAGGTAAACATATCTTCCCGGCTTGTCCTCCTGATTGAAAATGTAGCGGATAATACGGCCGTTTGCCCCGCTTTTTACAAAACTGTAGCCACCGGCATTATTGGAGATAATGGCTCCGTACTCAGGTGACCCTAAGTAATTTGCCCAAGGGCCGGGGGTATCGGGCCTGGTTATAACATATTCCCTGTTTTGCTCATCAAAATATCCGTAATTCATCTGTCCCCTCCTTAATAATTACTTACTCCCTTATATTTATTAAATAAAACTCCAATTTTAACCAACACTTACAATAAATAGTACAATTATAGTTGTTTATAGAACAATGGGCTTATTTATACTTTATTTGTTATTTTATATCCTTACATTATCGGTCGGCCCTGGCAAGAAGGTTTTTTAGCTCGTCCACGGTAAATATATAGTGTTTATTACAAAAATGGCAATTCACTTCAATCGGCTCATTGTCATCAATCATTTCCTGAATTTCCTTTTTCCCTACGGATACTACGGCACTTTCCACCCGTTCCTTACTGCAATTACATTCAAATGCAGTCGGATATTTCTCCATTATTTCCATGCCCATATCCCCAATTAGATGCTCCAATATCATTTCCGGTGTCATGCCCTTGTCAAGAAGCCCAGTGATTCCTTCCAGTTGCCCTATTCTTTCTTCCAGTTTAACGATAACTTCCTCTTCCGCCTGAGGTAAAAGCTGCAGTATAAAACCTCCCGCATGGCGAACCGTATTGTCTTTATTCATCAGCACTCCAAGGGCTACAGACGACGGTACCTGCTCGCTGGATGCAAAATAATATGTCAGGTCTTCTGCTATTTCGCCGGAAATCAGCTCAATCTGGCCGACGTAAGGCTCTTTTAAGCCTAAGTCTTTTATAACCGTAAGCATTCCTGCTCCTATGGCACCCGCCACATCAAATTTTCCGTATTGGTTTGCCGGCAAGATAACATTAGGATTATGGACATATCCTTTGACAGCCCCTTTTGAGTTTGCGGTTACGATTATTCCGCCTATAGGACCGCTACCTTTTATCTGAAGGGTTAATATATCCTTCTCACCCTTCATCATAACTCCCATCATTGTTCCGGCTGTAAGTAATCTTCCCAAAGCCGCCGTAGCCACAGGACTGGTATTATGAATAGTTCTTGCATATTCCACCAATTCTCTGGTAGTTGCCGCAAATGCACGAATCTGATTGTTTGCTGCAGTAGCTCTTACAATATAGTCTGTCATAATCGTTTTCCTTTCTTTTAATTCGTTATGTGTTTTATGCTTCTTTGCTTTTGCCAGTTTTACTTCATATAATTATATGCATTTCCATCTTTTTTAATAGCTCTCCAATTTGCTTATACCATATTATAAAACCCAATTATGATTTTTTTCAATTATTATTAACCTAATTAAAAATAATAGTATTTACCGACAATCATATAAAATATTTTTCAGTTTCAAATATATAATTTATTTTCATGATATCTTTCCTTAGCGACAATATAAATCCTTTCACTGTCCGGCCTCGGTTTTTGATCGGTCAACTCGTGATATACCCCTATTACATCCAGGTTGGCATCATCAAGCAGCTTAAATATGGTTTCCGGTTCATAAGTCCTTCTTGTATGGGTTTCCTGATGTTTGCGGTATAAAGAATTCTCCTGCTTTAAAAATAATGTCAAATTAACTTCGTTTATCATTTCATCGGGATAATAACCGTTTTCCCATATAAAACAGCCTTTTTCATGTTCGATATAGGATGTATTATCGGCAAGCACTTGTTCATAAAGATATCTGGTATCCATATCAAATATAAACAAGCCGCCGGGGTCAAGGTAATTACTTACCAGGTTAAAGACTTTGCTTAATTCATCTGTTGTAAGCAGATAATTTATTGTGGCACAGACACAGAATATGGCGGCTACCGTACCGTAAAGTTCAAACTCCCTCATATCCTGGCAAAGATAAAGAATACCGTCATCCCTTCCTTCACTTTTTTGCCTGGCTACGGAAAGCATATCTTCGGATATATCAATCCCAATCATGTCATAGCCTTTTTGAGCCATCTTTCTTGTCATAGCCCCTGTACCGCAACCAAGCTCCAATACAAGTCCTTTTTCTATTCCATGACGCCTTAATATTTTTTCTATATAATCCGCCCAGTCGTCATAAGGTATGTCTTCCATCAGTATATCATAAACCGAAGCAAAGTCAGTGTAGTTGTTCAATTTTACGGCTCCTCTCTTTTAGCTTGTAGCCTCAAATCTTTTTGAATTTACGAAATAAATTATAGCATTAATAATATTATAAAGTCTATTACTTATTAAAAAGGCGGTTCTTTGTTACCTGTAAATTTTGACAAAAATTTATGTGTATTACTTTTTATCAAAAAAATACCTCCTAAGTAGATTTATGAATATGCTTCTGCTTAAGAGGTATAAATTATATAAAAGACATTAATTTTAATTGCGGCCTAATATTTTTAATACATCAGATAAAGGGTTTCCATGTTTATATATAAGTTCAGAAATAAATTTAAACAAGTTTTCTTTGAAATCCGACAGCTTATCCAGATTTTTAAAAAGTTCTTCCGTAAGCTTCTTCCATTCATCCAGTTTTGCTTTCAGAGAATCATTTTTACTTTCGGTTTTATCATTGCTCTTGCTCTTTTCAAGAACAATTACTTTAACCGGTTCGGTTTGAGCAGGCATACTTTCATTAACCTTGTCATATATAACCGCAAGATTGGAATTTACGGGCTTACCGCTGTACTTTGCCCCGTCCATGTAGATAATTTCCGTATCGTTTCCGATATTTAATTTAAGGCTTTTATCTGCACTGATAAGTTTATTGTCAAAGTAATCTGCTTTTACCTTGTAGTCCGGTCTTTCAATATTCAAAACTACTGCTTCATATTGGGGCGGATATATCATAATCCTGAATACTTTTGCATCATAATATCCCGTCACTACCGAACCTATGGCAATTTTTTCGTTATTAGTAAGATAAGTATCATCTGTTATTGTAAATTTGGCTTCCAGTCCGTCCTTATCAGTTAAAGTTATCCTTTTTATATTTTTATCCTCTTTCAGAATCTCAATATCAGTTACCGTTCCCTTAAAAGAACCGAAATACGAATTTTTATCCTCATCGGGAATTATAGGCTCTGATAAGACTACTATCTTGTCAGGCCTTGTTTGTGCAGGAATACTCTTTGTGGCTGAACGGTAAAACACAGCCAGTTTGCGGTTAGCCAAGTCATCCTTAAATTCTTTTCCGTCCTTTGTAACAATTTTTGTATCCTTGTCCATTATTAATTTCAGTGTATTATCCGCACTTACCAAATTTTTGTCAAACAGATCAACCTTTATATTCTGCTCTTCGTTTGATACCCAAACCGCTATGGCAGCGTATTGCGGCGGATAAATCATTATCATCATGGCATCTGCATCATAAAATCCGGTTACTTTTGAACCTATAAAAATTTCTTCGTCATTTATAAAACAGGTTTCTTTATTTATTATAAGATAAGCTTCACTGTCTTTTCCGGTTTCCAAAAGAACATATAAAGCATCTTCATCGGTTTCAGATTTCTTGATTTCTTTAACAGTACCGGAAACCGAATTGAAACGTGACCTATTATCGGAATCTTTTTCGGCTGCAAAAACAAATGATGTAGACGATAATACAATTATAACCGTCAGTATTAATGATATAACCTTTTTCATATGCTACCTCCTATTGCCAAAGTTTTTAATTTTATCCTTCATACAATAGACGAGATAAATATGAAAAAGTTTCATTTTTACATACACTTACTCTGTAAATGTAAAAAACTTTTTATGATATTTAAATCAAAAGTTTAATCATAGTCCTCAAATATTTATAATAAATAAAGTACATTCCAATAACAAAAAGACTCCCAATATAATTACTATATTGAGAGCCTAATTATATTCATTTTTTGAATACTTTATTATTCAACCATCTTGTCAAACATATCTTTCAAGGACGGATACAACTGCTTGAAAATCTCGTACTTCTTATTGTAGCGTTCAACAATCTCAGGGTCCTGTTCTGTTGTATCAATTACCTTGATAAGCTTTTCTGTAGCTTCCTCTACGCTTGAATATTTGCCGCAGCCTACCGCTGCCAAAATAGCTGCACCGAAAGCAGGGCCTTCTTCGGAATTAATCTTGTCGACTTTAACATTCAGAACATTGGCTACAATCTTGCACCACAGAGGGCTCTTTGCACCGCCGCCGTTAATTCTGGTTCTTTCAATCTTAACACCCAGAGACTTGGCAATTTCAAACGAATCTCTAAGCGCAAAGGCTACGCCTTCCAGTACAGCCTGTGTCATATCGGCACGGGTTGTATCCATGGTCATTCCTATAAATGTACCTCTTGCATTTGGATTGTTGTGAGGCGTTCTTTCACCCATAAGGTAAGGCAGGAAGAATACGTTGTTCTCGCCAAGTTTTGTAATATTCTTTTGCTCTCCAGCATAATCCTTGGTTCCGATTATCTCATCCATCCACCACTTGTTGCAGGCTGCTGCTGAAAGCATAACTCCCATGAAGTGATACTTACCGTCGGCATGGCAGAAGGCATGAAGGGCATTCTTGTCATCCACGGCAAATTCCTGGGAAGATATAAATACTACGCCGGAAGTACCGAGAGAAATATTGCATTTTCCTGCTCCTACGGTTCCGGTACCGACTGCTGCAACCGCCTGGTCACCACCGCCTGCTATAACCTTGACCCTTTCAGGAAGGCCGGTTTCTTCTGCAGCTTTCTTGGTTAAGGTACCGACTACCTGATAAGATTCATGAATTTTTGCCATCTGCTCTTCTTTCAATCCGCAGATATCAAGCATTTCTTTAGACCAGCGTTTATTCTTAACATCAAACAGTAACATTCCTGAAGCATCGGAAACATCCGTACAATGTACTCCGGAAAGTTTGTATGCTAAATAATCTTTAGGCAACATAACCTTCTTAATCTTAGCGAAATTGTCAGGTTCATGCTTCCTTACCCACAGTAATTTAGGGGCGGTAAAACCGGTAAGAGCCATATTGGCTGTATATGAAGAAATTTTTTCTCTGCCTATCTCAAAGTTTAAATAATCACATTCTGCCTGGGTACGACCGTCATTCCACAGTATGGCAGGGCGAATAACATTGTCGTTCTCGTCCAAAATAACCATACCATGCATCTGTCCGCTAAAGCTGATGCCTTCGATCTCATCCTTATTGCAATCTTTGGTAAGTTCCTTAATTCCGTCTACAAAAGCACTGTACCAATCCTCCGGATTCTGCTCGGACCAGCCCGGTTTAGGGAAATATAAAGGATATTCCCTTGTTACTATACTTTTTATGTTTCCTTCTTCATCCATAAGTAACATCTTTACGGAGGATGTACCTAAATCAACACCGATATAAAGCATTCGAATACTTCTCCTTTCATTATTTGAATTTGATACCCGGCAGTTACTTACGTACTATTCTTAATACGCATGACTTTGGGGTTTATTTGTAAATATTTTCTTGTTAATTGATTAAACTATATCTACTTAAACTATACCAACCAGGCTATTTAATGTCAAGATTCAATCAGCGCCTTATATAAATATCTCTTTCCAAATATGATATTCTATGATAGGATGATATAGAAACAAAACGAAAAGGTGAAAATTATGGTAACAGGGAGTAAAGAGCTAATAAGAGATATAAATACACAACTGGTACTGGAAACCATCATAAATCATGCTGCTATTTCCAGAGCCGCCACAGCAAAGCACCTGGGGTTAACCAAAGCCACCGTTTCGGCCATTGTTCAGGATCTGATCAACCGTAAATTGGTTATTGAAATCGGCAGCGACGATACAAGCCTTGGCAGAAAACCAATTCTTCTTAGTTTGAATAAGAAAGCCGGTTTTGTTATTTCCATAGATTTGGGAGTAGAAACTATCACTGCTTTAGTTACCGATTTGGCGGGGGAAGATTGTATTCTTAAGCAGATCAAAACTCCGAAAAACACTTATAATATTGTTGATGAGATTGTAAAACTAATAGAATCGATGAAACTACCCGCCGATACCCCTTATGGGCTGGTAGGAATAACACTGGGCATACATGGTGTAACCGTCAACAATGAAGTATCCTTTGCCCCTTATTATAGTTTATCCGATTTAGATATAGCAGGAAGCTTAGGTCAGCATTTCGGTGTTCCTGTATACCTTGAAAATGAAGCAAATTTATCGGTTATCGGCGAAAAAACCTTCCAATACGATTATCCCAATATCGCCAATATAAGTGTTCATTCCGGCATCGGGCTGGGCATTATCATAAACGATCGGTTATATACCGGTTACAGCGGTCGGGCAGGAGAATTTGGTCACACTATTGTTGAAATAGACGGCAGAGAGTGTCCCTGCGGCAACCACGGCTGTTTGGAACAATATGTATCCGAACGGGTGCTTTTAAATGAATTTGCCAAACTCAAAGGCTTAGAAGATGCTGACTTTAATCTGTACCGCAAAATGTATGAAAATAAAGACCCGGATGCCCTGCATATAATGGATCAATTTATAAAATATATGTCCGTATGCATAAACAATGTCCTTAATGCTTATAATCCTGAAATAGTTATCATAAACAGTACTTTTACGATTCATTTTCCGCAAGTTTTGGAAAAAATCGAAAATGCTTTAAAAAGCAAGATGAACAGTTATATAAAAATTGTACCGTCAGTGCTACAGGATACTTCAATTCTGCTTGGCGGTGCCTGCGTGGCTATAAAGAACTTTCTTGGAATTAACAATCTTAAGCTTAATAATTCAAAATATCAATCACCTTTCTGATTAAGAATATGTATATCCGGTTATCTATGTAAACAATTATGGACTTGCGTCTAATAAGAAGCAAGTCCATTTATTTTACTCGCCGTACCAGTTTTTGCTTATTTTAGACATTTTTATGCCAAACTATTGCATAATTAACTTTAATGGATATAATTGTAAATATAGATATAAAATTTAAAAATTAAAAAGGAGATTCTATTATGGCCGATTTAATTCCTTATCGCATCGATTATTTGGCATATCAGCTAAAAATAACAAATAAAATTCTTTTTCTAATATTTTTAGCTTTAGTTATTCCTAAAATAATCGATTTAATAATATATATTTATAAATCTTTCCGTAATAAGAAAAATTGGTTAATTGTAAAATCAAATTGAACACCTAAAAAAATAGATCCATGGAGGATTCTTTGGTAGAATTAAGTTACCACACAAAAACCTACAAAGGAGATCGCAACCATGGATCAAACTTATTCTACCACATTTACCCCCGATCGCGAAAGGGGTCAGCACTTAAAATTTGAAGATCGTTGCAGTATCAAAATTTATAAAAAACTTGGTTACTCCCTTCGTAAGATTGCAGAAGCAATCAATTGTTCTGCTTCTACCGTAATGTATGAACTTCGGCGTGGAACCAGCAAGCGTAATGGAGACAGAGGACGTAATCCTGAGTATTCTGCAAAACGTGGCCAACAGAACTACGAAATAAACAGGTCAAGATGCCACAAGCCACATGCTCTTGATGAGAACTCAAAGTTTCTAAAATGGGTTATTAAGCAGGTCAAGGAACATCATTGGTCTTTTGATGCCTGCGTAGGTTATGCCAGACTTCATGAGCTGTTTCCTGCTGAGGATATTGTTTGTACCAAGACGCTTTATAATGAACTTTGGGCCGGAAATCTGCCGCTGGTACCACATGATTTTCCGGAAGCCTTGTCAAGAAAGCCAAGAAAGAACCAGCCTCGTAAAAGCAAACGTTTTCTTGGAAAAAGTATTGATGAACGTCCGGAAACAGTATCCACTAAAGAGGAATACGGTCACTGGGAAATCGACACAGTTGTCGGACACAAGGCCGGTCATGAATCAGTGGTACTAACGTTGGTTGAGAAGAAAAGCGATTATTATATAGCCATAAAAATACCCGGCAAAGATGCAGAATCCGTAATGGCAGCCATGGAAACCCTTAGAGAAGAATACGGCGAGGCTAAATTCAGTGAAGTATTCAAGACCATTACTGCCGATAACGGTACTGAGTTTGAGAGGCTATCTGAACTTGAAACATGGGGAGTAGGGATCTACTTTACACATCCGTATTCATCCTGGGAAAGAGCCCAGAATGAACGACATAACAGGATTTTTCGCAGATATGTTCCAAAAGGGGTTTCCATTGAGAAATATTCTGCAGAACAAATCCTGTGGTTTGCTGATGAGATGAACGAACTTCCCCGGAAGCATCTTGGGTACCGAACACCGGCGGAACTTTTTGAAGAGTTTCTGGATCAGGTGTATTCGATTGGCAAAGTACAAGGTAACTTAATTACCAGTGGTGTTCAATTTGAAATTGCAATTTAGGAATAAGAAAAATTAAATATTTTGTTTTAATTTAATAAACGAAACTGTCGTTTTTTGATTATAGTAATAGTAAACATAATATGCTAATGGATTAATAGGAGTCACGTAAATAAATGGCTTGTGTCAGTTTGGACACAAGCCATTTATTTTAAAACAGGCAATTTTATACCCAATAAAAGGATGGCAATGTAATATTCATTTTTTACTGTATATTTTAATCAAATATAAGATTAATCAATTATAATCATACTAAAAATTAATTATAATCTCCTTCTACCGAAGCACTAACTGTTTCACTTATACCGTTTCTTACTACTGTAGCTGTAACGCTAAAGCGGTATCTGTAACCTTGAATTGCAGAATGTGAATCATAAAACGATAAAAAGTCGGAATTTGTACTTGCCGTCCATGTTTTCACATGTGACCATCCTGCCGGTATTTTTCTTTCAAGCTTAAAGGTTGCACTTATGCTAGTTGTTCCTTTAAATCCATTTATATCTCCATGACAATGAGCCTTTCCGTCTTTAAAACCAAGCAGTAATGTAATATCATTTACGTTAGTCCACATCGGGGTAACTATAAAGTCTTCACCTATTTTTACTGCCGATTGGTCCTGAGTTTGTGCATATGCCTTAAAGCTTTGCGGTAAAAGAAGTACTGCTACAAATAAGATTACAAGTATTTTTTTAAGTTTCACTGGTCTTCCATCCTTTCTACATCTTTAGTAAGGCATTTTCACCTTCATTAAATAAACGTTAGAAAGTATATGTATCTATCATGTGATTTTCAACAAAATTATAATAATTTTATTATATAAAATTGCTAATCAAAAAATATGATTATAAATTTTCACTGATTCTAATTTAGTTATTACACATTGACTCCGCCATCATTATAAGTTCATCCATAGATAATGTACTCCATATCCTAAACTGATAATTGTCCATAGTCCATACAATAACATTTTTCGGATCTTCGTTAGTTGCGTAAGCAATATAAATCTCATAACCATTAATAATCTTAGTTTCTATGACATGGCTTTCAATATCTATTAATATATTCGAGTTATAATAATCCTGCCAGCATGTTACATAAATGACATCTCCCAGATCATTTTGTAACATTATATAAGTTTTATTTCCATGATTTTCAACTTGGCTCTCCTTAAATCCTTTCGGCAGGTATTTGGGTCTGAACTCTTTTATATCGCTTGTATCGGACGCTTCTTGTCCATTGAAAATAATTGAAATGTATTTATTATACCATTCAACAATAGCTTCTTTTACCGAGGCCCTAACCTTCGCATTGGACAACATTAATAATGACAAAAAGCCCACAGCCAGTAAAATTATAGCTGCTACGCGTTTTCCGGCATGAATAGCCTTAAGAACTATATCCCTTCGTCTGTCACGGGCCAATAATTTTCTCATTCGCAGTTCAAACTCCGGAGAAATAGTTACCATTTTTATAAGCTCTTCTTTTTTCGGTATGCTATCCACTTCCTTTTTGTACTCATCAATTACTGCCTGCCGGAATAAGGCTTCAAATAAATTGTCATCCATTTTCATTATATCCAATTTTACTCACACCTTCATAATTTTATTGTTTATCTTGAAATTTTATTCATTATGGGGTTTATTATTTGAAATATCTTTTTCTACCAGTCTTCGCACCTTATCTTTTGCCCTGCTTATACGAACACCGATATTTTCGTAAGGTATATTTAATTTTTCAGATATTTCTTTATAAGACATTCCCAGGGCATATTTCATGATAAGGACCTGCCTGCTGATTTCATCGATGTTTGATAAGTGCTTTTTAATTAGATCATATTCAGATGCTATTTCAGCCTGCTCTTCCGGGCTTTTTTCTTCCGCACTAAGATATATCTCCAGTTCTTCTATAGGCGTATCCGCATAACGTTTTTCTTTTCTTAACAAATCTATACATTTATTTCTTACTATAGAAACGGATACATACCGGAAATTCTTACTATCTAAATGTAAATATTTTTCTTTTTCTTTTATTATTGATAAAAAAGCGTTATGTACAGCATCTTCTGCCATGGCCTGATTATATCCGGTAATCTTTAATGCATATAAAAGAAGGGCATGCTTATGCTCTTCATATATATCTGCCATCCTCTTTTTATCATCTTCATTTTCAAGCATTGATAAATATAAAAACAGCAATAATATCATCTCCATCTTTATTTTTATCTTTGGTTTCTTTTTTATCAGTTTCTTCCATTCTATGTAAATGCGATTCACTTGTCAATAGACGACATTTTTCGAATTATGTGTTTTATTAGCTCAATAAGCCTTTGATTTTTGCTTTGTTTGCCAGTCAAAACTACCGAAAATATCCAAAAAAATATGGGCTTAAGTCTAATTCAACCTAAGCCCATATTTTTTATTTTTTTACATTAACCTATCTTAAATCTTAAACAGGCGTTAACAAAAAATATCCCTCATACAATTATTATTTTATAATGTTATGTTCATAAGCATTTTTATATGGCTCTTATTTGGCTTCTGCTTCTGCCTGTTTTTTTAATTCTCTCTTTCTTTTGGTTATTAAGCCTCCTATCCTTCCCGATTCTTTTGCAGTAAGGGACTTCCATCCTGAAGAAAGCACTTTATCAAGATATCCCAGTTCTTTTGCTATCTCATATTTCATTTCCTCCTCAGGTTTCAGATTGTTAAGATCAATCTTCTTTTCCCTTTTTGCTGCCATACGTTACACCCTTTCTTTTTTGCTTTTTTAGAGTGTAACCAACTTGCGTAAGAATATTCGGGCTAATTTTTCATTTTACAATAACATCCATATATTTTACCGGTTAATATAAATCTCCTTGCCCAGGTATAAGGAGTAAATTATCATTTCCTTAACTTTCTTCCTTAATATTTGTTCCAGAGCTTTTTTATAATAAATCAACTGCATCTTATACCTGTCTTCAAGCTGCTTTTCATCATTTACTACATCCGATTTATAATCAATAATAACAAGTTCACCATCTTCTTCAAAAAAGGCATCGATTATACCCTGGATAAGAATTAGTTCTTCGCTGTCCTGGTCCGGGTAAATTTCACAGGCTTTTACCCCGATGACAAATTGCTTTTCTTTATACAGCTTTCCTTCTGCCTGAGCCTTAATTATGCGTTTTGCAGTACTGCTTTGGGCAAACTTAAGAATATTTTTTAGATTAAGCCTTTTTATATCTTCTTTTAGTATCTTTCCCTCTTTTGCCAACCCTTCCAGTTCTCTTACCAGGTCTTTATAATTTTTTACTTTGGAAAGGTCCAAAAGTTCAAGCACTTTATGGTACAGGCTTCCTCGGTCCGTAGCTGTTGTTTCTGTCAGAGTCCCTTTTATAAAATCAGGTATATATTGGTCTGCTGACAAAGTATTAACTTCATTTCTTCCATCACTTAATTCATTATTATCGCCAGTGTTTCCGTATAATATTTCGCCGTCTTCCTCATCTATAAATTGCCCCAGTTTTTTTAGTTCCGATACCGTAAGTTTTACCCTAAGCTTTGTTTCGGCGGCGTACGGATATTTAAAGTTCAGCCTTTTATTAATCTGATTTTGCAGCTCTTTGTCTGTTTTGTGATTAAGAGTTAGATTTTCCAGTTCTTCTTTATCCTTTTGCATGAATATCTGCCTTGCGACTTCCTCACCGAGAATGTCTTTCCTTGAGATAACTTTTATTTTCATATAATCGGTCTTTTTATTGTTCATTGCTGGAAGTACCAGGTCCAGATAATTTTTGGATGACATTATTTCATAAAATGAGAAATCTTTTTTTGCATATAAATCCTCTGTATTATTTAAATATCCGGTCATTATAAGCTTTTCTTTTGCCCTGGTTAAAGCAACATAAAGTACCCTAAGTTCTTCACCTAAGCTGTCTGTCTGGTTTTTCTTCTGGATAAATTTCTTAAGCAATGTGGGAACCTTTGTCCTGTTTTCCAGGTCAATATAGTCCGGCCCTATCCCATAATCTACATGCATAAGAATGCTCTTTCTCTGATCCTGCATATTAAACTGTTTGCTTAAACCGCTTACAAAGACAACAGGAAACTCCAATCCTTTGCTTTTGTGTATACTCATAATTCTTACGGCATCATCGTTTTCTCCGGATACCGAGGCTTCTCCGAAATCCACTTCGTATTTATGAAGCTTTTCTATATAGCGGACAAAATGGAACAAGCCGCTGTAAGAGCTCTTTTCAAATCTGACAGCATGGGAAATAAGCATGTCTATATTGGCTTTCCTTCGGTCCCCGCCGGGCATGGCCATGACGTAATATGCATAACCTGTCATATCCAGTATCTCCTGGATAAGCTCATGAATGGGGGTATATTTTGCCTTGTCCCTAAGTTTATGGAGCATATCGAGAAAACTTTTTAACTTATTCTTTAATTCCTCACTGCTTCCATCCTGTGCATAAGCCAGGGAAGCCCCGTACATAGTCGTCTTTCTGTCCATCAGTCTTACCTGGGCCAGCTCATCGGAAGTAAGCCCGACTATCGGGGAATATAAAACTCCCGCAAACGGTATATCCTGCCTGGGATTATCAATTATCCTCAGCATATTAAGGAGGGTCATGATTTCCGTAGTCTGAAAATATCCGGTGCCCGTATCCGCATAGGCAGGTATGCCTTCCTGAATCAGGGTATTTACAAACACTTCCGACCATCCGGCCATGGTCCGAAGCAGGATAACTATATCCCCAAGCCTTGCAGGACGGTGTATTACCTTGCCTTCCTTGTCTTTATCTATAAGAAGCAGACCGTATTCAGGATTTATGATTTCCTTAATTTTTTTTGCCACCGCCCTTGCTTCCAGCTCTTTTTTTGTATATTGGATTTCTTCTTTGTCTTCATCAGGCAGGTCAATTAAATTTGCATTTTCTTTGTCCGAAGAACTTCCATTAAAAGAACCGTTCCCGGTATTTTCGCCTGCAGTGTCAAGCTCTTCTTCGGTTACAAGGATAAGCTCTACATCTTTTGCTATTCTTTCTTTTACTTCATTTGATAACTTTCCGGCCTCATTTTCCGGTACCTGCTCTTCAAACAATTCTCCATACTTTAATGAAGCCGAATTGTCATAAACTATCCCGCCTACCGATTCGATCATGATTTGCTCAAAGATATCATTTACAAAATCAAGAACCACTTTTCTGCTTCTGAAGTTCTTATCCAGGTCAATTCTTTGGGTAAGGTTTACGTTTCCGTCCTCATCAGTATCCCAGGTGCCATAAGTTTTATATTTTTCGAGGAAAAGTTCCGGCATGGCCAGGCGGAACTTATAAATGCTTTGCTTTACGTCTCCCACCATAAAACGGTTATAAAGCCCCTTGTTTTCCCTTGATATGCTTTTTAAAATTGTTTCCTGCACCAGATTGCTGTCCTGGTACTCATCTATAAGGATTTCTTCGAACTGCTCACTAAGCTCCAAAGCAGCTTTGCTTGGAATAATCTCGCCGTCTTTTTCCTCTACCAGTATTTTAAGGGCAAAGTGTTCAAGGTCATTAAAATCCACCAGATTTTTATCTTCCTTTTTGGCAGCAAAAGCCTCCATAAAGTCCAGGGTCAGCCTTGACAAAACATCCATTATGCTGCCCACTGCTTTAAGGTCATTAAACATCTCTTCTGCAGGCTGAAAGAAAAATTGGTTTGTAATATCCTTTATTCCCTTTTTTACTTCTTCTCTTAAATCTTTTACTTTATTTTTCTTATCTTCAGGTACGTTTTCCTGCTTTTTTGACGATAAGCGGGCAAAGGAAATTTCCGAAAATGCATTATAATACCCCTCATATGTATCCTTCTTTAAAAATTCCAAAAGCATGGACCTGTCGCTTAGAAGGGCCGGAAGGTAGGCCTGGGGCCCGTCAGGTTCATTGCATATTTCTATGGCTTTTTCAATCTTATTTAACAGATCTTTTAATACCGATAATATGTAGTTTAGCAATTCCTTCATCCATCTGGTATTAGCCATATCCTCTATGGTTTCAAATTTAAAGGATTCCTGAACTCCTTTAAGCCAGGTTTTGGGCCATGGGTTGCTCATGGCAAAATCATATAAAGAAAGTATTAGGTCTTCTATTGGGTCGTCCGATTTTGAACGGGAATAACTTTCTATAAGTCTTAAGAAGTCCTCGCTTCCTTCTTCATACCATTTTTCCAGTACCTCTGCCACAATATCGGACTTCATAAGAGTAATTTCGGATTCGTCGGCTATTTTAAACGATGGGTCCAAGTCTATATGATGAAAATAGTTTCGTATAACATTCAGGCAAAAGCTGTGAATTGTAGTTATATGGGCGCTCTGCAGTAGGGATACCTGTTTTTGCAAATGGGCATTGCCCGGCTCCATAATTAGCTTCTGGTCCAGGGCTTTGCCTATTCTTTCTTTCATCTGTGTTGCCGCTGCATTGGTAAAGGTAACCACCAAAAGCCGGTCTATATCTATAGGGTTTTCACCCTCGGATATCATTTTAATTATCCGTTCAACCAGTACTGCGGTTTTTCCCGAACCTGCCGCAGCCGAAACCAGCAAGTTTTTATGTCTTGTATCAATTACCTTCTGTTGTGCTTTGGTCCAGCCCATAAGTACCCTCCTCATCTCCCCATATTTCCTGCTTTAACTCGTCTGTAGGCTTCTTAGCCAGATTGCGAAAGAAAAATCCCGGCAACCTCGGGTCAAAACCGCAGGCATTTTTATATTCGCAGAAGTCACAGGCGGTTATCTCTCCCATCCTGTACGGGTTAAGCCTTGTATCTCCCTCTAAAATCCGGTTTTTATCTTCTATCAGCTTGCTGTTTACAAACCTAAGAAGGGCTTTTAGCTGCTTATTATTTGCCGCCGATGACCGTTTGGTAAGTTCGCCTTCTTTATTGGTTTCTACAGGAATAATGTCGGATTTAACCGATGATCTTAAGTTTCCGTCCGGACCTAAAAGCTTTGTGTCCATAAGGCCGATTATTTCTTTGTCTTCATTTACAAGTCCGTTCATCTTAAGGCTTTTATATATTTCCTCAGCGGCTTGTTCAGTTTTTGCCACTATGGGATCGTCTATATGATAGTAGAAAATCCCCGCGGGTATAATTTCCTTGTTATTATATTTCCTGCTTAAAAAGTCCAGGGCAGCGGAAAGATATATGGCAAGCTGCTGCTGAAGCCCGTAATATATGCTGTGGAAATCAAATACCGTTGCACCGGACTTATAATCTATAACCCGGACATATACCTTATCTTCAGCCTCATATATATCAAGCCTGTCAATTCTTCCTTTCAGCAGCAAATCCTTATCAGGCAGATAATTAAAATGCATCTCATAGCCTAAGGGTTCAAACATTCCCTGGCGTATCTGATTGCATAAAGCCCACAGGGTTCTGATTGTAATCCTTTCTATTCTCTTAATCAGGTATTCGTTTCTTTTACTGCTTTTTAGGAAACCATCCTCAAAGTCTTCCACCGCTTTTTTTACAGCTAAAACGGCCCAGTCATCCCGGATTTCGTCCGGTATGGTATGCCAGTTGTATTCGCTGCTACTGAGCATTTTTGAAAATTCATCGATGGCATTGTGAAAAATATTTCCTATGTCCGGTACCGCCAGTTTATACTCTTTACGTTCCTCCAAAGACAAGCCGTAAGCCATAAAATGAGCGAAGGCACAGCCGGCATAGCGCTCAAGCCTGGTTACGCTTCCGCTTAAGTTTTCTCCGTAAAGGAGATATGCAGCCTGCCTTGATATTCCTTTCTCCCTGTTTGAATAAAAGGCACCGGATATCATTTTTTCCAATATACGACTTCTTTCGGTATCGTTTTTATAATACAGGAAAATTTCCGCAAACAGGTCTGATATCCTGCTTTCTCTTAATCCTTCCGCAATATAAGCGATTCCCCCGTCCCCCAGGATATGATCCAGATCTTTATCCTGCATATCTTCGTTTTTTATGGACATCTCACTAAAATACGACTTAAACTTGCCGATTAAATATGACGGCGCTACGGACTTTCCTTCTTCATTAACCCTGTGGAAGGTTATATAAAGTTTATCCTTGGGTTTTGTAACATTTAAGTAAATATAAAATTGTCCCGTAAAAGCCTGCTGCCTTTTGGTCGGTGCCAGTTCTATTCCGTTTTCAGTAAGAAGTTCCCTCTCTAAGTCGGATAAGATTCCTCCACTTCCGATAACCTTTGGAACAATACCTTCATTAACTCCGACAAAAAACAAGGCCCTGATATCCTTTAACCTGGTCCTTTCCGTATCACCTATTACGACCTCATCCATTCCCGGAGGAATTAGGCCAACTTTTGCTTCCGCAAAACCGGCATCCAAAATATCATTGAATTCCTTCAGGCTTAAATGTTCATTTCCCAAAAGCAGAACAATCTGGTCATACAGGTCCATAACGATACGGTAAACCTGTTCATATTCCTTTGCCAAAAGAGGAAGATTAAGGTTTTTAAAATCGTCACAAAGTTTACTTAACTTTTCGCTGATATTAAGGCGCACACCCAGTTCATACAATGCTTTAGTATAGTCCCTTACGGTCTTATCCTTATCTTTTAATACCTCATATAAAGGGTGAACTTCATCTATCAATTTCTGCCGTATGGCATTAATCTCATCCAAATCAACAGCCTTTTTCCTTCCGAAAGTCCTTGTAAAAGGTTTAAGGTAGCGATTTGCTCCCCGTATCCCCATAGCAAGGACATAATCTTCAAGTAAATCCGTTTCCTCCTGAGTAATATCGCTTAGTCCGCTTCTTAAATACCCGAATACGCTTTCATAACTGTAGTCTTCCTCGGCTATGAGGGTTGCGCATCGAAGAAATACGACAAAAGGATTTCCCAGTATTTCTTTCTTATAATCTATAAAGCAAGCTATATCCTCTCTGGAAAAATAATATTTTGCAAGGCGCCCATACCTTTCGATGTCTCCGGTAACAACCGCAATATCCGAGTATCTATACCCTTCTTCCCTTACAAGGCGTTTGATTTCCCTGACTACAAAAGCAATCTCGCCTTCCGGATTTTTAGCCGAATGGATACTTATCTCATCCTGCTTTTCTTTAAAAACTCCGTAAGGATACCTGAAAAGGTTATGTTCCAGGAAAGCTAAAGCCGGTGAATTACGAAAGCGGTATGGTACTTTATAGCCTTTCCCCTGAACGTAAACCGGTTCTTCAATTAAGGTATCAGTCTCCTCTGCTATTTTATAGAGTTTTCTTATAGTTTTCTGACTTAAGCCAAAAAGACGATATTCCGCATTTTCGTCTCCGATAGGCTCTCTAGGATCTATAGTAACGGTAACAATAACCTTTTTTGCCAACCTCATAATTTTTGCAAGAATTTCATTCTGACAGGGGGTAAATCCGGTAAAGCCATCAAAGCATACCACACTGTTTTTCAGCCACTTAGACTTATCTATAACTTTACCCAGCACAACAAGGATTTCTTCTGCGGTTATGTAGCGTTGACGCATAAATTCGGCAAAACCTTCGTAAATAGTACGTATATCTTTAAGTTTTGCTCTAAGTACAGGCTTTTTTTCGGCAATACCCATCATCTTATCAAAATCGTCGGGCCTTATGTTATACTGATAAAATTCTGACAGCAAAGATTTCAGCTCATTTACAAAACCGGATTTTCTTACTCCCGCACCGAACAAAATAAGGTCTTTCTTCTTTTCTTCCACTACTTTACGGATAACCATGCTTTTTCCCGTATCTTCAAGTACGGGATAATCATTTCCCCCTACCTCGTCAAAAATCCTGTAGGCAAAACGCATAAACGATAAAATATCCACATTCATAACCCCGTGATTGGGATGCATGGTTACTATATCTTTTTGAGTCTGCAATGTAAACTGCTCAGGCACTATAATAAGGTAATTGGTATCGGGATTTTGTATGGATTCTTCAATAATTCTGTGATACATCTGATATGATTTTCCGGAACCGGAACTTCCAAGATATAGCTGCAAGGACATATTAATCCTCCGTTTCAGAGATAATGGAGCTTTTTAAACTTCATTTCATGTTATCGGACAAATATTTCAGGTTAATATTTTAAACCGGTATGATTTAAAATCACCTGACTGTAATCATTTTTCATAACTTTAATTTGTTGCTCATTGCGCAACATTATCGGCATAAATTAATAACCTAAATAATAATATATAATAAGATTAAGACAAAGAGCTTTATGCTCCGGAGGATGAAAATGGCAAAGACTAAAATAGTTGTTATTCAATTAAAAGAAATAATATATACGGTAATATTTGCTGCATTAGGAATCCTTTTGATACTTCTTCTGATCTTTATGTTCAGCGGAAAGGATAAAGAAGATGTCGCTACTGACACTAAACTATATAAAGCCGGAGTATGGACCACTTCTATTCCGCTTAGCGACACGGTAATCAATCTTGAAGTAATTTTGGATGAAGATCATATCAAATCGGTACGCATTGTAAATATTGATGAAACAATAACTACTATGTATCCGTTGGTAGAGCCTGCTTTAGAAGAGATTTCCGCACAGTTAAACAACGGAGTCCCAATTGATCAGCTGCAGCTTAAGGATGACAGCAAATATACTCAAACCCTCCTGATTGAAGCAATTAAGGTTGTACTCGAAAAAGCCAAGGCCACACCCTAACCTTATCTACATAGCACCTTCTTAGAACAACGTTCTGTAAGCAATCCTGCGATTACTTATAGAACGTTGTTTTAATATATTAAGCTAACTTTTTTTAATTTGTATAGTGTTTATAGGGTGATTCTTCATCCAAAAATACTATTCCTATAATCCCCGGACCAGTATGGGCTCCTATGGCACAGCCCACATAATTATCTATAAAGTGCCGGCACCCGTATGTATCTTTCAGCATTTCTTTAACAGCCTCCATGGTTTCGGCATCATCCCCGTGCACAATGCCTATAACCTGATTAGTTAAATCCTTGCCTCTTTCACCGACTATTTCAACCAACCGCTTTAAGGATTTTTGCCTTCCTCTTACTTTTTCTATAGGCTCCAAAGCCCCTAAATCATTCACCTGAATAATAGGTTTTATATCTAAAAGGCTTCCCGCAACTGCAGATGTTTTGCTTATCCTTCCGCCTTTAAGAAGGTATTCCAGGGTCTTAACCGTAAAAATATGCTCCATATGGTCGCAGTACCAGTTAATAGCCTCAATAATTTCTTCTTTGCTTGCACCGGCCTTTTGCATCTTAAGGGCATAATAAGTTGCCAGTCCAAAACCCATAGAAGCACATTTGGAATCTATAATAGTAAGATCAAAATCAGGATATTCTTCCAAAAGCTCAGCTTTGGCTATATTTGCCGCATTATATGTTCCAGCAATTCCGGTGGAAAAACAGATATATATTAGCTCATCGCCGTTCTTAGCATAAGACAGGAAGTTATCATAAAACATCTGGGAATTTATATGGTACGTCTTAATGTCTTTTCCGCTTCTTAGTATATCATAAAATTCCTCGGGAAAAATGGTCTTGCCGTCAAAATAATCCTTATCGTCAATTACTACCGGTGTAGGTATAATGTGAAGCCCGTACTCCTCTATGACCCATTTGGGTATATCGGATGCTGAATCTGTTATAATCTTTAGTGCCATAGTATTCTCCCTTTCTTAGTATCTTATGAAGATTCTTTCTGTAAATATAAATTAATATGATAATATCGGCTGTCTTAATCTTACTCAGACAGCCGATTTAACTCCTCCAGCCACAATGCTGCTTTTGCATCGCTCGGCATCCTTAGGTCGCCTCTCGGAGATACCGATATGGTTCCGACTTTCGGTCCGTCCGGAAGACATGACCTTTTATATTGCTGGGCAAAAAATCTTCTGTAAAAAACCTGAAGCCATTTTAAAATTTCTTCTTTGCTGTATACGGTTTTTGACTCTCCGATAATTACATTTTTTGCGTCATGATTTTTAGTAAATGCTTCAAGCGCCAGCCTGTAAACCTTTCCTGGCGAAAATCCGTATCTTAAAACATAAAACATAAAGAAATCATGCAGTTCATAAGGGCCTACCAATTCTTCTGTTTTCTGATACTCGCTGTCTTTGGTCGGCGGAAGAAGTTCCGGACTGACCGGCGTATCCAATATATCTATAAGCACCTTAGCCATATCCTTATTGTCTGTGGTGTCGGCAACCCATTTTACCAGGGAACGGACCAGAGTCTTAGGTATGGATGCATTGACTCCGTACATGGACATATGGTCCCCGTTATATGTGGCCCATCCGAGAACCAGTTCAGACATATCACCTGTACCAATCACTATTCCGTTGTGCTTATTGGCAAGATCCATAAGCACCTGGGTTCTTTCCCTTGCCTGACTGTTTTCATAGGTAACATCTAAACTGTCCGCATCATGCCCTATATCCTTAAAATGCTGCAGTACAGCATCTCTTATAGGTATGTTAAGCAAAGTTGCACCTATATTTTTTATCAGAGCCTTAGCATTTTCAAAGGTGCGGTCCGATGTTCCGAAACAGGGCATAGTAACCGCCAATATTCCCTTTTTATCAAGGCCAAGCCAATCAAAAGCCCTGCTTGTAACAAGCAAAGCCAAGGTGGAATCTAATCCGCCGGATACGCCAATAACCGCACATTTTGAGCCGATATGGGCCAGCCTTGACTTTAATCCCATGGCCTGGATTTTGAAAATATCCTCGCAGCGCCTGCTCAGTTCCTTATCATTATCGGGAACAAAAGGATGACGTTTAATTTTTCTTATAAGACTGTAGGTTTTAAGTTCGTAATTGCCCTCCGCAAATTTAAACGGAACTTTTATATAACCGTCGGCATGGCCGACAAATGTGTTTTTAAGCCTTCGTTCACTCTTTATTAAGCCTAAGTCTATCTCGCTTATCGTTATATCACCGCAAAACAGTTCCGTTTCCGAAAGCAGGGTACCGTTTTCTGCTATTAAATTATGGCCTGAGAATACCAGATCCGAAGTAGATTCACCCTCTCCGGCATCAGCATATACATATCCGCAGATAAGTTTAGCGGATTGGCTTTTTACCAGCTCTCTGCGATACCCGGCCTTGCCTACAAGCTCATTGCTGGCAGAAAGGTTTGCAAGTACAGTGGCCCCCGCTAGGCAATGGAAGATTCCGGGACTTAAAGGTACCCATAAATCTTCGCATATTTCTACACCCAGCACAAAGTCGGGCATATCAAGACATTCAAATAAAATATTGGAGCCAAATAAAACCTCGTCTCCCAAAAAGTTTACCTTTATAACTTCCTTTCTTCCCGGGACAAATTGTCTGGCTTCATAAAATTCTCCGGAATTGGGTATATTCATTTTGGGAACCAACCCCAGTATCTTACCCCTTTGAATAACGGCTGCCGTATTATATATCTTTCCGTTATATTCAAAAGGGAATCCGACTATAGCCACAAGCTCTTTATCCTTAGTTGAATCTGCTATTTTTTTTACCTGTTTTTTTGCACAGGCAAGCAAAGCCTCCTGAAAAAATAAATCTCCACAGGTATATCCGGTTACACAAAGTTCTGGAAATACCAGGAGTTTTACTTCTTTTTCTTCCGCTTCTTCTATAAATTTTATAATTTGCTCAGCATTATAACCACAATCAGCCAGCCTTATATGGGGCGTGGCTGCTGCAACTCTTATAAATCCATGCTTCATAATATACTCCGTTTCTTTTTAACCGTGTCTTACTTATATTCCTAATACCCGTGTTATAGGGAAGTTTATAATTTACAGTTAATTTAATAATATCATGTTTTTACCGATAAAATAATTCCCGAAATGTATTTTCTTCGGTAATAATTTATCTCCGGAAAACTATATATTTAGCTGTGAAAATTACAAAGCAAAAATTTATTATATTATTTATATTATTATAAGTTTATCTCTTTTAAAATACAAGTGGTATCTATATCTGATGGCAGGTCCTAAAACACCTCTAAATACATGATTAATTTCGTTAGATGTATGTACCAAATATAATTCTGATTTACATAAATAAAAACTATTTATTCTGTTTATTATCAAATAAA
>NZ_CVTD020000007.1 GCF_002904165.1 Herbinix hemicellulosilytica | reverse complement strand
CTGCTTTATAACGATGATTTAAGGAAAGCTCATATGCTTAAAGAATGGTTTTATGATATTTGTCATAATGAAAAGTATTCTATTCAAAGAAAAGAATTATTTGAATGGATAAAGAATGCAGAAAACTCAGGCATTAAAGAGTTTAAAAAATGTGCAGCAACTTTCCGACATTGGTCAAAAGAAATACTAAATGCATTTAAATATGGCTTAACCAATGGTGTAACAGAGGGATTTAATAATAAAATAAAGGTACTTAAGCGTATATCATATGGTATAAAAAACTTTGAAAGATTTCGTACACTTATCTTACATTCTTGAAATTAAATAAAAATAAATATGACTGGCACGAGGTTAATTTGTCATGCCCAAAAACAGGTATTGGTGAGTCAACCATAAAAATAGGCTCTAAGCCTAGTGTTTTAGCATGATTCAAACATATCATACCCCAACACTTGACAAAGAGCCCAAATAAAAAAAGCGGCAAAAGCCGCTTTTATCTTTGGTATAAACCCCGAAATGCCGTTTCCTGCATTTTGACGCCTAGCCTCTCGCTAGGTGGGCATCCGCATGCAGGTTTCTGCCTTCCGCTAACCATGGCGGCCTGACATCCGCCTGCAGATATAGGAATCCCTTATTATCTACTGTAGGTTCAAAATCGCAGGAGTGTCGAACATTTCAGGAACTTTCTATAATCATATTATAATGGATTGATATTATGTTTTCAAGGTTTTTGTAGCTTAATTTACTGGGAATTACAGGGTATCTTCCCCAATATCATAAGGAGGGAAAGTAAAAGTAAATGTACTGCCTTCACCCAGCACAGAATATACATCAATATTTCCGCCGTGTTTTATGGCAATTTGTTTTGCTATTGCAAGACCAAGTCCGGAACCGGATGCATTTTGCCTAAGACGGGATTTATAAAATTTCTCAAAGATAAATTTAAGATCGTTTTCGGATATTCCGATTCCTTCATCTCTTATCGATACTTTTATTTTGTCCGTATTTGAGATATTTATGTAAACAGATTTATTTTCGTCCGAGAATTTTATGGCATTATCAAGGATGATCATAAACATCTGCCTTAATCTGTCATAATCCCCGAGCATCATGATTACAGGTTTGTCTTTTGTGATTTCTATTTTTATGTTTTTCTTTTCGGCAATTGCACCGGCACTTCTTATAATTTCATCAAAAACCTGAACCAGGTTTACCGGTTCTTTTTCTATATCAAAGTCCGGATTTTGCATTTTTGATAAAAGCATCAAGTCGCCAACCAAACGCTCCATACTTTTGCACTCGGAAAGCATTCTTTCATAATATTGCTTTACCTTATCTTCTTCCTTTACGACACCGTCAATTAAGGTTTCCGTATAAGCCCGAAGAACGGTAATAGGTGTCCTAAGTTCATGGGATACGTTTGCAAAGAAATCCAGACGCATCTGTTCCAGGTTTTTTCTTTGTATTTCATTTTCCAACAGCTTTTCCGAAAGAATATCCACAGTATTTGCCAAATCTCCCAGTTCATCGTTGCGTTTAATGCCTGTCTTTGAATTATAATTGCCGGCTGCAAGAGAAAGCGCCGTAGCTCTCATTCTTGCAATAGGAAGTGACAGTTCAGTAGCAAATATTATAACAATAATAAAAGAAATCCCAAGAGCTACAACACTGCTGAATATAATTAAAGACAAACTGTCATTAATAATATCTTTTAAACCTTCCACAGGTTTTTTTGACAGTAATGCTCCGACAACTTCCCGGTTAACCCCCAAAATCGGAACCGACACTGTTATGGTCTGGGTTTGATAAATTTCATCATAGGCAATACTGTATACTTTTTTATTTTTGAAAGCATTTTCGACCAAATCAAGATATTCTTTATATCCGTCGGCAATTTCCGCATATGAATTGGTTTCCATCCGCTCATCCATAGGATTTGCGGCATAAGGGTTGGATATGGTCCAAATATCCAGATTCATTATTTTCTGCCATTCGTTTATATGTTCCAAGGCTCCCTGATAGTTTCGTGTATTGATAAATTTCATCGTTATAATATCCGATATGTTGGAAGCCTGATCGATCAATTGCTCCCGTTCTTTTTTCATAGTTGTATTTTTATAAAGCTGGGTAAATATCAGGCAGATTAAAATTGCCGTAACAAGAAGCATTACGGCATAATTTAAATACAATTTAAAAAACAAACGGTTATATACCCTAACCTTGTTATCATTTGACATAACTTAATTTTCCTCCAACCTGTCGGCTGCCGTGATTATTCGTTCAGAAGCTCAAATTTGTACCCGACACCCCAAATAGTTTTTATAGTCCATTCAGGATGCTCTACCGCATCAATTTTTGCACGCAGCCTCTTTATATGGGAATCTACTGTCCTGCTGTCGCCATAGTAGTCAAATCCCCACAAACTGTCCAAAAGATTATCCCTGGTAAATACTTTATTGGGATTGGATGCCAGGGTCCACATGGTTTCAATCTCTCTCTTTGTTAAAGATATCTTTTTGCCCCCAATATATAAACTGTATTCATCCAGGTTAATTACCAGGTTGCTGATTTTAATAATGTTTTCAGATGTGCTTTGGTTAGCCGTTTTTATCCTGCGCAGTACCGCTCTAACCCTGGCCATAACCTCTCTAGGGCTGAAAGGTTTTACTATGTAATCATCCGCTCCTATGTCAAGCCCCATAATCTTATCAAAATCTTCGCCTCTGGCAGTAATAAGAATTACGGGTACATTGGATTTACTTCTTATCTTTCTGCACACCTCATAGCCGTCTTCCTTGGGCATCATTACATCAAGTAACACAACTTCGGGATTATATTCCTTAAACAGCCTTAGTGCTTCTTCTCCGTCATAAGCAACAATTGGCTCAAATCCTTCCATTCTGGAGTAAGTCGACAAAATATCTGTAATATCCCTATTATCATCCGCTATTAATATATGTTGCATTTTTAATGATTCCCCCTTTATGTTACTTTTCCTTGGTTTTGGTTTATCGGCAGGTACGGCATATGGGTAATATAGGTAAAAGCACATATACATACATTATTATATATTAATTACATATAGGAAAACAAGTAGTAAAATGGTGTAAAGGACTGTTAATAAATTGTAAATTATAATTCATAAAATATTAACAGTGTCTGACACCTTTATGACACTTTTCTGACAAAAACAAATGATATATTAATACCATAGAATTAGGATGTGACATAGAATTTCCATAATTTGGAGGAAATACCATGAAAAAGAAATTTCTATGTAAATATATGGTTTTCCTATGCCTAATCTTTTGCTTTTTATTTCTTCCATGTATTTTACCTGTATCAGAAAATATAGCTAAAGCTTCGGAAACAGAAAAAGAAAAGAATGATTATAGGCTTAATCTAAGGTCTGTTACCTTAGTAAACGGAAAATCATTTAATTTAAAAGTTTATAATATCGAAAATGATGCAAAGGTTACTTATAAGTCTGCCAATCCTGAGATTGCTTCGGTAAACGATGACGGTACAGTAACGGCTCATAAGGTCGGCGTAACTACAATTACCGCAACGGTCAAAAGAGGCACAAATTCAACCTCTCTTACCTGCGATATAACTGTCGGTCCTCCGGCTTTCAGCATTAAAATGACCCGTTCAATGATAATATTGGGTCTAGAGCAAAACGATTTATTGGAAGTAATCATGAAACCAAGCAATACGGCTGAACTTGCCAAGTTCTCCAGCTATGATCCTTCAATCGTTTCAGTCAGCTCAGGCGGCCGGATAACCGCTAAGAAAATTGGCATGACTTATATATTTGCTGAAATTGATGCTACAACCTCTGAAGGCTACCGAAAATTTGACACTTGTAAAGTGATTGTTTGCAATCCGGATGACGTAAGTTTACTGAAAAATTATTTCGCCACACATCCTGAATTGAGCCTTGTTTCCGAATCCGGCCTGTCTAATGCTTTATATGAGTTTTTCAATAATTTGCAGCCGGCAGATGGCTCTATGGAAATTCCAAAAGGCGATGCTCTTATCGGAGCTCTTGACAAGTATTTAAACGAAAAACTTAATTTAACAGAGGCAAAAAAGAAATATGACGAAATGATGCAGTTAATAAAAGAAGCACAATCACAATAAATTATACTAATCGGATATAATAAAGGTACAAAAGAGGACTGTTTTAATTGATAAGCAGCCCTCTTTCTATATTATGCAAGGAGGATTAAATTATGATGTTTAAGTTTGCCCATAACAATATTAACGTACTTGATCTTAATAAGTCCCTGGAATTTTACGAAAAAGCCCTCGGACTAAAAGAAGTCCGCCGTATGGTTTCTGATTCCGGTGACTTTATTTTGGTATACCTTGGTGACGGTGTTTCGCAGCACCAACTGGAACTTACCTGGCTTAGGGACTGGGACAGGCCCTACAATCTCGGAGACAATGAATTTCATCTTGCCTTTGTTACCGATGATTATGAAAATGCATATAAGATGCATAAAGAAATGGGTTGTATATGCTATGAGAATCCTGCCATGGGCATATACTTTATAAACGATCCCGACGGTTACTGGATAGAGATTATCCCAAATAAATAAAAGCGATTATAATTCGTAGTGCCTGATATCAAAATCTGATGCCAGGCACTTTTTTTATAGCTTATACATAAATTAATTATAAAAAACACAGATTGAGGCCTTAGGCACAATGAAACCGAATTTGATTTATCCTGCACAGATGGATACGCAGTCTTTCGGAAATTTGAGGGTAAGGACTACAACCCAGGACGTGTTTCCAATTGAAAACGCAACCGTAAGAATATTTTCACCTTCCGACCCCGATGTGGTTATCGAGGAATTTATCACTAACAACGAAGGGCTTTCCGAAGATATACCGCTTCCTGCCCCACCAATAGACCTTAGTTTGGAGCCTTCTCCGGTTCAGCCTTATTCCAATTATAATATGCAGATTACGGCACCGGGTTTTGAATCAGCTTATTTTTCCGATATTGAAATACTGCCGCAGGTAACAGCTCTTCAGAACGTAACATTAAACCCATCTACCGAACCTGCAGAAAGGTCATATGTTATAGAGCCCCACACCTTATATTTCAATTATCCGCCCAAAATACCGGAAGATGAGATAAAACCGGTAGGCGAAACCGGTGAAATTGTCTTAAGCCGGGTAGTCATACCGGAATATGTTATTGTCCACGACGGTCCACCGGCCAGCAATGCACAAAACTATTATGTAAGGTTTCAGGATTATATTAAAAACGTTGCTTCCAGCGAAATATATGCCACTTGGCCGGAAGCCACGATATATGCCAATGTTCTTGCCATACTTTCGTTTACCTTAAACCGGGTTTATACCGAATGGTACCGCAACCAGGGTTATAATTTCACGATTACATCCTCAACGGCTTATGACCACAAATGGATAAACGGAAGAAACATATATGAAAATATCAGCTTCATCGTGGACTCGGTATTTGTTAACTACCTATCAAGGCCCAATATAAAACAGCCGATACTTACCCAGTATTGTGACGGCAACAGGGTCCAATGCCCGGGCTGGATGTCTCAGTGGGGTTCCAAATCCCTAGGAGATCAGGGATATTCGGCCATAGAAATTCTTCGTTACTATTACGGCGACAGTATATACATCAATACCGCCGTTCAGGTATCAGGTGTCCCTTCTTCCTGGCCCGGATATAATCTCGATATCGGCGCTTCCGGTGATAATGTAAGAATGATACAAGAACAGCTAAATGCCATATCCGATGCCTATCCCGCCATACCTAAAATTGCAGTTGACGGCAGATACGGGCCGGCTACTGCCAATGCTGTAAGAATCTTTCAGCAGATTTTTGACCTTCCTCAAACCGGTATCGTAGACATCGGGACCTGGTACAGGATATCCAGAATATACGTAGGGGTAACAAGAATAGGCGTCTGAACAAGCCGATTCTAACCTTATATTAAATAGCATTATGTAAAACAGCGTTAATTCCTAAACAATAAATCCTTGCTATAAATATCACATAAGATTATATTTTTCATATTTATTGTATTATATAGAATTTCTATCCGAGGTTTAAAAATGAATAAATCAAATTTAAGCAAAAATTCCCCCAGAAATGACGATAAAATCAGAATATATCCCGTTGAAGTAGGTACCCAATCCTTTGGCAGGATTCAAATTCGGTGCGTAACCCCAAATATGGCCCCTATAGAAGGAGCTACCGTAAGCATATCATCACCGGCTCAGCCCACATCGGCCATAGCAGAGCTGACAACAGACGTATCAGGACTAACTCCGGAGATAGAAGTGCCTGCACCGCCCGTCGATTACAGCCTGGAGCCGTCGGAAGTACAGCCCTATGCCGAATATAACATCCGCATCGCACAACCCGAATATACTCCCGTAAGCATAGCAAATATGCAGGTTCTTGCCGATGTAACCGCCCTTCAGAATGCAACTATGCGGCAAGCCACCGAACCGGATGCAGCCGGCTCTCTTTATGTTATCCCTCCCCATACCTTATTCGGTGATTTCCCTCCAAAGATTGCCGAGCCGGAAATTGTCCCTGAAGCTGAAACAGGCGAAATAGTATTACGGCAGGTTGTTATACCTGAATTTATAATTGTTCATGACGGACCTCCTACCGATACTTCCGCAGCCAATTATTACGTCAAATTCCGGGATTATATTAAAAATGTTGCCTGCAGTGAAATCTATGCAACCTGGCCTGAGTCCACAATACAAGCTAATGTTCTTGCGATTTTGTCCTTTACCTTAAACCGGGTTTTCACCGAATGGTACAGAAACCAGGGCTTCAATTTTACGGTTACATCATCCACTGCCTTTGACCATAAATGGATACCCGGCCGAAACATATTCGATAATATAAGCCTTATAGTAGATTCCCTCTTTGTTAACTACCTGTCAAGACCAAATGTAAAACAACCCATATTAACTCAGTATTGCGACGGAAACCGGGTACAATGTCCGGGTTGGATGACCCAATGGGGGTCTAAAAATTTGGGCGATCAAGGCTATGATGCCATAAGTATCCTGAGGCATTTTTACGGTGATTCAATCTTTATAAATACCGCCCCTCAGGTATCCGGTGTTCCTGCTTCATGGCCGGGCTATAACCTGGATATCGGCGCAAGCGGTGATGACGTAAGGATGATACAGGAACAGCTAAATACTATATCAGATACCTACAGCCAGATACCGAAAGTCGCGGTACAAGGCCAGTATAACGAACAAACCGCAGAGGCGGTAAGGGCATTTCAGCGTATTTTCAACCTTCCCCAGACAGGCATTGTAGATTTTCCTACCTGGTACAGCATATCAGGCATATATGTGGCAGTTACCAGAATGGCGGAATAAAATCTTATGAAAAATAAGTTTTTCATATATAGTAAACAGTAACATATAATAATCCCCTCATTACCGCAAAAAATATTTAACTAATATATGCGGCACAGAGGGGATTTTGAATTTAGATTTATATATTTATATTTACTTTTTAATTAGTTAATAAGTAACTTACTTATATTCAGGTCTTCTTAACCTTCCAGAGCCATTTTCTTGACTTCGGTAAGGCCCTGCCTTACAGCCGGAATTAACAGTAGAAGAACAGTTAAAACAGCTTCGGGAACTATATAGGATGCATTATATGTAAGGGAATATATAAGAGGATTTTTTCCTCCCGCATACTCATGAAAATATATTACTCCGGTTAGCACATGACAAATGTATCTTCCCGCTACACCTACTATATAGCCTTTGATAATACCGTATTTTGATTTTGAAAACAAACCCGAAAGTCCCAGGCATCCGAATGCAATAGGATAATCAAGCAGCGGTTGTATTATGGTTATGGCATATGGCTTTAAAATAAAATCGAGTATTCCGTACGCAACTCCCGTTATAATTCCTGCTTTTGTTCCGTATAAATAACCTATAAAGCAAATAAAGAACATTCTAAAAAGAGTAATAGATCCGCCAAAAGGGAATTCATATACGGTATAAATCGACGTAACTACAGCCATTGTCATGGCAACTGCTGAAAATGCTATCTGCTTAACATTTATTTTTTTGTTGCCTTTGCTTAGTGCCAGCAAAGCAACAAAAAGCAGGGCAATAACAATAAGTAAAGCAATGTTTCCTGCCGTAGTAGGATAAAAGCTCCCGCTTTCGGCATCGGTTACGAAAAAGAAATCAAATAAATTTTTAAGCATAAAAAAACCTCCTTTAATTTTTGCTAAGGAGAGGAACACTGAATGCTTCCTTTCGCCGGCATTACCCGGATCAAGTTTTGAGGGTCAGTATGCAAATGCAGCTTATACAAAGCCAACATTAACGCACACTTCTCAGCTTCCGCTCCCCTAGCATTTAATTATAATTTATATTTAGTTTTCTGTTATATCATATACAAACACTCTATATTTGTCAATGCAAAGATTTATAGATAGAATTATAACATAATTTTATCAAAAATATAGATCTACACCGGTAAAAAACATCTACCTAATATCGTGCGTCATTGTCAAAACTTTTTATGATAATATTCGACCCTTAAAAATGTAAATATACAATAAAGCTGCTATGATTTTGTGGCCTAAAATCACAGCAGCTTTTTTTATTATATCAACTTTTATATATGCATTATATATGCAAAAGTTATAAACTATATTTCACTTTATACCTATTGCACACGGCTACCGATTACATCATGCCCATTCCGCCGGCACCGGGTGCTGCAGGCTCGTTGGACTTAATATTGGCAACAACAGCCTCGGTAGTCAACAAGGTGGATGCTACGCTGGTTGCATTCTGCAGAGCGCTTCTTGTAACCTTGGTAGGATCGAGAATACCTGCTTCTACCATGTCTACATATTGCTCTGTTAAAGCATCGAATCCGATACCGGGCTTGCTCTCCTTAACCTTGCTGATAACTACAGAACCGTTAAGTCCTGCATTTTCAACTATGCAATACAGAGGAGCTTCAAGAGCCTTAAGGATAATGTTGGCACCGGTCTTTTCATCACCGTCTAAGGTTTCTGCCAGTTTGGCAACTTCCTTGGATGCATGGATGAATGCGGAACCGCCGCCTGCCACAATACCCTCTTCAACAGCAGCTCTTGTAGCAGCCAAAGCATCTTCAAGACGAAGCTTGCTTTCTTTCATTTCTGTTTCGGTAGCAGCACCAACTTTGATTACTGCAACGCCACCGGACAGCTTAGCAAGTCTCTCTTGTAATTTCTCTCTATCAAACTCGGAAGTGGTCTCTTCGATCTGATTCTTGATCTGATTAATTCTTGCTTCGATTTCTTCCTTCTTGCCTAAGCCGTCAACAATGATTGTGTTCTCTTTCTGAACCTTAACGGATTTAGCACGTCCGCATTGTTCAAGAGTAGCTTCCTTAAGTTCAAGGCCAAGCTCTTCGGTTATTACAGTACCGCCTGTAAGGATTGCAATATCCTGAAGCATAGCTTTTCTTCTGTCACCATAGCCGGGAGCCTTAACGGCAACACATTGGAATGTTCCTCTTAATTTGTTAAGTACGAGTGTTGTAAGGGCTTCGCCTTCAACATCCTCGGCGATAATCAGAAGCTTAGCACCGTGTTGAACTACCTGTTCAAGCAAAGGCAGGATTTCCTGAACATTGGAGATTTTCTTGTCTGTAATAAGGATGAAAGGATCTTCAAGAACAGCTTCCATCTTATCCATATCTGTGCACATATAAGCGGAGATATATCCGCGGTCAAACTGCATACCTTCAACAAGCTCAAGCTCAGTCTTCATTGTTTTGGATTCTTCTACAGTGATAACACCGTTGTTGCCTACCTTTTCCATAGCGTCTGCTACCAGTTGTCCAACGGTATCGTCACCGGCAGAAATTGCAGCAACTCTTGCAATCTGCTCCTTATTGGTAATCTTTGAGCTCATCTTAACGATAGCGTCAACAGCCACATCAGTAGCCTTCTTCATACCCTTTCTTAAAATAATAGGGTTAGCACCGGCTGCCAGGTTCTTCATACCCTCTCTGATCATGGCCTGAGCTAATACTGTAGCGGTTGTGGTACCGTCACCGGCAACATCGTTAGTCTTAGTGGCAACTTCCTTTAAAATCTGAGCGCCCATGTTTTCAAACGGATCTTCCAGCTCAATTTCTTTTGCTATAGTAACACCGTCATTGGTGATTAGCGGAGTACCGAAAGATTTATCTAAAACAACGTTTCTGCCCTTGGGACCTAATGTAACCTTAACGGTATTGGCTAATTTATTAACGCCTTCTTCAAGGGCTCTGCGCGCATCATCTCTGAATTTTATATCCTTTGCCATCTTCTATCTCCTCCTTAATTGGTCTTCTATAAAAAGTCTTATTCTGCAATAAGCCTTATTTAATAACTAATCTTCTACCTTTGCAACAATATCGTTTTGTCTTACGATAATGAACTCTTCATTATCAAGTTTAACCTCTGTTCCGGCATATTTTGAATAAATTACTCTATCTCCTACTTTAACATTCATTACAACTTCTTTACCATCAACAATTCCGCCGGGACCTACAGCAATAACTTCTGCCTGCTGAGGTTTCTCTTTTGCTTTATCGGGCAGCACAATTCCGGATTTTGTTGTCTCTTCTGCAACTATTGGCTTTAAAACTACCCTGTCTGCTAACGGTACAAGCTTCATATTATAATTCCTCCTTTAATTTTATGTTATTATGTATTCACCAATTTTTGTTGATTATTAGCACTCCTTCCAGTTGAGTGCTAACTGATAGTTTATATATTATTAAATTTACTTTTAATATGCAACTTTATATCTTATAGAATATGTTGTCATTTTTGATATTTTCTTCAATTTGCTCTTGTTATCTCTTTTTTTCTCATTTTTTCTCATCATTTCTAATTCTATCTCGTTTTTCCAAATATAGATTATATTGTAAAACTATTTTAACGGACAAAGCAATCATATGCAATAATTACGATAAAAATTTTCGAAGCCTATATAAAGATATAGAAAATGTGTGATATTATAAAGCCCCTATTGCATGGTTAAAGAGTTATTGCCTTATTAGACAATAACTCTTTATATTCCTTCCATATACTATTCTAGTATATTCCGAAAGAGTAACCATATACCAAATTTAATTAAATTACTTTCTATTATATGATTTAATCCAAACTAATACTGTTCGTTTTTTTAATAGCTCTTGGCAGGGCATCTTTTGAATTTTTCCATGGCTCATTGGCATACCGGTAATCGAATTTATTGATAAACCATTCGAGATCGTCTCTTACTCTCTTCATATTATTAAGATAGAGTGAATTTAATATCTCTATGAACTCTTTGAACTGCCTGCCGCTTAGGTGTTTGTTGGCTTCTTTATAAAGGATACTATAATGCCGTGTGCAAAATCCCCGGCTGTCTTTGAACTTCATTCTGAATTCTTCTTCATGCTGATACAAATAAAACACCGTAGCGATATACCGCTCAAAAGTACTGTCTATTTTTGAACAGATATAGCAGGTTTTACTTAGCTTTTCTATATAATCCGCAACTGAAAAATTATCGCTATGCTTTTTAAATAAAGAAGGTACTGTAGTTTTTACATCATTTGCTGATAACTTTTCAACATCATTAATTATTTTGTCCATATGGCTTTTTATAATCAGGGAAAGCCCAAGGCGGTTCTGATTTTTATACAATAGCTCTATATGCCTTTCACAAAAACCAAGCCTGGAAGTTTCGCCACGAACATCATCTTCCATATAACTGGGTCCCATAGTAAAATCAATTGCCTTTTGCTCCAGTTCATCAATCATATTACATAAGGGACACTCTCCGCCTTTATCAAACGCATCATTTACCGGAATTGTATACAGCTTGTCTTTCAATTACATTCCCTCTTTTAACATTTCTTTGATTTCTCTGGCTTTTTCTTTAATTCTTTCACTGGCCTCTTTAGAAATCAATATTTTTGAAATCCACCTTGAGCACTCATCGTATTTGCCTACTTTTCTGGCCAGTTCAGCAACTAACAGAGTAATAGTATTTACATCCATTCCGCACATAGGGAATTCTTCTTTCATATATGCTTCCGAAAAGCCTTCATATGCATTGCTGATAAATTCTTTTTCTTCCTGCAAAAGTTTTTCTACCGTTTCTTTATAATTCGGAGTATCTTCAGGAAGTGTTTCTCTCTTTCCTCTTATTACCCAGGCCGTCTTTAGGCAAGTATATGCTTTTTCGGATAATTTTGCCTTTTTAACTATCGAATTTATCAGTGCCATCTTGTGTCTTGCAATGGCCGTATCATATGTATATATATTTTCGCTTTCTTCTACATGCTTATATTTTACCGAAATATTCTTTTTAATTAAGTCGGCCTGTGACCCGGTTATATGATTGAAAAATCTGTTCAGTGCCGCATATCCACAATTTGGACACAGAATAGCATCGTATTTAAGGGGATCAGCAAGCTGATATTTAGGTCTTAAGTCAGTATCCAGACTTTGTAATTTTAATTTCCCTACCTTAACGGTCTTGGCTTTAAAATCCTTGTTGCATACCGGACAGGTATATGATCTATCATATATGATATCTTCTTCGGAAAATGTATTTTGCTGGCTTTTCTTAGCCTCTTCGCCTGCTGACTTCTCCGAATCTTCATATATATTGATATTTGATAAATTGTTTAACCCAAATTCTTCTAAACCGGAAAATAAATTTGACATAAATATTCCTCCATTTACCGATCAATTATGCTTTTTTGCCATATTCTCCTAAAAACGTACTTCCTTTTATTTAAAATAATAGCATAATATGTATTATAATAACACAATATCACTAAATATCAAAGTATATTTTCTACTATACTATATATCGGCATTTTCTAAATTTTATCCACCATTAATATAAATATATTTATATTATCCTTCAAACTTTTTCGTATATCTCTGAAAGTTTCAAAATTTAGGCATAAAAAAACCTAAGCAGTTTGTTTTTACAACCTGCTTAGGAGCTTTTTAAATTAGGGGACTTTACATATGTATTTTACTTCGTTCGGTAGAATATATGGTCACCAATAATTTTGTAATCATATTTTTTCTTTATACTTGCGGCACTGCTGTTATTTGCCCTGAAATACAGAAAATCACCTATATTGTTTTCACCGCATAAGGCCGCTTTAGCAGCTTTAATAGCTCTGTTCATACATTTTCTTTCAGCTTCCGGATTTTTCCCTGGGAATTTACCTGTATCATAACATTCAAACGCCTTATCAAGGATACTTTTTCCTGTCTTGCTATTCTTCACAATAACACTAAACTGAACGCCCCATTTATTATCGTAAATAACCTCTTCTATAGTATTTACATGAGCAAAAATCGGACTTTTTACTCTGTTTAAAACCACATTGGCCACAGCAAGCATTCCTTCATAGGATTGATTTCCTGCTTCGGCATAAATAAGACATGCCAAAAGTCTTAAATCTTTTTCACTATAAGAAGGCTTCTCGGTTTGATTTTTATTCTTTTCTTTTTTTGCAGAATTTGATTTTTCATTTTTCTCGTTATTCTCTTGTATTGCTTTTTCGCTTTCACTATCGGAATCTGCTGTTTTCTTCTCAATATAGTAGACTTGCCCTTGCTCATCCACATATATTTCATATTTGTCCAAATCTATTTCTTCTTCAGACAATTCATAATCCGCATCTGCTATTTCTTCTAAATTCTCTTCTGCATCCAAAGGTTCTTCCGCTAAAGAAGATTCTTCATCAATTGTAAGAATTACTTCATCGGTATTTTCTGAATATCCTATTTCAGAAGCTCGTACCGTAGAATTAGAGCTGATTGTAATCAGCAATACTCCGATAGTTACAATGCATAATTTCTTTATGATATTCATAGTAATCTCCTCAGAAATCTAAATGTTACAATTTTGGAATATTCATAATACTTTGTTAACAAATACGTAATAAATTATAACATATCTGATAAAAAAAACAACCCTAAATTTTTAAGGCTGTTTTTTATACAATATTCCTAATGTTTATTCTGTTTTTCCTTAATTTGAATCCTGTTGTGTCCTATACATTGCCAGCAGTAAATCCAGCATACGGCCGTAACTTTTTACACCGTCAACCTGTGCATTTGCCTTAAGATAGGTGTCATTAATCTTATTGGAAACCGTACTGACTACCGTATCTTCATATTTTGCCCAATATTCATTGTTGGCCCTTAGGTCTTTTACAACCCCTAAAGAAAACATATCCCTGATTTCAAAATACATATCCACGTTTTGTCCGTACAGGGCGTTTCCTGCTGTTATAAGAGCATGCATGACACTGCTGTACATTAATTCTGTATTTTCCGAACTTATACCGGCAAGATAAGCGATAAAGTTTGCTTCATCCTCCCTCATAAATCCCCTTTGATGGGCCAGTTCATGCAACATGGTAAAAGGGATGGAGTAATCGGGAATATCGACATTTACGTTGGCCTCCACTGTAAACGGAATAAATATACCTGTCGTTTCCGTATATGACATTAAGGCTGATAACATCAAGGGCTTTGGTTGTCCGTATCTGCCGCTTAGAACAGGGTATTTTCCCGAAAGTTTCCTCATAGCCTGATTAGCTTCCCTGGCCAGTTTATATTTGCTTACGGACAGCTTAAAAATACCGTTTTCATCTTCCATGGGAATTTTACTTCTTAAATCGTTAGCCTGATGAGCAAGATATTTGGTAAGTCCGTACAATTCTTCAAGAGAAGATTCTTTTATTTCAAGATTAGAATAATAACTAAAAGGATATCGGTAATAATTAAGTCCACCCAATAGAGTAAATGAGAATAATAAAACACTTCCGGCAACGCCTACATTAATGGCTGCCCTGGCTAAATATATTTTCCATCTGTCCTTATCTGTAAGGATACGATAAATAAATCTAATTATCAAAACTATAATAATTACCGGTAAGGCTATAACCGCAATTTCTGCTAAGGAAATGGGCAAAATACCTGTAATAATGGAAATAAACTGGGAGATATATTTATAAATGCGCAGCGCATATATCTGCTCCGCAAAAAAAGCGCTCTTTCTGGCAAAAAGTATCAAAATCAAAGACAATGGCGTCAATAATATTAAATAAATTCTCTTTAATTTAGACAGCTCTTTCACTTAAGAATCTCCCCTTTCATACGGTCAGTCCCCGTAATTTATAGTAACATATTATCCCCTTATTAGCAATAAAACCGGCCTCAATAGATTTATGTAATTGTTGGCACAATCATAAAGGCCGTCACAGTTATAGCTGTATTTATAAGTCAAACGATATCAGTACCTGACGTAAAAAAGCCGGAACCCGTTTTTACGGGTCCCGGCCGTATTATACACAGTATTAAAACTTAGGTACGACTGCTCCTTCATATGTTGATTCGATAAAGTCTCTTACTTCGTCACTCATTAAGGCTTCTACTAAAGCTTTAATTTCTTCCCTGTCTTCATCGCCTCTTCTTACGGCAACAATATTGGCATATGTTTCAGCTGCCAGTGAATCCTGAGCTTCTACAGCTACAGCATCTTTAGATACATTTAATCCGGCCTGAATAGCATAGTTGCCGTTTATAACCGCCATATCAACGTCCTGTAATGAACGGGCAAGCTGAGCAGCTTCGATTTCAATTATTTCAAGATTTTTCGGATTTTCTACGATATCGGTAATTGTTGCGTCCATGCCGGCGCCTTCTTTAAGCTTAATGAGCCCCTGAGCTTCAAGCAGAAGCAAAGCTCTGGCTTCATTGGTTCCGTCATTGGGTACGGCAATCAAGGCTCCGTCTTTTAAATCCTCTATCTTTTTAGTCTTTCCGGGATACAAACCGAAGGGCTCATAGTGAATTTTTGCTACGGATACAAGGTCTAAGCCCCTTTCTTCATTGAAGTTATCCAAATAAGGCTGATGCTGGAAGTAGTTCGCATCAAGATCACCGTAATCCAAAGCCAGGTTAGGCTGTACATAATCGCTGTACTCAACTATTTCAAGTTCATAGCCCTTTTTAGCCAAAATACCTTTTGCAACTTCCAAAATTTCGGCATGGGGAGTAACGCTGGCCCCAACTACAATCTTTTTCTTTTCGGCTGTATTATTATTTCCTGTATCATTATTATCTACGTTTGCATCTTCTTTTGTATCTTCTTTATTATCTTGCGTATTCTCATTAACTGTATTGTTTTGCTGATTGGTGGTGTCCTTCTTATCTTTTGTACCGCAGCCTGCAAGTACAGCCGCAAAAATTAATAAAAACAATACTAAACTGATCTTTTTCATCCTCTTACCTCCTCTAATTATTTACTCCCATACCTTATATAGTTTATATGCTACTTATAATCTTTTATCGGTACGCCTCATCCATCTGGCTCCGATCTCCTGGATTCCCTGGACAATTAATACCATTAAGGCTATGGTTACCAACATTATATCCGTTTTATAGCGATAGTAACCGTAGTTAATGGCAATTGTACCAAGTCCCCCTCCTCCGACAAATCCTGCCATAGCCGAATAACTTAGAATAGTTATCACCGCTATGGCTCCTCCCATAATAAGGGACGGTTTAGCTTCCGGAATTAACACCTTAAATACTATTTGAAAAGGTGATGCTCCCATAGACTGTGCAGCTTCGATAACGCCGCTGTCCACTTCCTTTAATGAAGATTCAACCAGCCTGGCTATATAAGGGGCCGAGCCGATTACTAAAGGAACAACAACGGCATTGGGGCCAAGGGTGGTTCCTACAACCGCCCTGGTAAACGGCATTAGGGCAACCAGCAAAATAACAAAAGGAACAGAACGGATCAGATTAACTAACACACCCAGGATTTTATTAAGTGTTATAAAAGGCTTAATCCCGTCCTTATCCGTTATAACCAATAAAATCCCCAAAGGAAGCCCGATGAGATAGGCCAAAAAAGAGGATAAGAATGTCATATAAAGAGTTTCCAGTATTCCTCTTCCTATCATATTGATAATAGCCTTGGTAAACATCTAGATCACCTCCTCAAACGGTATTTTATGGGTTTCCAGATAAGCATATATTCTTTTCTTCCCGCTTTCATCGTCAGGAAGCTGAATAACCATTTGACCGTAAGCTTTACCGTAAATATCCTTTGTATCGGCAAATAATATATTCACCGGAGTCTTACATTCCAATACCATATTGGCAATTACAGGCTCAAAAGAAGTCCGTCCGTCAAATATTATCCTGAGTTTATCTTTTCCTTCAAATATTTCAATATGATTGGCACCCGAAAAGACCAGCTGTTTTGCAATCTTAGACTTGGGCTTCATAAATACTTCTTCCACTGTGCCTATTTCAGCAATTTGACTCTTGTCGACTATGGCAACACGGCTGCAAATTTCCTCAATAACACTCATTTCGTGGGTAATAACAATAACGGTAATTCCCAGTTTTTGATTAATTTCTTTAAGAAGGTTAAGGATTGACCTTGTTGTTGTCGGATCCAGGGCACTTGTTGCCTCATCACACAATAAAACTTTAGGATTTGTAGCCAAAGCTCTTGCTATGGCAACCCTTTGTTTTTGCCCACCTGACAGCTGTGCCGGATATGCTTTTGCTTTATCTTTAAGTCCGACAACCTCCAAAAGTTCATAAGCCCGTTTTCTTGCTTCTTTCTTTGGTACACCGGCTATTTCCAGAGGAAAACAAATATTCTGCAATGCCGTACGCTGCATCAAAAGGTTAAATTGCTGGAATATCATGCTCATTGACTGTCTGATTTTCAGTAATTCTTTTTCACTGACTTTTGACAAATCAATTCCGTTAAAAATGACTTTCCCTTCCGTGGGCCTTTCCAGATAGTTTATACATCGAACCAAGGTACTTTTCCCTGCCCCGCTAAGTCCGATAATACCGAATATTTCTCCCTCATATATGCTTAAATTGATATCCTCCAAAGCTCTAACCGAACTATTTTTATTATTATAAATTTTACCAAGACCGATAAGTTCAATTATCGGAGTTCGATTATCCATGACTCCCACCTCGCAAACTTTAGTAAAACCGTTCCTTATCCCTAATTATTTAACTGCATTCATATGCCAGCTTAAAAAAAACAGGACGGCTGATAGCCTCCTGTCGGTTTTCATAACTATTATCTATAATATTATTACAAGATGTCTATCTTCTTATTATGAAAACACCACATTCATCTATCAGAGCGCAATATTTTATATGGCATGTCATACATATTACACATACCGCACATGTCACACATATTGCACATGACGATGACTGATGTTCTCACTATATTTGCTCCTTTCCTGGAAACTTCTGAATAATTCCAAGTAATCAGATATGTTTGTTGGTAGTATAACGTATGAATTATATTATGTCAATACATTATTTATAAAATTTATAATTATGCATCCATATTTTCCGCATAGCATTATATTTTTTTAAAAGCTCTTTATCATGTCTTTCGGCTTAACCAATGCAATCCTATTCTTACAGCATATCGCCAAATTAAATGGGCGTATTTAAGCATAAAAAAATCGAGGTGACAGGATTTGAACCTGCGGCCTCTACGTCCCTAACGTAGCGCTCTAGCCAAACTGAGCCACACCTCGATATTCCGTTTTTGCCTTATTCAATTTTAAAGGAAAGAACGGATAAAGCTGTTGGGCGGACTTGAACCGCTGACCTCCTCATTACCAATGAGGTGCTCTACCGTCTGAGCTACAACAGCATCTTTTTTATTACGACTGCCTAAGTATCTTGCTTTTCAAGATCAATCAGAACCTGATTAAGTTTTGTCTTAATTCTGGTTAATGCATTGTCGATTACCTTAGGTTCCTTACCAAGTACTTCGGCAATCTGTGTGTATTTCATATCCTGCATATACAGGTTTAACACACTCTTTTCTAAATCACTCAAGCGCCTTACGAGTTCATATTCTATCATACTTGTATTCTCTTTGTCAATAACTAAATCTTCAGGATTTGACCTTTTTTCTTGAAAAATTATGTCAACCAGTGTTTCTTTTTCTACACCGTCTCCGTTTTCACCAGAAAGTGGTGTATACAGGGAAATATATGTATTTAAAGGAATGTTTTTCTTACGGTTGGATGCCTTTATGGCACTGTAAATTTGCCTTGATATACACATATCGGCAAAACTAAAAAATGAATTTTGCTTATCATTTTGAAAATCCCGGATAGCCTTATATAGCCCTATCATTCCCTCCTGAATAAGGTCATCTTTATCTCCGCCGATCAGAAACAAAGCTTTAGCCTTATTCCTTACTATATGCTTATATTTCTCAAAAAGATAATCCATAGCCTGATTATCTCCTGCCTGAATAAGGCTGACAACTTCTTCATCGGGCATGGCACTGTATTTCATATCTGTTTTCATACTATCAGCTCCTTTATGGCCCAAAAGATTAACTCATCCTTTGCCTTACTATTTCATAAGCCAGTATTCCAGCCGCCACTGATGCATTTAATGAGTCTACCTGCCCAAACATAGGTATTTTGGCAACAAAATCGCATTTTTCCTTTACCAGCTTGCCTACTCCTTCGCCTTCGCTGCCTATAACAAGACCGATCGGACCTTTTAAGTCAAGATTATACATCAGTTCTCCGTCCATATCCGCACACACAAACCACAGGCCTTCTTTTTTAAGTTCTTCAATAGTTGCCGAAAGATTCGTTACCCTGGCGACCGGAAGATAGTTAACGGCTCCGGCTGAAGTCTTTGCCACTGTGGCTGTAAGCCCTGCAGCCCGTCTTTTCGGAATGATAATGCCATGGGCACCGGCCTGATGAGCGGTACGGATAATAGCACCGAGATTATGAGGGTCTTCAATACCGTCAAGTAATATTATAAAAGGGTCTTCCCCTTTTTCTTTCGCCGCTTCTAAAATATCTTCAATCTCTGCATACTCATAAGCTGCCGTATATGCAATGACTCCCTGATGCTTTCCGGTCTGTGACATCCGGTCAAGCTGTTCTTTGGTCACATAGGATATAACAGTATCTGCCTTCTTTGCCTTACTTACAATGGTTCTTATAGGCCCGTCATCACTGCCCTTTAAAACAAAAAGCTTATCGATGGTTTTCCCCGAACGTATTGCTTCAAAAACCGCATTTCTTCCTTCTATAACTGATTCTTCGTACCTCATACATTTTACCTTTCACTTTAAGGATTTTATTTTCAGTAGTATTTTGCACAAACTTCAAATCTTTATCCGGTTATAACTGCAAATAACTTATAAATTCTTGTAAATAAAATAGAAGCTATATGCTTTTATAAATGTGTATAATAGCAAAAAATTTGCGTACATATCTTTTAATCTTTAAATACTCTGGTATTTTTTATCCTTATTATCATTTTAAAATCTATATCTTTTTAAATTAAATATCTTTTTAATATTATCCTGATATTTTTAAATTCCTTTATAAATTCTTTTCTTTTAATCTGTCCATATATTCCTGTAGAGCATCAATCCAATCCTTCATATAATATCCGTGCTCTTCCCTAAGCCTTTTATTGTCCAGAACGGAATAAGCCGGACGCTTTGCAGGTGTAGGATATTCGTCACTGGATATCGGTTCAACTTCAACATTCAGTCCTGCCAGTTCAAATATTTTCACCGCAAACCTGTACCAGCTTGTACTGCCTTCACAGGTGGCATGGTATTTCCCGTAACTTTCAGTTTCCATTAAGAACAGAATAACCCGGGCAAGTTCCATAGCACTGGTCGGTGAACCTATCTGATCCGATACCACCCGGATTCTTTTGCCTTCATCTGCCATTCTCAGCATGGTTTTTACAAAATTTTTCCCTTCTCCATAAAGCCAGGCTGTATGAAGAACGAAAGATTTTTTACAGTACTTAAGGACAAAATTATCTCCTGCCAGTTTGGTTTGCCCATATACATTAATAGGGTTAGCCTTGGCTTCTTCCGTATAAGGAGTTTTGGCTTGTCCATCGTATATATAATCTGTAGATATATGAATAAGTTTTGCTCCTGTTTTTTCGGCTGCAATAGCAAGATACTTGGGCCCAAGACTGTTAATTTTATATGCCATTTCCTTTTCTTTCTCGCATAAATCTACCGCGGTCATAGCCGCACAGTTTATTATAATATCGGGATTTGTACTTTGAATCTCATATTCTACGGAAACTTCATCAGAAATGTCCAGTTTTCTTATAAGCCCGTCGTCACTTCCATGGGAATCGGTAAGGTATAACCGATATTCATTTTTTTGTTTTAAAAGCTCATATAAAGCCTGTCCCAGCTGCCCCAAAGCGCCGGTAATAAGAATCTTTTTCATATGTGCTCCTTAAATTTCTCCATAATATATCATAGTATAAACAATTTCGTATTAAAATACAACGGTTTTCAACTTATCATACCGCCAAGCATGCCGCCAAGACCTGTAATAATAAACACAGTAATAAGACTGCCGATAGGAAGAGGCCCTACCCGGTTCATCAGCAACGAAACCAGCATCAAAATGATAAAGTAAAATACGCCGACAACCAATCCCCATATAAACTTTCTGTGCTCGGTCTTTTTTCCTACAAAAAAGCCTCCCATAAAAGTTGATACTATATAGGTTACATTAATTATCCCGCTTATTACGGAACCGGAAAGCTCAAAATTTAGCATTAAAAATGAAACTATCAACAGCAAAATTGCAGTAATAATATAGGAAAAAAGCAACCCTTCCAAAACGTAAATAAATTTTTTATTTTGAGTAACTGCCTTATTCATTTTACACCCCTTGTTTTATCCTCTAATAGAATATATTAACAAGGAGTCCAAAATATTCATCTGTCATACAATCCGTCCACAGAATAGTTGCTTGCCGCATTCCATAAAAGCCATTCCCTATACCCTGAAGCATATACAGCCTCAATTTGCTCACGGACCTGCTTACCTGTATAAACCTGGTAATTCCGTATCCATGAAGCGGTAAAGTCCTGCAGCCAGGGCCTTACTATTGCTTTATGTTCCCCTTCGGGTATTTGCTCCAATTTTTCCCTGGATACCATAAGAACCTTCCTGATAATCTGATACGGTTCTAAATCCGGATATTCTACCCCATAATTGCCTTCCGCAAAATGAGACGGATAAATCATAGGACAAATATAATCCAGATATCTGGCCATTTCCACATAATTCTGACCTACCAGGCTTGCGTCAATAGTGCTGCTTATAATAGTTCCGTAAACATCCGCCGATACAAATACTCCTAAAGGCTTTAGCTTTTCGTATGCATATTTTGTAAATTCAAGAATAATTTCTTCTTTTGTTTTTTCCTCAGCCAGTGGTCCAAAATCGACATCAGACATACCCTTACCTGTCGAAAAACGGATATAGTCAAACTGTATTTCTTTAAAACCCACTTCCGCTGCCTTTGTTGATATTTCTATCAGATAGTCCCAAACTTCTTTATTGTAAGGATTAACCCAACTTTCTCCGTTATTGTCCCGGTAAATTGTACCGTCCTTGTTTTTAATGGCATATTCCGGTTTATTTTCGGCTAAATACGGATCTTTAAAGGCAACTATTCTGGCTATAGGATAAATGTTTTTTTCTTCAAAAAGTTTCATTAAATCAGCTATATCATGGATGGTATTGGTGGTTGCACCGATATCATGAGCCATGGTATTTTCCATGTTGAACGTAATCCTGCCGTTATCATCCTTTACATCTATTACCATAGCATTTATTTCGGTTGAATCGGCTATTTCAATCAGTTGATCCCTTTTATACATAATAGCCAGGGATGTAACATAAATTCCCTTAACCTTTACCGATTTTCTCGGGTCATCTTCCCTATAAACTTCATTACTTTCCTTTCCGTTTTCAGGCTTATTGTCTTTATTTTTACCTTCCGTATTATCCGCCTGTTTGTTATCCTGCTTTATATCGCTAGCTTCATCTTTATTATTCATTTGGTCAACATGATTTTTTTCATTGATATTTTCATCCTTGCCGTTAACCGAATCGGCATTATCTTTGACTAAATAATAGTCATCGGTATTATCCGCTTCCAATTCAGATATTTTCTTTGCGTATCCGTTATTTGCTTCATAAGAACTGTTTTTTCTTAGGCTATATTCCCCTCCTGTTTTAATCCTGATGGCATAATAGGTGCCAAGACCAGCAATAACAGCAAGAATAAAAACAATTATAACCCCCAGAAATGTATTATAACCCCTTCTTCTTTTGCGGTAAGTTTTTTTATAATCTATATACATGTTAATTTCGTTCTTTTTTCTCATGTTTTTACTCCGTTTTCTTCTTATGGTAACTTTCAATAATTATATGATAAAGCCATATATTGGGTTAGTCAAGTTTGGACATCCGCTTGTATGACTTATGGTGCGGTAAAGTTTTAAGTATAAAAATTTAAAAGGATAGGCATACAACAGATGCTTATCCTTTATTGTTGATGTAAAATATTTTATTATGCATTAAGACCGCAGCATTTTTTATATTTTTTGCCGCTGCCGCAGGGGCAAGGATCGTTTCTACCGATTTTCTTTCCTTTTACAACAGTTCCTGAACTTTTCTGTTCTCTGTAAAGCTCTTTCCTGCGTTCTTCGGTAAGCAACTGATCCCATTCTTCCAGATTATACAGCCAGTCGGCTTTGGCAGCTACCATATTATAATAAAGTTTTTCTTTATCATAATTTAAGCTGACTAACGTATCCTTGTCCATCTCTTCAATAGGGTTAGGAGTTACCAGGCTGTCATTTATACCGTCCAAAAATCCGACAAAAAGTTTAAGGTCTGTACCAAATTCTTTTGCCAGATCTTCAACGGTTCCTTCCCACACCTTGTCCGGATTGGCAAGCAATTTTTTATATATTTCCTTTTCAATATTAAAATAGTTTGCCCAGAACATCTGACCAGCTCTGCTGTTCATATCATAGGCATAAGCATAATCTCTCCATTCCTGAAGTAGACCCATAATTTCATCCTTCCCTAGTACTGTATTTTATAGTCAGTAATTATATCATATAAACCTTACAATATCCAATATTAAAAAATTTTAAAAAAAATTTCTTTCAATGTATAAATAAAGAAAAACTGTATCATAATAGTAATGTCCTTATATAGAATATTCTGTATAGGATAAAATGCGTATGCTCTTTTCATAATTGGACTCCCCCTCCAATTATGGGCACTAAAGACAAGTAAATACTTATCCTCCCCTTTTTTGTAAAAGTCCGGCACAATGGCGTGCCGGACTTTTTTCATATCCCATAAAGGCGTAGTGGGTTGTTATTTATGCTTATAATTATTTCTATTTTTTTAAATAACCTTATTTTGATAAAGCGCCTGACTTTTTGTTATCTGTCAATGATTCGGCTTGTTTCTCCTGTTCTTTTTCAATCTCTCTAATACGTTCAATTAAGGACATTTCTCTTGAAATTAGTGCGTTAACTATTCTGTTTAAAGCAACAGTTAGAATTATAAAGCCGATTGGCACCAGAACTATAAGACAACATAAAATGAAAAACAATCCATCAAATTCTAAAAAACGTCTGTTATCAAACACTAAAATAGCTGATATAAGTGAAAATAATACACTTAAACCTGAAAAAAATATCAAAATATTTTGTAATTTTTTTAATTCTGAAAACATAACCTCACTACCTTTGCAGTCTATTGTTTAATAATTCTAATTTATTCCATCATAAGTTTACTATATTTTACTTTATTTTTCAATAAAATTAAATAATTTTTATTACTCAATAGATTCTATTGCGATAAATAATTATTTTAAAATTTTTAAACTTATAAAGCTTATTTTATACTCACCTTGTAATTTGAAATTACAATCTTAATTTTAGCAAAATGCCCGCAGAAAAAATGCAAATAGCTCTAATTAAAATTATCCTTTTACTAACAGGTGATATGCTTATATAAATCCGGTTATATATCCTGGAACACGAACATATTATGATATAATTGAAATATACCAGCAGGTAACCGGATATGAAGCAGGTTAGAATAATGGTTTTAAGTAAAAGAAAAATCAAAAGAAACCTCTTCATAATACTCTTTTCTTTTATTGGCTTATACTTGCTTATCTCTCTGTACTTTATCAATCATTTTCTTTTCCGTACCGAAATAAACGGTGTCAATGTGTCTTTAAAAGCTCATCGGAATTTTTCAAATATTATAAGTAAGTATATTAGGGAATATGACATCCTTATAATAGAACGAAGCGGAGAAACAGAAGTTATAACCGGCCATGAAATCGGAATGAAATATAATAACGGCATTTCCTTACATAGGATTTGGTGTATCCAAAATCCTTTTATGTGGTTAAGCTCTTTATTTAAAAGCAGCAAGTTTTACATTAAAGACCTCTTTATTTATAACGCTGAACTTCTCGACATAAGGATTAACCGTCTAAATTGCCTAAACAGAGAAATAATAAACCCCCGTAACGTAGATTTTAAATATATCAACGGTTCCTATGAAATAATCAAAGAAATAGACGGCAATAAAATAAATAAATTTTACCTTAAAAAAGCCCTTATAAAATACATATCCGAAGGAAAACGCATTTTAGACCTGGATAAAATGAACTGCTACGAAAAACCGAAGTATACCGCAAGCTCTAAAAAGACTATTAAAACAAAAAACCTTTTAGATAAATATGTTTCTGCAAAAATAACATATCGGTTTGGTAAAGATACAGAAACTTTAGATGCAGCGTCCATACATAAATGGCTAAAAGTTGATGAAAATTTAGACGTTATTATAAACAATAATGATGTGGCGGCTTATGTTCGGGAACTCAGTAAGAAATACGATACCGTAGGCATTAAACGGACTTTTCTTACTTCTACCGGTAAAATAGCGGAATTGCAGGGTGGTCTGTACGGCTGGAAAATCGACCGGAATGCAGAAACAGAAGCGTTAATCAATCATATTAAAAAAGGGGATAAAATTGAAAAAGAACCTGCATACCTTCAAAAGGCTGTTTCCAGATATGGCAACGAAATAGGAGACACCTACATAGAAATCAATATAACAAAGCAGCATCTGTGGTTTTATAAAGACGGAAAAATGATAGTCCAGGGGCCTGTAGTTACCGGAAATCCTAACAGGGGCCACGCCACTGTACTTGGTGTATATATGATAAATTACAAGCAAATGAATGCCACTTTAACCGGGCCCGGTTATGAAGCAAAAGTAACCTATTGGATGCCCTTTTTCGGCAATATCGGTTTGCATGATGCCCCGTGGAGATATCGGTTTGGCGGTGACATTTACCTTAGAAACGGCTCACATGGATGTGTTAATGCCCCCTTATATCTGGCTAAAACTGTTTTTGAAAATATAGAAGAAGGAACTCCCGTAGTAGTCTATGAGGAATAATAACTTTATAAGTAACCCTATTTCGGATTAAACAGCAACAACCCACTGCAAAAAAGCAGTGGGTTGATTTATGTTATCAATAGTTTTATTTCACTTTAATTTTAAATGTAAATTCCTTCTTTGTTCCGTCTGCCAACTCTGCTGTTACTTTAATTTTTACTGTGCCTTTCTTTTTGCCGGTTATTTTTCCGTTTGAATTAACTTTTGCGATTTTGCTGTTACTTGATGAATAACTTATCTTTACTTCATAGACAGCGTTTTGTTCTTCAATACTAAAATCTTTTACTGCAGTAAGAGCATCCGGCAAAGAAAGTTCTATTTTGGCAGTTTTTCCTACTTTAATTGAACTTTTTGATACAGCAACATTTATATCATTGAAATAATCATAAACTGTGGCTTGTCTGATTTCAAAATTTTTTATTATATATCCGGAATAATTCCCCGTCCCGACAATTACGACTGTTGCTGTTCCCGGATAAATATTATTTATATATGAAACCGTATAATCAATGTTCTCGGTCAAGCCGGGTATTTTTACTGTCGGCTTCTTTACATTCCCGTCATAATAAAATATTGCCCTGGATAATTGGGCTTCATACAAAGAAATATCCGTTACAGGTGAAATAGTATTCTCATCATATAAATTTGTGTCAATACTTACGCCGTTATTATTTTTTTCAATATTTTCACTTACAGCGCTGTTTTCATTATATACGCTTTTATCATTTGCATTATTGTTTTCGCTTATTGAGTCTTCATTTGTATACGGATATATGTATGAAGGAATAGAAGGACTTGATATATAATAATAAGAATCCGCATTCTCTACCTGTACCAGTCCAAGACTCACAGGAATTCTGCCATAGGGTACCGCATCAGAAGGGTCGGCGCAGTAAAATATTCCGTCCGTATAGTCCGTCAATAAAATTGCATGGGCTCTGGGTTTACGGTTTTGGTGATACAAAACAATGCCTTCCGGATGCTGTTGTAATAATGCAATCGATTCATTTACCGGATCATTTGCGAATTTGGCCTTATTTACGGTAATACCGGCATATGTAAATGTATATTTCAGACCTATCCCGTCAACCCAAGCCTGTACTTTTACTTTATCTACCGTTATATCTTTCCAATTTGGATTTCCAGTCAAAATGGCAGCCCTTCGTATCAACATAGTGGCAGCTACTAAGGTACACTGCATATCTCCGTTTACCTGCTTTAAAAAAACATCCGGATGATTAATTTCATCAAAACTTGCTGCTTTTGAATATGTTATAAAATTATAGCTGCCATAAAAGCATGGGCTTAAAATCAAAACAGTTAAAATTATTGCTATACCCTTCTGTACCCTCACCCGGTTTCCTCCTCGGTATTATTTTTACATTCCTTAAATATTTTTCATAATTTGATTAATTTTGTATTATTATAAAGCAAAAATATGTCAAACTTGTGCCATTAAACGTAAATCCTATGTATTAAAAAGCAATTTTAGCTAATGTACCGTAATCTCAGTTATATTTATTTAAATTTGCTTTTACTTATCAGTTACAATTTCGCCGGCTTTTACCAGTGAAGCCTTTGATACGGCGGGACCAATAATAGAATATATAAATGTAGAGCAAAGGACTATAACTCTTATCTGAGCAGCATAATCAGGGACAATCCTGCTTGCCACTGCAACCAGTCCCAAGGCCACTCCTGCCTGAGGCATCAAGGTAGGTCCAAGATATTTGCAAATCTTTTCTTCCTGTTTTGTAACAACACCGCCAAACCAGGCTCCAAGGCATTTTCCTATGACTCTTGCCACTACATAAACAACACCGATAATTCCGATACCTTTAAGAGCAGAAATCTTGAAACCTGCCCCGGATACCACAAAAAACAGCATTAAAATCGGAGGGTTAAAGGCTTCAGTGATTTCGACAATTTTATTGATATCAGTGAATATATTTGCCAAAACTCCTCCCAATGTCATACATGCCATCAGCGGAGAGCCGCCTAACATTACAGATGTCCAATAAGTAAATAAAATAAATGAAATTATAATACATAAGCGGTTTGAAGGTTTTTTAAACCAGCGGAACATAAATTTCATTATAAAACTTAGGCATGCGCCAATTACAAAAGATATTAATATCTCATAAAAAGGAGAAAGCAAAGCTAAAAGAAGGTTAAAATTCTTTTGGCTGCTCATCATATTAACAATTGCTGTGGCAAAGCCAAATCCGATTAAAGCCGTTGCATCATCAATAGCTACAACACTTATCAGCATTGATGTCAAGGAACCTTTTGCTTTGTACTGGTTAATGACCGCTATAGTCTGTGCAGGCGCTGTAGCGGCAGCTATAGCTCCAAGCATAATCGACAGTTTTAAATCAAATCCCAGCAGTACAAGGGCCCCTAAAACAAAAATTATAGCCCCAAATGATTCCGTTGTTGCAATTAAAATAGGCGCGATTCCTACCTTCTTAAAATACTTCAGGTTAAATTCGGTTCCTATAGAAAATGCTATAAAACCCAGCGCTATATCAGATATAAGATTAAAATTTTCCACCATATCTGCAGAAATAATATTTAATACAGAAGGTCCCAATAAAAGACCGGCTATCAAGTAGCCAGTCACATTAGGCAATTTTATTTTTTTAACTAACCTGCCAAACAGAATTCCCGATATAAGAAGGAGTGCCACGTCAAATATTACTTCATTTTCCATTTCTCTTTATCCCCTTTGCATAATCTATTGGAAAGCTGAATACTACTCCGTTATTGTCTTGTGTTAGGTCACCAACAATATTTTCTATAATATCAACTACTTTGTTAAGCTGCTCATCTTCTATAATCATAAATATTACATAACTGTTTTCTCTTTCCGGGTTAAGAAAGTTACGTAAGGATGCCAAAAACGGCAGTTCATCTTCGTCATACTTACTGCTTAAAATTTTCGCCATACCTGTACTTTCAATAATGGTTGCCCCATTAATACCGTTATGGGCAAACTCATCCAGCAGAGTATCCAGATACTCTGTCTTATTCAGTACATAAAAAAAGAGTCTCATAACAAAAATATCCTCCAATCAAATCCTGTTTTATTAATTATAAAACTGTACTTTTTATTATTCAATCTTAATAGAGACCAATTTTTTCAAATTTGATACCGATTTTTTTGTTATAATGAATAAATAATCATTTGATTTAACTAATAAACCCATGCTTATGATACACTTCCCACTACTATACGCTAAGGTAACAGACCATAGATTAAGCCTATATTCATTTTTTCTGTTTCCGAAGCTTTGGCGATAATTCCTGATAAACGTATTATAAGCCTTTATATTATGTAAATCCTGAGCGTATCTAAAAAAGCCCGGCACATTTAATGCCAGGCTTTTTATAAAGCGGCAGGTTCTTATATTTCTTTATGTTTTAAGTAATTTTAAATCTACTGTTCTTCACTAAAAGTAAGGGTAAGAGTAATTTTTTTGCCGTTTCTTACTACAACCGCCTTTACCGTATCTCCTGCTTTATAATTTTCTTTGATTTTGTCCAGTTCTGTCATAGTACGGACTTCTTTCCCGGCAAGGGAAATAAGTATGTCTCCGTTTTTAATACCGGCTTTTTCCGCTCCGCTTCCTGGAACAACTTCAACAATATAAATTCCTACCGGCAAACCGTAATAGCGGGATAACTGCTCAGTGATTTCCTTTCCGCTTATGCCTATAAACGGTCTTCCTTTTACATAACCAAACATTATAAGCTGATCAATAATAGGCTTAGCTTCGTTTATAGGTATGGCAAACCCCAGTCCTTCCACACCGCTAACAGATATTTTTGCGGTATTGATACCTATAACCTGCCCTTTGGAATTAACCAGGGCTCCACCGCTGTTGCCAGGATTTATGGCGGCATCAGTCTGAATTAAATTTAGGACTTTATCATTTATATTTATTGTCCTGTTAAGGGCGCTTATTACTCCTACAGTTACGGTACCCTGAAACTCCAGCCCCAACGGATTACCGATTGCAACTGCCAGTTCACCTACTTCAAGTTCGTCCGAATCGCCCAAGATTGCGGCCGGAAGATTTTTCTTGTCAATTTTTATTACAGCCAGATCGGTTTTTGAATCCCCACCTATAAATTTAGCCGCTGCCTGCTGCTTATCCGAAAGAAAAACTTCCAATGTTGTATTTTTGCTCAGTGAATTTTTAGGATCGGCATACTGTACCACATGATAATTTGTCATAATATATCCGTCATTGCTTATTATAATGCCTGATCCTTCATACTCAGATTCGGTCATTTCATCTGTGGAATACCAATATCTCGGGCTTTTTGTTACCATTCTTATACCGACAATAGACGGTCCGACTTTTTTTGCAATATTTTTTACTGACATTTCCCCGTCTGTGGCAAGCAGCAGGGCATTTTCGAGGGTAATATCTGAATCTGATATAATATATTCTTTCTGTTGCGTTTTTACTCTTAGTTCTTTAATCTCATCGGATAGCTTCGTATATATTGCTCTTCCTGTAATAAAGCCTGTCATAAGGCAGCTGGCAATCAGCAAAAAAACCGTTCCCAAAATACTTCCTGCTTTTTTTCTCTTATTCTTTTTTGATATTTCGTAATTTAAAAATCGATCATCAAACACACTTATCACCTCCAACGAGTTATTGCATACGGGAATGAATAAAGAATAAAATGAAATCATATAATGTCCCAAGTTTATGTACTCTTAAAGCAATAAATATAATAAAGCGTTTTAAACCTCCTTTTAAATTTAAACAAATACTCGCGCGAATGCATTAGCAGCTAAAAGGAATGTTAAAACGCCTATGATACATTTATGGAAGCTATACTCAAATTTTATAAAATTATACAATTTTTGTCAATATAAAGTGCCTAACAAATAGATATTGCATGAATATTCAGACATAAACATTATTACATACTTCATAACTTAGCATTTATATTATCATACTCTTAAATATGAACATATCTTATAAAATTAAACTGGTATGATTTTAGAAATCATTATATTTTATACATTTTATCGGCATGATTTATTGAACATTTATATCGAAATTTAATTTTTCAAGAAATTTTCACATTTCTTTTCACATTTCAATATATTATTTCACCATCATGTTTTATCTTTCATATCCTTATGCATCTTAGCATTCCTGCACCTTTTTGAAAAAGTAAAATACAGATACCATGCTAAACTGAATGATAATATATAAAGCAAAGGAACAACTAATTCACCTACAATCATTTTGCCGAACGACTCATATTGATCTGCCGAATTTCCAATTAAATTTTCCTTTTTTAATATATTAAAAAATATAATTAAATAATTCAAAACAGAATAAAGGGTTCTTATAATTATATATTTTTTGGCTGCGCAAGAAAAATTTTCTTTCATTCTGAATACTACAACAGCGGTATAAATCGTATAAAGAATAAATATACCTCCTATAACAAAAAACAATACTCCTAGTATAGGAATATGCCCCATATACTTGTACTCCTGGGATGCAAAAGATAAAGACTGCAAAGGGTCTATGCCAAGTATCATAATTATAAACAATATCAATAGTCCTTTATTATCTTCTCTATACTCAAAAGGCTTTCGGAATTCGGAATTCATAAATACCTCCTAATATTCGACTTATTTTCTTAAATTACAACAAATTTCCTATAGTTAATAAATACCTTATCTGTTACATTATAAAGTGTATATCAACTTATTTATTACCATATTACACCCATATGACAATTTCAGTAAAGTTTAAAATTAAACACTTTACCAAATCAGATGGGTATAATAAAAAACATCTTATTTTGACAAAATTATGCACCAAATTACCTTTATATTATGTTCTATTGAATCATATTGTGTATAATGTTATAATTACTTACACAAAAAGGGGCTATACTATAATTATTGCTTAGGGGGAAAAGTAATGTTTAAAAAGTTTTATGAAAAATCAACATCTTTTTTTCGCAATTTCAAAAAAGAGTTGGTAAATTCAAACAATGGGGGTTTATTTACATCATTAAGATCAAAATTGATTGCCATGTTCTTAATTCCGGTTTTTTGTATTATATTGCTCGGAATTGTGTCATATAATCTGGCTTCTTCGGGAATTATAAGCAATTACAAAAAGTCTACAGCCGACTCCATTAATATGGCTGCGGAATATTTACGATTTGGTTTTGACAATGTCAAATCTACCAGCAACCAATATGCCAGCGATAATAATCTTACAAAATATCTGCAAAACAAAGGCGATGTTGTTGAACTGATGAACCTGAAGAATACCACTTCAAAATCTATTGCAGCAAGACTCACATCTGACGAGTTTATCAAAAATATTTACATAATATCAAGTAAAGCCAAACCAATTATTTCTACAAAGATTCAAATCAGTGATACTTTTTTTGACGAATTTTCAGAAACCGAAATCGGCCAGTATTTACTGAAAAATCCTTTTAATATTTTATGGGATGGCCAGGACGATTATCTGGATGAAAAACTTCAGACAAACCATGATGTTTATTCCATTCGTTTAGTCAGATTATTAGGTAGCTTAGACTCCGTTCTCATTATAGAAGTAAAAGCCGATACGGTTAAGAACATCCTTGCAAATTTATCATTTGATGCTTCCGGATTTTTAGGATTAATAACTCCCGACGGGCGTGAAATAATAGATATGTCCAAGAAAGAAGCGCCTCTTTCGGATGATGTAATATTTACAAACCAAACATTTTATCAGGAAGCCGTAGCATCTGAAAATATTTCCGGTTCATACGACGTAACCTATAAAGGAAAGCCTTATCTTTTCATTTACTCAAAAGTAGGCGACACGGGAGCTATGGTATGTTCACTGACTCCTTTGTCAGTAATAAACAGACAAGCCAACAATATCAGACGTACTACATTTGTTATAGTTGTAATCGCCTGCTTTATTGCATTGCTTACCGCAGCACTGTTATCCACCGACATAAAAAATACTATCAGCAAAATAAATTCAGCATTAAGAAAAGCTGCTCAAGGCGACCTTACGGTTCAATTTTCTGCCAACAGAAAAGACGAATTTAAAGCCCTGTCCACAGAATTGCAGACTACAATAGATAATATGAAAAAACTAATCCAGCAGGTAAAAGACCTGAGTTTGGAAGTATCACAGTCGTCTTCCAAAGTGTCAAAGGCTTCCGAGGCATTTTTAAAATCTTCCGAAGATATATCAAGGGCCATGAATGAAATTGAACAAGGCGTCAACTCACAGGCACTTGAAGCCGAACAGTGCTTGCTTCAGATGGACACATTGAGCAAAAAGATCGAGGTAGTAAGTGAAAATACTAAGGAAATAGGCCAGATTGCAGGAAATACTAAACAACGGGTACTAGAAGGAACCGTTGTATCCGACGAACTGAATAAACAGACCTCTTCCACAATTTCCATTACTAAGGGCATAATCAGTGAAATAGAAAAACTGGCCGAAAAATCTTCATCAATCAACAGAATCATAAATGTTATTAACGATATAGCCAACCAGACCAACCTGCTGTCACTTAATGCATCTATTGAAGCTTCCCATGCAGGTGAATACGGCAGAGGTTTTGCAGTAGTTGCTGATGAGATCAGAAATCTGGCTGAGCAATCCAAATCGTCAGTCAACGATATTAAGAAAATTATAGACAGTATAATAAAAGACACCAAAAATCTGGTTGAAACCGCAAGAAATGTTGAAAATGCCCTTAAACTTCAGGAAAGTGCAGTAAAAAATACAACCGATTCCTATCAGGAAATTAATGAAAGTGTTGAAAAATTGGTTGTATTTTTACAGGAAATATCCGATAATGTTGACAGTATAAATACTACTAGAGTTACAACTTTGGCAGCTATTGAAAATATATCTGCCGTACTGGAAGAAATTGCGGCTGCTTCCAATAACGTAAGCCAGACCTCAGACGATCAGCTGCGTTCTGTTGAAAGCCTTAATGAAGCCGCTGTGCGCCTGGACACCTATGCTGATAATCTAGCCAAGGAAATACAGAAATTTACGGTATAAAACATTATAATAAAGAGGTAACATATGAACAAAGTAAAAAGAATTAGTGCCATAATCGGTATCATAGCTATATTGTCTCTGTATTTAGTAACCTTGCTTTTAGCTATCTTTGCCTCGGATAAGGCACCGGGATTATTTATGGCAAGTGCTTTTTGCACAGTAATTATCCCCATTATGATACACTTATTTTTAGCAGTCTATGAACGGGTGTATAAAAAACAGGATATAAAGGATTATAATTTTAATGATCCTGAAGATACTGACAATAGCGAAAACGAGTAAATATCCAATTTAAAAAGGGGGTTGCCACATATTATGCGGCAACCCCTTTAATCTTATTTTATATAATTGATACCCTCATCAAAAAATGTTCAATTAATCATATTTCTTCTTATAAACTAAATGCAGTTTTAATTGGCTCTTTATATATGATTAAACCTCTGCTTCCTCTTTTATTCTCTTAAAATATTCTTTAATGGTTTTCTCATAACCGTTGTCAGACGGAACATAAAATACATAGTCTTTGATTTCATCCGGCAGATATTGCTGCTTGACATAATTATTCTTATAATCATGGGCATATTTATAGCCTATTCCATGCCCAAGTTTTTCAGCTCCCTTATAATGGGCATCCTTAAGATAAGGGGGAATGGATGCCGTCTTTACAGTCTCAACTACTCTCATTGCCTCTCCTATTGCCTTGACTGCCGAATTGCTTTTCGGTGCAGATGCTACATATATCGCTGCCTGTGAAAGTACTATCTGAGCTTCTGGCATGCCTAACCTTTCCGCTGCCAAAGAAGCACTTACCGCAACAACTAAAGCGTTCGGATCGGCGTTTCCTACATCTTCGGCGGCACATATCATAATCCTTCTTGCAATAAAAGCCACATCTTCTCCCGCATACAACATCCGTGCCAGATAGTAAACGGCCGCATCAGGATCGGATCCTCTCATACTCTTTATGAATGCCGATATGGTATCGTAATGATTATCCCCTGTTTTATCATATAGGATTGGGCGCTTCTGGATACATTCGGAGGCTACCTCCAATGTTATGTGAATATATCCGTCATCAGACCTCTCCGTTGTAAGTACCCCCAATTCTATGGCATTGAGGGCAGTCCTTGCATCCCCATTGGCCATATCAGCCAAAAAGTCCAGGGCATCGTCATGGAGTTTTACTTTATAAGCCCCTAGCCCCCGTTCTTCATCTGTAACTGCTCTGGTAATTAATATCTTGATGTCTTCCTTTTCCAAAGGTTTGAGTTCAAAGATAATAGATCTGGAAATAAGGGCTGAATTTACCTCAAAATAAGGATTTTCGGTAGTCGCACCTATCAGGATAATTGTACCGTCTTCAACAAATGGCAGCAAATAATCTTGCTGGCTTTTATTGAATCTGTGAATCTCATCTATAAACAGGATTGTTCTTTTCCCGTACATTCCCAGATTACTCTTTGCTTCTTCTATTACGGACTCCATTTCTTTCTTGCCTGATGTCGTTGCATTTAACTGCATAAATATGGAACTTGTCGTATTGGCAATAACCTTGGCAAGAGTGGTCTTCCCTGTCCCGGGAGGGCCGTAAAATATTATGGAACTTAATTTATCCGCTTTAATGGCACGATAAAGCAGCTTATCTTTGCCTATAATATGTTTTTGGCCAACCACCTCATCAAGAGTTCGCGGCCGAAGCCTGGAAGCTAAAGGAGCTTCCTTTTCCAGAGCATTGTTTCTCATATAATCAAATAAATCCACAATGCCACCTCCCGTTTATACTAAAGTAAATGTCCATTTATATTGCAATTTTAAGGATAATGTGCATAATAATAATTAATAAAACAAGTTGTGTATTTAAAAAGAGGTGATAAAATGAATCTCCCTAAAGATCCATATATTCTCTTAAGTTACATCAACACAAAATTAAGAAACGAGTTTCATTCATTGGACGATTTATGCCAAAGCCTTCATGCGGATTATGAAGAACTTACATCTTCCCTGGCATCCATCGGCTACGTTTATGATAGCGTAAAAAATCAGTTTATCCAAAAAGACTGATATACTATTGGCAATTTATCTTTTGCTTCGAATAAAAACCAGCGCATTAAAAGCAAAATACCCAATCAATGCACCTATGCTGTCGATACACACATCCTTTATTTCTCCGCTTCTTCCGGGAACAAAAGTCTGATGATACTCATCGGATGCAGCATAAAGTACGGTTAAACCTATTGCAGTCAGGGCCAGTTTTATGCCTTTTAAACCGGACTTTGATAACGGCCAGGCCCAAGCTGCGGCAAGCAAGGCAAACTCCGTAACATGTGCTCCTTTTCTCACTATATGATCCAAAATTTCTACCTCATATAGCCTTTCTTCTTCAGTTTTTGTCCTGCCGGTAATACCTTCATATACCGAATAGATCTTATTTGCTATTCTCATACTGCTTTTTCCGGAAATATCGGCCGGCTTTGACGAAAAAGCAAATATAACAATCATCATACATAAAGCAGGAATAAAGTAAAGGATTCTTTTCATAATTAGTCTCCCGTTTACGCACTCTTTAAAGTGAATTATACCATATGGCGGGTAAAATTCAAACATATGTTTTAATCTCCCTTAATCAGGCAGTAATATACCCCAGTTAGGGCCAGCCTTAAATATATGCTTTACTTCCCACCGTAAGGTCATAAGCTTCTGCCTGCTTGCTTATATCAGATGCTGCTGATATAATTAAGCAAGAAAAAATTTTGGGAGGAAATAAAATGGATCAGTCCCTGGAATCATATAAAACCATATACCAAGGCGGTACAGGCGAAATCATAATGAAAAAGTCAAGATTTATAGCAACTGTCAGTCCAGCGGAAACCGAAGAAGAAGCTCTTGATTTTATTCAGCAGTTAAAGAAAAAATATTGGGATGCAACCCATAACTGCTATGCGTATATAATAGGTATAAAAAATCCCGTAATGCGGTGTTCCGATGACGGAGAACCCAGCAAAACAGCCGGCAAGCCCATGCTCGATGTCCTTATCGCCAAAGAATTAACCAATCTGGTTGTGGTGGTAACCCGCTATTTCGGAGGAACCCTGCTTGGTACCGGCGGTTTGGTAAAAGCATACCAGACAGCTACAATAGAAGGTCTAAATAACAGTATAATCATAAGTAAGGAGCCGGGGGTCCATATGCGGCTTATAACCGACTATAATCTTGTCGGTAAAATCCAATACTATCTTGGTCAGGAAAATTATCATATACTTTCATCAGACTATACGGATACTGTAGCGCTTGATGTTATAATACCTGCAGATAAAGTTAATGCTTTTCAAAAAAAGCTGGCAGATCTGTCAAACGGAACACTAAAAGCTGCAGAAATAAAAAAGACATACTATGCCCTTATTGAAGGACAAGTACATCTTCTATAAAAACCCATGCTGTGAATTTGCCGCTTTATTTTCGGTGCCTGTCCGATTAAAGCCTGCAAAATCACAGCATGGGTTCCGTCAAACACATCTGAAGAAGTGTTAATACTGTATGTATTTAGGACAATTCATACTGCCTCAAGTGTTATCAGGTCGTCTACAATCTCTACCATCGAAATAGGTGTAACTGTGTTTCTGTGCAAAATTTTTGCGATTGCTTCAACCTTATCTCTGGAATATGATATCCCCTCAATTTCTTCAACTTCTTTACTTCCGTCCAAATATTTAGCGATCAGTATTCCATAATAAGGTTCGTCAGTGTCAGAGCTTCTGTTTTCAGTAATGTTATACTCCAGCCTCATAATTCTGTTGTCTTCCAATGTCACTTCATTGCTAAATAACAGACTCATCTTTTTCATTTTCATCCCCCATTATATTGAAACTTCCCGAAAACGGCTGACAAATATAATTATACACTGAATATTATACGAAATAAAGTGAAATTTAACGCACCTTTCCGTAGAGTTCGTTAGTTTTCGACACATCTTTTCATTTTATATACAATGCCCCTATATAATGTTAAATTATAAAAATAATACAACAATATATAGAATTATTAGAAAAAGACAAGTTTTATCCGTTTTCCCTAAAATTGGTATTTTATTCCTATAAAACGGTAATCCTTTATATGTAAAGATTTTATACTTTATTTAATAAGAATAATTTGTTATACTCTTCTTAGTCCGAAGTCCATGCATTTTTAATGCAAATTGGAGGTTACTATGAATTACAGTAAAAAAGGAATTGAGCAAAAGCAAAATTATATAAAGTCAAATGCCAGACGCCTTACATCAAAATTCAGGATAACTGTATTCCGCTTATGCGTTATTGCTGCCGTTGTGGCGGTAATAATCGGTGCATATGCGGGTTTTGGTTATTTAAAAGGATTGATTGACAGTGCGCCTGACATTACCCAGATTGACGTAAGCCCCAAGGGTTTTACCACAAAAGTATATGACAGCGAAGGCAACGTTATTGAAAATCTGATAGGCGCCGAGGCAAACCGCGAATATGTTACCATAGATCAAATTCCGAAAATAGTCCAAGATGCATTTATCTCTATTGAGGACGAGAGATTCTACGAACATGACGGAATTGATATCAGAGGTATACTCAGGGCCTTTTTCTCAGGTATAAAAGGCGGCGAGTTTGACCAGGGAGCCAGCACAATTACCCAGCAGCTTATAAAGAATCAGGTTTTTGACGGAGGCAGGGAGCAAAAATTTATTGACCGACTGAAGCGTAAAATTCAGGAGCAGTATTTGGCTATCCAATTGGAAAACCGGATGGATAAAAAGCAGATACTTGAATATTATCTTAATACCATTAATCTCGGCTCCGGTACATATGGAGTTCAGACGGCATCAAAGAGATATTTTAATAAAAATGTCTGGGAACTTAATTTGTCCGAAGCAGCGGTACTGGCTGCCATAGCACAATTGCCGGTATATCATAATCCCATCACCAACCCGGAAAGAAACGAAGCCAGAAAGAACAAGATTCTTAGCCTGATGCTCGAACAGGGCAAATGTACTCAAAAAGAATACGACGAGGCCATGGCTGATGATGTTTATGCCAGAATTCAGGCCGTAAACGAAGAATATTCTTCAACTTCATATTACAGCTATTTTGTAGATGAATTAATAGACCAGCTAATGAATGATCTTCAGTCCGAACTGGGTTATACCCAGTCAGAGGCTTTGGATTTAATATATAGCGGCGGTCTAAGAATAATAACAACTATGGATCCCACTATCCAAAGAATTGTTGATGAAGTAATTTCTGACGAATCATATTATCCAGAAATGGGCATATCATATTATGAGTTGAATTATGCCATTTCAATTCAAAAGAATGATGAAGAGAAAACAACTAAACATTATCACAGCTCAGACCTGCTAGAATACTTTAAAAACTATTCCGATCCGGATAATTTATATGCGGATGAAAAGGGCAGAAAATTTTCCTTATACTTTAAAGATAAGGATGACATGCTCAAAAAAATTGAAGAATTTAAAGCATCCATACTAGAAGAAGGCGATAAAATCCTGCTTGAAAGGATTAATATGACTATCCAACCTCAAATTTCCTTTGTGGTTATTGATCAGCATACAGGCCATGTTGTGGCTATAGCCGGCGGCAGAGGCGAAAAGGTTGGTAACCGTACCTTAAACAGGGCTACTGATACAAAAAGACAGCCCGGTTCAACCTTTAAGGTCCTGTCTACTTATTTACCCGCACTGGATATGGCCGGTTTTACCCTGGCAAGCGTTCAGGACGATTCAGGCCCATACTATTATCCCGGTACCAAGGTTGAGGTCAGCAACTGGAGATCGAAAAAAGAATATGAAGGATTGGTAACTCTTCGTAAAGGTATTTATGATTCTATGAACATAGTTACAGTCAAGACCCTGGCTGAAGTTACACCAAAGGTAGGTTATGAATATCTTAAAAAACTTGGTTTTACTACCCTGGTTGAGTCCAGAACGGAAGCCGACGGCAGAGTGGTATCAGACATAAACCTTCCTATGGCTCTGGGAGGGCTTACGGACGGTGTAACCAATCTGGAACTGACGGCAGCATATGCAGCCATTGCCAATAAAGGGGTATATATTGAGCCCATATTCTATACAAAGGTTCTGGATCAAAACGGCAAGGTTCTCCTTGAAAAACACCCTATGAAAGAACAGGTAATGAAAGAATCAACGGCCTGGCTTCTAACAAATGCCATGGAAGACGTTGTTAAAATCGGAACTGGTACCAATCTGCGACTCAGAGAAATCGATATGCCCATAGCCGGTAAAACCGGATCAACTTCGGATTATAATGATTTGTGGTTTTCCGGTTATTCTCCTTATTATACCGCCACAGTCTGGGCCGGTTTTGACAACAACAAGACAATGGTGGACCGTACCTTTAACAGAGTTATCTGGCGTACCATTATGGAGAGAATCCATATTGAAAAAGGCCTGGAAAAACAAAGCTTTCCTATGCCCAATTCTATAGTTACAGCAAAGATATGCACAAAATCCGGAAAATTGGCCGTAGAGGGCTTATGTGACCACTATTTGGGTGGAAATACGATAAAAACAGAATACTTTGCCAAGGGAACAGAACCTACAGAAAAATGTGACGTACATGTAAAAGCTACAATCTGTACCGAATCATCGGCTCTCGCTACCGAATATTGTCCTGCAAATAAGCAGAAAGAGGCCGTATACCTTGACAAAACAGAAACCGGTACTACTTATGACACCCCTTATATCCTTCCTAAAGAAACATGTCATATTCATACCGGCAACTATTATGAAGATGAACCGCCTTTTGCTCCTTCCGATGATAATTATTTCAATGAATACTATTTTGAAGATAATTTTAACGATTTTTTCACTAACTTTAGGTAGTTTGCCTGATATTATATAATTAGTTACCGAAAATTAAATACTAAGATATAGTTTAAAAGATAAAAGACACATAGTGTACTATAACGCCAATAGGCCACAGTAAAGTACACTATGTGTTTTTGTTTGAATTTAAAATAATAAAACACCTGCTGCTTTATTTAACTGTATTTCGTTCTAAACAACAAATTGCTTAAGCAGGTGTTTTCAATTAAAAATTGACATTTATGAATCTGTTATATGAATTTGTTCTTATAGTAAAATTTTTAATCCGTATTAGATTGGCTTAAATTTATGATTTCATCTTCGGATTAAAGAACCATGAAGCAATATATGAAAAAATAAGCGCTGCCGAAATTCCGACTGCCGATGCGGTAAAACCGCCTTTAAAAATTCCGATAAATCCTTCCTGATCCACAGCTTTTTTTATACCCTTAAACAGGGCATTTCCAAAGCCGGTCAAAGGAACATTGGCTCCGGCTCCAGCCCACTTTGAAAAAGGTTCGTATATACCGATAGCTCCAAGAACAGCACCCAAACAGACTAATATTACCATTACCCTCCCTGGCATCAGTTTTGTTTTATCAAGTAATATTTGTGTCAGTGCGCATATGGCCCCACCAACCAAAAAGGCGATAACATAATCCATTAAAAATCTACTCCTTTCTTCTGTTACCTTGCCTCTACCATAACCGCATGAGCAATACACGGTATCGTATTTCCTTCATTAAAGCTGACCTGGGAAAGCAGAGCTCCTGTCGGGATAAACAATATCCTTCTCCAGTTTCTTTCCCTTAACTGCTTTAATATATAAGCTGCAAATGTTATGGCAGAACAGCCGCATCCGCTTCCGCCTGCATGGGTATCCTGGGATTCCTGATCAAAGATTTCCATACCGCAGTCCATATGTTGATTTGTAATGTCGTAGCCTACTTCTTTCAGCAATTCTATCAGTATATTCTTGCCCACATATCCCAGATCTCCGGTAATTATTTTATCGTAATAATCCGGTTTGATACCAAAATCTTCGAAGTTCTGCTTTATGGTGTCAAAAGCGGCTGGAGCCATTGCGGCACCCATATTCATAGAGTCCTTTATTCCGTAATCCACTATTTTGCCTGTAGTAAATCCGGTAATAACGATATCCGGTTCTCCTGTATTTTTATTAGGATCTTTTTGATTTGATATAATAACCGCTCCGGACCCGGTGACGGTCCAGGATGCAGAGTAAGGCCGCTGATTGCCGTAATCCAGTGGGAATCTGAACTGTTTTTCCGCCCCGGCAAAATGGCTTGAAGTAATAGCCATAACTTTATTTGCATATCCTCCCTCTACAAGCGTGGAGCCTATAATCATGGCTTCACCCATGGTAGAGCATGCTCCGAAGACACCGAATACAGGTATGCCAAGTTCCGCAATACCGAAAGATGTCGCTATTAGCTGACCAAGCAGGTCTCCGCCTATCAGATACCTGATATCGGTATTTTTAAGGCCTGCTTTTGTCAGAACCTTTTGTGCCGCCATTTTCATCAGTTCGCTTTCAGCCGCCTCCCAGTTTTCCTTGCCGACCATCGGGTCTTCAACTATTTGGTCAAACAAGGTACCAAGCGGTCCTTCACCTTCTTTTTTCCCTGCTATGGAGGATGCTGCAATTATATACGGTGGCTTCCTAAAAGCGACACTTTGCTTTCCTACAATCTTACTTACGCTTGTTTCATTGCCGGTATTTGCTTCCTGCATATTGCCACTGAGATTTTCCGCCATTTTCCCAACTCCCATCGTGCTTACTTTTTACTTTTTTATTCTTATACAACTCCAACCTGTTTTAAAATATAATAGATTAAACCCAATACCCATGACGAAAATATTCCGTATAAAATTACAGGTCCTGCTATTGTAAATACCTTACATCCGATCCCGAATACCTGTCCCTCTTTCTTGTATTCAACTGCAGGAGCGGCTACAGAATTGGCAAATCCGGTAATAGGAACCAATGTTCCTGCACCGCCGAATTTGGCCAGTTTCTGGTACAAACCGACTCCTGTCAGAAAAACAGACAGGAAAACAAGGCAAATTGTAGTATATGCCTTTGCCAATTCTATATCTCCCGACCTCTTTAAAAAGAAATTAGTAAGCCCCTGGCCGATAACGCAAATAAAACCGCCTACAATATACGCTGCCACGCAGTTTTTTACCGTACTGAATGTCGGTGTGACCTGCTTTACATATTGATTGTATTTTTCATCTCTTATCGTCTTGTTGGTTTCCCTTATTATATCAGATACTGTATTCTTCTCCTTTTCCACTTAAGTCACCTCCCAGAAAACATATTCAGCAATCCTGCTCAATTCTTATATTCACCAGTGTCCCGTCAATATCCCTTTTCTTTTCTCCTGTAAGAAAACCTACGCAAAGCACAACAGCAACTGCGGCTATAATTAGCAGGGTTGCCACTACAATAATTTTTCGTTTTTTTATCATAAACATCCCTCCCAGCAAACGGCTTTTTATCAAGATTTATTTGAATAAATATAAGAATTTCCGCCTTTTAATGGATATATTTTATAGCATAAAATTGAAAAATTTTATTTATATAAAAAAGCATCAGTTTATTTATCCTGATGCTTTTTGTTTACATTTACCTATATTATTATGTGTTTTTAGAAAATTACTATACTGGAAAATCCATGAATTTAAGCACCGAGCTTATCTTTTAGTATTTTTAAAATTCTTTTTTCCATTCTGGAAACCTGAACCTGTGAAATACCAAGTTCTTTTGCTATATCGGTCTGAGTTCTATCATTAAAATATCTAAGCTTGATTATTTCCTGTTCCCTTTCATCCAGGGAAGCAATAACTTCTCTTAATGCAAGCTTATCTATCATATTTTCGCTTTCATCTTTTGATTGTGCCAATTTATCTATCAGATATATTGGGCTTCCGTCACTTTGGTATATGGTTTTATAAAGTGATTCAACTTCGGCTCCTGTTTCAAGAGCCATCAAAATTTCATCCTTTGGAAGTTTTAATTCTTCTTCTATCTCTTCTATGGTTGGTTCTTTACCGTACATATTGCTGTATTTTTCTCTGTACGCTCTTATTTTGGCGGCATTTTCCTTTAGTGACCTGCTTACCTTAATCATACCGTCGTCCCTTAAAAACCGTTTTATTTCACCGGTTATCATAGGGACAGCATAAGTAGAAAATTTAACATCATAAGAACAGTCAAATTTATCAATTGCTTTAATCAATCCGATACTGCCAATCTGAAACAAATCTTCCATTTCATAACCTCGGTTGGCAAACCTTCTTACTATACTCCATACCAAACCGACATTTTCAGCTACAACCCTGTCCCGGGCTTCCTTATCGCCTTCCTTACTCCTTTTAATCAATTCCAGCGTATCCACATTAAACCCCACTCCCTTCGGTTAAGTTTAGGCCTAATTATCCGGTATGCTGTGTATAACCTTTAATTGCTTCTTTACCTATCCGTTTTCTCATTCTTACTAAAGTACCTTCTCCGACTACAGATTCCACCTCAAGCTCGTCCATAAAAGCCTCCATAAAGGAAAAACCCATACCAGACCTCTCAAGATCCGGCCTGGTTGTATATAACGGCTCCATGGCCTTATTTATATCTTCAATGCCTACTCCGTTATCTTCTACTTCAACAGTTATTTCATCTCCCGAAATGGAGCATCTCATGGTAATAATGCCGATTTTGTCAGGATATCCATGAATTATGCAGTTTGTTACAGCTTCGGATACGGCTGTTTTTATATCTGCAAGCTCCTCTAAAGTTGGGTCCATTGTTGCCGCAAAAGCCGCAACCACAGTTCTTGCAAAACTTTCATTTTGAGACCTGCTTTCAAACTCCAATACCATTCGATTAGTATTATCCATAAATACTTATTCCCCTTTCCTATTACTTATATCTATATAAAACTTTGCAAAGCTGCTTCAACCGTATCGTACTTCTCTATAATTTTATAAAGGCCGGAAAGCCTTAAAATTCGGTCTATAGCAGAACTCACATTGGCCACGGCTATTTTCCCCCCAATGAAAACCAACTTTTTATATCTGCCCATGATAACCCCAATACCTGCACTATCCATAAAATCGGTACCTGAAAAATCAAATATAATATACTTTATATGATTCCTGTCAATCAGCTTATCCGACTGTTCTCTTATTTTTACCGCATTGTGATGGTCTAACTCGTCATTCAGTCTGATAATCAGGCATCTTTGGTAGATTTCATAGCTTGTCCCCTCCTTTCCCGTCCTTACGTCCGGTTTATAATACCTTTTGCTATCTTGCATTAAAACTTAACCTCCATTCTGTTGGATATAGTTATATTTTTACATATTATTCCAGTTATAGTCAAGTTAAAAATAATTATTAAGATATCCCGTCCTTTATAAACAAGGTATACCAATACCTTCTCTGTTTTATGTCTAAAAAGGTTCTATAATAAATGTTGGGGTAAGTGAATCATTTAGTTCACAACCCCAGCATTTTAGTTTATAATAAAAAAACCTCCCAGTGCCAGTCAATAAGTAGACCACCAGGAGGTAAATAAATATGCTTAATAAGCATATCACATCTTTATTAAATTTGGAAGGTATTTTTGTAAAAAAAATCAACCACGCAGATAATTATTTAAAAATTTATATTGAAACAAAAGCCACAACACAGATTTGCCCTTGTTGTCATCAACAAACTAAACAGATACATGATTACCGTTATCAAAAAATTAAAGATTTACCTTTACAGTTCAAAGACTGCTATCTAATTCTTAAAAAAAGGCGGTATCGTTGTAAGTGTGGAAAACGTTTTTATGAAAAATATCCCTTTTTAGCTAGATATCAGCAACGAACCACTCGTCTTACTCAATACATAGCTAATGAATTACGAAATTCGGTTTCTATAAAAGCTGTTGCTGAAAAATCTAATGTATCTCATTCAACGGTCACTAGAATTCTGGATACTATTCATTATTCTAGTTTCCCTTTGAAAGATGCTATTGCTATTGATGAATTTAAAGGTAACGCTGAAACAGGTAAATATCAATGTATTATTGTTAATCCTAAAAAGAATTACATTATGGACATCCTACCTGACAGAACACAATCTCATCTTTCTGCTTATTTTAGAGAAATGAATCGTAATGAAAGGCATCGGGTAAAATTCTTTGTTTGTGATATGTGGCAGCCATATGTTGATTTAGCTTATAGTTATTTTCCTAATGCTGTAGTAATTATTGATAAATATCATTTCATAAGGCATGTAACCTGGGCAATAGAAAATGTACGTAAAAGAATACAAAAATCCATGTCTCCTACTTTGAGAAAATACTACAAAAGAAGCCGTAAATTAATTCTTACCAGGTATTATAAGTTAAAGGATGAAGATAAAAAAGCCTGTGATCTTATGCTGCTTTATAACGATGATTTAAGGAAAGCTCATATGCTTAAAGAATGGTTTTATGATATTTGTCATAATGAAAAGTATTCTATTCAAAGAAAAGAATTATTTGAATGGATAAAGAATGCAGAAAACTCAGGCATTAAAGAGTTTAAAAAATGTGCAGCAACTTTCCGACATTGGTCAAAAGAAATACTAAATGCATTTAAATATGGCTTAACCAATGGTGTAACAGAGGGATTTAATAATAAAATAAAGGTACCTAGCGTATATCGTATGGTATAAAAAACTTTGAAAGATTTCGTACACGTATCTTACATTCTTGCAATTAAGTAAAAATAAATATGACTGGCCCGAGGTTTATTTGTCATGCCCAAAAACAGGGATTAATGAATCAATCATAAAAATAGGCTCTAAGCCTAGTGTTTTAACATAATTCAAACATATCATACCCCAACACTTGACAAAGAGCCTCTAAAAAAAGCCGTTATTTATGCTTCACATTAGGATACAACAATCCGTATGTGAATGCATAAATAACGGCAAAATTTATAAACAGCCTAATTCTTCAAAAGAATGAGATATGGCTTACTATTTTTCATTATAATCTTTTTATGTAATTGATATATTAATCAGGCAAACTTTCCAAAAATTCTGCTGCACTCTGATATCTTCTGGAATCGGCAAAATCATTTACTATCATTTCATAATAAGTCCGGGCACTCTCATAATCCTCAAGCCTATGATATGACCGGGCAATAAAATAGATAGCATCTACATTGGTCTGGTCATAATTATATGCCAGGAACAGTTCATCCAGTGCTTGTTCATATTTATAGTCACTGTATAATTTATGCCCTATGTCATAATGTATTTTCGATACAACCGGGAAAATATCCTGCTTAAGCCGGTCTATAAGCAGAAGGGATTGTTCGGATTCATATTTGTCGGTATCTATGTTTCTTAAAATCTCGGCTATCTGCGAATAATCCCTGTCTCTTTCCCTTTTTTTAAGCTCATCCATATATAGGGAAGCTGCTTCAAATAAAGGGTCGTACAATTCAGGATTTACTTCCGGCATTTCAATACCGTCAAGTTCGGCCTGCAGGTCATTTATCTTTTGGCTTAATTCTGCATTTTCTTCCTGAAGCTTTGCAATAGCAGCCTCTTTTTCTTCCAAAGCGGCAAGCCCCGCACTGTAATCTACATAATCCTGATTGTTATCGGCTACGTTATTTCTTTTTATTGAGGGAACTATCAGGAATGCCGTTACGGCAACGCCTATCAATACCCCGATAATCAAATTAACAAACGCCATAATATTGGGCTTATCTTCCCTGTAAGAAGAAATAGGCATAATTGTGGAACTGTCATGACTTAAAGAAGCCTCTCCCTCCTGCCCGCCAGCAGGTTTTTGCTCCAGCTCATTCATATATCTTAAGGTTGTAGTATTTGATACATCTATTTTAGATGCCCGAAGTAAACATTTTCTTGCTTTTTCAATCTCACCATTTTTAATATATAAGATTGAAAGTAAGTGATAAGCTCTTATAAAATGGGGATTTAACTGAAGAACTCTCTTTAATTGTATTATAGCGAGATCATCACTTCCCTGTTTGGCAAACGTAAGCGCATTATTATACCGTTTAATAGCCTGGTTTAGGGCATCCAGTCTTGTAGGATTTTCCTGTACGGCATTAATATATTTATCTGCATCATTATCATCCGGTTTAAAATGCCGGCTGATTACCCATTCGGTAAGTGCAGCTACCGTTTCACCCATTTCAAAATATACCAGTCCCAGCAGGTTTCTGGCATTAGTATTCCTTTTATTGAATTCCAGACTCTTTCTTAAAGCAATAACCGCTCCGGATAAATCTCTTACTTTTGCTTTTTCAAGCCCCAAATTATAGTACATATTGGAAGCTTTGTATATCCTTTTGTATAAAGTCAAATCCTGCCCACATCGGTCACAGCGACTTCTTTTTTCAGAAACCATGCCATGGCAATTCGGACAAACCATATAATCCCCACCTAACTTCACTCATCAAAATGAATTATTCTCTTTATCCTTAAGTAACGCTTTTAAAATGTCAGAGATATCCGTCAAATCATTGTTGTTGATCAAGTCTTCCGCTTGTTCTATTTCAGGACTCGGTTGAAATTTTTCGATTTCTTCTTCAAAATTAATCATAATCATTTCTCCTTATCTATAATGATGATTTTAGGAATATCTCAAAAATTTCTATATTCTAACTATCATCATACTCATAATAATACTAAAAATCAAGTGTTTATACTATTATATAGCAATTTTTATAAAATCTTCATTCCGTCCACAATTCCGTTACTTAAAAGCCACATATTTTTCAGTCCTTTATACTTGACTAACCGGTCAAATAGTTTACAATAAAAGTGCTTAACTTTTAATCTAAATTATATACATGTAAAACAGGAAATATAATATAAATAAATAATTAAAACCGATATTGCTGTTTGAAAGTACTTTGCTAAAGCAGCATATTTAACTCTTATTGATAAGGCAGAGGTAGTGTTATGATAAAAACAACAATAAAAATTATCGATATGTTTTTTAAAAAAATAAAAGATGATCATATATCTGCCTTCTCGGCTCAGGCAGCATTTTTTATCATCATATCTTTCTTTCCGTTTATCATGTTTTTATTAAGCATTGTTCCATTTTTTAATATTCAGGAAAGCACCATTCTGAAGATTTTTATACAGGTTTTTCCTAAGGCTTTTAACTCATTAATAGTCCGGGTTATAACCGAAATTTATGACCTCACCAATTCAGGAACTGTAATTTCTGTTACCGCTCTTACTGCCCTTTGGTCGGCAGGCAAAGGTTTTCTTGCAATAATGAAAGGTTTAAATTCCGTTTATGAAATCCAGGAAACCAGGCATTCAATATTTCTAAGAATTGTTTCAACCCTGTATACTCTTATATTTGCCATAATGATAATCATCAGTATGACAATTTTTGTATTCGGAAACAGATTATACCTGTGGATAACCCAGAGGTTTTCCGTTTTACACGATTTAGCCCTGGTGATTATAAGCATTCGTACAATGGTAGGCCTGATTGCCCTGTTTATTTTCTTCTTAATAATATACAAGTTTGTACCAAACCGACAAACCAAACTGTCCAAAGAAGTCCCGGGAGCCTTTGTTTGTGCTGCGGGATGGATGGGATATTCCTATGCTTTTTCATATTACATTGACCATTATTCCAATTATTCTTCCATGTACGGAAGCCTTACAACCATTGTGCTGTTTATGCTTTGGATGTATTTTTGCATGTATATCCTCTTTTTAGGTGCGGAGATCAACATACTCCTTCAAAACAAAGATTTAATAAACAAAGTAAAACAACTTTATAAAAATGAAATCCATTACGCAAGCTCACACGCAGAGAGGGGCGAACAATAAAATATGCAGGATTCATATTCAACAGTCTCCGCATAAAGAAACTGAGTTGAATATAAATCCTGCCTAATATTTATGCTATTCATAAATAAAACCTATATTGGTTCCTCTGTAAAAATACGAAATTATCTCATCGTATTTTTTCCCTGCATCAGCCAATGATTTAACACCGTTCTGACTTAATCCTACCCCGTGACCGTAACCTCCTCCGGTAAGAGTTATACTTTTTAGCTTTCCGTTTTCCTTATTCTGCTCTATAAAAAAGAATGCGCTGGGAAGCAAAGTCAAATTGTTTATGCCTTTTTCATCCTGCCGATAAACCGTAGCATTAACCGGTGCCAGAAGGGCTCTTATATTGTACTCTGTCTGCACCTTTATTGTCCTTTCGGTCCCTTGTATAATAAGCTCATATATAATTCCGCCTGTTCCCCTCTTTGCCACGGATATATCAAGAATATCCCCTACTGTTTCCACCGGCATACTTTCAAATACTGCATTTTTATCCGTAGGCTTATTTGAAACAAGAGTTTGTATAAAATCAGGATTTGCCTTGTATCTTGCTGAAAGCTTATCGTTTATATTATTCTTTATATCGTCTGCATTTATTGTTACCTGCCACCTGTACCAGGCAAAATCGCTGTCATAGGTATTATAATCTTTATCAAGAATAAAAGTCCTGAAATTATCCTCATTGGTTAAATCACTGTAGATATTGGTTTTCTGATTTGATATGACACTCTCACTCTCATCTTCTGCGGAAAGCAGCCTTCCTTTCAGGAATGGCAAATCTTTTCCGTTAGGCCATACATATTCCACGTCGGTTGTATGCCCGCAGGAAGTAGAAAAATAATATGCCGCAACCACATCTCCATTGTATTCTACGACTTTTCCGTAAGTTTCCTTGACGGCAAGAATGGATTCTTCATTTTCTTCTATATTGTTGTAAACCTGATATGCTACGCTGTCGTCTACATGAGCTCCGTATGCACTTAAGCTGTTTGCCAAAAGATGGCGATATGCATAGCTTCTTGCGCAAACCGCCTGCACTTTTAACGGCTCAAGACCGTAATATGTGGGCATTTCGCTGGGTATAACCGCATACAGATATTCCTCCAGGGGCAATTCATTTACAATCAGAAGCCCCTTGTCTTCCTGTGTAATCTCTATTCTCCCCCTGTATTTAGGAGTACCCGTAGAGCGCTCTATTGACAACAACTTAATTTTGCCTTCCTCCGAAACAGGCTCTATTATTACTCTTCCCAAAGACAGCATCTTGTCTCCCGGCTCTAAAGTCAAAGTTTCAGAAGCGCTATAGCGGGTTTCGCTTTCACCGGTTCTTACTACATAATCGGAAGTCGCCCCTATTTCAACCTGCTTATGATATATATCTTTAAATCCCGTAGTATGAAGAAGCACCCTAATTCTTTCGGCTTTTATACTTTCCTTGATGAGTGCGGCGCTGATTTTTCCTTCGGATACCACAAAATCCGTGGTGTCATATCCTACCAGAATTCCGCTTGTCTGTTCCATTGACAATTCGCCGTAAATCTTATATATTTTATAGTCATCATCCAGCGGAATTTTTCCGTAACCTTCGATTTCTATAAAATCTTCACCCGACAGCAATACTTTTCCTGTTATAATATCAGGCTTGATACTGATACCGACTACATTTCCGTTTTCAATAGCAATATCACCGACTATCTCTTCAATATCCTGGGAAAGTTTAAACTGAGCCTGGAACTCTTTATGTACTCCGTTTATAAAAGTATCAATTTTAAGTTCTTTACCCTGTTTAATCCAGACATTTTTAATTGTAATTTTACCGGTATAAATATTTTTTATATATATAATTTCATTTTTACAGGCCAACACTTCTATTCCTTTATTATTGAAACGCCTCAGTACCTCTTCCCCGGTTAGCCTGTCATAAGGCCTGTCTGCTTCGGGATTATAAAACTTTTCGTAATCCATTGAATTCACATAAAAATATTTCCCTTGGTCGGTAACTATTCTGTCTTTGCCGTCCTCGGCTATTTCACGGTCCAGGACAAAAAGAATCTCGTCCTTAACAATTTTCTCATCCTCAGGAAGCAAATCAAGAATGGCATTATACAATTCCAAAAATTGAGGTATCAGCATTTCGCTTTCAGCCTTCAGAAAATCAAAAGAAATTCCTGAATACACCCCTTGCAGTATTGGCTTTTTAGTAATAAGTTTATCGATTAAAAATTTGCATTCCCCAAGTGTCAAAGCCTCTTTGGGGGATACGGTTATATTTTCGTCTATCAGGCCCATTCTCCAAATGGCATTTACATACCTGTCATACCAATCAGACATATCTTTATCGGCATAAGTAATCCCCATCGGCAGAGATTCTCTTTTTGCTTTGTCATATTCAAGATAGCTTAAAAGGCGGTAAGCTTCTGCCCTTGAAATAACGTTCTCTGCCAGAACATTATCTTCCTGCTTATTATCCCTATCCGCTATAATTCGTCTGATAATATTGGCCGTTAATACCATTATTATGATTACAAAACATACACCTATTATAATAAGCTTTTTCTTTATATTCATAAATATTCCCCCTTCGGGCACAGAAGCATACTTTTCTGCTTGTTGCCAAAAAACTAGTGCGGATTGTTATCCCATATGCTAATATATTATATCAGTGCACGGAATATTCGTACAAGTTGTTAATAATAAAAGCCTTCTCCGGAATAATCCCTGAAGGCCTGATATTATTTTTCTTATGTCGTTTTTTAATTCTTCCGCAAACTCATCTTAAAACCTGTCCTGATAATCCGGTTCTTTTTCATTTGTCCTTCTGTGATAACACCGGGCCAAATTGCCGCTGTTTTCTTCAATCTCACCGAAAAATTCCCATCCGCAGCGTTCATAAAAGCCGGTATGGTCTGTTATAAGATATACGTCAGTTATTCCATGCTCATATAAGTCTTTGCATACCCTGTCCATAAGCCTGCGGGCTATTCCCTGACGGCGGTATTCTTCTTTCACATAAACAGCGCATATATTGGGCCTTAAATCCGGGCGCTTATGGAAGTCATTCTCTATTACTCCGATCCCTGCAATAATTTCATCATTTTCCTTTACAATATACCACTCAGGTATGCCTTCTTTTGCGTTCAGGCTTTCATTTATGCTGTCTAGGTAGGCTTGTTTTGGTATTCCCCATATACTATGAAAAAATTGCGCCGCTTTGTCAAAGAGATCAGGGTGTGAGCTTAATTTAACTATGTCCATTATTTATCCTCTCTTATTCGGATTAAACTTTCTTGTTTAGTTAAAATCATAATATCATAGTAAAGGTCTCGTGGCAAATTATTTATATTAAATATAACAGAGCATCTATATCTCGTCCTACATTTTTTACTAATTAAAATTTATCGATTTAAATAAATCAGAGCTGTTTATAAACCATATACAACCTTTAAGGTTTATAAACAGCTCTGTTAACCGTTTACCGATAATTTAAATAAAAACAGGCACGCTATATCGGCTTTTAAATAGAATTGAATCGGTTTCTTTACCTATTATTCATCTGATTTTTTGAATTCCCGTATGGCTTTTATAATTGCATCAATTTTTCTTTTATCGGCGGTAAAGCGGATGGGATAACCGGTATCTACAAGGTAAAAGCTTTCATCATACGGATAGTATTTGCTTGTATATGTTTCACCGGTATCTTTATAGCGATAAGTAATGGTAAGCACGGGTTGCAGGCCTTCTACAGATACTTCCTCTTTAAGCTGAGTATCATACTTGGCTCCTATCATAGCCTGGTATACTTCCTTAAATACGTCCTCTTTCGCTTCCTTGCCGTTATAGTAATAAGTTGCTACGGTTTCTTCGTTTCCTTCTTCGTCTGTAGTAACTTCCCGTTTAATTTCCATTGTGTAAGGCCTTCCGGAGATATCAATATCTACGCGCTCAATATTTTCAATGTTATGGATGCTTACAAACGAACTCATAAGGTTAAAAATATCTATTTCAAGCATAGCGTCCACATAGCTTGGGGTCATGGTGTAGACCGCATTGTCTCCGTCTTTCCTTACATAATAATTTCCCTTATCGTCCTTGTTGCCGACATATAATTTAAAGCTCTTATCTTCCCTGACAGTTTTTTTGGTGATTTCTTCACCGGTGTCCGGATCTGTTTCAGGTTTTTCAAGTTCTTCTTCCCGTTCTTCATAATATTCCACAAATATGGTGGCTAATGGCTCATCTAATCCATATTTGGAGAAATCACTTGCTTTGTAGTCTACACAACTTAAGAAGTAAAAATTGGTAAAATCATCAAGAAGTTCTGTAACTTTGGAACTGTCTGCGGCATAGGGCTCCTCATAAGGTTTGAGTATGGCCCAGGACAATAAAGGTGTACCTGCCACATGATATTCCGAATCGGGGTCATAAAGCAGCTCAAAGTCTTCTCCGTCCTTTTTTGTGACCTCTATATGATATATATTGTTAGATATTATGGAAGGCCCATTTTCTACCTGAGTCATATTGACATCGCTGTAAGACAGATTGGTTGCGTATATAGTAGGCAGTATAAATACGGTATCATTACCCTCCAGTTTTGCATAATACCCATTCCCGCCGGTAACTTCGTTTCCGATTAAAAGATAAACGCTTTTTCCGTCGGACTGGGTTGCTTTTATAGATGCGAAAGGATCAGTAAGCCCGTACTGTCCAAGGTCATCGGGATTTTCAATGACAATCCTGTCAGCTTTGATCTCATCAATGAGATTTATCATATTTTGAATATAATTTTGTCTTATAGGCCTTTCTTTATCGTCCACATATACCCATGTATCATTTTCCTTTATAAAGGTCATATCCGCATTCTCATTTTTATAATGAATAGTATCTATAAGCTCAGGGTCCATTGTCGCCATGATGAGAGAGGTATCTTCATCACTTGTTTCATTGTTATTGCCGAATTTATCCCTGTTTAGATACCATACATAAAAACCCGTCAAAATCACTAATATCCCTATAAGGGATATCAGTGTTATCCGGTTTTTCTTTTTTTTCTTTGACATTAGCGCTTCCTCCTCCTAACTACGATTACTATACCTGAAGCTAGGATAATTACCGGCAGCACTATTACTATGGCGGCGGCCCATATCATAGCAGCTTTCTGTGTTATATTAAGAAACTGAGGATACAGATATCTGGCTCTTACCGATATGGTATCCATTTCTCCTACCAGATTGGATATTGTTCCGACAAGCAGATAAAAGTTTCCGAAATCGCTTATCATATTATCGTCAAATATCATTTCCGATGTATATACTACCAGTTTTGAAGTAACTCCTTCATAGGTGTCACTGGAAACAACACCAGTATAGAATGGCCCGTCAATATCCCCATCCTCTTTCAAGAGGGTCTGAGGATTTAGGTCGACTTTTGAGTATGCAGAATCGGAAGTTTTTAGTAACGGTTCAATGGTAAGGGAACTTCTTACATTATCCAAAAGGGTTATGCCGGAAGATTTGGGGGTAACCACAATACGGTTGCTTTTTGATAAGGTATTTGTAATATCATGTTCCAATACCTCAGGCACAATGTATCGTGGATATAATGGAACATATCTGTCGGCATCCGCTTCACATATAATCCCTTTTTCAATCTGCATACCATAGTAATTTATTAATGAATTTAAGTTTACAAAATCCTGGGCCTGATAGTCCATTACTATGACTGCCTTGCCCCCTGCTGCCATATACTGCTTTATCATATCGATTTCCGAATCGGAGAAATCTATCTTAGGGCTGTTAATTATCAATACGTCACAGTCATCCGGCATCTTTTCCAGAGTCAGAGTCTGAAGAGACTGGATTTCTATGTTCATCCTGTCTAAGGTATCCTTAAACAGTTCACCGATTTCATACTCTTCATGGCCGACCGTATAATAAACAACAGGAAGATCCGGATTTGTAACATATTGAATGGCTGATATGAGTTTACCTTCTACATCCACACCTACCGTAAAATATTGAAAGCTTTGGTAGTCGAATTCCTGCACAAGCATTTCATTATAATCCACATACTTTGCCTTGTTTGTGCGGTTATTTACTACAAGAAAACTGCCTACACTAATCTCATCATCCACATACTGCTGGGCAAAAGTAGGGTATTGAACCGGGTCTTTTTGCACCAGGGTAATCTTGTCGGAAAGACTGTCGAATTTTTCGGCTATCTTTTGGAAAATCTGAGCTTCATTTCCCGCTTCGACCAGATAATAAATTGTTATGTCGTCTTCCATATTCTTTATGTATTCCTTGGTTTCGTCAGTTAAGGTGTACAGCTTATTGTTACTTAAGTCAATTTTTAAATCAAATTCTGATATTATTAAATTTATAAGAAGAATCAAAACTATAACTACCGCAGATATTACAGATACATAAGCTCCGCTTTTAAATTTTCTTCCGGTAAAGGAAGCCTTTATCTGCTCAATAATATTTTTTGAATTTTGCTTTTTATTATCGCTCATTGCTTCCTCCTCCATCCCTAGCTCCATCTCTTTTTCTTAATAACCTGAATTGAAAGGAACAAGAATATTATAATTATACTTAGGTAATAAATTATATCCGACAAATCAAATATACCCATGTAAAAATTATAGAAACGGGCATTTGCCGAAAGCCAATTAAATACCTTTATAACAGACCCTTCAAGGAGAGCAGGTTTAGACAGATAAATGGCAAGTAATATCCCCTCTCCTACAACTGCTGTTCCGACAGAAACAGTCAGGTTATGCATCATAAGCCAGAGTATAAAGCAAATTATTAGAATCAAAACCGTAAAAAAGATAAATGCGGATTTACTGCCGGTAGATATACTTTTGGCTATATTGTCCATAAATAAAGTTATGAAGAATACTATAAAAGTAATTACAGCCGCAACAACCTGGCTTTCAGTAAGGGAAGAAAGATACAAGCCCATTGCCAGATAAGCTCCTCCAAGCAAAAGAAAGCCAAATAAACTGGCATAAGCCGAAGCATACGGAACTTCCCCGAACCTTGACATAATCAGGGGGTATGTACTGATAACGGCAACTACCATAAACAATATGGTAAATACCGCAAAAAACTTACCAAGAACAATATCGGCAGCCGTAACCGGCGATGTCAAAAGAAGCTGGTCGGTTTTTTGTCTGTTTTCTTCCGCCATGATTCTCATAGTAAGAAGAGGTACAAGAAGAACAAAGATAAAACTTACATTTGCTACCGTATATTCAAAATTTGCTGCCCTGTTTACCAGGTTATAAATGTAAAAATAAACTCCGATTATAGCCAAAAACAGCGATATAAATACATACCCTATCATAGAAGTAAAATACGAACGCAATTCTTTTTTATAAATCGCCAGCATTATTACTTACCTCCTCTTTATCTGCGGATGATGACAAATCCTCGGTTTTATCCTCATATACTTCCGGTTTGTCCTCATTTATAAAAGCATCATCCTGAGTAACCTTAATAAAGATATCTTCCAGACTCATCCGTATGGATTGCATCTCTAAGATAGGAGTATTGTTTTTGCTCATGCTGTAAAAGACTTCTTCCCTAATATCATCGTCTTCTTTACAATATACGGTAAAACTGACTGTTCCCTCTTCAAGGCTTTCTTTTTCTTCTATCTTGGTTATTCTTCCTATCTTTTTAAGCTCATTAAGTACATCGTTTTTATTGCCCTTAATAACCAGCTTAAGGCCTCCGGTAGACCCGAAATGCAGGCTTAAGTTTTCCGGTTTGTCCTGTAATATTAATCTGCCTTTATCAATTATCATAACACTGTCACAAACCGCATTTACTTCCTGCATTATATGTGAACTTAAAATTACAGTATGATTTTTGCTAAGGTCACGAATCAAATCTCTTATTTCAATAATCTGCTTAGGATCAAGTCCGACTGTCGGTTCATCAAGAATAATAACTTCAGGATATCCCATAATGGCCTGGGCAAGTCCTACCCTTTGCTTATAACCTTTAGACAAATGTTTTATCAGACGGTTTCTCATGTCTGCTATCTTTGTGGCTTCCATGACATCATTCACCATCTGTCTTCTTGCAGATTTTTTTACTTTCTTGATATCTGCCACAAAGTTAAGGTATTCCCAAACCGTAAGATCAGGATACAAAGGCGGGAATTCCGGAAGGTAACCTATCATTTTTTTAACTTCTTCAGGCTCTTCAAAAACATCAATGCCGTTTACTGTTACTGTTCCTTCCGTCGCAGATATATAACCTGTAATAATATTCATAGTTGTGGTTTTTCCTGCCCCGTTGGGGCCGAGAAAACCTAATATCTGCCCCCTGTTAACGGTAAAAGACAAATCGTTTACAGCGGTATGGTTTCCATAACGCTTAACCAGATTTTTTACCTCAATCAAAACAGTCTCCTCCCTTGCAAATATGTATATATTCCATCCAGTATAATACAATAAGAATACGAAAAAATTGTGAACAAATATACAATTTGATATTATTTCATCATTCTATGTAATTGAAAATATATATTAACCATCATCATATATAAGAGTAAAAATAAAAAACCCTAAAATCACCGGTTAAGTGTTTTAGGGTCCAGTTTTATTTTTTACTTAGCCTATTACATCATTCATAGTGTACATTCCGGCAGGCTTGCCATGCAAAAACTTTGCTGCCTGTATAGCGCCCTTGGCAAAAATCGCTTTGGAATAAGCCGTATGTTTTATTTCGATAACCTCGTCGCTTCCCGCAAATATTATTTCATGTTCGCCGACAATAGTTCCTCCGCGGACAGCCGATATTCCTATTTCTTTTTTCTGTCTGGGAGCCCGGATATCGGTACGGTCATAGACATATTCATAAGAGTTGTTTAACGCATCGTTTATGGCATCGGCTAAGGCAAGTGCTGTCCCTGACGGGGCATCTACTTTTTTATTATGATGCTTCTCTACGATCTCAATATCAAAGCCTGATACAGCAAGAACCCTTGCGGCTTCTTTGACCAACTTGGTAATCAGGTTTATACCCATGGACATATTCGCCGACCTAAGTATGGAAATTAACCTTGAAGCTTCCTCTATCAGCTCCAGGTCCTTTTTTGTAAAGCCCGTTGTGCATAGTACAATCCCTATACCCCTGTCTATGGCAAAATCCAGCATATCCCTGACATTCACCGGTGAAGAAAAATCAATAATGACATCTGCCTTTATATTACACTGGGAAAAGCTTTGAAAAACCGGATAAGTATTTTGACCATCAGTTGACAAATCAATTCCTGCCACAATGGCGACATTTTCATCTTCATTTACCAACTGCGTAACTACCCGGCCCATTTTGCCATTGCATCCGCGTAAAATGATATTTGTCATATGCTTCCTCCGATCGTATTTTTACCGGTATTTATGCTACCGTTTTAATGTTGCAATTATTCATTTCTTTCTTAAGTCTTTCCTGATTTGCAGGTTCCATTTCGGTCAAAGGCATACGGGGTTTTCCTACATTAAAGCCCATCAGATTAAGAGCTGCCTTTACCGGGATAGGATTAACTTCACAGAATAATGCATTAATTAAAGGAAGATATTTAAGCTGAAGATTGCGGCTTGTAATTATATCGCCTTCCAGATATTTCATAACCATATCATGGGTTTCTCTGGGAGCAATATTTGACAATACGGAGATTACCCCTATGCCGCCCAGGGATAAAATAGGAACAACCATCTCGTCATTTCCTGAATACATATCTATATTTCCGTCAGTCAAATTCATTATTTCTGCCACTTGAGCTATATTGCCGCTGGCTTCCTTTATTCCTACTATATTATCAACGTTCTTTACCAGAGTTGCTACCGTCTTGGGCAGAATATTGCATCCGGTTCTTCCCGGTACGTTATAAAGTATAATAGGAATCGACACCTTTTTTGCCACTGCCGTAAAATGTTCTATAAGCCCGTTTTGTGTTGCTTTGTTGTAATACGGTGTGACAAGCAGAAGTCCGTCCGCCCCGTATTTTTCTGCTTCGGTTGACAGGTATATGGCTGTTTCGGTGCAGTTTGACCCGGTTCCCGCTATAACAGGTACTCTCTTGTTTACTTTTTCCACAGCAAATTTGATGCATTCCAGATGTTCTTCTTCGGTAAGTGTGGATGATTCTCCTGTCGTTCCGCAAATTATTATGCTGTCCGTACCGTTCTCAATCTGATAGTCAATCAATTCACCCAGTTTCTCATAATTAACCTCGTTTTTTTCGTTAAAGGGTGTTACGATAGCAACACCGGCTCCTTTGAATAAAGCCATAATGACACCTCCGTAAAATTTTATCTATGATTAATTACATTTCGTTCTGTATTCAATATTATGCTAAAAAAAAGGTCGACTGCAGAGTCGACTCTAAAGAATTCTGTACGTATATTAATTTATAGACGTACTATACGTATAAATTTAAAGATATATACGCATAATACGTATATAATACGTAAATTCTTTAGGTAGCGCTCCATCAATAAAACTGATGACAGTCATATGGTTATTCACCATATGCCCAGCAATAATAACTCAGGATTATTATTGCTTCGGCAGCATCCCCTTTCCGCTGTAATCACCTATCCCTGAAATATCATACAGCGTACTTATGAATGCCGCACCTCTACCTTAAGCAAAATTTTCAATTTTCGTAAACTTATATTAGCATTTATATCATATGATGTCAATACAAATAATTAAGCCTTAATTTTTTAATCAAACTTTTCATATTTTTATTAAAATGCCAAAAAATTTAATAAATATTTTAAAAGAAGCTTTACCAAATAAATAAAGGTATACAGATATAACCCAACACACCTACCTCATTATATGCACCTTAAATTCAAAATGTGTTTATCGTTATGTTTTGGTTATATCCGCATACCTTGAATCTGACATTATACATTTTAAATATCCAAAGATTATGATTCATCCAAATATTCCAGTTTGCTTACGGAGACCTCATAAGCTATGCGCTTTTCAAATTCGGTTTCACTAATTTTCTTTTGATATTCCCTGCTTTGAATTCTGCCCCAGATCTGCACATGACCGCCAACCGCAAATGTTTCGGCATATCTTGCGTTCCTGCCCCAGCTTATGCAGGGAATATAATCAGATTTTCCATACGGTCGGTTTACTGCCAGCAATATGTCCGCTATTTCTCTGCCAAGAGGGGTCTTACGGTAAACCGGAGGTTTGCATACATAGCCGTCCAGAAAGATGTAATTGGTTTTGACATTTTCGGATAATTGGTCGACTATTTTAATATCCCTGGCAAAAACCGACAGCACCAGTTTATTCTTGTTTTCTTCATGCCTGTTATAGGATCTGAACTGACCAATTATCTCGGCGTACTTACCGGTGTAATCCTGTTTTACGTCAATCAGCCTTTCGGAGACCATAACCGGTATAATATCGACCGCATCGCTAAGCCTTTTAACGATTACGTCAAAAAGATAAAATCCTTCTCCGAAGACCTCATGGCTAAACGTAAAAGCGTTTGCCACTTCACCTGCAATACTTACTTGATTGTTTTCAAAAATTTTATCCGCCATATCGTACCTCTCCCTTCTTTCGTGACGTTTTTTACGCCACTGCTTTTTATTAAAATGTGGGGTAAATTTATCTGTTTATTGTTAACAGCATTCATTCACCTATGATATATATATGCTAATATACATAATTTAGAAGTAAAAATTTACATATTTTTTTATTTTATCCAAAATTTGTTATATTATACAAAAATAATGTAATACATTGTGAGTTTTTCCTGAATCAAAAGTTGATTTTTATGTTTCCCTCTGATAAAATGTAAAAGTTGTATAAATAATGGTATGCTAAATTTAGAAAGAAGGTTAAATTAATGAAACGGCACGATGTCAGAAATGTGGCCATAATAGCTCATGTCGACCATGGCAAGACTACTTTGGTGGATGGGTTATTAAAGCAAAGCGGTGTATTTCGTTCCAATCAGTTCGTAATGGAACGGGTTTTAGATTCTAATGATTTGGAAAGAGAACGAGGCATTACCATTTTATCGAAAAATACTGCCGTTACTTATAACGGTATTAAAATTAATATAGTGGATACGCCGGGCCATGCGGACTTTGGCGGCGAAGTTGAACGCGTGCTTAAAATGGTTGACGGGGTCATTCTGGTTGTAGATGCATTCGAAGGACCTATGCCCCAAACTAAATTTGTACTTAAAAATGCTTTAGATCTTTCACTTCCTGTAATAGTATGTGTAAATAAAATCGACCGGCCGGAAGCAAGGCCTATGGAAGTTGTGGATGAAGTCCTTGAATTGCTCATTGAACTTGATGCGGATGAAAAGCAACTTGATTGTCCTTTTATTTTTGCTTCCGCCAAGGCAGGTTTTGCATCCTTTTCACCTGATGAGAAAACAGACAGTCTTAAGCCCCTTTTTGATACAATAATAAATTACATCCCCGCTCCGGAAGGAGATCCCGACCAGGGCACCCAGATTCTTATCAGTACCATTGACTATAATGAATATGTAGGCCGTATCGGCATCGGAAAAGTAGAACGGGGAACTATACGCGTAAATGACGATGTTGTAATTGTAAATGCCCATAATCCCGATCAAAGTAACAGGGTAAAGGTAAGTAAACTTTATGAATTTGACGGACTTAAAAGGGTTGAGGTGACAGAGGCAACAATCGGCTCAATTGTAGCCGTATCGGGTATTGCCGATATTCATATCGGTGATACAATATGTTCTCCCGACCGGCCGGAACCCCTGCCTTTCCAGAAAATATCCGAGCCTACTATTGCCATGTATTTTAATGTAAATGACAGCCCTTTTGCCGGTACCGAAGGCAAGTATGTCACATCAAGGCATTTGCGTGACCGCTTGTTTAGAGAATTAAATACAGACGTAAGCCTGCGGGTAGAAGAAACTGATACAACGGAAAGTTTTAAGGTTTCGGGCCGAGGAGAACTTCATCTTTCCATACTGATCGAAAATATGAGAAGAGAAGGCTATGAATTTTCGGTAAGCAAACCTGAAGTTTTATATAAAGAAGACGAAAAGGGCAACAGGTTGGAGCCTATGGAACGGGCCCTTATTGACGTTCCCGATGAATATACCGGTATTGTTATAGAAAAGCTTGGCCAGCGTAAAGGTGAATTGATAAATATGCGCCCCACAGGAACAGGCAATACCAGACTGGAATTTTCCATCCCTTCAAGAGGCCTTATCGGTTATCGCGGAGAGTTTCTTACCGATACTAAAGGAACGGGTATAATGAATACCATTTTTGACGGATACGGCCCCTATAAGGGAGATATTCAGTACCGCAAGACCGGAAGCCTTATAGCATTTGAAACCGGTGAAAGTACAGCTTACGGTTTATATAATGCCCAGGAGCGTGGTATCCTCTTTATCGGCCCCGGAACGAAAGTTTATTGCGGCATGGTAGTGGGTCAAAATCCCAAATCCGAAGATATAGAAGTAAATGTATGCAAACGCAAACAGCTTACCAATATGAGAGCTGCAGGTTCCGATGAGGCTTTAAGATTAACACCGCCTAAAATATTAAGTCTTGAACAGGCTCTGGATTTCATTGAAACGGACGAATTATTGGAAATTACTCCAAAAAGCCTTCGAATCCGCAAAAAAATCCTCGATTCAACCCAGCGTATGCGCGAACGCAGAAACAGAACAGGTTCATAAATGTAATCATACAGCCTGATATTACAGTTGGTTATATAAAAAGAGTGCAAACATTCCTAAGTGTTTACACTCTTTTTACTTATAATTTATTTTCCGTCAGCAACCCGTTTGCTCCAATATATAATCAAAGCAACGATCCGGGTATTTTTTGATATCTTTTACGGATTTAATATCGTATTTTATACAAATATCCTTAAAATATTGCTTCATACTTTCCTTGGATATTATCTTGTTATTATATTTATCAAGAGATACCTTCATCATAGTTCTTTCAAAATTCATCAGGGCTTCTAAAGCTTTAGGTCCGTACCACATAAAAGCTTCATAAACTTCGTCTATTAATTCCTTTTCCTCATCATTAAGGTAATCGTCACCCAAATCCAATTTCTGTATGCCGCAGCGTTTCATATTTTGATATAATTTAAGATACGGCATTTTCTCGTTATTAATTCCATAGTCTTCTTCAAACATTTCCTTATCATACAGGGCAAGAGAAAAGGCCTGAACATAATACAGCAAATACTGAATATAGCATGGGCAAACTTCGGCATCACTTTTAGCAATCAAATAATACGCCACAGCATATATCTTGGATGCCATGATTTTTGAAAGAACTGCTTTCTTGCTCTTTTTAAAAGCTACATTAGTAAGGCAATCCTTTCTCTTCATCAATAAATCATAATAATATTCAGGATTGTCCAAAATAGTCCTTAGCTTACTGGAATACTCGCTGGTGGGTATATCCCCCTCCATATAACGAATTATTGTAGTTTCTCCCCAACCAAGCAATTTGGCTAAAGGTTTTTTTCCTATCCGGTATTTTTCAAGTATTTCTCTAATCTCCTCTGATGTAATTACCCCTTCGTTTTCATATTTGTTACTCATTTCCATACTCCTCTACTCCTCATCTTATGGCTATTATGGATATAACAACGGTAATTGATATATATATACTCATCAGTAGTAATTACCTTTGCATAATATAAAATTAAAATTTCCTGAATTCGTTTATATCATGAATTATAATTTTAAAGCCCCTAATAAGCCTGTCAAACGTCCCCACTCTGTATAAGTTTACTATCACCATTCCGACAGGAACGCCTAAAATCATTCCCAAAACCCCATATAACTTATATCCGATATATAAAAATATCAATGTACTAAGCGGACTGAGGCCTATACTGTCACCGACCATTTTGGGCTGCAGTACCTGCTTTGTAATCTGGCAAATCAGATATATAATTACCAATCCTATTGCCCTGAAATAATTACCCGAAAGCATATCCACCAAGGCCCAGGGCCAAAGCACCGCTCCTGTCCCGAAAACTGGAAGGAAATCAAGAAAGGCTATACCAAGCGCCAGCAAAACCGAATATGATACCTTTAGTATTTCAAATCCCACAATCATAATAATTGTTAAGACAAACATAATTTTTAGCTGGGCTTTAAAATAGCCTCCTACAGCCTTTGTAAAATTGTTATATATTAAATTCCATCCCTCAATTACGGAGTTCGGAAAAAACTTTTTGAAGCCTTCCATAAGCTCGTCTCTTTTAATTATAAAGAAATATGCCGACAATATGGTTATTATAAATGTCAGGAAAAATTCAGCGATATTCTGTGCCAGGTTGCTTGCTCCACTGAAGGTAAGCAAATCTCCGCTTGGTTCAAAATTCATCAGATTCTTGTTTATTCTGTCCAACAGATTGTCAACAAATTTCTGGACCGGTTTTGGCATATCATTATTTATATCCCTTATTTTTACAGATATATTATCAATCTGTACTTCAACCTGTTCTATTATAGCAGGCAGATCTTTTGCCAACTGCTTGCTCTCTTTAATCAATACCGATACAATCAGATATAAAGTTCCCACTATGGCTGCAATAACTACGATAATAATTATTGCTGAGCTGTGTTTTCTAAGCAACTTAACCTTGCTTTCCAAAAACTTTACAAGGGGATTTGCAATCATTGCTACAATCCAGCCTATTACAAAAGGCAAAAAGAAACCAAGCAGTTTAGGTACTATAATAACCAGACATAAAACAACAATCACGGCAAATAATAAATTTATAAATATTTTTAAATATTTTATAAATCTTGATTCACCCATAAATCCTCCAGCGCCGGATTATGCCTCATTGTATAAGACTTGCAGTAACCCATTTTTAATATAATATCATAAATATTTATACATTTCCATAGAATAAATAAAAAATTAACTAATATTAAAATTAGATTTTCTAATATTATAAATATTGATTCATTAATAAATATTATCTCACACTTTTCCTGCTTATAAGCATAGCCTTAATGTTTATAGTCAGGCATAAATACTCTTATCAAAAAAACGTTTAAATTTTATAAATTTTACACCAAATAAATTAATTTTTCCAGTGATTATGGAAAATGTTTTGTTAAACCCGTATAATTTTTACTTATTTGCTTTTAACTGTTCCGATAATTAATGTAATAAAGAAAATCAAGGCAGCTATTATCACCACAGTAGGACCGGTGGCAGTTCCCAGATAAAAGGATAAAATTAAACCTGTAATACCTGAAAATACGGAAATCAGCAAGGAAAACAGGTGATATTCCCTCATATTTGATGCTATATTGCGGCCGGCGGCAGCAGGCAAAGTCAGTAAAGCGTTAATAATCAGTATGCCTACCCACTTTATAGAAAGCATTACAATCACGGCAATTAAAATACAAAAAGATGCTTCGACCAAGTTAATATTTATTTTTTTACTTTTCGCCAATGATGTATTAATAGCTACAGAGTGAAGTTTATTAAATCCGACAAACCAATATATTAGTGTAACGATAAGTATAATGCATAACAGCCTTATTTCCATGGGGTTAATACTTAATATGTCGCCTAACAGCAAACTTGAATACTTTGAAAAATTTCCGCCCCGGGACAGAATTACAAGGCCCAGTGCCATGCTGAATGAAGAAAAAACCGATATTAAAGTATCAGTAGACAAAGTTTTTTTATTCTTGATGTAATTTAACAATACTGCAAATATAATAGCGTAAGCTGTCATTGAAAAGTTTGTATCCGCTATTCCCATAATTGCCCCAAGGGCTATGCCGGTTAATGCCGAGTGCCCCAGTGCATCCGAAAAAAAGGCCATTCGGTTATTTACTATCATGGTACCTAAAATTCCGAATAAGGGTGTTATAATAACTACAGCCAGCAAAGCATTCTTCATAAAATTATATTCAATCCAGGAAAAAGGAAGTATTGTTTCCAATAAATTATAGATAGTATTCATTCAACCCTCCCAAACACTTTTAAAAAGTCTTCGCATCCGCTTACTTCTTCAAAAGTGCCCTCTTTTAATATAGTTTTATCCAGCAAAACCACATGGTCTGCATATTTTTTTACGAACTCAAAATCATGGGAAACCATTATTATCGCCAAATCAAAATTTTCTTTGATTTTCTGAATGTTATTATAAAAAAGCTCCATGCCGTTTTTGTCTATACCGGAAACCGGCTCGTCCAAAAGCAATAAATTCGGCATAGGAGTTATAGCAATTGCCAATAAAACTCTTTGAAGTTCACCGCCTGACAAATCGCAGGCTCTTTTGTCGATTAAGTCCTGCGCATCAAAAATACTTAAACGCTCTTTAATAAAGTCATATAATTTCTTGCTTTTTTTAAGGAAAACCGGAGTCCTGCTTATGTAGCCGGCAAAAAGATCGTATACACTTACAGGTGTATTTTTTTCGATATGAAAATTCTGCGGAACATATCCTATTTTTAAATCTTCCACTGCATTACTTTTTAAATCGGTAAACTCAATCCTTCCGCTATGCTTTACTTCACCAAGAATTGCTTTTATCAATGTTGTTTTTCCGGCTCCGTTTCTACCTATTATAACAGTAAGTTTACCGCAATGGATATGAAGATTAATTTTGTCTATGATAAACTCCTCATCAGCCTTGACACTAATATCCCTGATTTTTAAACAGTGCTGACCACAGGCAAAATTGCCGGAACTTTCATGAACTTTGTTTCTTTTTATATCCTGATTAAAGGTCCACAGCATAGGTTTCCTCCTTAGGCTAATTGCCGCTTTCAAATGCTTCTTTTAGTGTTTCTATGTTTTTTCTCATGGATTTAACATATGAATCCTTGTCCGCATCGCCTGTAACCGCGGTATCTATTATATATACCTGAGCATTTGTTTCTTCCTTAATCCGATCCGATACGGTATCTTTATGCTGCTCTTCGGCAAAAAGATAACGGATACCATCTTTTTTAATTAAGTCAATAACTTCAGCGATTGTACCAGCACTTAGAGGATTGTCATCATGGACCTCCAATGCAAAAGCCACATCAAGCCCTGCCTTTTTGGCAAGATAAGCAAAAGAATCATGGAATATTATAACCTTATTGCTGATGTTTTTATTTTCAGCCATGTCCTTTATTATATCAAGTAACCGGTTCATTTCATCAGAAATAACTTTAACTTCATCAAGATATGCCTTGGCATTGGTATTTATCTTTTCAGTAATTTCGCTCTGATTTTTAACAGATATATTACTGAAGTATTCCTCTAATCCCTGTCTAGCGTTTTCTATCTGTATCATATATAGGTCCGGATCAAGCCAAACATGGGGGTTATATTCACCTTCATGTTCAAGACTCTCAAGCATAGAAATATTTTTACTAAGGTCAATTACTGTAATATCCGGATAGTTTTTAATAACATCCTCCAAATATTCTTCCATCCCACCGCCGTTTATTATAAATACATCGGCATCTGACAATAATCTCATATCATTGGTAGTCAACTGATAATCATGCAGGCATCCTGCGCTAAAGTCGGTAAGACTGTCTACTTTTATGCCAGAAACCTGATCAGTTAAATTTAAGGTCAGGATGTATACCGGATAAAAGGAAGTAACAATCCTGATATTATCCTCATCTGTTTTTAATTCTTTACTATTGTTGACGGTAATTACGGCAAAAACAGCAGCAAATACCACCAGCATTATACTTAATAAAATTAATAATTTTTTCTTCATAACGTCTCCCTCTATTGCAACTCATTTGCATTTACAAATTATATTATAAGTATTACCCTATGTCAAATGCTTTAGCCGTATTGTAGTCTAACTATTTAGGATTTAAAATACATGTGGTAAAAAAAATATATAAAACGTAATAATCTCTTTTGTATTACGATTAAGTTACAAAAAAAATTACAAACAGAAAATAACTATTTCTTAAGTTTACCAAAAAATTCAAGATTGTATTACCAATATGCAACTAATGATATAATTTATTAATTGAACTATTTTGAGACTTTGAAATAGTATATATTCTTTATGCAGTTCTTTGTGTATTTTATAAAATCTTTACTGTTCTGATGTGATACTTTTAAAAATTTATGGTATGCAGTTTACAAATAGTCAAGCTTCTGAAAACAAGGCAAAACATTTACTATTTTCCTAAATTTTTCTTATCCAGTTTGATTTTCATCATAAACTAATATGTACATTTTAAGACATAAATGGTAATATATTGCAGAGTCATAGAAAATTAACGCTTATATGCAAATCATTTCTTCTTGACTATATCAGTTTGTCGATTAGACCTATGAGATAGAAATCTCCTCATAAAAAATCCTAATAGATTTATTAAGTATAAAAATCATTATAACGACGCATATTAATTGGTTTCTTGTCTTAATAGTTATAATATTGTATAATTAGATTCGATAATTTTTCAAATAAAATATATAATCTAAGTTTTTTGCAAAATATAAAAGTAGGAGAAATAGCAATGAGATATAAAAACAATAACAACTCTAAGAAAAAATCATACAAAAATTACACCAACGTTAATGAATCAAAATCAAATTTTTGGTTATTAATGCCGGTTATATTTGTTATTTCAGTATTACCTTTTATCACAAGATTAAAACAAACAAATGCTAATCTGTCTATATATCCTTGGTTTCCTTTAAATGATATTGATGCTGACTTTTTTCTTTATTATAAAAAGGTTTTATTTTTATTTGCCGTATGCTATATGTTTATTTTGGTTTTATATAAAATATATATCAATAATATAAGCATGGAATACACCCGTATTTTAATTCCTCTTACTATATATGGCACACTTACATTATTGTCCTCTTTGTTTTCTAAATTTAGAACTTACAGTTTAAGAGGAACTATTGATCATCATGAACCTGTATTTGTATTTTTAGGTTATTGTATAATTGTTTACTATGTCCTACTATATATTCAAACTGAAAAAGATATAGAGATAATTATAAATTGTTTTATTATTAGTATAATTTTGATGAGTATATTGGGCCTTACTCAGTATCTGGGAAAAGACTTTTTTGCAACCACATTAGGCAAAAAATTAATTTTACCCAAATCATATTGGAATAATTTAGATTTAATATCATTTAATTTTGAAAAAAATCGTGTTTACCTTACATTGCATAATCCAAATTACGTTGGTTCATACATAGCTCTTGCAGCTCCTCTTATTTTGATTTTAACTTTTTTTATTAAAAATAAGTATTGGAAACTTCCTATTTATCTTACTTCATTTGCAGGTATTTTAATATGCTTGATTGGCTCAAAATCTAAAACTGCTATAATAGGGCTTATAGCAGGTGGATTGCTAGCTGTTATTGTTTTTTACAGATTTATTATAAAATATTTTTATTTGAGTATTCCCTTTATCTTTTTCGTTATAGGTTTATTATTTACTTATAATAATGCTAATAATAATCTTCTGGTAAACCAATTAAAACAAGCATTTAATTTTGTAAAAACAGAACCAGCTTTAGAAGATATACAAACATTGGATGACAAAATCTTAATTACTTATCAGGGAAATAAACTTCAGATAATATCTTTTCCATATAATAATGATGTAATCTTTTTAGCATTAGATGAAAATAATAATTCTTTGCCGCTTTTATATAACGAGGAAAAGAATTGTTATATTATAATGGATGATAGGTTTCCAGGTTTTGAACTTGGATATGCCTTATTTAATGATATAAATAGCTTTTATGTAAATATTGATGAACACGATTGGTTTTTCACAAATTTCACACCTGATAATACCTATTATTACATTACCAGATACGGAAAGTTGGATAAAATTATAAAGGCCCCATCAGTACTTTTTAACGGATATGAAAAATATGCATCAGGTCGTGGTTACATTTGGTCAAGAACTATACCTTTACTTAAAAAATATTTATTTTTGGGTGCAGGAGCAGATACTTACGTACTAGCATTTCCTCAGCAAGATTATGTAAACCTTTATAATTATGGATTTTCTAATCAAATTCTTACAAAACCCCATAATATGTATCTGCAAATAGCCGTTCAGTCTGGAGTACTTTCACTTGTAGCTTATCTTGTCTTTTACGCAATGTATTTTGTTTCAAGCTTTAAACTATATATTAAAAGTAAATTTATAAGTTATTATTCTCAAGTTGGTGTAGCTATACTTATTTCAACTTTTACTTATATGGTCGTAAGTCTGGCAAACGACTCTATTATAGCCGTATCTCCTATTTTCTGGGTCTTAATCGGATTAGGAATTGTTACCAACAAAAAAGAAAAAAAACTATTAGGTAACGCTTAAAATATTATAGAAAATTAAATAGCAAACTAAATGTTGCAAACGCTAAGGAATTAATAATTTAATATATCTACCAATTTATTGCATTGTAGTGTGTAATGCTTAATTTTAATGTATTTTCTGATAATATGATTAATAATATATCCCTGTGAGTATATAAAGTTAGTATAAAAATTTAGATAATATATGATAATAGCCTAAGGCTCAAAAAAAGATTTTTATTAAAAATTTACTAACCCTAAAATTAGTTGAATTGAATCCTGTATTGTTTAAAAATTAATCTTTTTAATTTCCGGCTCTTTG
>NZ_CVTD020000006.1 GCF_002904165.1 Herbinix hemicellulosilytica | reverse complement strand
ATATGACTGGCACGAGGTTTATTTGTCATGCTCAAAAATAGGTGTTTTAGATATAAATGTTAAAAAGGCTCTAAGCCAAGTAATTTAGCATGTTTCAAATACATCATACCCCAACACTTGACAAAGAGCCTTTTAACACAAAACCCAGGTTTTTCAAGCCTGGGTTTTGTAGTTTCATAAGCCATCATTTTTTCTTAGTCTGACAGCTTTTTTTACTGAGTATAACTTTTAATCAACATAACTAGCAAAATCTACAGGAACTGTAATATAGTATCCTACCTTCAATTCATGAACAATGTATAAGGTTGTTTCATTTCCATCAGCATCTTTAATATACTCAGTTACTAATACTTTATCTGCGTATGCTCTTGTAGGTACCTGAGTTCTCTTGAATTGAGGAGCTAACCTTTCAGCACTTACAGCTGAACCATTAAGTTTAACTGTAAACGCATCAGCAAACGCCTGATCTCCATCTGTATTTGCAGATCTAAATCCTTTAATTTCAAGCTCAGGAAGTTTCTGAGTATCTACAACTGTAAATACAGCGCGACCTTTCACAGTCTTATTTTTATCAATAATTTCAACTGTATACTGACCATTTTCAAGCTTTTCGATCTTTGTACCTATTGCACTTCCTGTCGCTGCAGTCCATGTTGCATTTTCGATCTTTGTACTTATTGCACTTCCTGTCGCTGCAGTCCATGTTGCATTATATGTTGCATTATAGATTGAATTATCATCTGTTATTGCTTCAGGTGCCTTATCCTTAAGTTCTTTACCCTTATTATCTTTTATAGTTACATTGTATTCAGATAAATCTTCAGGACCTACCTTTACACCATTCTTGGCATAACCCATTAACTGAATACTAAATTTCTTATTTGCATCTTCTGGAGCCTTTACAACTGTATCAATCTTACCATCTTTATATGCACCACTAATTTCGACCTTCCAAGTTACTGCCTCACTGTTAGGTGCCTTAACATCAAATGTTACTTGAGCAGTGATTGTAGGATATGCAGCATCATAAACTAAATATTGATATCTACCTTCTGCTTCACCTTTAGGATCAAATGTGTAGCTATTACCACCAATAACCTTTTCTTCTTTTCCATCACGGTCTATTGCTTTTTGAGATAAAGCTCTAATCCTTAAATCAGGCTCATATTCAAAATCATAACCATATTGATCTTTTAAATAAGCATTTACAGTAACTTTATCTGACCATGAAGGATGCTCATCATAATTTGATAATGAATATACAGCATCTTCTACAACCATTCTAGCCGCTTTTCTCTTGGCACTTACAGTAACTTCAAAGGATCCAACATACTTATTATCATATTCAACAGTCACTCTTACTTTTCCTTCTTTAACAGGAACTAAATATCCTGTCTCATCCACGAAGAGAACTGATGAATCTGAAGATGTTAACTTAATTAAATTGTCATCATGACTACTTATTTTGCTTCCATCAGATAACTCAATTTTTACATTTAATACACGATCGTTATCTTCTGCAGCAATAAAGTGATTAACTTTATCATATTTAGGAGTCTCACCATGCTTAACAATAGTCCATGCTAATATACCCTTAGGAAGTACATCAGCTTCTTCTACGCCAACGATGGCTTGAGTATCTGTATAAACTATCTCTTGACCATCTACCCATTCGTAAGTATGATAAGTAGCTTTAACAGTAGTTACATCACCTTTATTAAAGATAGTTAACTCATCATTATATAAAGATGTTAATTCATTAGAGGATTCAAAAGTCACTCTAACACCTAAATTATTAACATCAACAGGCTGGTTAATAATTACGCCATTTTCATTAATAAGATTGTATTTAATGCGAGTAGGCTCAAATACCGTAACTTTTGATGTTGTAATATCAATACCTTTGACATCTTCTGGATTTGCTGTAGCTGCTATAAAGCTAACAGGCTCCATATCAGTATAAGTAACTTTATATGTTACTTTAGGAACAAAAGTATCATAAATTTCAACTGTTGCGGTCATACCATCATCTGATATTTTAACAGACTTAATTTCTTGTTCTTTGACAGCAACATCACCAATCATATAGTGAACATAGATATTATTCTTTACTTCTTCTTCAGTCATAGGTGAAGTAAATAATACGTTTACTTTAGACAAATCATATTGCTTAGCCTCTACCATGGAAGCAGCTACTGTTACCTCTACACTGTCAGTAGCCAATACATAATCTTTGTAAGCCTCGTTGTCTGATAACCAGTACTCATATTTCTCTTTGGACTGGAATGAACGAGCAGTGATAGTATATTTACCAGCCTTAGTAGCCTTGAATACGCCTTTGTCATCGATTGTAGCAGTATCTGAAGGCTCTACTGTCCATCTGGTGATGGCAGAAGTCTTCTTTGTGCTTCCTGAAACGGTTACAAAGCTTCTGTTGAAGTCATATTCCTGACCAACTTCAAGCTTACCCTCAGGAGGGTTAGAGATCTTAACTTCTTTGATGTTGTCTCTTACGGTTACTTTTGCGGAAAGCTTAGCAACTTCCTCACCGTCTTTGTCGGTGATATAAACAGTAACTTTTGTTTTGCCAACGCCGGTTGCAGTAACTACACCCTTGTTGTCAACAACTACAACATCTTCGTCAGCAGATTCCCAATCATATTTCCAACCTTTTTGTTTGTTGGAGATGTTGAAGTCATACTCGTTCTTGCCTTCTACATCAAGATGCAGATACTTGCTTGTAGCATTGAGTTTCGGCTTCTTAGCAGCGAAAGCTCCTGCAGCAGGATACAGTACTGAAAGTACCATTGCTACAGCAAGAACGAAAGACAACTTCTTAAAGAACTTTGTCTTCATATTCTTACTTCCTCCTTAAAATATATGATTTTGATATTATATTTTTGCGTTGCCTTACTGATTCACAAAGTCTACAACCCACGTAAATTCAGCAAAGTAACGCATCAATATAATCATTCCAACAACAAGATGATTATAACAATAAAGGTATTAAAGGTCAAGTCTTTTCTCTCTGATATTGGATATTTTACCAGTTTAACCCGGTCCCTTTACCGTTATAATCCGAGTCAGATGATTATATTGTAGTCAAATCGACTTCAGGGATTACCCCTCTTTACATTCCCCTTAAGGCATATCCCAAAGCAGTTTAGAATAGGATGTGACTTTATCTGCCGGCACGGGATTTACCATAAGGTTCCTGCGCTCTTGACTATGTCTATATAATGCACTGTGTATGTGTCAAATTTATGTCAGGCATTTGTCATAATTAGATTATTTTTAAAATATTCTCCACCTGGGCTTTCATTTCGCCCACTTTACACACCCTTGTATGCCTTATCTTCGCGTTATTCAGCTCTTCCACGGCACCCGGTATAGGCACTTTAGAAACTTCTCTAAGCAGTTTGGCCTGTTCATAATCATCCTCAGGTATGTTTTCTATTCCTAAAGCTTCCAGCACACTTTCAGAAAACTTATAAGGGCTGGCTGTAGACACTATTACCGTCATTGCCGGGTCTATGTCATTTTTAAAATATTTTTCATACACGGCCGCAGCCACAGCCGTATGTGTATCCATAACATAACCTGTTTCTTTATATACTTCATAAATTGCCTTTTTAGTTTCCTCAATTGTTGCATAACCACCGCAGAAATCCTTCAGATTAGTTCTCATATCGGTTGATATTTCATATCTTCCGCCGTTATTCAGTGCCTGCATCAATTCTGCGGTCTTTTGTGTATCCTCGCCTGATATATGATAAATCAAGCGTTCCAAATTACTTGAAACCAAAATGTCCATTGAAGGCGAAATTGTCAGGAAGAATTCCCTGTTTCGGTCATATACTCCCGTACTGAAAAAGTCATAAAGTACTTTGTTGTCATTGGAAGCACAAATCAGTTTATCTATAGGAAGGCCCATTTTTTTTGCATAATAAGCCGCAAGGATATTTCCGAAATTCCCCGTAGGAACAACAAAATTGATCTTTTCCCCGCTTTTTAATTCATTTCTTTTGTAAATTTCCATATAAGCATAAATGTAATACACGATCTGAGGAACCAAACGGCCTATATTAATGGAATTGGCCGATGAGAAACGGTAACCCGCCTTCTCCATTTTTTCTTTTAAATCGGTGTCGTTAAATATCTTTTTTACCCCTGTCTGTGCATCGTCAAAATTACCCTTTATACCTATAACATAGGTATTGTCGCCTTTTTGTGTGACCATTTGCTTTTCCTGTACCCTGCTTACACCGTCCTTGGGATAAAAAACAATAATCTTTGTCCCTTTAACATCGGCAAAACCGGCCAAAGCAGCTTTACCCGTATCCCCTGATGTTGCCGTAAGGATTACAATATCATCATTTATATTATTCTTCCTGGCTGCTTTTGTGAGCAAGTGAGGTAATATTGAAAGGGCCATGTCCTTAAATGCTATTGTCGCACCATGAAAGAGTTCAAGATAGTTCATTTTGCCTACCTTTTTAAGCGGGGCTATTTCCGGCGTATCAAATTTATCGTCATACGCCTTATTTATGCAATCCTTTAATTCCTCTTCGCTGTAATCGGTTAAGAATTTACTTAAGACTTCATAAGCAAGTTCACGATAATTCATCCCTGCCAACTCTTCGACAGACTTTGATAATTGTGGTATTGTTTCAGGAACAAACAAGCCTCCGTCCGGTGACAATCCCTGAAGAATTGCCTGGGATGCGGTTACTTTTATACTTTTGTTTCTTGTACTGTGATACATCAGATTCATAATCCAAAGTCCCCTTTATTGATGATTTATTGCTTTAAGACGGATAGATTTGCCTGCCCCGGCAAATAAAACCGCCATTTTAATTAAAATTATTATCACTTAAAAATTTTCGATTATTAGTACAATATAATTACCGTATACAGTTAAATTAATAAGACCTTTTAAAAAGATAATTATTCAATAAGTAAGATTACAATAGCAACACATTATAAATTTAAAAATATTCTTTCTTTTTTTAGTTCAAGAAAAGTTCTGTATTTTAGGGATTGTAATATCCCACCTTATAAGCCCGGTCAGTTAATCTGTCTTTTAGAAACGAAAATAATCCGCCCTTTTAGGGCGGATTATATCATATCTTGTTTTCAGTTTCCAGTACTGTAATTATTTTTTAATTTACTATAACCTTAAATTGCTTCTCAAGCTATTTGTAAAATTCATGAGAGCCGTGCTTAAAGAGCCACTTTAAATTATTGTCAAACCATTTTATGCTGCTTTTTTTGGCAAGTTTTCTTGACATAAAATATAAAGCACCCTGAGAATAATCTTCACCGTTTAAAGCTCTTTGAACGGCTTCTTTTGTTTCTTTTGAAACTTTAACTTTCCAATACCTTTTATCCGCGACGGGAGAAAACTGATAATCATCTCCTACCTTTTGGAATATTACTTCTTTTATCGTATCGGGGAAATTTTCGTCTGCCAAACGGTTTAAAACGACATTGGCGACCAGTATTTTGCCGATAATGTCTTCACCGGTTGCTTCGGCTTCGACTATTCTTTCAAGCATTGTCACCTCTTCCTCAGTAACCGAGATTGCAGGTGTATTTATGTCTGTTTCAACCGAAAAGCTTTCGATGGTCTGCTCATCTTCCGGGTTTAAAATTTCATGGTTTTTCATGTGATTAAGCAGACGGTCATATTCTTCATCATTCATAGCTAAACCAAGAAGCCAGTTGGTATCGTCCGATAAAACCTTTGTGTATTTCTCTTCATTTTTTTGTCTGTAACTTTGATGGTATTTTTGCAGGTAATCGGTTCTGTATTCTACCCGGTAATTATCCTCCTCTAAAATTATAGTTTCATTTGAATTAATAAATTCAATTGCTTGATTTTCTTCATTGGAAGATGCTTTAACACCGTCTGCCCTGGATTTGATGTTATATAAAGCATCAGATCCGATAACCAGCAAAAGGACTGACAAAGCATAAGCTGCAAATACCATGTATATGCCATGAGCATTTTCTCGCAGCTTTTTCCTTTGAAGAAATGTATTTATGATAGTCATAACAGTTATCCTCTTTCTCCTTTATCTTATTATTACCATAAATTGGCATTATCTCTAATGCTAAGCTGCATTATATGTTTGATAAAATTCAGTGTCAATAAGAAATCGAAAATTTCGTTAGTTACTACTATATAGTGCTTACATATTTTGTATATAATAGTTATTTTGAACAACTTTCTATTTTATTTCAATTTATTATTTATTAACTTTTAACAAGTAATTTTTAACAAATTATTAAAAATATATTAAATATTTTATGTAAATACGTGGAAAATTATTCATATTCTACCGAAATAGTACAAAAATTAAGTATATTTTTTACATTCTACACAAATAGAAAATGTACCAATTGCGATAATTAATTCAATCTGTTATATTTATATTAGAACTACCATTTTCAGTCACGGAGGTTTGGATGTTACCCGGAGTCTACTGTACCAGAAAGAAAAACCATGAATTGTACTACAGGGCTTCCATTACCCATATGGGAAAACACATAAGTCTGGGGAGTTTTCCTTCTGAAAACGATGCCCATGAAGCATATCTGTTGGCCCGGGAAGTTTTATCCGATTCAAGCAAATGGCATATAGAAGATTACCCAAAAAACTGCCATCTTTCCTTTGAAAAATGGGTTGTATTGATAAATTTAAGGGATAACGGAATTTACTTTAAAAATCCCATATATTTAAAAAAACATTATTTTCTTTATTATATTGATCATGATTTGGTGTTAAAATTTGATGTCGATGATTTATTCTACTATGCGAGACATAAGATTTTAAAACGGGGAGGCCGATTGTTTGTCTCCGAATACGGGATGCAGACAGGACTGCTTAACCGCTATGGTATCAAAAACTATGCTGTTTCGGGAAAAGATTTTCTGTTTATAAACGGTGACAATACCGACTTTCGCTATTCAAATATTGAAATTATCAACCGATATCACGGTGTATCAAAGTGTTTCAATAAAAATAAGCCTCTTTACCAGGCTAAAATTAATATAAACGGATATTATATAATAGGAAGATATTCTACAGAAGAAGAAGCGGCTATTGCCTATAATAAAGCGGTAAATATATTAAAAAACAAGGGATTAAACAAGAATTACCCTCAAAATTATATTGAGGGCATGGACGAGATAACTTACGCTGCCACATACCAGCGCATAAGAATATCAAGAAAAATTTTGGAATTACAGATTTAATACCTAGATAAGAGCTGGAAACGGTTTTTTATTTACTTTTAATTATTTACGTGCTAGAATATTTACAATGAGTAGCACAGATGGTCGCGCCTTTTATAAGGTGAGGAAAGTCCGGGCTTCATAGGGCAGGGTGCCGGATAACGTCCGGTGGAGGCGACTCCAAGGCTAGTGCAACAGAAATAAACCGCCGAGGCATTTTGCATCGGTAAGGATGGAAAGGTGGTTTAAGAGACCACCGCCCTTCCGGTAACGGAAGGGGCAGATGTAAACCCCACCCGAAGCAAGGCCTAACAGAAAGCGATACGGTGGCCCGCCGTGCTTTCGGGTTGGCCGCGCGGCAACAGGCGAAAGCGGTTGCCGGAGCTGTATGGCGACATACAGTCCAGACAGATGACCATCCGCGACAGAACCCGGCTTACAGTGCTACTCATATTATTGTGCTTTAAAGCTTTTTGCTTTAAGGCATTTTTTATATTTTTAAGGTTTTTTTTATTTAATGATACTAAATAATTTAGATAAAAATATAAATTAATTTTATTGATAAAGAATTTTACTTATAACTGTTATACCTTGAAACAGCTTCCTCCTACAAATTCTTTTAGGATAGAATTGTTAGGTACCGCATCAGCCGGTGCCCCGATAAAATAGTCAAGAAATTTCAGCAATCTCTTTGCTTCTACATACTCTTCGCTGTTTCTATCCACGCCAAACAATAAGGGCTCGGCATAAACTTTTAATACCGCAAGCTCATAGATGAGGGCAGAGTTAAACATTATGTCAGCCTCTTCCTGGAAAGGGAATATATATTCTTCTTCTCCTCTTCTTACTGACGGCCACATGGATATGGTAGTTTGTGCTGATGCCCCTCTCGTTCTTGCGTCCCTTACCATTCTGCGAAGCAGTCTTCCGTCGGTGGTGGGTATTCTGTTATGCTCATCAATGTTAAGCTGTGTCAGAGCACTGATATATATTTTAAACTTTCTTTCCCTTGGCAGTGAATAAGACAATTCGTCATTTAAACCGTGGATTCCTTCTATAACCAATATTCCGTCCTTGCCTATGTTCACATAGTTGCCTTTATATTCCCTCCTGCCGGTTATAAAATTAAATACCGGCAATTCAACAGTCTTTCCGTTCATCAAATCTGCCATATCCTTATTAAACTGTTCCAGATCTATAGCATGTAAGCTTTCAAAATTAAAATTACCGTTTTCATCCCTGGGTGTCTTTTCCCTCTCAACAAAATAATTATCTACTGCTATCGGATACGGTTTTAATCCATGGGCTCTAAGCTGTATAGTAAGCCTGTGTGAAAAGGTGGTTTTACCTGACGAAGAAGGACCCGCAATCATTATAAATCTTTTGTCTTTTTCTTTTTTAATTGCATCGGCTATTTCACTTATTTTCTTTTCCTGAAGGGCTTCCTGGACCAAAACCAGTTCATTGAACTTGCCCTGGGCTATTAAATCATTAAGGGCCCCCACATTGTCAACTTCCATCATTTTTGCCCATTCATTTGATTCCCTCAGTGTAATATATAATTTTTTCCTTGGCACAAAAGGTTCTACAATGGTAGGCTTTTTCATGCTGGGAAGTATAAGTACAAAGCCTTCTTCATACAATTGTAGGTCAAAATATTTAAGCATACCTGTACTGGGAGGCATATACCCGTAAAAGTAGTCTTCAAATCCGTCAAGATTATATATATTTGTCTTTGATGTGCGACGGTATCTGAACAGTTTCTCCTTGTCATGCATTCCGTACTTGGAAAACAATTCTATAGCATCGTCGGTATCAATACTTCTTTTGATAAACGGCAGGTCTTTTCTTACAATTTCATGCATCCGTTCTTTAACTGCTTTAATCCGTTCTTCTGTTAACGGTACTTTCCCTTCATAATCAAAATATAAACTATTTCCCAGAGAATACTCCACAGAAACTTTTTCTATATTTTCACCGCCAAATTCGGCGTAAAAAGCCTTAAGCAGCACTAAAATCATGCCTCTGATATATGTCTTGTGCCCTGCATCCTCGGCAGTGGTAACAAAGCGAATCGTGCAATCTTCAACAATCGGTTTAAATAACTCCATCAGCTTATTATTGACAAAAGCAAGAATTATATCGTTTCCATATTCACTTTGATATTCTGCCGCTATATTAAGCAACAGGGTATTTTCGGGGAACTCTTTAACATTATCATTTACTTTTACTTTTACCGTTTTACTGCTCACTGTCTTCCCTCCTTATAGTAGTTTACTGCATTGTCGATAACAGATATCAGTTCAACAAGTTCATTTTGCCTTTCTATAGATTGCTTAGTAGGCAATGCGATTAATTCATTATAAATTTTCTTATACATCTGCTTTTCTGACTGCAAATATTCGAATAATACCGGATTTTTTTCCTCAAGAAGCAGTCTTCCGTAATAAAAATGTTCCGGCTTTGTAAGCTGATAATCTCTGTCATTAAGGTTAGAAGAAGCCGTTCTTGCCTTTAAAATAACATAAAACTTCCCGTCTTCTTTGAGCATACTCTCTTTTATAATTAAAAATCCCAAATCCTTCAAAGCTTTTCTTACAAGATGAATTTCAGACTGAGGCTGCAGGACCAGTTCGCTCACAGAGGAAAGAGCTCTCATGTTGCCTGTTAAAATTCTAATCATTAGTCTTCCGCCCATACCGGCAATAAGTATTGTGTCAACCTCTCCTGCCTGTAATTTTTCCAATCCGTCCGATTTCCTTATCGCAATCTTATCCGCTACCCCATACTTTTCTATATTCTCCCTTGCTTTGTCGATAGGCCCCTGATTTACATCCATAGCTATCACATAAGGAGAAATCATGTTTTTTACCAAGTATATTGACGTATATGCATGATCGCACCCGATATCGGCAACCCGATTGCCGGACGTTACCATCGATGCTACTGCCTGTAGTCTTTTTGAAAGCTGCATATTTTCCATCCCCATTAACATATTTATAATATATTACCATATAATGACGCATTATACCATAGTTCTTAATTTGCCTTAAACATCATTAAAATATGTAAGTAAATGATTAATTCTCAGATATAAAAGGAGACTAAAAACCTAAATTCTTAGGTTTTAAAGTCTCCCTTCAAAATCCTATTTTACTCCAGATAATCTTTAAGTTTCCGGCTCCTGCTGGGATGCCTGAGTTTCCTTAAAGCCTTTGCTTCAATCTGACGGATTCTTTCTCTTGTAACATTAAATTCCTTACCGACTTCTTCTAAAGTCCTGGCTCTTCCGTCATCCAAACCGAATCTTAACCTAAGCACCTTTTGTTCTCTTTCGGTTAACGTTCCGAGAACTTCAACCAATTGTTCCTTCAGCAAAGTGAAAGCCGCCGCATCAGCAGGTACCGGTACATTATCATCCTGAATAAAGTCTCCAAGGTGGCTGTCTTCTTCTTCACCGATAGGTGTTTCAAGAGAGACCGGCTCTTGAGAAATCTTCTGTATTTCTCTTACCCTGTCAACTGAAATATTCATCACTTCGGATATCTCTTCGGGGGTCGGTTCCCGTCCGAGTTCCTGCAACAGCTGTCTTTGAACCCTGGTCAGTTTATTTATTGTTTCTACCATATAAACCGGTATACGGATGGTTCTGGCCTGATCGGCAATAGCCCTTGTGATAGCCTGCCTGATCCACCAGGTGGCGTAGGTACTGAATTTAAAGCCCTTGCGATAGTCGAATTTCTCCACTGCTTTGATAAGTCCCAAATTTCCTTCCTGAATAAGGTCCAGAAACAACATTCCTCGGCCGACATATCTTTTTGCTATGCTGACCACCAGCCTGAGATTTGCTTCGGCAAGCCTTTTTTTGGCCGATTCATCTCCTTCTTCCATCCTTCTGGCCAGTTCATTTTCCTCTTCTGCTGTAAGCAAAGGAACCTTACCTATTTCTTTCAGATACATACGGACCGGATCTTCTATGTTAATACCTTCCGGAATAGATAGATCCAATGCTTCCGCATCGATATCCCCATCATCCGGAATAATATCATCATCATCGGCATCAGAAAACCGAAGAACGTCCACATTATGCTTTTCCAGGTAGTCATAAATTTTTTCAATTTTCTGCGGGTCTAATTCCATATCTGCAAAAAAATCATTTACTTCCTGATATTCAAGAACATTCTTCTTCTTTTCTGCATATGCCAGCAGTTCCTTTAATCTTTCTGTAAATTTAACGATATTTTCATCCATAGATTATCCTTCCTTTTCTAACATGTTTATATTCTAACCAGCATTCAATTAAATATGCAATTTATGCTAACAGCCATAAATTCACGCCATATAAACAGTTAAGGCTGTCCAAATATAACCGTATTATAGGCTTGCATACCTACTTCAAAGCTGTTGCAATACTTTTCTTAAGATCCGCTTTTTGCCTTATTATATCCTGCAAAAGTGCAGTATCATTTTTTTCAATAGCTTTAAGGCTTTGCTTGTCCAAACTGTCTTCCTTCAATCTGTATATTGTGTCAAACAGGGCTTTTTGTCTTTCAGCTTCTTTTATCTCACCAAGCAGTTGGGCGTTAAAAAGAGCTGCAGCTTCCGACTGCATCCTTGCATCTTCAAAATAGCCGATTATTTTTGCCGGTTCAACTTTATTGCCTTTTTCATACTCATCAAAAACCAGTTTTACAACCTGAGCATAAATTCCGTCAGAAAAATCCTCGGGCTTTATAATACTTTTTATTTTATAATAAATTTCCGGATCTTCGGAAATCCATGTGATAAGAAGTTTTTGTATTTTTTCTATGCCGTCCGTACCGCTGTTTTTTTCCTTTGCCCTGGCCTCAACCGGTTTTCTTTCTACCGGAATATTTTCAGCCCTGGTTCCTAATCTTGCGACCAACCTATGTAAAAGGACAGCATCTATTTTATATGTTTTAGCCACGGCATCAAGATAGAAATTTCTTTCCAGGTCATCGGCAATGGACAAGAGCTTTTTTGCTACTTCGTTAAAGAATTTTAGCTTTTCTTCGGGATCATCCATATCATATCCGCCTTTAAGCACATCAATTTCGAAGAAAAAGCTGTTTTTTGCGTTATCTATTCTCTTTTTGTACTCCTCCGCTCCCAGGGCCTTTATAAATTCATCGGGATCTTTATAGGGATGCATGTCCAATACCTTGACGCTTAACCCGTAATCCCTCAATATCTGGATTGCGCGGAGGGCCGCTTGTATCCCGGCTTTATCACTGTCAAAGGTAAGTATGACTTCCTGAGTATATCTCTTGATTAAGCCGGCGTGATGTTCAGTAAATGCAGTCCCCAGGGTCCCGACCGCATTGGTAAAACCAGCCTGATGTAAAGCGATAACATCCATATATCCTTCACATATAAGAAAATACGATTCCCGGGACCTGCGGGCTATGTTTAGGCCGTATAAAATCCTGCTCTTGTCAAAAATAACTGTTTCCGGAGAATTTAGGTATTTGGGGTTGCCGTTACCCATAACCCGTCCGCCGAATCCGACTACTCTGTTACCTACGTCCATTATGGGAAACATAATCCTGTCCCAAAACTTATCATGCCCGCCCCGTACCTCATCAAATGATATAAGGCCGGACTGCTTAAGCAGTTCATCTTCATATCCAAGTTTCTTTAAATACATATAAAGGTCATCACTGAAACGGTTGGCATATCCCAGTCCAAAGGCTTTAATTGTATCCTCGCTTAATCCTCTTTCGGCCAAATACTGTCTGGCAGCTTGTCCCCTTTCAGATCTCAACTGAAAGTAATAGTATCTGGCAGCTTCTTTGTTAATTTCCATCAGGCGGTTTTTTAAATCCGCCTGACGTTTTTCCCTCTCGGAAAATTCCTGTTCAGGCAGCTTAATTCCTGCCCTTTCTGCCAGGTATTTTAATGCCTCCACAAAAGTAAAGTTCTCATATTCCATAATGAAAGTAAAAACATTTCCCCCTACACCGCATCCGAAGCAATAATACATCTGCTTTGACTGGCTGACACTGAATGAAGGCGTTTTTTCATTGTGGAAAGGGCAGAGTCCCATATAATTGCTACCTGTTTTTTTCAGCTTTATGTACGAACCTATTACGTCTACAATATCATTTCTCAATCGGACTTCTTCCACTATTTCATCGGGATAATACATTTAAAATCCTCCCATCTGTTTAGCATCAATACACACTCCAAGCTGATGGGATCATGAGTTGCTTAAATTTAGCGACCGCATAACGATCCGTCATGCCTGCAACATAATCACATACCACCTGATAAGTAGGCTCATTATACTTTTCTATCCGCGAGAAATATTCTTGCGGCAATAACTCCGGATTATCCATATAGTACAGGAATAAAGTTTCGACAAGCCGTTCTGCCTGTTCTTCCTGGCTTTTGGCCTTTTTATTCAGATATACATTTGAAAATAAAAATTCTCTTAACCCGAATAAAGCTTTTTCTACTTCCGGAGACATTATAATGTCATTCTTGCCGTCACTGTTGGTTATAATGTCATTTATAATTGTATTTAACCTTTTAACCAGGGTATCACCCAGAATTTCTTTATACTCCTTAGGAATATCCTCTTCTTTTATAATACCTCCTCTTATGGCATCATCCGTATCATGATGTACATAAGCAATTTTATCGCTTAACCTTACTACCTTCCCTTCCAATGTGGAAGGCATAGTAGACATTTGGTGATTTCTTATGCCATCTCTTACCTCCTTGGTAAGATTAAGGCCTTTTCCGTGATTTTCAAGTAATTCTACAACACGGATACTTTGGAGATAATGTTTAAAGCCTCCCGGGCAAACCCTGTTTAGCGCCCTCTCCCCTGCATGGCCAAAGGGGGTATGTCCCAAATCATGTCCTAAAGCAATAGCTTCGGTCAAGTCCTCGTTCAACCTTAGGGCTTTGGCAATGGTCCTTGATATCTGGGAAACCTCCAGGGTATGAGTTAATCTGGTCCTGTAATGATCTCCTTCAGGTGCAAGAAAAACCTGTGTCTTGTGCTTAAGTCTTCTGAAAGCCTTGGAATGCAGTATCCTGTCTCTGTCTCTTTGATAAACAGGCCGGATATCGCATTGTTCTTCCTCGTAATCCCTCCCTTGAGACTGGTCTGAAAATGCCGCATATGGGCTTAAAATTTCATGTTCCCTAAGTTCGAGCTTCTGTCTGATAGTTAAGTTGTTATCCATAACAGCCTCCTTACTATCAAAAAAACATACCAACCCTTCTTGTGCTTTTGGATATCACCCGGAAAGTCACCTGTAATACTAATATTCTACAAAGACTTACTATTTCCTTTTTTAATTTATAAATTTATATAAAATTCATAAATTCCATTATTAGAACGTATATCTAAACATCCGTTTTGACGAACAAATAAACATAAAAAAACACATAATGCTTTTAAAACACTATGTGTGCACTTATCATGTATAATTATTACCAAAACATTACATTCTTAAGTTTATTCGGATTTCTCTGCCGCTTCTTCTTTCTTTTTTAAAGCTTCAGCTTCCCTTTGCCTTTTTGAATAAACACATCCGCAATAATCCTGACGGTACAAGCCGTATTCCTTTGATAAAGTTATAGACCGCTGATAACCGCCTCTCTTTTTGAAATCGGAAGGCAAAAAGGAAACACCATACTTAGCTGCAACTTCCTGTCCGATTTCATTGAGCTTGGCTGCATTTTTAAGCGGGCTTATGGTAAGAGTAGTTGTAAAATAATCAAAACCGCCTTCCTTGGCAATTTTGGCAGCCTCCTCAAGCCTTAATCGGTAACATATGAAACATCTTTCACCGCCTTCGGGGTCATTTTCATGCCCCCTTACATAATTATAGTATTTTTCAGGCTCATATTTTCCTTCCATAAATAATACAGGATATTTCAGAGGCATAGATGAAATCAGCTTTTCCTGTTCTTTTACCCTTCTTACATATTCGTCCTCCGGGTATATATTGGGATTATAATAAAAAACGGTTATAGCAAAATATTCAGACAAATATTCCAGTACATAACTGCTGCAGGGTGCACAACAACTGTGTATCAGAAGTTTCGGAGGATTGTATGGCTCTTCATTTTTTAGGTTGTTTATTATTTTATCAAGTTCCAGCTGGTAATTCATAATCTGCTCCTATAATTTAACGATTATCGGATTAAGTATACGGTTAACTGAAATTCTGTTATCAATATTAATATTTCAAAAAATCATTTAATATTTTTCTTCTTATTTATATATTTTCGTAAAAAGCCAAACAGTATATCCATCTGTTCTTTAGTTCCGATTGAAATTCTTAAATAGTTATTGATTCTCGGAAGATCAAAATAGCGGACAAGAATCTTATTTTCTCTTAAAGCATTAAACAGCTCTTTTGCCGGAATAAATTCATGGGTTACAAACAAAAAGTTGGTACTTGATTTAGGGAAGCTAAATCCTAGTTCTTTAAATTTTTCGGCAGCATCCTCCCGTATTTTTATAACTTTTTCAATTGAATCCCTGAAATAATCACCGTCTTTAACCGCTTCCACTCCCGCCAGAATGGCAGCCTGGCTTAAAGTATATGAATTAAAGGAATATTTTACGTCATTTAAAGCCTTAATAAGTCTTTTACTTCCGATTGCAAAGCCTATTCTCATTCCGGCCATTGCCCTGGACTTTGAGAATGTCTGTACAACAAGGAGATTATCATATTTTTTCGTCAAAGGTATGGCCGATTCTTTAGCAAAGTCTATATAAGCTTCATCGACAATCACTACTGAATCGGGATTATGTATGACTATATCTTCAATGGTTGAAATATCTTCATATATGGATGTAGGGGCATTGGGATTGGCTATAACTACGCCTCCGTTATCCTTATAATAATCCTCTTTTACTATGCGAAAATGTGAATCAACTGCCTGTGTTTCATAAGGTATCCGGTACAAATCACACCAGACCGGGTAGAAAGTATAAGTAATATCCGGAAAAAGAATCGGTTTTTCTGAATTAAAAAAGGTCATAAAGGCCATGGCCAAAACATCGTCCGAACCTACCCCCACAAATACTTCCTCTTTATCCACTCCATAGAACTTGGCCAGTTCTTCGACAAGAAGCCCGATTGAAGGATCCGGATACATACGAAGGTTGTCCGCATCCATGTTTTTTAGTGCTTCCAATACTCCCGGAGCCGGAGGAAAAGGATTCTCGTTGGTGTTAAGCTTAATAACCGATTTATCCTTAGTCTGTTCTCCCGGGACATAAGGTTTTACCCGCCGGATATACTTCTCCCAAGCTCTCACATTCTCTTCGCTCAATCTTTTAACCTCCCATAATCCCTGGCCAGATTTTTAAAGCCCGGCAAGGAACGTTTGATCATATCATAATCCACGCAATATGCAATCCTTACATACCCCGGACAATCAAAAGATGAACCAGGAACAATTAATATGTTATATTTCTTTGCCGCCTGAGCAAATTTTTTGTCGTCCTCTTCCAGGGCTTTTACAAAGAGATAAAAAGCTCCCTGCGGCTTTACACATTCGTAGCCATACGACATAAGACTGTTATAAAGCAGTTCCCTGTTCCGGTTATATACTTCCACATCTACCTGGACATCAAGGCATCTTGCAACGGCTCTTTGGATAAGTGACGGGGCATTGACAAATCCTAAAATGCGCGTAGCCACATTGGCAGCAGCAACCAAGTCTTCATAGTCGTCTGTTTCGGAAGGTATAACCAGATATCCTATTCTTTCACCCGGAAGCGACAGCGATTTACTGTATGAATACACAACAATAGTATTTTTATAATATTTTGTAAGATAAGGAACTTCCGTATTGTCATAAACCAGTTCCCTGTACGGTTCGTCGGATATAAGATAAATTGATGTATTATATTCCTGCTGCTTTTTATTAAGGATTTCAGCAAGTTTTCGGATCGTGTCTTCCGAATATACAACTCCGGTGGGATTATTGGGCGAATTTACAATAACTGCCTTTGTTTTACCTGTTATCCTTTTTTCAAATTCATTGAGATTAGGTTGAAATGTTTCGCAGTTTGGAGGTACTACTACCAATATGCCGTCATAGTTGCTTACATAATTGCGGTATTCACCGAAAAAAGGGGCAAACGTAACAACTTCGTCCCCGGGATTTAGCAGGGATTTTAAAATTACATTTAGACCTCCTGCAGCTCCGACAGTCATTACAATATTTTCATGGCTAAGATTTGTATTAAATTTTTTATTGAGCGATAATGCTATCTTTTCCCGTACATCAATATAACCGGAATTGTTCATATAGCCGTGAACAAGATTTGGCTCTTCTTCGTTCAGTACGCTTATCAATGCCTCCTTTATATTTAACGGCGGCTCGACACTCGGATTTCCCAGGCTGAAATCATATACATTTTCGGCGCCGTAAATTTCGTCAAGCCGTTTTCCCTCTTCAAACATAGCCCGAATTATAGAACTGTTTTTGACAAAGCCGATCATCTTTTCCGAAATCATAGTATTCCTTCTTTCTATAAATAGTTATATCCGGCCAAATCCAAATTTACCGGAAGCGAATATCCAGATAAGCCTTTACTATATCCACACATTTTCTGAAGCCCAACTGGCTGCTGTTTAGGCACAAATCGTAATTTCTGGCATCATTCCAGTTTCTTCCGGTAAAATATTTATAATACTCGGCCCTGCGTTTATCTATAGAAATAATCTGCTTTTCCAGCTCTTTTTCAGATTTTCCGGTCATTTCTTTAAGAGTCTTTATGCAGTCATCAAGGGGTGCATGGACAAACACCTTAACCACATTGTTAAAATCTTTCAGAATATAATCTGCTGCCCTTCCGACTATCACACAAGATTCCTGTTGTGCAAGTTCTTTAATTATCTTTGCCTGATAGTTAAATAAATTTTCGTTGGAAACAAAATCATCGCTGTCGGGAGGAATTAGTTCTCCTTTATAAGCTTTCTTTGCTATTTTAAAAAGCAGGCTCTTTTTAAGCTGTTCGTCAGCTTTTGCAAACAGCTCCTCGTTTATACCGCTGTCATCCGAAGCAAGCCTTAGTAATTCACGGTCATAGAATGAAATCCCCAATTCCTCGGCCAGCATCCTGCCGATGGTTCTTCCCCCGCTGCCGTATCCTCTGGCAACAGTAATAACAAACTTTTTCATACATTTCACCTTCCCAATAGTCGGCTTAGCCCCTAATTACAGTTGGCGATGCCTTTTTATGTTGAAATCTATTTATTTATATTTTTAAATGCCGGTAATTTATTCACCCAAATATGCTTTTTTTACCGATTCGTTATTCATCAGTTCTTTTGCGTCGCCCTCTAAAACAATATTACCGGTTTCAAGTACATATGCACGGTTAGCAATAGATAAGGCTTTCTTTGCATTCTGTTCAACCAAAAGAACCGTAGTGCCGCTCTTGTTTATGCTTTTAATTATATCAAATACCTCTTCTACAAGAATGGGTGACAAGCCCATAGAAGGCTCATCCATTAATATTATTTTGGGTTTTGACATAAGAGCCCGTCCCATAGCCAGCATCTGTTGTTCTCCGCCGCTTAAGGTACCGGCCATCTGATTTTTTCGTTCTTTCAGTCTGGGGAATCTTGTAAAAACCTGTTCCAAGGTTTCTTCAATCTCATCTTTATTGGTTCTTGTATAAGCTCCCATCAAAAGATTTTCATATACGGTAAGCTGTGAAAAAACCCTCCTGCCTTCCGGTACATGAGCTATACCCATGGCTACAATTTTATGGGGATGTATCTTTTGAAGGTCAACTCCACCGTATAAAATTTCACCCTGTTTTGCGGCTATTAATCCTGAGATTGTCTGTAAAATCGTGGTCTTACCCGCACCGTTGGCACCTATTAAAGCAATTATTTCTCCTTCTTCTACTCTGAAAGAAACTCCTTTGATTGCCTGAATGACACCATAATAAACCTGCAAATTTTTAACTTCTAACATTCGATAATTCTCCTTTATTTTATTAAGGATTTATATTTGCTACCGGAAGAATTTTCTTTTTAAGAAAAATTTTCTTCTTTTTAAATATGAAGAATATTTTCTTAATAAGAAATCGATTCTGCTTATAATAAATGAAAATATTTTAACATCTGCAAAATAGCCTTAAATACAGACAATAAATATTCCGATTTCGTTTTTCGTTGAGTTTACGAATTTTATTCACCCAAATATGCCTTAATTACTTCAGGATTATTTAACACATCCTGGGGAAGTCCGTTGGCCAGTTCCGTACCGAAATTAAGAACAAATATCTTCTCACAGATTCCGGCTACCAGTTTCATGTCATGCTCAATCAGAAGTATTGTAAGATCATACTTCTTCCTTATAATGGTAATCGTTTCCATAAGCTCCTCAGTCTCAGCCGGGTTCATACCGGCTGCAGGCTCATCCAGCAAAAGCAGCTTGGGATTTGTTGCCAGAGCTCTTGCTATTTCAAGTTTTCTTTGTTTTCCGTAAGGTAGATTTGCCGAAAGAATGTCGGCTTCTTTATCAAGTCCGAATACTTCCAGAATCTCATAGGCTTTTTCATTCATGCGCTTTTCGGTTCTAAAATATGAAGGCAGTCTAAATATTCCTGAAATCGTAGAATAATTGTAATTATTATGAAGGCCGATTTTTACATTATCAAGTACTGACAAGTTCTTAAATAATCTTATGTTTTGAAACGTTCTTGCAATTCCGGCCTTATTTATTTCAACAGGACTGAGCCCCGTTATATTCTTGCCGTCCAAAATAATCTGGCCCATATCCGGTTTATATACACCGGTAAGAAGGTTAAAAACCGTTGTTTTGCCGGCACCGTTTGGCCCTATAAGCCCGTATAATTCCCCTTTATTAACAGTGATGCTGAACGAATCGACCGCATGCAAACCTCCAAAGGAGATACTTAAATTTTTAACTTTCAGCATTTCCATATTACAGCTCCTCCTTCTTTGATTTCTTTAGCATTGCGGCCAAGTTGGAAGATAATTTATTACGCCATGCCACACATGCCGGTGCCCAGTTATACAACATCATAACAATAAGTACAATGGAATAAATCAGCATACGATAGTCTCTTAAGAAACGCAAATATTCGGGAAGTAAAGTCAGCAATACCGCAGAAATAATCGAACCGCGCAAGTTTCCCATGCCGCCAAGCACTACAAAAACCAGTATCATAATAGACAGATTATAGCCGAACTTAGAAGATTGAACAGTAGCTATGTTGTGTGAATACAAAACTCCTGCGATCCCTGCCAAAGCGGCAGATATAGAAAAGGCAAGTATTTTATATTTTGTAATATTAATACCCACAGACTCTGCAGCAATGCTGTTATCCCTTATGGCCATTATAGCCCGTCCTGAACGGGAATTTACCAAATTTACTATAATTAAGTATGTTATTAAAAGTAAAATTACACTTACGGTAAAGGTTGCATCTCTTGGTGTACCGGAGATACCTTGAGCTCCCTTAACAAGAACAATGCCTCCATCTTCCAGATTCAGAGATATGGCATCTTTCATCGATAAATGAATACCTTTACTGTCATAGCCTATATATAGAACATTAAGAACATTCTTTATTATTTCACCGAATGCCAAAGTTACAATTGCCAGATAGTCTCCTCTTAACCTTAAAACAACCGTACCGATAAATATTCCAAAGAGTCCCGCTACCACTGCCCCTAAAAGAATCGCCAGAGTAAAGCGGATAAATGTATTTTGAATTGCATTTACGGTGCATTTTGAAAAAATTGCTCCGGCAAAGGCACCCAGACACATAAAACCTGCATGCCCGAGGCTTAGTTGTCCGAGGAATCCAACGGTCAAATTTAAGGATACTGCCATAATAGCATAATAGCACATAGAAACTAACAAATTTTGAAGAAGGTTTGACATATTGCCCGTTACAATCAAAGCCTGACATATAATATATGCTATCAAAATCATACCAACGGTTATGATGGAAGAACGGGCAGATTTGTTTATTTTCAGCATTTTTGATTTCATTGCACCCACCTACACTTTCTCTTGAATCTTTCTGCCAAGAATTCCGGTCGGCTTCACCAGAAGCACAACAATAAGTATCAGAAATACTATGGCATCTCCCAGCTGTGTGGAAATATATGCACGGCTTAATATCTCAATTACACCAAGCAAAATTCCGCCGATCATGGCACCGGGAATTGAACCAATTCCTCCAAAGACTGCGGCAACAAATGCCTTTATACCCGGCATGGCCCCCGAGGTGGGTGAAAGATTGTGATACGCCGAAAACATCAAAGCACTTCCAATCGCAGCAATAGCAGATCCGATCGCAAATGTAATCGCTATGGTTTTATTTACATTCACACCCATTAAAACCGCTGCTTCTTTATCTTCCGATACCGCAATCATACCGCGGCCGGTTTTGGATTTCTTTATAAAAAAATTAAGTCCAATCATAATTACGATGCAAAGCGGGATTGTAACCAAAGTTTCACCGGATATGCTAAGTCTGCCGTCAAATAATGACAATGCTTTAACCGGAATAACCGACGTAAATGATTTTGATTCGGCTCCGTAAATAAGAAGTGCCAGATTTTGAAGAAGATAACTTACACCTATAGCTGTAATCAAAACTGCCAATGAAGGGGCCTTTCGAAGGGGTTTATACGCAATCCGTTCAATCGTCATTCCCAGTAAAGTACAGACAATCATAGCAGCTAATACAGAAAAGAAAGGATTAAGTCCTAAAGTACTCATAAGAGTAAATATAATAAAGCCGCCTACCATGATTACATCGCCATGGGCAAAGTTTATCATTTTTGCTATTCCGTATACCATTGTATAGCCCAGAGCAATAATAGAATATACACTTCCCAGGCTTATTCCGTTTAACAAATGTGTTAGAAAATTCATCTTTACCCCCGTTAAGCATGCAAAACATGCATTTTTAATATTAGTTACATTATTTTAACACAGCAAAAAATATGTTACAACATATTATCATATTTAATCCATATATTGCTAAAAGGTCTATGAATACAAGAAACATACAGCAGGATTTTTAGATCCGTCTGTATGTTTCCGTATCCTATATTTTGTTTAAGATTCGATTTTAAATTTTTTGCAACACATTAATCAACTGAAACATATTTTCCTTCTTTAATTACTACTGCCATAGGTTGCTTGTTAACTTCACCGGATGCTGTCCAGGTCATGCCTGCACCGGTAAGTCCGTCAAATGTAATCTTAGTCATAGCCGCTTTTAAGCCTTCGCAAATCTCTGATACGCTCATATCAGGGGTCACTCCGCTCTCTTCAATAGCAGCTTTGATGATATAGATAGCATCATAAGCATCTGCTGCAAATTGGTTAGGAGTAACACCATGCAATTCTTCAAATTTCTTAACAAAATTCTGTGTTTTTTCATCCTGAGCGTCGGCCGCAAAAGGTGTCAGAAGCATAACGTCTTCTGCCAGGGATGCGTCAAAGTTTTCAACACCGAGAATTCCGTCAAGGCCATCGCATCCGAAGAAAATCGGTTTATAATCCATGGCATTTGCCTGAGTTAAAATCAAAGTAGCTTCTTCATAATAAATAGGAAGGAATACCAGTTCCGCACCGGCAGCCTTTGCCTTATTTAACTGTACATTAAAATCGGAATTGCTGTCATCCGTAAACGCTTCGGCTGCAACAATTTCAAATGAATGATTTTTAGCTTCCGCTGCAAATTTTTCATAAATACCTGTGGAATAAACGTCGGAACTGTTATAAATTACGGCTACCTTGGAAGCCAAATTATGTTCTGCAATATACTGAGCAGATGCGATACCCTGGTTAGGATCTGTAAAGCAAACCTGGAATGCGTTGTCATACTGAACTACTTCGGGAGCTGAAGCCGAAGGAGTAAGCATGAACATATTGTCTCTATAAGTTTCCTCTTTTACAGCATTGCTGGGGTTGGAGGTTACTGTACCCATAAGAATCTGCATACCCCAGTCTTTCAGAGTATTATAAGCATTTACGGATTTTTCAGGGTCATGTTCATCATCTTCAAACCTGAACTCAATAAGTGCCCCGTTAATTCCGCCTGCCTCATTTATCTCCTTAACTGCAATTTCCGCAGCGTTTTTAACATGTTGTCCGTAAACCGCTGCAGGACCTGTTATAGGCCCAATTCCTCCTATGTAGAATTTCTTTACATCCGAATCATTTTGAGCATCATCCTGAGTTTCTTCCTTATCCTGGGCTTCTCCCTTATCTTGAGTCTGCTCACTTTGCTGCTTGCCGCTATCATTAGATCCTGATGTATCGTCTTTTTTGCCGCAAGCTGCCAAACCAACAATCACAATGCTTAATACCAACAAAAGACTTAACATTCTCTTTTTCATATAAATCCCTCCCACTTGTTTTAGGTCTAGAACAATATGCCGCTTTAACGTATTAATTCGTTGACCTGTTAATTGTATAAATAAGACGTTCCCTATGATTTGACAGATTTTTCTGTCTTACATTTCGAACGTCTTATTTTATAGACTCTATAATAACCTTGAATATTTGATTTGTCAACAAATATTTAGAATAATATAAATTTAGAGTTCGCCTCCGCACTTGTCGCAAAAATCCAAGCCCTCCAAAGTAATGCCTCCGCAATCCGGACATATGATTTTCGCTGGAAGAATTTCTATCTCAACTATTTCATTCTCTTCACCGTTCTTATCTTTCTGATCAGCCTTATCTGCCAATTCCTTCTGCCAATCAAAGTCATGCAAATCTTCATCAAGATTTTTTAAGTAAATGCTCTTTTCTTTTTTCATTCTCAATAATCTATCCCATTTAAACATACTAAACCTCCCCGTTATCGGCCTTTTTTTATGTTTGGTTAATTATATTAAAATTCTGCCCTGTATTTATTCATTAGGGCTTTAAAAATTTCGGCATTAGTCGGGGGAGTATAAGTGATTGCATTGGCACCTGCTTCTATGGTTTCCATAATAGTTTCAGGCGTAGGGCCGCCTGTTGCTATAATAGGCACATTAGGGAAATCTCTTCTTATTTTTCTTACTATCTCAGGTGTCTTTGAAGCTGCCGATACATTTAATATGGATACCCCGCTGTCTAAGCGGCTTTGAATATCGGTCCTGTCTGACACCACAGTAATAATTATAGGAATGTCTATGCGTTCTTTAAGCATTTTTATGGTTTCATTCGGAGTCGGTGCATTTAATACTACCCCTGCAGCCCCCTGAAATTCAGCGTGCTCAGCCAGGTTAACCACTCGGTGTCCTGTGGTTGTCCCGCCTCCAACACCACAAAATACAGGAACATCGGAACAAGTTATTATTGAATGTGAAATAATCGGCTGTGGTGTAAACGGATATACGGCAATGACTGCATTGGCATTGCAGTTACGTATGATAGCTACATCTGTGGAAAAAACAATGGATCGGATTAGTTTACCGAAAATTCTTATTCCGATGGCTGCATCTATTTCTTTCGGTACTCTGATCATATGTTTTCTTAATACACCGTCGATTTCAGGGGCCTGTCTGTTATCCATAGCATTCCTCCAATTCTTTTAAAAAAATTTTTATTGGTTTCAATTCAAATTTCCCGTTAATCTCTAAAAGCTTGCAAGCTCTTCCTGCCTGCAAGCATTTTAATAAAAGTTATGCATCAGTATTGTGCCATTTATACCAAATTTTTAATTGCTTAGAAAGCAGAAATAAAATACATCCTCTTACAGCTAAATTATATTATAAAGTAAATTTCCATGACAAGCATGAAGATTCAAATATTTTCGCCCTATATTGACAAAATATCAGTTACATGATGCTATACGCTTCTGATCTGAAACCCTTCTCATCTCTATAACCGGAACACCTTTGCCTTCAATAAAATCTTTTGTTATTATTACCCGTCCAATATTGTCATCCTTCGGGATTTCGTACATGATATCAAGCATTATCTCTTCCAAAATAGCCCTCAAGGCTCTGGCCCCTGTTTTCTTCTCCAAAGCTTTTTCCGATATAGCTTCCAATGCCTCCGGCTCAAAACTTAATTCCACCTCATCCATAGCAAGCAGGCTTTGATATTGCTTGATAATAGCATTTCTTGGCTCTTTTAATACCTTTATCATCATTTCTCTGGTAATGCCTTCAAAAGTACATAAAATCGGGAGTCTGCCCAGGAATTCCGGTATCATTCCGTATTCTCTTAGGTCATCCAAAGTTACTTTCTGCAAGATATTTGCATCATCATCGTATTTATCCTTAAGATCGGCCGTAAAACCGATTGAACTTTGTTTATTAAGTCTTGCCTTAATTATTTTTTCCAGATCCGGAAATGCTCCTCCACAAATAAACAAAATATTCTCGGTATTAACTGTCTTAAGAGGTACCATTGCATTTTTTGATGATGCTCCAACCGGTACTTCAACATTGCTTCCTTCAAGCAGTTTAAGAAGCCCCTGCTGAACGGATTCGCCGCTTACGTCCCGTCCGTTTGTATTGCGTTTTTTTGCGATTTTGTCGATCTCGTCTATAAATACTATTCCCCTCTCGGCCTTTTTTACGTCATTGCCCGCAGCCGCCAGCAATTTTGAGATGACACTTTCTACGTCATCACCTATATATCCGGCTTCAGTTAAGGATGTGGCATCGGCTATGGCTAAAGGAACATCCAGTAGTTTTGCCAGGGTTTTAACCAAATAAGTTTTTCCGCATCCGGTCGGACCTATCATAAGCATATTGGATTTTTCTATTTCAACGTCTTTAGGTGCCCCTTTGCTTATTCTTTTGTAATGGTTGTATACCGCAACCGATATGACTTTTTTGGCATGTTCCTGTCCGACAATATATTCGTCCAGCTTTGCCTTGATTATATGCGGGGCAGGAATCTTGCTTCTGTCAAAAGCAGCGGTTTCTTCCTTTAAGTCTTCATCGGTTTTTTCTTTCGGGTTGCTTGCCTTACCGATATTGCTTATGTCCGATACCCCGAGCATAACAGGAGGAAAACCTATCATGTTAAAATATGGATTATCGTTGTTATTGATTAAATCAAAGGTTTTCTGCATACAGTCCGCACATATATGTATATAGTTCGGAATATGCAGAATCTTACCTGCAACACTTGCAGGCCTTTTGCATATATAGCATACTTCCTCATCATTATTGTTATTATCTTTTTTATCGTTATTATTTTCTATATTATTGATTTTATCATTAAAATTGTCCTTATTGCTGCTCATCTTATCTTTCGACCCTTTCTGTATAAATGTCATTTATTTAAAATAATCAAGATATACATAATTATTTTTATATAGTATAACGTATATATTTTTTTCATACAATAATATTTCTTTGATTTTATATAACATAAGGGTTTCCATATCTTACTGCCTGCTAAACAAGTCAGTCCTATGGAAACCCAAATACGAAATTTAATAATTCTAATGTCAGTTATTTATTTCGCTTCTTGACCCAAGGATTGTCTTAACGGTCTGTTCCTTATACCCTCCGTCTATATGACGCATGTATTTAATTTCAACCTCAGTGCCTGCTCGGATACTTGAAACCAGTTCTTTCAGCTGAACGGCTGACGTAATCTCTATGTCATTTATATATTTTATGACGTCTCCTTCTTTCAATCCAGCTTTTTCAGCAGGGCTTCCTTTTACTACACTTGTTATATATACCCCTACAGGTATCCTGAATCTTTCTGAAACGTCTTCCGTTACGTCCGTAGTAGTAACTCCAAGAAAACCTTGTTCTTCCGGAGCCAGAATCTCCCGGCTCATAAGCTCATTTATAATAGGAATAGCTTTTGATATAGGAATTGCATACCCCATACCTTCAACCTTGTAATCGGCAAACTTAACCGTATTTATGCCTATTACTTCACCATTTACATTCAGCAAAGCTCCTCCGCTGTTGCCGGGGTTTATGGCCGCGTCTGTCTGAAGCAGTACCATAGTTTTATAACTGTAATTGTCTGAAATCTCTACTTTCCTGTCCTTTGCGCTGATATATCCGACCGTAATAGATTGTCCGTATCCCATAGCATTGCCTATTGCTATTGCCATTTCACCGACTTTAACATCATCAGAATTACCCAGCTTGGCAACCTTAATTGCATCAAGAGTACTTTTTTCCAGTTCAGATAAATCAACTGTCAGAACTGCCAGGTCTGCGGTAGCATCTGTTCCTTTTATTACCGCATTGGCCTCTGTATCGTCTATGAATGTTACCGTTATCTTGTCTGTTCCGTCTACAACATGATTGTTTGTAGCTATAAGAAGTTCTTTCTCATCTTTACCGACAATTATACCCGAACCGCTTCCCCCGCTCGGAATCTCAATACCAAACCAGTTGGTGCTAGTAGATACACTGGTAATAGATACTATTGACGGCAATGTTTCTTCGGCCACTTTCATAACTGACGATTCCGGAACCGAATTTACCTTCCCAAGGTCCGTACTTGCTACTTTAAGTTTTGTGCGTACATTGCCGTCGGCCGATCCGATAATATAACTTTCATGATTTTGAAAAGCATTGGGGTTAAGTTTATAGTAAAGGAACTGGACTCCTATAAATGTAGCCCCGGCCAGTATTCCGAACAATAGCGCTTTTGCCAAAAAGCCAAAAACTTTTTTTGCACCTTTTTTCTTTTGCGGTTTTTCTTCATATCGGGGTATATGATGGTAATAATTATACCCGGTACCTGTCGAAGATGACATATTCTCAGCCCAAAAACTGTATTCAGGTTTATTATCCTGACTATTATTATTTTCTTCATTATCTATTTTATTTGGGTTATCGTAATCACCGTTTTGGTTATAGAAATCCATACATCTGCTCCTTTCCTGTTCCTTTTTAGTTAATATAACATCATTTTGTGTAAAGAATGTGAAGAAATACTGTTTCTGTAAAAATCATATTGTTCAAATAGACTTATTAATGTATTATAATAAATAGGCTCATATATAACCAAAAACAAACATTTTAACCTAGGGAGGGTTAAGTTGTGATTAAGGACAATCAAAAAACGCTAAATAGGCTCCATATATTAATAGATGCCACTATAATTGTAGTCTCGTTTTTGATTTCATATTATTTCAGGTTTTACAGTGTCCTTACTAAGCTAAGCCTGTTTAAAGTAGAAAAGGGTACCTATTATCCTTTATATGTATATATTCGCAAATGTCTTTACATTATTCTGCCGCTATATCTTATAATATATAATCAGGCTAAACTATATACTCCTAAACGGGTAAAGAAAAAATGGACAGAATTCTTTCATATAACTTACTCAAACTTTTTTGGAATGGCATTTTACCTCTTTTATTTATATTTAAGGAAAGAATTCAATATCTCCAGATACTTTCTCGGTATATTTACTGTAATTAATATACTCCTGTGTACGGCGGTCAGGATGTCCATCGCCTACGGTTTAAAAGTTGTGCGAAGGAAAGGTTACAATCTTAAGCATGTTATTTTGGTAGGCTACAGCCGTGCTGCCGAAGCCTATATTGACCGCATATTTGCCAACCCCCAATGGGGATATTATATACACGGTATTTTGGATGATACCATGGAAATAGGCACCAGGTATAAAAAAGTGCCGGTCATAGGGAAACTTAATCAGCTTGACGAATATCTAACCAAAATGAATCTTGACGAAATAGCTATTACATTAAATCTTAAGGAATATGAACATCTGGAGAAAGTAGTTGCCACCTGTGAAAAATCCGGGGTTCATACCAAATTTATACCTGACTACTATAGCTTTTTCCCAACTAAGCCGTATACGGAGGATTTGTATGGACTTCCTGTTATTAATATCAGAAATGTACCTTTAAGCAATACTTTCAACTGGATAACCAAAAGAATTGTTGACATAGTCGGATCATTAATAGGCATAATAATATGCGCAATCCCAATGCTGATTATAGCCCTTTTAATTAAGCTGACTTCAAAAGGCCCTGTTATCTTCTCTCAGGTGAGAGTAGGTAAACATAATAAGACTTTCAAAATGTATAAATTCAGGACCATGAGAATACAGACAGAAGAAGAAGAGGCAAAAGGCTGGACCAAACCCAATGACCCGAGAGTAACCGGTATCGGTAAATTTTTAAGGCGGACAAGCCTCGATGAACTTCCACAGCTTTTTAATATATTAAAAGGCGAAATGAGCATAGTCGGCCCAAGGCCTGAACGCCCTCAGTTCGTGGAAAAATTCAAAGAAGTTATACCCAGATATATGATAAAGCATCAGGTTCCGCCCGGACTTACCGGCTGGGCTCAGATAAACGGTTACAGAGGGGATACGTCAATAACCAAGAGGATAGAACATGATTTGTATTATATAGAAAACTGGTCTCTGGGTTTTGATTTTAAAATCATGTTTCTAACTATCTTTAAAGGATTTATAAATAAAAATGCTTATTAATAATGATATTAATTTAAGTATATAAGTATATAAGCATTAGCTTATTGATTGCAAGTATTTAGAATTATATATCGGTATACTAATTATCGTACATTAAAATGATATATTAAGATATAATAAAATCTGCGTATACCTGAAGACCATGTATGATATGCTTATTGCAAATGCCTTTGCATATCGCAGTCTTTAGGTTTTACGCAGATTTTTTATTTGTCCAGTATCAGCTTAATAATTCTCTTGGTTGCCATCCCGTCAAGGTAAGGGAAGTTTTCGGCATTAAATTTTCTGATTTTATCAATCTGGTATTTTTCTTCTCTTATAATATCAATGACTTCCGGGGCTGTTTCTGCTACAGGCCCCGGCACATAGCTTTTATAATCCTCATAAAAGCCCCGGCCTTTATCTGAGAATTTCTCCAAATCGTAGGCAAAGAAAATCATCGGTTTTTGTGTAATGCAGTATTCAAAAATTATGGATGAATAATCTGTAACCAAAACATCGGCAGCCATAATAAGGGAGTGCAAGTCTTTTTCGTATGAAAAATCATAAACATTCTTCAAGTCACTTTTTGCTGCCAGACGGGCAACATATGGATGCAATCTAAGTCCAAGGGCAAAATCTTTCGGAAGTTGTTCTGCCAACTCTTTTACCTGATATAAAGTCATATCTGAACTTAAATTGTCATCCCTAAAAGTCGGTGCATATAATATAAGTTTTCTATCAGGCGGAATATTATATTTGTCGTATATATAACTTTTATCGCTGTTTACTCCCGACCTTTCGGTCTTCCATAAACGATAGAGAATATCATCTGTCTTTGGAAGGCCTGTCGGATACACCCTGTCAATACCTACCCCGAACACTTTGGAATAAAGTTTTGCCGTACTCTTATTATTCACAATAAGATGGGTTATGTTTCTGTTAGCCCTTGCTTCCAGCACTTTTAACCTTCCGGTATTTACATCCTGGCCGAACTTCTTGATTGTACCGGTTCCATGCCAAAGCTGCACTACTTTTACATTCTTTTTTACCCTGAAATAAGCCATGGGAAGAAAAACATTATCCATTAAAATAATCTTAGCCCTGGCCAATTGATAAGGTTTTATGAAGAAAAAATTTAATACATGACTTAAATTTTTTACGGCTTCCACATCTCTTTTTGTAACCCTGTCAAACCGGAAACCTTTATTTAATTTTTCCATTTCCTTTTCAATAAGCCTAACATTGCTGCAAGCACCGTCATCATGGGTCATAATGCAAAAAACCCTTCTGTTTTGAACGGGAAAGAGCCTGCATATGTAGTAAACAAGCGCAAATAAAATGTATCCTACAGTCTTTACCATAATAATCCCACGACTTTCTTATTCCCAATATTCAAGAAATTACTTTAAAGGCGCGGTTTTTAAAATAAGATCAACAACTTTTTTAGACGCCTTTCCATCATCAGCATGATTAAATTTCCTGCAAAAAGCCTCATACTTTTCTTTATATAAATCATAATCATATACTTTTACGGCTTTTATTAATTCTTCCGTTGTTTCCACCACTGGACCCGGTGCATCATTAATAAAGTCAAAATAAAATCCTCTTAAGGTGTTCTTGTATTCTTCAAGGTCATAGCAGTAAAACAGCATAGGCCGTTTTAATATGCTGTAATCAAACATAACCGATGAATAATCCGTTATAAGCATATCGGAAACCAGATATAACATGGAAATATCATAACTCATGTCATAAGTATATATAAAACCTCGGTAGGGTGACCAATCAATCTGATCCATGACCAAATAATGATATTTTACTATCATTACGGTATCTTCTTTTAGCTCCTTCATAAGCAGGGAAAAGTCAATCCTGGGGTTGAATTTATATCTTCCGTTGCCATAAAACTCATTATCCCTCCAGGTGGGTGCATATAAAATTATCCTCTTGTCTTTTGGAAGACCAAGCATTTCTTTTAATTTTTCTATATCGTTTTTATTATTTTTATGAAAAAGAATATCATTTCTGGGATAACCTATTTCAAGTATTTCTTTATTAAAGCCAAAAGCCCTTTTAAATATCTGTGTTGAATATGAATTCTGAGAAATGAGGTAATCCCATGTTTGAGCATTTTCATAAAAATTCTTTTTATACTCATTAATATCGGTTTCTCCTGCCATATATACAGCATCCATATCCAAAGCCAGCTTCTTTAAAGGTGTCCCGTGCCAAGTCTGTATATAGGTACATCCTTTTCTTTTAATGATGTACTTTGGAAATCTGGAATCGCTTATCCAGGTACCGGCTATAGCAAAATAAAAAAAATACCGGAACCGGTTTCTTTTAATCTTTTTAGCCGCTCCCGGTATTTCAGTCTGCATATCCTCCAGTATAAAATAACAGCGGTATTTTTTATCCAGTCCCCTGCGAATCATTTCTTCATAAATTGCCTTAGGGTTCCCTGTATAATTTCTGCCCAAATTGCTCTCAAAAAGTATAATTTTTTTATTTATAGGGAGAATCCTTGTAAGTACTTTATAAAAAGCCAATACCATCTGTTTTATTAACGCCATACCGAATAACCTTACCTTTCATTTATTTGGTAAGTTTTTTATTATATAAGTCTTCCTTTATTTTTGTTGTGGATATTCCTTCCGTTCTCGGTAGGTATACAACTTCACAATAATCTTTCAGGAAATCAAATTTGCCTTGCCAGTCATCGCCCATAACAAACACATCCACTTTATGGTCAAGAATATCCTGAATTTTTTGCTCCCAGTTTCTTTCAGGAATAACCTCGTCTACATAACGGATTGATTCAAGAATAATTTTACGGTCTTCATAGCTGTAATACGCTTTCTTATTCTTAATCGCATTAAACTCATCTGTTGACAGAGCCACAATCAGATAATCGCCTAAGGCTTTGGCTCTTCTTAACAAATTAATATGCCCTACATGCAGTAAATCATATGTTCCGTAAGTTATTACCTTCTTCATTATTTTTAATTCTCCGTAATGGAGAATGTCCCTCCTTTGTCTGTATAATGGATGCAACAGTTATACCATTAATTTTAATATCATTATAAATTGCTTCATAAGCTAAATCAATGTATATTCTGCTATATTACCAATTTTATATCAATTATTATCTGATATATTATTTGTTATATTATCTGATATACTGTTTGGTACAGTTTCTGCTATACCTTCCGATTTATTTTCGGTATTTTCCGATGCATTTTCCGTCATAAATTCTGATAATACATCTGACTTATTTTCAGCTATAATATATACTTCATCTGACTTTTTATCGTTATCCTTGCTTATCTTTTTTTCCGGGTCTATGCCAATTTCATCACTAATCTCAACATTAACGGTTTTCTTTTTCTTCTTTTTCTTTGCCTTACCGTCCTTTTCCTTTCTGGGTTTCATAACCCCGGATTCTCTTTCTATAAACTTTTCTTCGTAAATTTTACATACTTCCTCTGCAGGCCCGCAGGCTACCAGACTTCCGTTATCCAAAATAATCGCCCGGTTGCAAATTGCCATAACCTGCTCAATGGTATGGGATACAAAAAGGACAGTGGCTCCTTTATCGAACATATCCATTATCCGCTTCTCGCTCTTTTTTCTGAACTTGGCATCGCCTACGGAAAGGACTTCATCAAGAATAAGGATATCGGGTTCAACTATTGTCGCTATGGCAAATCCCAATCTTGCTTTCATACCGGAAGAATAATTTTTTACCGGAACATGAATAAATTCACCCAGTTCGGAAAATTCCACTATTTCATCGTATTTTTCCCGAATAAAATCTTTAGGATATCCCAATACGGCTCCATACAGGTAAATATTCTCCGCACCGGTATATTGAGGGTCAAAACCGGCCCCCAGTTCCAAAAGCGGAGCAATCTTTCCTTTTACGGTAACTTTTCCTTCAGTAGCTTTCAGAACTCCCGCAATAATTTTAAGAAGAGTACTTTTACCTGCACCGTTCAAACCGAGAATACCAAGTCGGTCTCCTTTATTAACCGTAAAGGATATATCCTTTAATGCCCAAAATTCCTGGTATCTTAATTCATTTTTTATCAGTTTTATAACATATTCTTTCAAATTATCAACTTTATTTTCCATAAGGTTGAATTTCATACTGACATTTTCAACCTTTACAACTTCCTTACCCACGGTTTCCTCCATATCCGATTATTAAAATTAAATTACTAGATATACAATATAAATTTATCCTGTTTACGGTAAAACAATATTATTCCTATAATTAATGCCGCAAAGCTATAAGCCATAGAAATTTTTAAAGCCAGCATATCAATCGGATGCCCATAAATACAGTTTCTGAAATTGACAATTATGTGGTAAATAGGATTACAATAAAATACCCACTGGTCTTTAATTTTTGCTGCATCGTAGAATATGGCGGCTGTATACATAATCAGCATAAGAGTAACATCCCACAAATATTCCATATCCCTGAAAAATACGGCCAGTGTTGCCAAGATCATACCGAATCCTAGGCTAAGTATAAAAATTAAGGTTAACGGGATAAAAGAGTACAATATATACTTAGTCGGATATACTTTAAATATAAACATGGCACCAAGCAGCACTAACAGTGATATGGCAAAAATAACATATGAAGATAAAATATTGGATAGAGGATAAATGTACTTAGGTACATATACCTTTTTAATCATACCGCTGTTGCTGCGTATTGATTTCATAGCTTGCTTTGTTGCATGGGAAAAGAATGAATATAAAAGCCTTCCTGTCAAAATATATATCGGAAATGTATGATCCGACTTCCCACGGAAATTTATAAAAACAATGGTTAATACAATAGTCGTTAGAATCGGCTCTAAAAGTGTCCATAATATTCCAAGATAGGATCGTCTGTATTTCAACTTAATATTCTTTTTTGTAAGTTCCATTAACAAATATTTATACTTATTAAAGTTTTTTATTGCACTGCTCAATTCAATCGCCACCGTTTGCTAATATTTTAACATTTTAATCCCTGAATACCGATTCTACCACTTTCTTTGCGGCTTGTCCATCTTCCCAGCCACAAAATCTGTCATAAAATTCTTCATACCTTGATTTATATTTTTGTTCAATTAAATCGATGTTCTTTATGCTGTCAACCACTTCTTCGGTAGTAAATAACAAAGGCCCGGGTACTTCTTTTTCAATGTCAATATAAAATCCACGAAGGACATCCCTGTATTTCTCCAAATCATAAGTAAAGAACAGCATAGGCCTTTTTAAATTGGCATAATCGAAAAATACCGATGAATAATCCGTAATTAATATATCGGATATCAGGTAAAGCTCGGATATATCATCATACTTGCTTACGTTGTATGCAAAACCTTTAAAATGTTGGACATCTATGGAGTCTGCTATAAAATAGTGTGTACGCAGCAATACTACGTATTCATCACCCAATTCCTGCTTCATTAAATCCAGATCAAGCTTAAGTTCAAATTTGTATTTCCCTTTATCGTAAAACTCATCGTCTCTCCATGTAGGAGCATAGAGTATTACTTTCTTGTCTTTCGGTATATTAAGCCTGTTTTTTATAATGGCTGCAATCTGGTCCTTATTCGGAGAATGAAGAATATCGTTTCTCGGATATCCTGTCTCCAGAATGGTATTGTCAAACATAAAGCACCGTTTGAATGTTTCACTGCTGAACGCATTGGCAGCTATCAGGTAATCCCATGCTCTGGACTGCTTGTATACCTGCTGTTTATATTTAGGGGAAGCAGAATTTATATCCTCGATATCAAACACCAGTTTCTTTAAGGGAGTACCGTGCCAGGTCTGTAAAAATACGTTCCCTTCCCTTTTAACCATCCATACCGGCTGCCTGCTGTTAAATACCATATATCCGCAACGGGCAAGATAGTAATAGTATCTCAGACTAAAACGCTTAATTTTCTTATGCCTGAAAGGAATCTTGGTCCCCTTTTTGTCAATAATCCAAATACATTTATATTTACCCGGCATATTTGCAGAAATGTATTCGTATATATATTTCGGACTGTCCGAATAATTTTTTCCGAAAAAGCTTTCAAACAGTATCCAGTTTTGCATCATGGGTTTTTTCAGGAATACATGAATATATAAAAACTTTCCCAGTTCCTTCTTACTGCGTAAAATCTTTTTTAGTTTTCTGTAACCCAAATGCATTTTTACTATGCGTAAAGATTTGTTAATATCCTGTTTAATCAAAGCTTTTATTATACGGCGCTTATAACCTCTTAGGCTTTTTATAACCTCATGATTCATCCCGCTTACAAGCTTGCTCATTATAATAAAGTTGTCTTTACGCCATATGTCGTTTTTGCTTCTTTTAAGTCTTGGAGCATAAAGTTTTGCATAATATGTGATATATTTATGTTCGAATCTGATCATTAAATCGGAATTTTTAGGTATCCGCTTCTCTGTTTCATAATAAGCATCTATAAATTCATAAAAACGGTTGGGGTCCTTTATCTGAGATAGTGAAGGAAAATTAATGGCATCGTTATGCTTTCTTTTAACATATAATGCCGTAAATTTCTTTTTAATTCTTTCGGTTTTTGATAATGCTTCCATCAAAAACGGAGTATCCGAAAAATATTTCAGGTTTTCCGGAAATCTTATCCTGTTTTCTTCTATAAAGCTTCTCTTAAAAAGAATATTTAGTACGGAAATGTTCCTAACGCCTTTCCTTTTACTTACCAGTATCCGATAGGCAATCCTGATTCTGGCTTCTTTCAGAAGCTGTCTTTCTTCTTCCGTAAGCTCATCCTCATTTATATACTCCTCAGATTTAACCAGCTTATCTAAATATTCCTTATCCTGCTTTAAAATTTCATATCCTTCACCTTTGTCACTGTCATTCTGATCTCCTTCCATCATTAACTCAGGATCTTCCAGTTCGTTTTCTTCACTTTCCAATTCCTGGTCCTGTGCTTCCTGCTGTTCCTGCAATCTCATAAAATATATACTTCTTTTAAACCATGTAGGCTTTTTCTTGCCGTAAACAATATCATCATCTTTTTCAAGAGCCCCGTTTACCAATTCCTCAATTGTGTTTTCATAAAGATAATCGTCACTGTCCAAAAAATATATATAATCACCTGTAGCCACATCAAGGCCCATATTTCTTGCTGCAGCCACACCGGTTTTATTGTCATCCAAATGGTATAACTTTATAGGAATCAAGTCTTTATATTCCGAAATACATTCCAAATCTTTTTGGGGTGCATGGTCACTGACAACAATTACCTCCAAATCACGATAAGTTTGCTCAGCCAAACTGTCAAGGCAATCCCTTAAATATGCTTCACCTTTATGATAGGGTATGATTATACTGACTTTCATCGCCTTCCTCCGATTGTATTGGATAGTTTCATCTGGTAACATACAATAATGATTATAGCACTTAGCTTTATAATGAGTCAAGGATACCGGGTTTTTCTGTCAGCTTTGTCATTCTTAATATTGATTATTAATATTTTTTCCTCGATTTTTTTTATTAGTCTATAACAGGCCGCGCAAAATAAAAAAAGAATCTCTTTTTGGAGATCCTTTTTATAAATATATATATTTCATTTAAACTTTCATATTTACCGCCCTGTTAATCCCGATAAATTTACGCTTCATTCTAAAAGGTAAACTTTCTGAATACCTATTAATTAACTTAAAGCCTCTTTATTATCCCTTGACTTGATTTACCGGTGCCTGACCCCGTTATATATAACTCTATTAATCAAAGTTATGACTATAGTTATAAAAATTACTGCCGTAAAATACAGGGCATTTGCCCAGGATAGGGTATCATCTGCAAGTGTCTCATATAACTGAAACGCATTGCTGATACTTAAAAATTTTATAGTATCTAATCCTGCATAACCAAGCAGTAAAGGCAACAGAAATATAACCGATGAACATATAATAACCAGTGATTGCTTTTTAAGTAAAAGGGCCATTAAGATTATAAATTGAGTCATCATAACAACAGCAATCAGGGTTAACATAGAGACAAAAATGATTAAACCTATAATGCTTATTTTATATTCTATATTGGCATATTTTTGAATACTTTGAACTGGCAGTTTTAAGTCCGAAATTTTGTATTTACCAAAAAGATTTAAATATTTGGTAAAATTTATCCATATAAATATGACAGTTGACAATATTGTTGCTGTAAGTGTTTTAACGTAAAAAAGTTTCCTTTCTCCAAAAAAGGTACAGCGTATAATATTCTCCATCCCGCTTTGCAAATCAATCGGAAATATACAACTTACACAGACAATAACAAGTAAAACTACATATATAGCATAAATATAATCTCTTTTTGGGTTATTGAAATAATAGTCTGATGATACCTCGGATACAATTCCCGGTTTTAAAGAATGATCCAAAGAATTCAAATAATTAAATTGATTTTCAAAACGGGTAAAACCGACATTTTTTTCAAGCTCAAACTGTAGCAAATTAAACTCCTTCTGATATTCTTCTTTTGTAATATTTCCGTTTACATAATCCGTATATAACTTAGACAATTCATTCGGAATATTTTTAATATAATTTATTTCTTCCTGAATCAAGCTTCTTTTTTCGTTTGTGAGCTCACCTTCATACTTATTTATAAATGCCAGATAACTTGAAGTTTTCCTTTCGACATATAAAGGTGACCTATCAAACGAGTAATATGAAATAATCAGCAATACTATTATAACTAAAAATCGTTTTCCGGTAAAAAACACTTTGTAGAATTCATGATAGAACAAGCTAACCGAACCGGATGACTTCTTGCGTCTATGTATCAAATTGCCGATAAACTGAGGTAGTGTAAGGACTTGTATTTTGAGGTTAAATATTTTTATATTTATTATTGCAAGCGCAAAATGAGCAATAACTATTGATGCAATCATAACTAAATTCCTGTCCAAAGGATATCCAAAAAAGTTTATGTTTGTATAAATCCTAAAATTATCAAAAGTATTTAGGAAAGAAAAAATATTAATATATTTTAAAAGATTAAATACCGAAGCCGGATGTATAAATATATAAAGCGAATACTCTACAAAAGATACACCTAAAATCAATAAATATATCAAAGTAAATGAATTACTAAGCTGAAAAAACAGAGCTAGAATAAGTGCAATTAATAAAATTGCTGACAGCTTTATGCTTAAAAAACATAAAAGATACTCTCCTACCGTAAGAGCAAGGGTACAATCCCGAAATTCACTTACAGATTGGATATATCTCGTTAAGTCTCCAAATCCCAACATTTTATGAGCTGCAAATATAACAAACCCATAGATTACTATAAAGCCTAAAATAGTTAACATAAATAATGATATAAGTTTAGATATTATAAGAGGCAAATGTCCGTTAACCGTAGATTTAAGTATCCTAAACAGGCCTTGCTCCCGTTCGGAAGAAAAAATATAATAACACAATACAAAAACAAAGGTAATCAATAAAATATCCGCATAAATAAACTTTGAAAATGTCAGTATACCGGAATTGTTACCTATCATTAATTTAATGTTCTTCATTTTTTCGAAATCTGATTGGGTTTTTATAATATTGCGGTAGGCATATGATTTATCTGATCTAAAAAGCGGGGATTTTAGCATATCTTTTGTTCGCCGGTCCATAGACAAAATAAATTCATTATATGACTTTATATACTCAAGCTGATTTATCAAATAATATAGTTGTTGATTTTCCTCATAAAGCTTATATACATCAACCTCATTTTCCATATTTAAAACAGCTTCCGTTAAAAGGGGGTCGCCGTAAAAACTGTCAGCATACTCTAAAAAAGCTTCCAAAGCTAACTTTTCATCCTGATAAAGGGATCGGTAATTATGATACGCTATTATTAAATCATTCTTTTTTTCCTTGTTGCGTGCAAGTATAATAGCATCTTCTGTAGGTATGTCTTTATAGTATTCTATGAGCTTGCTGTCAATCCCGCTTATTGTTGTTTTAGCTTTGTTAATAAACATAAAAACAGATAAAACCATAAATGATAACAAAAGTAACCATATCGTCCTGTTATATATATGCTTTTTTAGTTCACCTGCTAATATCCTCATTTCTAACCTCATCAAATAAGTATAAATATACACTTTCCAAGGTTGGTTCAGCAGCCGTCCATTCATAATCTTGCGGACAGTAATCCGACATTATGTCTACACAAAGGGTCCCATCCATTTTGGCTACCACATTTGTAACTACATAATTCTTTCTGATTCTTTCAAGTTCTTTTGCCGGTACGCATGTCCGCCAAGCTTTTGAATACATGGATTTTATAATATTTATAGGAGAATCTTTTAAGATTAACTTGCCTTTTTTAAGAAATATAATTTCTTTTGCAATATTTTCTATATCGCTTACTACATGGGTAGCAAATATTATTATTTTATTCTGCGAAATCTCGCTGATAAAATTGCGGATACTTGCCCTTTCCATCGGATCAAGTCCGACTGTCGGTTCATCTAAAATAAGTATTTGAGGGTCATTAAGCAGAGATTGGGCAATCAGAATTCTTTGTTTCATCCCTCCGGAGAACTCACCGAGTTTCTTATGGGAATACTCTTTTAGATGAAGCAGCTCCAACAGAAAGTCAATTTTTTCTGCTGCCTGTTTACGTTTTAAGCCTTTCATGGCTGCCATATACCATAAAAATTGCTTGGCTGTGAAATTATGATATAAATTCTGCTGTTGCGGCATATAGCCCAATAGATTAAAGAACTCCTTCCCCAGGACTGTGATATCTTTTCCGTTCCACAAGCATGATCCTGATGTAGCTTTAATATTCCCGGAGATAATATTCATTAAAGTAGATTTTCCTGCTCCGTTTGGTCCAAGAAGACCATATACGCCCTCTGTTAATTCAGCCCTAAAATTGCTTAAAGCTATGGTATCTTTATACTTTTTGGTTAAATCAACAAACGATATCATCATAATTAAGCTCCACTTTCTATGATGTTCTAACTACCAAAGGGTACATTTTTTCACGTTCTGTTTCAATCAACAGCTTCCATTCCATATTCCCTGTAGAGATTTTACTCTTTTCGGCATAATATATTCTCAAAAAATCACCATCTGCTTGTTGCAAAAATAAATGATCTTTACCGCCAGGTATCAAGCTTTGAATCTCCCCGAAAGAACCCGTATGAACCCTGTCTACAACTTCACCCTCAAAAGTATATATGATAAGTTCCTGCTCATCTGCAGGTTTACTAAAAGGACTCCACTCAATATCACGGGAATACAAATACTGCCCATCGGATCTGACCTCAACCGGAAATCCTAAATCAAAAGTTTTATTAACGTTACTTCCGTCAATATCAGCCATAAATGCTTCCTGATGATCAAGAGATAAATCAGGATTAAGTTTTGTTATTCTGTAATACATTTTACTGTTTATAAATGACGGCATATCAAAAGAAACCATTTTCTGATTGTCAGAGATTGCTTCTGTTTCTCCAGTTTGAATATTATACTTTAACATTTTATTATAAATACCGCTCTCAGTAATGTCAAAAGAGTCAAAGAATACATAGTTTCCATAGCATATTATATCGTCTATGTTTCCATGGATAAATTTTTCTTTATATATTTCTTTGCTTTTTCCCTTTAATGTAGTGGAATTAACACTTACAATAGTTTGTCCGTTAGCGTCCCAGACCTGATTAGAATAATACACAACCCCTCTATGCAAAGCGGCTGCGCTGATTGAACCGTCAATTTTAAACAAAGATTTTCTTCTTGTACCGTCTGGTGAAACCTTTAAAAACTCACTTTCATGAGCTGTAGTTATACGTGATACAAATATGTATAAAGATTTATTATAATAAAACAGTGATTTTGGCCTTTCAAAGAAGGCATTACAATAAAGTGTCTTTGTCGGATCGGTTTCTTCATAATGCAGACAATTCGGTTTATTGCATACTAGTATCGGGTGCATACTTGCTTTATCTGCAAAAAACAGATAGTTACCGCAAAAAAAATAATAACCTTCTTCACTTTCAGCCATGGGCCCTACGTTTGTATCACTATAATAAAAGAACTGGTAATCTTGTCCCTCTATGTAACGGTTCTCATTAATTATTTTTGATGAGCATGATGAAACTAATATTATTTCTAATATAAAAATAATTAATAATGTAAGTACTTTTAGTGTATTTTTCAATGAAAAACACGCCCCTAACTTTTTAAGAATGGGGGATTTTCTCCCCCGCTATATTAACTTATTATTATGTAATTATTTTAATGTTTATCCTATATGGATTTACGAACTCCACATTAATTTCTTTATTTATGGAGTTGTATAACTTGTCCATTGTGCAGATTCACCTTGATATGTTAGTAAATTATATGCACCATAAACATGGTAACCGGATGCAGATTTAGCAACAATGTACATATAAGGTGCAGTTACTGTTGCTGATGTTTCATTACTATCATTGCCTGCATATTCAGATATGGATTCTAATGTATTACCATATGCATAATTTAAGGTTACTTCCACAAACACTCCATTAATTACACCATATGAATTTGTTGGATAAGCAAAAGTTGTTGCAGATGCCGTTCTGGATGTGGCTGATGGAAGAGTTACAGTTCCTTTCCCAGCTGCATTTGCTGTACTGGAATATGTAGTATTTGTCCCTGCATTCGCAGAGCCGGTAATAGAGCATAACATGCTTAAAGTTAATATAATAGCAGCAATTTTTTTCATTTGGTTTCCTCCTTTACTTCCTAAATATGATATTTTTCTACACTAGTTGTATTTTTATGTATATATTATACTATATTTGACATATTTTCGTCAAACAGGTCTTATATCTTACTTTTTCTGGTTTGCTAACCTCCCATTAAGGAATCAATGCTAGAAGCATTCAAAATTTTGCTTTATTCTTTTTACATTGAGAATGTTAAATTGGTAAGATTCGACCTTTAATCAATTTATCTACTTCTTTTATCTTTCTTTCCGATTCACTAATCCAGTCTTTAATTTTATCTTTGACATCTACCATTTTAAATAAAATATTTCCTGTAGTTATTCAAATTTACGTTTTAACCCTTTCAGGGCTGCCATATACCATAAAACCAATATTATTATTAGCGGTAATATGGTTGATAAAATAATTACTTTTAAGATTTTCTTCAATGAACGGTACGCCTCCTAACTTCATATGGAGATTTGTTCCCCATTATTCTATTTTTTAGTAATCATTTTAACAAGCATTTTAAGATTTACTTACTCCATATTTATTTATGGGGTTGTATAGCTTAACCAAGGCGCTATTCACCTTGATTAGTTTAATAATTATATAAAGCATATTATGTTGTAATGTTCATCTGTTGTGGATTTTTCAATAATATTTGTATAAATCATACCTATATATAATACGGACAAACTTGTAATTATCTTACACCTCTTGTCAGATTTTCGGTTGTCAGCGACACCATTGTTATTCAGCATTAACTTCCCGCTACCTAGTATCTGCGGGATTTTCATCCGATAGATTTCACCAATGCCAGGCTCATAAAAATCACATGCTGTAATAGCTAAAAGTACCTAAATAAAAAGAGGTTGACGCAAAAATTAATTAATAGGATATAGATATAACAGTAATACACCGTTAAAAGAACATTTGCGCGTTTTGTGCGTTCAGGCAAATTTTCGTGTCCGATTATGCCTACAAAATTAGTTCGATGTTCTTTTAACGGTATGTGAAGTTATATCTATATCCTTAATAGAATTATGCGACAACCTCTCTTTATTTATTTCTGTACTCCGTATTTATATAAATTAGCCTCGTCGTACTACTTATTATCGTCTCTTACTCCCAAACGGTTTAACGCACTAAATATTGCCCGTATTGAAGCCCTGGTAATATTGGAGCTTACACCGACACCATAAGTTGCCTTGCCTGTATTCAAATCCAGCATATGTATATAAGCCGCCGCATGGGCTCCGGATCCACCGCTTAAAGCATGCTCGCTGTAATCCAATATCTTAACGTTGATGTTAAGTTCTTTCTGCAGACCGTTTTGAACCGCATCAATCGGACCGTTACCGGTAGCTTCAAAGGACTTTTCTATACCATTATCGGTGTAATGAACCACTGCATGTGTGCATCCTTCTTCAGTATGATCGTCAAATTTACATTTCCTAAAGTGCAACGGTTCTTTCTTTTCAATATAATTCTTCTTAAACTCTTCCATAATCTGCTCCGGTGCAACTTCGCCCTGTTTTTCGGATATTGCCTGGATTATATCCGCAAACTCTTTATGCATGCCTTTAGGAAGTTTAAATCCGAAATAGGTTTCCATAATAAATGCTACGCCGCCCTTGCCGGACTGGCTGTTGATACGGACAATCGGCTCGTATTTGCGTCCGATATCGGAAGGATCTATAGGAAGATAAGGAACTTCCCAATGCGGGTTGTTTCTTTCTATCAAAGCATGCATGCCTTTATTAATAGCATCCTGATGAGAACCTGAAAATGCCGTAAATACCAGCTTACCGGCGTAAGGATGCCTTTCATGGACTTTCATCTTAGTTACTCTTTCATAAACTTCTATTATCTCATTTATATCGGATAACTCCAACTCGGGATCAATCCCTTGGGAGAACATATTATATGCGATGGTAAGTATGTCGACATTGCCTGTTCTTTCTCCGTTGCCAAACAAGGTACCTTCTACCCTTTCGGCTCCCGCAAGAAGGGCAAGTTCGGCAGCCGCAATGCCTGTACCCCGGTCATTATGAGGATGTATGCTAAGTATTACGCTTTCTCTGTTTTTAAGATTCTTGTTCATCCATTCAATCTGATCCGCATAAACGTTGGGCGTATTCATTTCAACAGTAGCAGGAAGATTTATAATCATTTTCTTTTCCGGAGTCGGTCCCCAGGTATCGATTACCGCATTGCACACTTCCAGTGCATAATCAAGCTCCGTTCCGGTAAAACTTTCCGGGGAATATTCCAGTATTATTTCTCCGTCAAAATCCTTGGCATATTCTTTAACAAGCTTTGTACCGTTAATAGCTATCTGCTTTATCTCTTCTTTTGACATTTTAAATACAACGTCCCTCTGCAATACAGAGGTGGAATTATATATATGAACTATAGCCTTTGGGACACCTTCCAAAGCTTCAAAAGTTCTTTTAATTAAATGCTCTCTGCATTGGACAAGTACCTGAACTGTTACGTCATCGGGTATAAGCCTACGCTCAACCAAATGCCTTAAGAAATCAAATTCGATCTGGGATGCTGACGGAAAACCGACTTCTATTTCTTTGAATCCAAGCTTAACAAGCAATTTAAAAAATTCAATCTTTTCCTCCACTACCATCGGTTCAATTAAAGCCTGATTTCCGTCTCTTAAATCTACGCTGCACCATATAGGCGCCTTGTTAATTTCATTATTTGGCCATTGTCTTTCTGGATAGTAAACAACCGGATTCTTTTTATATCTTTTATAATTCATCATAGCAATTCCCCCTAATTAATATAATTTTTCCTATGCAAAATCAATTTTTATGACAGGGTTTTGTTTAAAATAATATAATCAATCCTGTCACATAAAAATGCATTAAAAAATTATATTAATTACGGAGTCGATAAACCACACTGTATATTTTAACAATAAACAATGTGCTGCTATCTACTCGAGTCCCATATGACCAAATCCTTTCTGTTGCTTTTTTATTCTTTAATTATGTTATCTTATGTTATTCCGGCCAAAAGTATGCTATGTATAAATATAAAAGGCCACTGTATATAGTGACCTAAATTATATCACCTAATAATTTACTTGGCAACAATTTTTTGTATAAATAATAATTGATAAAACATTTTGACAGAAAATATCGGCGTAATCATTCATTTATTCTTCTTCTTTTATAATATACACAGGCCTGTTTTTTGATTCCAGATACGTCTTTGCCAGATACTGTCCCAGTATACCAATGCACAGCATCTGAACTCCGCTAAGCATACAGATAATGCAAACCAATGACGGCCATCCGGAAGTCGGATCCCCCCAGATTACTGTCTTGATTATTATAACTATAATCATCAAAAATGCCAGAAAGCAAAATATAATCCCGAAAACAGACGCAAATGCCAAAGGGACCGTGGAGAAAGCAGTAATACCTTCTATAGAATATAAGAATAACTTCCAAAAAGACCATTTGGTCTTTCCAGCCGCCCTCTGGATATTACTATATTCAAGCCATTTTGTCTTAAAACCCACCCAACTGAATATTCCCTTGGAAAAGCGGTTATATTCGGTCATTGATAAAATGGCATCAACAACCTGCCGTGTCATGAATCTGTAATCTCTTGCCCCGTCCATTATTTCTATTTTTGATATTTTATTAAATAGGCGGTAAAAGCATCTGGCAAAAAAGGACCGGACCGGGGGCTCTCCTTCTCTAGTACTGCGTTTGGTTGCCACACAATCAAATCCTTCATATTTTACTGCTTTATACATTTCAGCTATCAAAGAAGGCGGATCCTGGAGGTCTGCATCCATAATAACTACATAATCTCCCGAAGCTTTCTTAAGGCCGGCATATATGGCTGCCTCTTTTCCAAAATTTCTTGAAAATGATACATAGTGAACTCTTTCGTCTTTTTTACGGAACTTTTTTATCACTTCTAAAGTGCCGTCAGAAGAACCGTCATTGACAAATAAAAATTCGAACTGTAACTGATTTAATGTTCCGGCCACTTTTGCTATTTCATCATAAAAAAGAGGCAAAACTTCTTCTTCATTAAAACATGGTACTACGACAGACAATACCTCCATTTAAAATCCTCCTTTTGCCGTTTTTACGCCGGCAATTTTACTCTTCTTCTGTTAACAAATAAAATGAAAGCAAATATAACTGTTGATGCAAACGATATTATAGCTCCTTCCAATAAAAACGGTGTTCTGTATTTTAAAGAAATATGATTTTCCCCTTCACCCAATATAAGAGCCATGTGCATCGTATTGGCCCGAAGGATATCAGCCCTTTTACCGTTAACATATGCTCTCCAGCCTCTGCTGTATGGAATGCTGAAAACCATAATTTTTTCTCTGTCTAAATTTACATTTCCCTCAATAATGTTATTTCCCATTTTCATGTTGCTTAATGTAACTTTACCCAACTCCTTAATCCGTTCCTTATAGTAATTCATGTCCACATTATATATATCTATGCCGTTAAAGCTGAAAGTGCCTTTTTGCAAAAAGGTGATTGTAATTCGGCTTTTGCTTTGTTTACTGTAACCTGTGTTAATCAGGTAATCGTCCCTGAAATAAGTATTATGATAGGGGCTTCTTACATTTACAATCTTTGCTGCATCACCGTCAGCTTTTACTTTTAAGTTTGTCATCGTTGCAGCCCGCCTGCTAATATTAAAATCTTTTAACCTTAAGTAAACCTCTGATTTAGGTTCTGATTCAAAATCTATAATTATGGCGGCACCTGGTTCTTTTACTTTAATTTTGTTATTATCTGTTTCTATATTTTCATCAAAAGTAATCTCTGTTTTTAACTTTTTTATCCCCATTCCGGAATCCGGCACAATTTTCTGAAACCCTTCCGGTGGGTTTTCAAGAACTACCGCACTTAACATTATATTTTGCTTTTCCAGGGTATTAAGATCTGCATACTCTTCTTCGGTTATATAATAGTCATAAGTATATCCGAAGGGTATCCAGAATAAATTTTCAAAAAGATAATACTTGTCCTCTCCCTCTTCTTCGGTAATTAATTTATAAGCATAAGGAGCTGCTGATTTTTGGTTTGTAATAAAATATTTGACATTGGACAAGGCATTTAGTACGGTGCGGTTATCATGATTGTCAAATCTGTAAGTATTGCGCTGATCCAATAATTCCAGTTGTTTATAATAGTTTGTAACATTCTTGTCCATGATGCTGAAATATGCCGATACATCATTAAAGTTTGCACATAGGGCCTCGTTTCTTACTTTATCTCCGTAAGTTTCAACACGATAAAAGTTCTCGTCCTCAATATTATTAATCAACTTGGTCATGCCTTCTGTTGTATTTATTAATACCTCATCCTTAGTCAAAAACTCGTTTACGTAACCGTGAAACTTCGGCGAATAATAGGCATGTCCGTGAAAAGCCAAAGTAAAAACAACCAAAGAGGCAAGTATAAGTTCACGAGTTGCATTTCTTATGTTCAACCGATTTGATTGCAGCAGCAGAATCACAGCCGATACAAAAAGTAAGATAAAAAATTCGTATTTTACCGTACTTCCGGAACTAAATGCAAACGCCAGCAGGCCATAGCCGGCTGTTCCTATGATCAGAAAGAATGTAACTCTTTTATTTCTGATTAGCAATTCTTCAAAAGTTAGCACAAAAACAAGAGCTGCTACTAAACTGACGGCAAAAACCCACCTGTTTGTGATATATGCAAAACCGTTCATCATAAATCCAAAGGCAGGTATTGACAGGGCCAAAAATACGAAAATTAGCAAAGTTCTTATTTTACGGTACTTTTTATAAGCCATCACCACTGCCAGGCTTGCTGCCAATACCGTAGAATACGTAAGGTTTACCCAATAACCGGGTGATACTCCTGTCGCAAACAGCCCCTGCAATAAACGAATATAATAGCCCTTAGTGTAATGAAAAATGCTTATCAGCATCTTCGGACTGCTTTCCGCACGGCCGTTTTGCAAAAAACCATATACTACAGGTAAGAATACAATTGCAGCCATTCCAAGTCCGATTAGGTAATAACCTGCCGTATAAAAACCGGTTGTTAAAAAGCCTTTTATTAGTTTAGGCTTTGACTTCTTATTGAGATTAAAATACCTGATTATAAAATATATTATTGCGATTATTGAAAGCATGTAAAAGAAATAGAAATTACTTATTGCCGATAAAAATACAGCCAATATAAACGTTGCCTGTTTTTTCTTAGTTAAAAGCTTTTCTATACCGATAAAAAGTAACGGCAAATAAATCATAGGATTTAAAAAGAAGGGATGCCTTACCCCCGCATACAAAGAGTATCCGCAAAAAGTATAAATTAAAGCTCCCGATATTATGGCAAAATCATTTTTGCTCCATAATTTTGCATAAAGCAAAAATGCCAATCCGGCAAGATATAAGCGCAATATCACAAGTAATCCGTATATTAAAACAGAACTTTGCGGAGTCATAAAAACGGCAAGTAGCGAAACAGGGTCTCCAAGCGCATAGTAATGCAGGGTCATAATTGTATCAAAACCCAGACCCAGTTTAAAATCAACCATAGGAAAGCCTTTTCCCGAAATTAAACCTCTAAGCAATTTCCCGTAATAACATAATATAGGATAATGCTGGCTTATACCGTCAATTTGCCATACAAATGATTTCCCTTCAATAATAAAGGGCAGGAATGTGATAAACGATAATATAATAAACAGGACCGAATATCTTAAACAAATGCATTTCTTATAAAATTTAGTCAAATTTGTTCTTTTTGTGCCTTTTACGCCATTCATATAAACCATGATGCCTCTGCCTGAATTATTAATTTTTTATATTCTTTAAATATCCCTATTTAATTCATGTTGTTTATTTATATAATTATTTTCTATAATTTTACATTTAATTATACCCACATTATATGAAAAAATTTATGTATAATAAAAAGCAAATAAACAATATGAAGACTTAATATTTCATTTGCTTATTTGATTTAATAAGCGAACAAACAATATTGTATTTTATAAGTTAATTTTTATATTAAGTCGCAGGTATCAAATTCAGTAACACTTTCGGTTCGTCGTTAAGTTTAATATTTTTTGATATATCAGCTTCAATATCCAGATAATATGTACCTGCGGAATAACCTAAAAGGTTTATAAAGGGTTTTAAGTTATTCCGGTTTATAGATTCGACTTCACTGGCAGGCCCCTGGACATATACTTTGATCGGTCCTTTAGTAATATA
>NZ_CVTD020000005.1 GCF_002904165.1 Herbinix hemicellulosilytica | reverse complement strand
CAAAGAGCCGTAATATACTCTACTTTCAGGCTGTCGGATTTATTTTTAAGTTCAATATCATTGGGCCATATGGATACTTCTTTGGTTTCCAGTTTTTCAATCCTGATATTAAGAGAAGCGGTTGTATCCTCCCCTACAAGCAACACTCCACCGTCCAGCCAGTCCCTAAGTTCTATAAATTCTTCAATATCCTCGGTGGCACCGGTAATATCCCGCGTCACTTCCAGTACATTTATAGTTTTGAGCTTTGAATCTTCTGCAGCAATTTCGATTGTTTTTGGCTGGTATTCTATACCGGTCATAACATATCCGTCGGCCGGCCGTCCGGTTGCAGTAATCTTTAACGGTATCTCTTTTATCTGATACAACTGGATTTCTACTTCTATTCTGTTTTGGCTGAAGGTCAGCCTGGATGAATCTATAACGTTGCCTTCCTCATCCAGCGCATAAGGCTCCAGCAGACGATATATAGTTTTTGAAGAAGCCCCTTCCACATTTGCTTCTACTATAACCTGTTTTATTTTTTCCACTTTGCTTTCCGGGCCTGAAACTTCAATTATAACCGGACTTGCTTTTTTATTTCCGATATAGTAACCTTCGGCCACCTCGCCTTTTTCGACGATATTTACCTTTATTTGTTTTGAAGATAATTTCTCTATGCTGATGATCATATGCTGTACGTCGCCTCTGTCGACGATCTCAATGTCATCTTTATATCTTTTGGGAGTTATCGTTATATTAACCGAATTGACACTTGACAAATGGGCAAAATCAGCTTCTACAATGAAGTCAGAGGCTGTTAAATTTTGTATTATCGAACGCCTTGCCGCAACTTTGAAATCAACTGTTTCCCCTTCAAGAATATCGTAGCTTTGATTTTCTGTCTTAATCAATTCTTCATTTTTTATGGTAACCGGAACATCATTAAAGATTTTTGTTTGGACGGGATCGTTTACATTGGTTATAATAAGCCACATTAAAACAGCAAGTATAACTGCCAATATTTTAAGGCTTATATTTCTAGTTAGCTTTTCCTTCATTTTCTCGTCTTCCCTTCCAAAACCTTAACCGTTTGGTATCAGGAGTCTTTTTCTGAGCTTCAATCATTTTAGCCCTAAGATAATCTCCGTCCACATTGCGTATCAGCTTGCCTTCTCTTGCTATGGACACCTTGCCGGTTTGCTCCGATACTATTATTGTAAGGCAATCGGATACCTCACTTATACCTATTCCGGCCCTGTGTCTTGTTCCCAGTTCCTTGCTTAACTGCTTGTTATCCGTTAGAGGAAGATAGCAGGTGGCAGCGGCGATACGGTTACCCCTTACAATAACCGCTCCATCATGAAGCGGAGTATTTCGCTCAAATATATTGATTAATAATTCGCTGCTTATAGCACTGTCTAAAGTTATACCTGTATTTTCAAACTCCTGAAGGGAAATATCCTCTTCAATAACAATTAAAGCTCCTGTTTTATTTCTTGCCAGTTCAAATGTTGCCCGAATAATCTCATCTATTGTTTCATCGGAAAATCTCTCGTTCTTATCTTTAACTTCGTCAAATATTAGAATTGATCGTACTATATTTTTTTGTCCCAACTGCTCCAGGGCTTTTCTGAGCTCAGGCTGAAATACTATCAAAATAGCAATAATTCCTACGTCAATAGTGTTTGATATGATCCACTTAACAACATTCAGATTAAAAATAACGGCGACAAACCAAAAAAGCATTATGACGACAATACCTTTTACCAATGTCCATGCCCTGGTATTCTTTATCCACTTTACGACATGGTAAATAAGAAAAGCAAGTATTATTATCTCAAAGATATCGGTAATATATACTTTCGGTATAGATATTCGATAATCATACAAAAATCTCTTAATTGCCTCCATCTGCTTCTCTCCCGCCGTTTAAATCTGAATATTGTATACTAATTGCCGCCCCGGTTTTTTAATAAATCTTATATATTAATATTGTGATAGAATCATGGCGTTTTTATTAATTATCATTATCCTCTTCAAAATTATATATATCAGATTCATCCGTATCCGGATCACTAAATTCCCTTGCTTTTGAGTTCTTAACGTTATAATGCCTGATGTTTACTTCTGATATGGTTACGGTTGCTTTGGGAACTGCTTTCACATAATAATAATATACATCGTCTTCAAATGTGGCATGCTCCACTCTGGAATAATCCAAAGTCAGCTTGAAGAAATGTATAATATATACCAAGCCTGCCGAAACAATTGAGCCGATTATCATGCTTAAAATCTGGTCAGCCCTGTTAAGTATGAGATAACTTATTAAAAAGCCCAATATGCTAAGTAGCCCTCCCGCCAGAATAGAAATCTCAAATGCATAATTGAATGACATTTTTCTTATAAAATAAGTTGCCATTATTATTAATGAGAAAATTACTATGGTCATTATCATCTGGCGATTTCCTATCAGGCTGTCTACAACATAAGTATAAAGCTGAAGAATATCTTCAATAGAAATATTGTTTTGCATAGTTACAGCATTTTTAATTATCTGGAATAAGAAATAAATTATCACACCGCAGCTTGTGGGAATCATCGCTACAGGTGTAGATACCAGGCCCAGTAAAATAGGCAGCATATAAGGTATTTTTAACTGAAATAATATCGGTATGGCAAGAAGCACATAACCCAGTTTCGGTGTATATCTAATGAACAACAAATACAAAATCATCAGTATAGCTATAATCATAATTGATAATATCGGAGAAATGAAATATACATGAAGCACCGATATTATGGTAGCCAGAAGGACCATAACTGCTGACGGTGTAAATGCACTAAGCAAGGAAATACCAAGAACTATCGGCAATGATTTAAGCCTTGCATCATAACCAATATCTTTATTTATTAAACAAAATACAACCAATGCAAAAATAAACTTTATAACAGGCAACAGATACATATCATATCTTTGATAAAAGTTTTTAACTCTTTCCCTTAATTCAAGTAACGGTAACATTTTGAAATCCTCCAAACTTATGACTCCTGAGCAGAGTCATTGTATAGTTTTTCCAGACGTTTTAGCAGTTTAAAATACCTTGCAAGTTTTTTTCTGGAAGCATCATATTTCATTGAATAATACACCAGTGAACCTAAACCATATACAGTAATTGTCATAATGTAAAAACCAAGAATATAAGTACCCAATGACTTATAATTAAGAGTTACTGCATTTTTTATAAGGTATTCCATTTTATATAAAGCAATCATTCCCAAAATCAAACCATATCCCACGGTTGCACTTAAGATTGATTTTAACACCTGAAATCTTACATAATCAGTTTTATAATATTTACTTAGATAGATGTCTTCCTTGCCTTCCTTTTTTTCATAAACGGCAAGTTTAGTCATCAGTCTTATTTTTTTGAAATTTAACATTATAGCCTCCGTTAATTCAATTTTTACGGAATTGTTAAAGTGTCACTCCGTTCGAATTACTAAACGATCGCGTGCCGGGTAATCCATTCAATGTTATCACAAAGATTATATCATATACCCAGGCAGTTTTGTATATTTTTTTTGCAATTTGGAAATTACAGATAGAGCATTCATAACTGATCCTTTCACAAAACTTGGTCATAAGCTAAAGCTAATAAAATATCGGTATGTCGCACACATAATTCATAATAAATTTTACTTGTTATCACAATAGTTTTATTTACATAACAAAAAGAGATACAACACTTGAAAAAATGTCAGCGTATCTCTTTTTTGTTTAGCGGATATTAAATTTAAAAACAAATTATGCCATTTAATAAAACAATGAAATATATAAATCTAATCGTGTCTTTCATCCCAATTATCATATGTTTCGCAAAACCTTGCCGAAAAGGAAGGGGATTCTCCGGCGGCATACAAGTGAGATATATCACCAAAGGAGTTAACTCTAAAATAAGCTATACCCTTTCTTCGCTCTTCCGTAACAAGTGTTGTAACAGACGTCGGTAACGCACAAAATCCGTGCCACAAAAGAACCGGTGAAATACCGAGCAGATGGCTTAAAATAACACATGTCACCCCAAAATGGCAAAAAAGGACTATGGTATCCGTATTAGGATTAACGGCACGATAGTAATTTCCCTCCCGCTCATAACCATGTTTTTTAAGCAACTCATCTATACCGTTATAAACCTTCAAAGCTTCTTCGTACACACGGCCTTCCTCCATAACAGGAACTGTATGCCACAGCTTATTGTCATAATATTCGGGAATTCTTGTCCAGTCACCGGGCAACAAATCCCAAGGTATCCGTCTTTCATTTGTATATTTGTCTATAATCAGTGCGTGGAATTCTCTAAGCCACGGAAGTTCTATTGCTTTTCTCCCCAGTTTTTTTAATGTAACAGACGCCGTATCCTTTGCTCTTCCTAGCGGGGATGTATAAAATTCCTTTATATTCATGCGGCTAATTCGTTCCGAGAGAATCTCAGCCTCTCTCCATCCCTTTTCTGTCAAAGAATCAATTGAATAATCAGGTTCCGCATGACGAATTAAAAGCAATTTCATATTATTTCCTCACTCTCTATGTATGTACTATCCACTCTAAAAAATACTTTTTCTGTTATCTGATATTATACCTTATAAATTAATTTGATGGTACATAATTTATAAACTAACTTATAGATTGATGATTAATAATAGAAAAAATTTTACATATTATTAATCCATTATGGCCGTCATATCATAATTCGCATTTGCTTTATCTAAACATAAAAAAGCCTCCTTTCATGGAGGCTCTGTTATGAATTATCCATCATGATTTATCATCCGCCGCGGCAAAAAAACTTTTTATTCCGTCCAGTTGAGCTGATATCATTTCATTATTTATACTGTAATATACCTTATTTGATATAATCTCTGCCTTTAAAAGATTTGCCTTAAGCAGTGCATTCACATGATAAGATATGGTGGCTGTTGATAACTCCAAGGCATCGGCCAGTTCTTTACCATAATAGGGTTTGCCGCTCACCAGTTCCAGAATATCAACCTTACTTTTATCACTTAAAAGTTTTCCTATTTCCACTACATCTTCTTTTTTAAATTTCCTGTCGACTAATACTACAAAACGCTTATCCAGAGCGATCCCAATTCTGATTAAGTCCATTTCTTTTCTGTTTTCAGAATCCAAAGCTATGGATATCTGATAAGGGGAAAAAATCATCGGAACGAATATGCAGCCTGATTCACTGACATCCCATGATATTTTTAACTTTTCATTAAGTGTTTTTATTATATCTACACTTTCCATGCAGCTGTTCCAATAATCATAAAATTCCAAGGACAGCTCATCTAATATTTCACTAAAATTATTTTCGAGCAGTTCCATTGTTTCTTTTAAAATACCGGCCGCTTCATTATAATATTTCTCCTGATTGCTGAATATTTTTACGGCCTCCCACTTGGTTTCCGTATCCAAGGCTGTTGCTTCAAGAAAAGTTATAAGGTCAGATTCGTTTACCAGCTTCTCTTTTGGCGCGCTTTGCAATTCTGCATAATTTATATTTGATGCATAGAGTAAAACCCTGTCTGAAAGACTTAAAGATTTGGTCCTTTCCTCATAAGTGGGTATATCGTCCGATATTTTCCCAAAGTCCAGCAAAAGAGCCAGGTATGCCAGTGTACAAAAATCCGAATTTCTTTGCTTGAAATAGTATTCTATAAGATCTCTGTCTGTTTTAATATTATTAACTACATAATTTTGCATCTTAAGGATCAGGTCAAACTTGCGAAAATACTTATCCTGTTTATCCTTATATAAATCCTTATATTTATCTCTCACTTTCTCATAATCAAAGCGATTAATCCAATGATACAGAAGCATGTACGCTTCCTCCATCAAGTTGGCTTTCCGCATTATCTTTAACTTCGTCATTACCTGTATCACCAACTCTTTCTTTATTAATACCCACGAAATATTTTTTTCTGGCTAAAATTGTACAAATAATTAAATCCATTATACCACTTATTATAAACAGAATAGCAGTTGATGTAAAGCCTGCTGCCGCGCTTATAACAAACGACGTTACCGGCATTGCCGCTGTGCACAAGGCATTCAATAAAGAAGAACTGCGTGCCAGGTATTCTTCCTTGACATTTTTCATAAACTCAACACCGGTCATGCTTGAAAGAGCAGATATCGCCGCTCCCACCAATGCGGAAAAACTGCCTATTAACAGATATTTTACCAACTCAGATGCAATAAAATGCCCTGTAACTATGAATGATAAATAATATAATCCGATGGAATATCCGCATAATATAACTATCGCTCTTTTACTTAATCTTTTCCCTATATACGGATAAATTGTTGCCCCGATTATCATACCTACCGACAAAGCTATGTTGATAACCGACAGCATAAGTTCTCCCGCTTTCAAAACTTCACTGATTAATGGGGCAAGCAAACTGTTGAAAGGTACAAGTATTGCATTCAGAAATAGCGCCAATGTTACAAAATACTTTAAGAATCTGTCCTTCCTAAGATATACAAAACCTTCTTTTAAAGAAGCGATGTATTCTTTTGCGTCTATTTTGGTTTTTGACAGTTTTTCCTCTTTTACCTTCAGTAAAGTCAATATAAAGGCTGATACGAAAAATGTTCCCATATCTATAAATATTGCCGCTGTTATCGAAAACTTTGCTACGATTATACCTGCTACACCTAAACCAATCAGTTCCACTATGCTGCTTATACTTTTGTTTAAGGACAAACCGAACTCATAATACTTCTGTTCAAGGAGTTTGGGAATTATAGAGCTTGATGCCGGCCCCCTGAATGCTTCAGCCGAAGAAATAATTAGGGTTGCAAATAAAATATACCACCTGTTAAGGAAACCTAAGGCATATGCCAGTGCTATAAAGCCTACGCACAAGCCTCTAATAATGTCTGTAATAACCATAATCCTCTTCTTCTTTAAACGTTCAACAAGTGCCCCTGCAAAAGGTTGCAAAAACACAGTCGGGATTCTGTTTACACCGAAAATTATAGCCGACCAGGCCGCACTGTTTGTAACCTGATATACAAGCCATACAAAAGCTATTGAATCTACGGAATCTCCAAAACGATTAATTACATCGGCAATAATTAACTTAACATATTCTTTCTGACGGAAAATATCCTTGTAACCTACCTTATTATTCATGTTCCCAATCCTTTCGTATAATCTCAATACAGTATAATATGTTAAAAAAATTTGTTTGTTAACTAGTTTTCTAATGTATTGTTAGATGATATTCTAATATTACAATCCGGAAATGTCAATACTTATTTTATAATTTTCTACCATCAAATTAGATAATTATCTAATAAGATTCTCATAAACATCTTTCTATTAAACTCATAGCTATATTTAGGCATAAAAATACCCCCAACCGTTAGATTTTTGGTCTAACGTTTGGGGGCGGTACAGTACAAATAAAGAAAATCAATAATATACTACGCCTTATTTAATAAGCAATATCGGAAGAGGCTGTTTCATAATTAACTGCTTTTTCCTTCCATTTTCCTTTTTTATAGGTAATGGCTGTTATAATAGCACCGATTATCCATGAGCATAAAAGTGATATAAATACACTTTCCTTTCTGCCATTGGGTAAGTCGGGAGTTCTAGTTAAATAGGCAATGCCATAAGCAACCGGAACCCTGATAACAACTGTGGTCAGTAAAGAAATCCACATGGGTGTCATAGTATCCCCGGCACCTCTCATGGCTCCTGATAAGCTTTGTGTAACTGCCATTGCCAAATATCCGATCGCCAGTATTGACATCATTTTCATACTCAGGTCAACCAATTCCGGTGTATTGGTAAATATACTCATCAAATTTCTGCCAAACAGTAAAATAATCATGGTAATAACAGCCGACGTACTTAATGCCATAATAGTCCCCTGTTTGGCCCCCTTCTCAACCCGGTCATATAATTTAGCTCCTACATTTTGACCGGTATAAGTAGTCATGGCTGTTCCGAATGAAAAGTTAGGAAGCATAGCAAATCCGTCTACTCGCATTACAATAACATTGGCTGCTATAAACAGTTCTCCATAACTGTTGGTCAATGATTGTACTATGATCATAGCCATGGATATAATTGCTTGTGTTATGCCTGACGGCAAACCCAAACGGATGATATTAAAAGCATGTTTTTTACTGTACTTAAGATAACTTAATTTTAAATCGAAAAGGTTTTTCAACCGCATCAACCTTCTTAAGCACAGCAAGGCTGAAACAGTCTGGGCTATAACCGTGGCATATGCCACTCCGCTAATTCCCATATTTAGGCTTGCAACAAAGTACACATCAAGCACTATATTGATAGCGGTACTAACTAAAAGATACAGCAAGGCTGATACAGAATCTCCAAGCCCTCTTAACAGGCCGCTTAAAATATTAAAATAAGCAAGGCCGGCTGATCCTATAAAAAGAATGAGCAAGTAGGATTCACACCCGTCGATAATCGTATCCGGAGTATTTAAAAGTTCCAGCAGCGGTCTTGTAATCAAAGATGCTATAACCATAATAAATAACACTGAAACTGCAGTTAATACTATAGCGTTACCGATTGTTTTTGATAACTCTTCACGGTCTCTTGCCCCAAAATATTGGGAGACCATAATACCTGCTCCCATACCGATTCCTATATACAAAACTAACAGCAGATTAACAATCGGCCCTGCGCTGCCAACCGATGCCAAGGCATTATCTCCTATGTATTTACCTACAACTATGCTGTCAACTGTATTATATAACTGTTGTGCTATATTACCGAGCAACATAGGTACTGCAAATAAGGCTATCTTCTTCCATGGAGTACCTTCCGTCATATCTACAGGGTTCATTAGTTTTCTTATAATGTTCATGTGTTCCTCCACTTAATGAATTTGATTACATTTAAAAATGTCCTATGATTAATGCAGCCTCTATTGTTAGACCGAAAAATCTAACGTATAGAGACCCGTATACTTCCTGGTTAAAATTACTTTATCTTTCTTGAATATTAATCTTTATTCCCCAAAACATTAATATAGTCTAAGGCCTATTTTATTTATATAATACATTTTTAAACTTAAATCAATATTAATATGGCAGCAAGTGATTAATTTATTATATCGAGTTAATTTCAAATAATATTGGACAAGCTTTACTTTACGATTAAGTGCCCTTGTTCTTTGCTCTACACCACTATCAATAAGTTTACAAACTTGCTTCAATTAATTATGTCCGAATGGCGGACCTTAAAAAATACCGGGAAATTCCCGGTATTTTAAATCCTAAACGCATCTATCAATGTAACCCGATCAGGTTACATGTTTATGGGTTTTAAAAGTTTTTTTGTTTCACCCGGAAGAACTTCAATAAATTCTTTTGTAAAAATTCCACCCAGGTAAACCGGTATAGTTGAAGGATTATAGACTAATTCACCGTCTGCCGAATATACCAGCCTGCGGTATGCTTCCACATAATCTCTAATCTCAATATTGGTTGCATACCATACGTCATCACGGCCCGCAATTTTATTTATCAGTCTATCAATATGGTCCCAGTTTTCATTCTGATCAAATTCGTAACTGTGGCCCCATACATAAAACAATTTTGCCGGAGTAGTGAAAGAAAAATATATCCCGTCAGATAAAAATTCATCCGCCAGATCATATATTCTTTCGTCATCATGATGGCAGGTCGGATGCCAGGTCAAAAAATTCTTTGGCAGGTCAAATTTACGGGTTGGCTCTATAGTTCTGGCATAGGATATGCCGCAAGCTTCCAATGCTTTTATTACAACTTCATCATATGCCCCAAAGGCATACGCAAAACCTGTTACAGGCTTTCCCTCAAGCCTTTCCAGCTCTTTTCTGCATTCAAGAATTTCGTCCACACATCTGGCAATATCCATTCCTACCAAACACTTATGGTACTGTCCGTGGACCGCAATTTCATGACCTTTGTATATGGCAGTGATTTCTTCCCTGCTTAATTTTATGTGCGATACCTCTTTTTTACCTGCAGATACCGTATTTTTTTGCCCAAAAAGTCCGGCGTTGATATTAAAAGTAGCTTTTACACCATATTTATTAAGTATTTCAACTAATTTAATATCCTGGGTTACACCGTCGTCATAGCTTAAAGTAAAGGCCTTCCTTCTGCCCTTGGGCCATAACATTCTGTCATTTACAAGCAGACTCATTTTTTCTCCCCCTTACATTTAATTAATTCTGTTTTAACAAATCCTTTATAAGCCTTGCCATGTTTCTTGATAAGAGTGAATAATGATCCGTAGCATACATTACATCATTATATGTGGATACATGCCAGTTTAAAATATCTTTGCAGAACCATTCAATTGAGATATATAACATATTGTTCCGTTCTATAGGTTCACACAGCATTGAACGGACCCTGTTATCTATTGTACATCCAATACAGCCTCTTGCAAACTGCAATATTCTTCCATCCTGCAAAATCATCTGTGCCCATCCGTCTTTTTCCTCATATGAAGCATTCATTACTTTTGCTATAAAGGATGCAGGAATCATGCAGTATTCTCCCCGAACTATCGCATCACCATGCAAACCATGATATTTAAGTTTTTTCCACATTAATGATTTTGCAGGCATTTTTAATTTTTCATTGTTTACCCAGGCATATTCGCAGTCATCCGCTACGGCAAAGGATACCTTATCTCCTTCTCTTTTAAGTTTTGGCTCCATATATTCAATTGAACCGTCACTTTTTCTTCTAACGCCTGAGAAAAGATAGTCCCAAACCAGCTCAGCTTCATCAAAAGTTTGTCCATGATCTCTGTTTTTGACATCCCTGAAAACATAATCCGCCTTTTTGCCATGGTAGAAAGCAAAGTTATTTTCTCCGTCTATTTTAATTTGCGGCAGATCGGTACATTCGTTAATTATCAACCAGTATTCCCTGTTTTTTGCAACAACATCTTCAACCGGATCATCACTTCCCGGAGGTCCCTGGTCAAACTCCATTCTGGCTTGCCATGTGGTAAGAGGCCCGGCATTATTTTTTGGCTTACCGTTCTCGTCAAATAAGTGCCCTATGGTACTCGGGCCTGCCGATCCTGCCATTGCGGCAAATTGATTTCCGAAATGTCTGGCCATAACTAAAGTCATGGCATTACCCAATGACATCCCTTGTATATAAATCCTTTCTTCATCTATGTTATATTTTTCTTTCATAATATCAATAAGCTTAAAAATAATTCTTACATCATTATTTTCTCTCGGATCATCCGGAAAATCGTGCATGTAAATTCCTTCGTCGTTAGGTGCTGAGAGAATATCAAATAATCTTCTTTCACATTCAATCTGCCAAAATCTGCGCAAGTGGGCATTGGGATACAACACAATAAACCCTTCTCTGTCGGCCACATGGGACCAGGATGTATAAACACATTGTCCCCATCCGGTCATTAGCCCCCCATGCAAAGAAATTACCAACGGAGTTTTTTTGGAAGAATCATAACTGTCAGGAACATATTCATACCATGTATCCTCTTTGTCATCAATAAGGCAAGCCTTCATTTCTTTCAGCTTCTTAGGGTAAACCTGAGAATTGTTTCCGTTCTCATTAACTACTATTTCGCTTTCTTTCAGCTTTTCGGGAAGATATTCCCTGTTATCATCATCCGGAATACCCGGCAATAACTTTATCTTATACTCCACAATTTCACCTCTTATTTTTCTTATTTTGCAATACAATTTACCTAAAATACTTTTAAAATTTATCCAACATAATCCTAAACAGTTTTTAAATTTTAAGTAATCGTTATTAGTTTCTTATTGCAGCCTTCTTTTTAGAAAAAAAGAAAAAGAACACAAAAGCACATAATAATAGTATACCGCATGTGCTAAATAATGCAGTGTATCCGGCAATTCCAGCAAGTTCGCCTACAATAGCTCCTCCTATCATAGGTCCAAACCCCTGACATATATCTGAACCAAGATAATATGTACTGGTAGCCACACCGCTTTTTTCATTTCCGACTGCATTAATGCATCCGGCCTGAAGGGAAGGCTGTGCAGTACCCTGACCCAGCGACCGAATTGCTCCTGTAATCAAAATCATGGTTAAGGTCCTGCTTCTGCCCAGCATAAACATTGCAATGGCGGTTAGCAAGAGCCCCGGTAATACTGTTACCCTGATTCCTTTCTTATCCATAAGTTTTCCTGATACCGGCCTTATAATAAACAGGACTACAGCACATACGGTAAAATATATGCTGATGCCTTTTACTCCGATTTCCTCAGCATAAAGAACCAGGTAAGAAGCTATAATACCGTTTACAAACGAAAAAGAACCTGCAACCAATGTATACGGAATAGCTTTTACTGATATCAGCTCAGAAAGACTAATCCATTTTCTATCGGAATTTTTCTGTTTAATATCTTTTTCAAAACAAAGGATAAGATAGGCTATAAGTGTAAGTGCGGCTGAACTGATAAAAGTTACGTTCATACTGAAGCTCTCTGCAATTGCAAGCCCTATACCGGGAGCAACCGCAGATCCAAGAACCATTCCCAGTCCCAAATATCCTATACCTTCGCCCATCTTATTTTTAGGGATATGGCGGGATGCAAAAGCTATCTGGCATGTCCCGGATAAGGCAAAGCCAACGCCGTTTATTATTCTGAAAATTATCAGAAGGGGAACCTGTTTGGTTATCGTAAATCCCAATGTTCCTATTCCCATCAGGATATTGCTCCATTTTAGCATTGAAATATTATTTAACCGGTCTGCCATTATACCGCTAAAAGGTCTGCAGCATAAAGAAGTGAGAGAAAACAGTCCTACAATAAAACCAGCCATCGTCACCGTAATTCCGATATTAACCAGATATTTTGCAAGAATTGTGGCGGTCATGTAAAACGAGAATGCATTTAAGGTATTAACTGTAAGAATAAATATATAATGTCTGTTCCATAGCTTTTCATTCATTGTCTCAAATCCTTATCTAAGTATACGCTTTTTATTTTAAATAAGTCAAAAACAGTATGTTTTCAGGTTTTTTATTTTGGGATAATTACAATAATATTTATAAAAATATCATTTATTAGTAGGGGGAAAGGCTAAGCCTTTCCCCTTTGTTTTTTGTAACTATTAATTTATAAGTTAGTTTTAATGAATTATCATTTAACCTGTATAATCGGTATTCTTATAATTCCGATTATTTATTCTTGCTCTGAAGCCATGCATCAAGTTGTGCCTGCTTTTCAGCAATAATATCATCAATGCCGGCTTTTTTGAGTGCCTGCTGGAATTCAACCAATGTAGAATCAATATCAACTTCGCCGTACATTAACGGTGTATAATACTGTGCAACTACGTTTGCGCAGGCTGCCATCTGGTTTGCCACTTTGGTAGAATCAAATGTGAATCCCAATGCCAGAGATTTATCACAGGTTTTATTTTTCTCCATCATTTTTTCATATACATCAAGGGGCTCATAGTACCATGTCTTGCAAAGCATAACGTTAGGCCAGTATGCCATGGAAGCTGCAGCCCATCCTAAATCAGCCATTCCGTTGGCACCTTCGGGATATACCATTTGTCCGTTTTCATCCAGTTCATATGTTAATCCTTCAATACCGTTAGCAATTAAGTTGGCTGCTTCAGGATCTGTATATAATACATTAAGAATTCTCATAGCAGCTTCAGGGTTCTTACAGAAAGAACTAATATGCCACATATAAGTTGTTGCGTCACTGGTTGTTGAAAGAGCTTCTGTTACATTGGTGCCTTCCAGATCTATTCCGTTCTGAGCAATAGTTGCCATCATGCTTACAGCCGAATCCCATGCATAACCGGGTGTTCCGTTTACAACTCCCATAAGAAGATTCATAAGAGTAGGATTGCTGTTGCTAAGAGGATCGGGGCTGATAGCGCCTGCCTTTTTCCATTCCTTAACATGATTTAAGAAATTGTAAAAGTATTCTGATTCGTAATAGTTCTCTACTTTAGTGCTTTCAGTAGGATTTGTCAATACTCCCAGATAGTTGGTATCTCCTAAATAGTCAATGCTCTTAGGTATCCAGTAAGGTTCGGTTGAACCGGGTACATAATAGCTGTCAGGATTTGCTTCTTTAAGCTTAAGAATTACGTCAGACATATCATCTATGGTTTTAACCTGACTCCAGTCTATATTGGCTTTTCTGGCATCTTCGGTTCTTGCATAGAAGATATTTTCTGTGCAATATGCATACATACTAGGAATACCATATTGAACTCCGTTTACAACACCACAGTTAAGATATTCTTCCAGTTCATTGCTTACAAACAGATTCTTAATATCGCTTCCTTCATTAGCCAGCAAATCATCCAGTGCCATTACCTGACCATTGGTAACCAGGTTACTTACAGATGTGTACCAGAAGGAATTGAATAAGTCGATTGAATCCGATCCGCCTCCGCTAAGCATTAAGTTCAGCTGAGTTTGCCAGTTACCGAATTCAATACCTACAAGATCTATCTCTGCTTGTGCTTTTTCTCTTAAAATCTTGTTAAGCTCTTCTTCAATAGCCTGTTCGTCTGTGGAAGGAAAAACAACTGCATATACCATTTTAATAACAGGATATTCCGCATCTGTTTGTCCATTGTTTTTGCCGTTATTGTCCTGATTTGCGGTATCAGTCTTATTCCCGGTTTCTGTTTTATTAGTATTTGAGTCCGAGTTTTTGCTCTTTGAACCGCAACCGGCAAAAAGTGCTGCAATCATAGTAATTGTGAGTATAATTGCAAATATTCTTTTTTTCATTTACCTTCCTCCTATTTTACAATCATTGTTGTTGAGTAAAGCCAGTAACTACGTCTTTTACTTTACATAAAAAATCATAGCAAATTAATTTATACTTCTTCTATCGTTTTTTTGACATAAATCATCATTTTTCCAACATTTTTTATTTTTTTTATAATAATTTTAGCTAATTCCTACAATAACTAAAATTAATAATTCCGGCTAAAACTAAAATTTAAATAATATGTGACAAATTAATGATAGCTCGTTTATTAATTTTTATGATACTTTTTAATTATGGTACTATTAAATAACAAAATTATTCTTGCTATAACAAGGGGGTCTTTATGAAAGCTAAAAATAAAAAAAATAAAATGTCTTTTCAAAAATTTAAAAGATATATACCGCTGTATATTATGATGCTGCCGGGTTTTATCTACTTATTAATTAATAACTATATGCCGATGGCCGGGCTTACGCTTGCATTTAAAAAAGTAAATTATCAGATAGGGTTATTTAAAAGTCCCTGGTCCGGGCTTGATAACTTCAAATATCTCTTCCTTACAAATGATGCTTTTATCTTTTTCAGAAATACGATTTTATATAATTTAGCATTTATCCTGTTGGGCAATATAGTTGGTATTCTTGTGGCTATAAGTTTAGATACAATACGTAATAAATTTTTTAAAAGGTTTAGTCAGATTGTAATTTTAATCCCTTACCTATTATCAACCGTTATCATCAGTTATATAGTTTTCGCATTTTTATCCGGAAACAACGGATTTATTAACAAGAGTATACTTCCTATTTTCGGAATAGAGCCTATCAGTTGGTATAACCAAGCCAAGTACTGGCCTGTCATTATTACCATAGTTTATCTGTGGATGACATTTGGATACAGCTCCATTCTCTACTATTCTACTCTTATTGGTATTGACAAAAGTTATTATGAAGCAGCAACGGTAGACGGTGCCGGAACATGGGCTCAAATCCGCCATATAACTTTACCGTCTCTAAAACCTACAATTATAACATTGGTGCTGCTTGCAATAGGCAGAATCTGTTATTCAGATTTCGGTTTGTTCTATCAGGTTCCTATGAACAGCGGTTTGCTATACTCAACAACCCAGACCATTGATACATATATATATCGTGGTCTGCTTGAGCTAAACGATATTGGCCGTTCAACAGCCGGTGGCTTTTTACAGTCCATACTTGGTTTTACCTGTGTGCTTACAGCAAATTATGTTGTATCAAAAATTGACAAAGAAAGCAGCTTATTCTAGCAAAAGGAGGATGATCTCATGATTTATAACAACAAAGTGTTCCGATTTGTAATGGGCTTAATCATGTTTTTACTCGTAATGGCATGTATCCTTCCTTTCATATTATTAATTGCAAGTTCATTTACATCGGAAGTGGCTCTTACAAAATACGGCTATTCATTTATTCCCACTGAATTTTCACTTTCTGCTTACGAATATATCTGGAGTGTTAAAGATAATATCATCAGAGCATACGGCATGAGTTTCTTTGTAACCGGAGTAGGGACATTAGCAAGTGTAACTATGACATTGCTTTTTGCATATCCTTTATCCAGGCATGACCTGCCCGGAAGGCGGGTATTATCTTTCTTCCTGTTTTTCACCATGTTATTTAACGGTGGTTTTGTACCTACTTACATGGTTTATTCGAGAATCTTTCATCTTACTGATAAAGTATGGGCCTTGATTATACCCTACCTGTTAATGAATGCATTTTTTGTAATTATGGTCAGAACTTACATTAATTCCAACATTCCTACCGAAGTTATAGAAGCAGCTATGATAGACGGTTCAAGAGAGTTTAATACCCTGTTTCATATTATTATCCCCATGTCCAAACCGATTATCGGAACGATTTCACTTATGACAGCCATCGGTTACTGGAACAACTGGACAAACGGTGTTTATTTCATCCAGACAAGACGAGAGCTTTACGGTATTCAGAATTACTTAAACTCAGTTCTTAGCAATATAGCCTTTTTGCAAACACACTCAAATCCTAATATAAGAATTACCGAACTTCCGAGTATCAGCATACGAATGGCTATTGCAGTTATTGCACTCTTACCTATTCTTTTTGCCTATCCCTTCTTCCAGAAGACATTTGTAAAGGGAATTACAATAGGTTCTGTAAAAGGTTAAGAAAGGGGAAAAGTTATGAAGAAAATAGAAAATAAAATAATGCTTATCACCTATGCGGACAGTATGGGCAAAAATCTGAAGGAACTAAATGAAATATTGGAAAAATATTTTGACGGAGTAATCGGAGGTCTTCACATCCTGCCGTTCTTCCCATCCTCCGGTGACCGCGGTTTTGCAGTCATTAATTACGACATTGTTGACCCCGCTTTCGGTACTTGGGATGACATTGACGAACTTGCGGATAAATACTATATGATGGCCGATTTTATGCTAAATCATGTCTCAATTCGTTCCGAAGAATTTAAAGATTATATGGAAAAAGGCGATGCTTCACCATATCGCGATATGTTCATCCACTGGGAGGAGTTCTGGCCCAACGGCAATCCAACCGAAGAAGAATATATGGCCTTGTACAGAAGAAAGGCAAACTATCCTTATATTGAATTTGTCCGAAAAGACGGCAAAATAGTTCATTTATGGAATACCTTTTTTGAGGAGCAAATTGATATCAATCCTTACTCAAAAGCTACCCAGGATTATTACGAAAGAAACTTGGGTATTCTGTCAAGCCATGTCCCTTTAATACGCTTTGATGCTTTTGCCTATGCCTCAAAACGACCCGGAACTTCATGCTTTTTTGTCGAACCGGAAATTTGGGACGTACTTGAAATCGGAATGAAGCCCTTAAGAAAAACAGGCACCGAGATGCTTCCAGAGATACATGAAAATTATACGATACAGCTAAAAATGGCTGAAAAAGGTTACTGGGTTTATGATTTTGCCCTTCCGATGCTTTTACTGCATGGCTTAAAAAGCGGACGCACAGACCGTTTAATTCATTGGCTTAATATATGTCCCAGAAAACAGTTCACTACCCTGGATACTCATGACGGCATCGGTGTAGTGGATGTGATGGGCCTCTTAACCGAAGACGAAATTGAACTTGTAAGAGAAGATGTGGATGATATTACAAAAGAAGCAAAGCAATATATCAAACTTCCAAGTATGATAAAAAGAAAAGGTGAAAAATTCCAGTACTATCAGCTTGGGTCTACCTATTATTCCGCTTTGCGCTGTAATGATGATGCTTACCTTATTGCCAGAGCAGTTCAGTTCTTTACCCCTGGAATTCCCCAGGTTTATTACGTTGGCCTCCTTGCGGGAGAAAATGATATAGAGGGCCTTAAGACTAATCCTGATCCAAGAACTATTAACCGCCACAATTACACTATGGAAGAAATCGAAGCTGCTGTAAATAAACCGGTATGCAAAAGGCTTTATGAACTGATGCGCTTCAGAAATACTTATGAAGCCTTTAACGGTAACATACAAGTCGGCGAAGACAAGGGTGACGGTACAATAACCATTACCTGGGAAAAGGATGAATACCGCACTACATTATATGCAGATTTTAAATCATTAACCTATAATATAACATATTATGACACAGAAAACGGTTGCGAACGTGTTTTATAATAAGTTATTATTGTATTGTCTGATGCAAAATTCATATAAAAACTATAAAAACTTCTGATAAAAGGAGAGTTGCCATGAATTTTAACAAATTAAGGGAATATATGGATTCATTACATAAAGAATACGGAGTTCCCGCCGCAGCCTGCAGAATAACAAAGGATCACCAGGTCGTCTTTAATCATATGACCGGTTATTCTGACTTTGAAAAGACCGTACCCCTGTCCGAGGATACTCTTTTTAGGCTTTTTTCCGCAACAAAAGTTGTAACTATGACTGCTGTATTGCAACTAGTTGAAAAGGGGAAACTTGGATTATACGACGAAGTTTATCGCTACCTTCCTGAATTTGGCCATATGATGGTAGCCGATAGTTTTGAATTTAAATTTCCTATTAAATGGCCTAAATCAACTGACCGGTGCCATTTGGCCCATAATTCAATCCGAATCATTGACCTTATGACAATGACTGCAGGGCTTTCTTATGATACTCATTCCGATGAATTAATGGAAATAAAAAGACACAGCAATAATCAGGCATCAACCAGGGAAGTGGTTGCTGCAATAGCCAAGATGCCTCTTGTATATGAACCCCGAACCAGATATAGCTATGGTCTCGGACATGACGTTCTTGCAGCGGTGGTTGAGGTTGTGTCAGGCCAAAAATTTTCAGATTACTTAAAGGATAATATCTTTGATCCCCTGGGCATTAAAGATTTTTACTTCCATTGGGATTATAAGAATTTATCAGACAGAATATGTGCCCTTTATACCGGTGTATTCGGTTCCGATGAAATAAAGCCTGATGACGGTTTTATGTCTGACAGTTTTAAAGTAACTGCCAATTATGAAAGCGGCGGTGCCGGCCTTGCGGGTACGGCTGAAGCATACAGTACCTTTATCGATGCTTTAAGCAACAACGGTGTCGGGGCTAACGGTGCCAGAATCCTTTCCGAAGAATCGGTAAAATTGTTTACTATTCCTTATACCACCGGGCAGATGAGCAAAGATTTTGCCGCATCCGGCAAAATCGGTTATGAATACGGTCTCGGAGTAAGAGTACTGGTTGAACAAAATGCATCCAAGTCACCGGTCGGCGAGTTTGGATGGGACGGTGCAGCCGGTGCCTATGCATTAGTTGATCCGTTCAATCATATAAGTATCTTTTATGCACAGCACATCATGAATTTCATTAAAGTATATAGTGAGATACATCCGAAAATCAGAGATCTTGCCTACGAATGCATGAATGAATAAGCTTAAGCAAAGCCAAATCAAGAAAGGCATGTTTCCTATTTGACGGATTATATGTTAAAAACCTCCTGTACAATTAATGTGTTATTAATAAGCCACATTAATTAATACAGGAGGTTTTTAATATGTTTATAAATAGTTAATCACTGTAAAATTGTAAAATGTAAAAGCCGTATTAGAAGGGATTTCCTCCGTCGTTTTTTTCAAGTCCAAAGAAATCCAGTGCCTCCTGGATGCACAAATCCCAGAATCTCCATTCATGTTTATATCCGGGAAGGTCAAACCACTTTGCTTCAAGGCCGATTTCCTTGCAGTGTTCCTTAAATATTTTATACCTGTCATACAGGAGATGATCTTCATGTCCGCATGCAAACATTAACCTGGGCAGTCTTCCCGTCGGAGCCAGTTTATCAATAATTGCCCAGACATTTTCTTCTGAAGCTTTGTAAGCCTCAAAACCGCCTGCATTTTCAATAATTTGTGCCATTCTCGGATGAGTAGGATCCATAATAGGGCACGGATGGCCGGGCCTTATCTCATCAAATGGTACCGGAGCCGCGGAAAATACTCCTGCTGCCGCAAACAGTTCAGGAAAATTAACTGCAAGCTTAATCGTACCTCTGCCACCCATGGACAGGCCTGCAATAAAATTGTCTTCTCTCTTATCCGATACCGGAAACCATCCGTAAACAAGAGGCATCAGTTCTTTTATGAAATAATCATACATATTGAATCCCATCATGGCTTTGGGCCAATTGGAATAGTTCGAATTCAGCGCCGAAGGCATTACTACCACAAGGTCTCTTTCACAGGCATAAAGCTCAATATTTGTTTTACGAATCCAGTCGGTGTGATCACCGAAAGTACCGTGAAGCAGCCAAAGTACTTTATATTTTTTTCCGCTGCGGTAGAATTCCTTTGGTTCGACACCTCTCTTCTTATCGGGAAGAATTATGGAAATTTCATGATTATTGTTTAAATACTCGCTTTCAAAATTAAAAGTTAGTAAAGACATAGTATCCTCCTTTCAATAAGCAATTTTTAAAGTTTAACCTTGTAATACCAAATTATTTTACTTTACTCTTTGACATGGGAGATCATCCAGTCGAGAATTCCGTTTGCATTATGCAATGTAAGTATCCAGCTGTTGTGGTTTTCTGTTTCCAGTTCACTAAGGCTTAATCCCTCTGTATTTCCTATTCCGTATTTTTCAAGTTCCTCAGGAAGATATATAGTATACTTAACGTCCTTTCTGCCCTCGCCCCAAAGTTTATTGCATGCATTCAGTATGTAAGCATGCCGTCCGCGCTGATGATCCATATAAGCTGTGGTAATCCATACAGGAACCTTTGGCCAATGTAATAATTGAGGGTATGTTTCACCGTTCATACTCGGGCAGATCGGCAAGGCTGCGGCAAACAAGTCCGGTGCCACAGAAACCATACTGATTGTTCCTGCCCCTCCCATACTCATTCCGATTACATAAACTCTCTTCGGATCGACTTTTCCTTCGGCTATCATCTTACGGATAATGTCGCTTATTTTTCCTAAGTAATCCCTGTTCCATCCTCTTTCACCTTTAAGCGAAAACGGAGTCATACCTATATCAACGCGGAACGGATTCCCCCTCTTTTTCATTACTTCAAAAACTTCAAGAAAAGAAAGGGATCCTCCCGGTGCCTGCGGTGCCATAACGTACATATCCGACCAAATCTCGGCTAACCTTAAGGCCCCTATGGTACCGGTCAATTGAAGGACATTATCCTCGCCGCATTCTCCGCCTCCGTGTAAAAATAAAACCAGTGGTCTCGGAGTAGTTGCTTCCGGCTCATATATTCTGTAAATAACTCCGTTTTCTTCCTTTGGAATAAAGGTATCAAGGCCTTTAACCACAACTTCATCTATATTCTCTTTTGTTACGACAATTTCGTCCCGGCCTATTTTCCCTGTGATTTTAAAATCATACCTGTATAAAAACGGGTCCATTAACAATTCATAACCATCCTGGCTTTTTTCTATAGATAAAATTCCTTCCGATAATTTCTTTCCGCTTAAGTCACAATAATGCCCTTCAATATTGAGAGATATCTCATCTATCTGTACTTCCTTATCCGGTACAAGTTTAATCTTATCTACCGCTTGTCCGTAATCGCCAATGTGTGTATAGGCAATAAACTTGGTCATTACTAATCTCCTTTCAAATTTTTATCAGTCTAAGTTCTTATATATTAATTATCCATGAACAAACTGCCTCTTTCATTGATTCCTGCCTATAGCATTTCATCATAATTGTCAGGTACAATGGTATCTGCCAGTATATCTTTTATAAGGTCAGCCATAAAGGCGGATAATTCGGCAAAATGATCGGTTATATAAGTCACGCCTTCACAGGTTGATACATGAAGTCCATAAAAATACTTGGCAAACCACTCAATGGAAACCAGCAGTTCATTGTCCCTGTGAAGTGCTTCGCAATACATGCAGCGCACCGTATCATCTATTACACAGCCGATACTTCCTCGGGCAAACTGTAATCTTCTCTTGTCTTTAAGGATCAATGTTACAGTGGCCGCATTGTCATCCGTATAATACTCAGCATCAAATACTTCCGCTATAAACGAAAGCGGAACACACATATAAGTGCCTCTTACTAACTCTCCGCCGTTTAAGCCATGGTACTTAAGCTTATTCCACCGTATTGCTTTTGTATTTAAATCTACAACCTTGTTTCTAAACCATGCTTTATCAAAACCGTCGGCTACCGCTATTGCAAATTCGTCTCCGGTTCTGTTTAACTTACTTTCGTCATGAGTTATGCTTCCGTCTTCATTTCGTCTGGTTCCAGAGAAAAGATAATCCCAGTATAAAAATGCCTCATCTAAGGTTTGTCCATGATCCCTGTTTTTTATGTCAAGGTAAACTAAATCGGCTTTCTTCCCCTTATAAAAGGCGAAATTATTTTCTCCTATAATGCTTATTTGTGGTATCAGCTCACATTCATTTATCCTCATCCAGTAAATACGGTTCATCTTATTTATTAAGAACTCATCATATTCTTTTCCGGGAGGCAGGCCGTTTTTCTCCGGTCTTGATTGCCAGATTGCAAGAGGGCCGGATTTATTTATGATCTTACCGTCCTTATCAAATATACTTTTTAACTCACACGGGCCTCCCGAACCTGCCATACCGGCAAGGATATGACCATATTCTCTTGTAAACTGGCTTGCCATGAGATTTCCCATAGACATACCTTGCAGGAAAATCCTGCCCTCGTCGATGTTATATTTTTCTTTCATTCTTTCAATTAGGGCCAAAATCATGTTCATATCATGATTTTCTTTTATGTCTTTAGGTGGATTCAAAACCGGAAGATCCGGAGCAAGTGAAGGATCAAAGGTATCAAACACACCGTTAACAGCCCACATTCTTTTCTCATGGGAATTTGGAAAGAGGCATATAAATCCTTCCCTATCTGCCAATATGGTCCATGATGTATAAATCGCATGTCCCCATCCGGTCATAAGCCCACCGTGCAGTCCGATAACAAGAGGAACTTTTTTGCTGGGGTCATAGCTTTCGGGAACATACTCATACCATGTATCTTCAACCCCGTCTAACAGCACTTCTTTAAATTCCTGAAGCCTTTTCGGATATACAATGGAATTATTTCCGTTTTCATTTACCACAATATCCGTATGTCTTATCTTCTCCGGAAGATACTCTCTGTTATTGTCATCCGGAGTTCCCGGCAATATCCTGATATCAGCCAATATTCATATCTCCTTTCTAGATTTCCACAGTTTCTGTTTTATTATGGAGCAGGTTTCGTATTATATCCGTCATATTTTCTCCAAGTTCTGCATGATGGTCTGTAACGTATAAGACATCTTCAAATCTCGATGCACACATATTCATAATAAACCGTGCAAACCATTCCAGTGAAATGTATAACTCACCGTCTCTGTGTAAGGCTTCGCAGTACATACTGCGGATTTCATCTTCCATAATGCAGATAATACTTCCCCGGGCAAACTGTAATTCTCTTTTATCCTTCAGATACAGATAAGCCACAGCCCCATCTTCTTCATATTTATACTCGATATCAAAGACCTGGGCTATAAATGAAACAGGTACACAGATATATTCCCCTCTTACTATCTGTCCCCCGTTTAATCCGTGGTATTTCAGCTTTTGCCATTTAATAGCCGGGGCTTTCATCTCTGTTTTTTTGTTTTTAAACCATGCTGTTTTGCAGCCGTCCGCAACAGCAACCGCGAACTTGTCCCCGGTACGTGGAATCCTTGATCCCTCATCTATTATGTTTCCGTCCGGTTTTCGTCTAAGTCCTGAAAAGTAATAATCCCATACCAAAGCCGCTTCATCCAGTGTCTGTCCGTGATCCCTGTTTTTAATTTCAAGAAATACATTGTCAGCCTTTTCACCCTTATAAAAGGCAAAGGCATGTTCTCCGACTATGCTGATTTCCGGGTCGGTTGTGCATCCGTTTAACTCATTCCAGTAAACTCTTGTATATTTATATATTGTTAAGTCATCAAATTCACACCAGGGCGGGCAACCGTTCTTTTCCGGAATTGAAATCCACATTCCGATTGGGCCTGCATGATTTATCAATTTTCCATTTTTATATAAAAGCCTGGGGTTGGGCGTTCCGCCTCCCGCACCGGAAACGGCTGTTAATTTGTCACCGAAATATCTGGCAAACTGCGAAGTAAACATATTTCCGTTGGACATGCCCTGCATGAAAATTCTTTCTTCATCGATGTTATATTTACCCTTTAAGTACTCAAGCAAAGCAAGTATAAACTTAATATCAGGATTTTCATCGTTCGGAGCCAGGTTTTGCTTAATTTCATCCGGTAACTGCGAATTGACTTTAAGCTCCACTTCGGTTGCTTCAAGAGTCCATAATCTTCTGCTGTGGGCATTGGGAAAAACAACAATAATATTATCTCTTTCGGCCACCAGGGTCCATGATGTATAAACCGCCTGTCCCCATCCGGTCATTAAACCTCCGTGCATTGCCAATACCAGTGGGGTCTTTCTTGAGGGGTCATAACACTCGGGTACATATTCATACCATGTATCAGGAGTATCATTACCCATGATTTCATGAAACTCCTGAAGCCTTTTCGGATACGGCAGTGAGTTGTTTCCGTTTTCATTTACCACAATATCCGAACCCTTAATAGCTTCCGGTAAGTATTCCCGATTATTGTCGTCGGGAGTTCCGGGCAAGATTTTTATTTTATTTGCCATAACAGCCTCCATTCCTAAACATTTTTAATTCATATCCGTTCATTTCAATGACAATATTTAATCTGATAGCCGGATTCTTTATAAAAAATCTAAAGCATTTCTGAATAATTTTCCGGTACAATATTGTCAGTAAGTAAATCTTTTATAAGGTCTGCCATATTAGCCGACAGTTTGCTTGTATGATCTGCTACATACACGACATCCTCACAAATTGATACATGCATATTGCAGACATATTCCGAAAACCATTCGACTGAAATGTAAAGTTCGTTATTGCGGTGCAATGCTTCGCAGTACATCTGTGTAAGCGAATTGTCTATGATACAGCCGATACTTCCCCTTGCAAACTGAAGTCTTCTGCCATCCTTCAAATTCATCCATGCCACAAGATTGTCTTCGGAATATTTAAGTTTTGCATCAAAGGCTTCAGCAAGGAAAGACAAAGGTACCATATGATATTCGCCTCTGATTTTTTGTCCTCCGTCCAGTCCGTGATACTTCATCTTCCTCCACAAAACGGTTTCTCCCGACATTTTATGAATACTGTTTTTCAACCACGCCATATGGCTACCGCTTGTCACCGCGAAAGCAAAATCATCCCCTATCCTGGGCTTAACCGTTTCTGTACATACTATATTGCCTTCTGCATTTCTTCTGATACCGGAAAAGAAGCAATCCCAAATCAGGGCAGCATCATCAAAGGTCTGACCGTGGTCTCTGTTCTTAATGTCAAAATAAACAAAGTCAGCTTTCTTTCCCTTATAGAAGGCCAGGTTATTTTCACCCTGTATTGTAATCTGGGGTATTAAATCACACTCATTAATCCTCATCCAATAAAGGCGATTGTATTTATGCACCTTTTTTTCAAGTTCCCTGCCGGGCGGGATATCGTTTAGTTCGGGCAATGACTGCCAAAATGCCAGCGGGCCGCCTTTATTGATTATTTTTCCTTCCTTTGTATATAACAGCGATAAGAATGTTGCCGCTCCTGATCCTGCAGCCCCTGCCAATACATTTCCGAAATATCTGGCAAACAAGGATGTCATCATATTTCCCATAGACATGCCCTGCATAAAAATTCTTCCTTCATCAATGTTGTAGGTACGTTTCATCAAATCGATAAGTCCCAATATAAATCTTATGTCATGGTTCTCGCCTACATTTTCGGGGCTTCCTTTTACCCCCGGAGGTTCACCTTCCATTGAACCCGGTGAAGCTTTGTCAACTTCCCAAGTCCCCCACTGGACTTGCCAAAAACGGTTATGGCTTGCATTGGGAAATACAACTATAAAACCGTCCCTTTCTGCAACCAGAGTCCATGAGGTATACACAGCCTGGCCCCAGCCTGTCATCATTCCACCGTGCAGAGATATTACCAGCGGTGTTTTTTTTGACGGATCATAACTGTCCGGTACATATACATACCACTCGTCTTCTACGCCGTCCGCAATTACTCCATGATACTCTTTCAAGTTTTTGGGATACGGCTGTGAGTTATTCCCGTTTTCATTAACCACAATTTCCGTGCCTTTTAGCTTTTCGGGAAGGTACTCTCTGTTATCGTCATCCGGAATACCCGGTCTTAAAAACATTTCTCCCATACTAATCTCCTTCCCACTATTCAGAATCTCTCTTATATGTTCCTTTTATATCGAGCCAGTCAAGAAAGTTCTTGATATGACGGTTGCAATATTCCCAGTTATGGGCACCGTGATCGATTATTCTTTCAAATTTTAAGCCTATGGACTCATAAAGATCCATAAAATATACATTGTCCTCATAATGAGTGTCTTCCATACCGGTTGATATATAACCTCTCGGAAATTTCTTCCCCGCTGCCAATTGCTTTTTAAGCATATATACGACATCATCTTCCGTATTTTTTGTATTTGCCGCATCGCCAAACGCAGCGGCAAACATATAGAAATCGTCGTTACGGTCCTCATTTTCAGGAATAACATCCGGTACGTTTTTTACACCGGAGAAAAGTCCAAAAGCCGCAAATTTTTCCGGATCACGCAGCATCCATTTTAATGACCCATACCCTCCCATGGAAAAACCTGCAATATAATTTTCCTTCGGATCCTCCGATAAGGGGAAGAGGTGTCTTACCACTTTTGGTGTTTCTATGGAAAGCTGGGTAAAATATTTAAAATCACCGTGCTTTGTATCCATATAACCGGAGCAGTAAGTACCGCTGCATACCACTGCAATCCCGGCTTCCGAAGCATAAAGTTCCAGTGCGGTATACCTCTGCCAGTCGGTATAATCAAATCCGCCTCCGGACTGTAGCCACAGTACCGGATAACGATATCCTTTGGGTCTGTCGGCTAGAGAATGACCCCAAGTGTTTTCCGGTATAATAACGTTAACTCCCACCGTCATCTGGAGTGCTTCCGAAAAATAATGCAATCTGAAGTTGGCCATTTTTCATCCTCCTATATTATTTATTGCACAACCATTCTACTGCTCTCTTTAATACCATCGGCTCACTAAAGTCCATGACTTCACCGGTTGTTTCGATATATACGGCTCTATCTTTCAGTTCTGCTGCAATGCGTTTTCTTTCTTCCTCGTACATTGACCCTTTCTTGCCGGTAATATAGAATTTACCCGCATTGCACTTTTTGGCCAATGCATAAACATCATGCTCGCTTCCTGCCACTTTTGTAATGTCTCCGAACACAGCTTTTAAAGATTCTTCTTTGTGAAAAATTCCGATAGGCTCACCGTTTAAAGCTTTTTTGCAAATTGCATCCATGTCAAATATTCCGTCCATAGCAATACATTTTGAAAAAACATCAGGGTGTTTTAATGCTGCTTTAACTGCTCCATATGCCCCAGTTCCCACACCGCCAATCCAATTCAGTTCTGGATCTTCCGATATAGGTAGATTGTTTCTGCATATTCCGGGCAGTTCATAAGCAAGGAAATTCTCATATTTGGGTCCATAATACATATTGGTATAAAGAGAATGCTGAGCATCCGGGGCAATAATAAATATACCGAGTTCTACCGCACAGATTTCAGCCATCGTCTTATTCCAATCAAGCGATGATCCGCCTTCACTATGCAGAAGCCATAATACCGGATACTTTTTTTCATGCTTTTCATCGTCAAGCATCAGCTTGTCCATTTCAGGCAGATAAACCTTGGCGCTGAATGAACCGCATAAAATTGTGGATAACGCGTTTATTTCCAAATAGGCCATATATCCATCTCCTTTAGCTTTTGATATATTTATTTTCACATTTTGACAATAGCAAGTCAAACGCTGGCCTTGTGATTTTCTGATATATTTTGTCGATTTATTGACTTTTTTTATTTGTTTTGCTAATATTAAACTAAAATCCGCCTTAGCTTTTGTTCAATTTTTATAGCGATTTTCTTAGATATGGAGTATGCTTATGGTATTTTTTAGACAAAAAACTGCTTTTTCTATTAAAAAGGTATTTTATAAATACTTTATTTCATTGTTTGTATGTACGTCATGTGTTTTAATTTTTTATTGTATAATGTTCATAAGATCCAGCTACAGGCAGATGTCAAATAACGCCAATTCAGCCATGAGATTTTATGTAAATACCCTTCAGACAGAAATGTCAGAGGTATCTTCCTTTATGCAAAAGCTTTGTTATGCCGACAATTCATTTCAGCTACTGACTCTTGAGGATTTAAAAGGCTCGGACAAAGTCGCAATTCAGTATAATATAACGGAAATGCTGAAAAGACATGTTGCACCTTATGAGTGCATATTTGTTTTTAACGAAGAAAACAGAGTTTCCATGTTTGCGGCAGGCTCATCTATTTCATTAAACAATGGTTCACACAAAATTTATCTGTTAAAAGAAAGTATGAGAAATTACTGGTTTAATCAGGATATGAGCCAATTAAACACATGGTTGATCTACCATGACGAAAACAACTCGGTTTTAATGAAGACTTTAAGACTTAAGGATATTTATGTTTGCGCTACACTGGATCTTAATAATTTCAACCTGATAGATGAATCCGGTACAGATGCTTCTTTTTTTTCTTATGGCTTTTTTAACCGGGAAAAGATTCTGACTAATGAAGATTTTTTTGCAGAAATGGGTATTACGGTAAATGACTTAAACGATACAATCCCTACTCCTTTATTTTCAAAGTACGTTATAAGAACTATGCCTGTTGAAAATACTGATATTAGCTTATGCTTCGTATTTTCTTCAGATTATATGTGGTCATTTACGCAAATACTGGTATTTGTTTTTATTCTGTTGACTATAATAACCTGCGGTATCATAATTTATATAATCTATTCATTAAATAACATATTGCTGTATCCAATTAACCGTATAAATGACGCAACAAAACTTTTAGAGCAAAATAATCCGGAATCATTTCTGGCAAATAAGGACACAAATATTATTGAATATAACAACATTAACAACGCTCTTGCCCATTTAATAGAGCAAAAAATTGTCCTAAACAATGAAAAACAGCGTGAAACCTTTGAGAAAGACCACGCAAGACTGCAATATTACTATGCTCAGACCCGGTCGCACTTTTTTGTTAACTGTCTAAAAAGTTTATATAACATGCTGGAATGCGGCGAATATGAGAAAATGAGACGAATATTAATATCCCTGTCCAATCATTTTCGTTATGTTTTTCATGACAATCTGAAACTTGTTACCTTAGAATCCGAGCTAAGAGAAGTTAACGATTATTATAATATTATTATGCTGGATCAGAAAAATCCCATAATAATTGATCAGCAGGTTGATGAGAGCTTGCACAAATATATGGTTCCGTCACTCCTTATCCAGACTTTTTTGGAAAACACGGCAAAATACAACAGGCACAACAGTAAACTTATTATTTTCAGTATAAAAATCAGTAAAACTGAGATTAACGGAGTACCTGTTATGCAAATTCACCTCACCGATAACGGTGTAGGGTACCCTCCTGATATACTTGAAAAATTAAACAGTTCGGAAAATGACCTGTTTGCAAAAAAACATGTAGGAATATCCAATTTAAAACATAGGATTGGGCTTATATATAAAAACAATTACAGATTCGCATTTTACAACAGCCCTTCAGGAGGTGCCTGTGCATTGATATATCTTCCTCTGCTGGAAGAAACTGAAACTATGCAATAATTCACTAATTAGGGAGCTATAATATGAATATTTTAATAGTAGACGATCAAATTTCCGTATTAAAAGGTATAACAAGCGGTGTTGATTTTAATAAAATCGGTATAGAAAATGTTTATACGGCAACAAACGTTTCAGAAGCCAAAAAAATAATTCAATCAAATGATATATCCATATTATTGACTGATATTGAAATGCCCGGTGAAAACGGTCTTACACTAAGCAAATGGGTATGTGAAAATTATCCTGCCATAATTATAATACTACTAACTTCCCATGCCTCTTTTTCATACGCTAAAGAAAGCATACGGTTAGGATGTTTTGATTACATTTTACAGCCGGCACCATACCATGAAATCGAAGACGTTATAATGCGTGCGGTTTCAAAAATTGTCTCTGAAAGACAACTGAAACAATATTATAATATGGAGATTATCGGTAATATAGTTTTAAATCTTTTTTCTCATAATCCTTCAAACAAAAAGAAATCCATTGATACACTGAATCAGTTCGGATATCCCATCAAAGAGGATTCCAATATTCAGGCAGTCATTATAGATATCTATCCTTATTCCGAATCGGATTTGCCAACGTATTCCGATTCATACATTTTTATTACATTACTTGAAAGTGCTGCAGAAAGTTTTAATTCACAGATAATATATCCACTGGTATGCCTTAACAGATATAAGCAATTTGTTGTCCTTTTGTTTTGCAACAGCAATGCTTTGGATGAGCTTAATCAGGATGCCTTTGAAAATTTCTATAAAACTCTTTGCAATAAGTTAGGATCTGAACTGTCCTGCTATGCTACCCCCCGAGGTCAACTTTCAGGAATTCGTGATACAATTTATGCTGCTCATCAATTATTAAGCAACAATGTGGCTAAAAAACCCGGCATGTATTATTGCGACAAAAACGTTTCGGTGTCCGGGGCCACAAATATACCTGAAAATATAGCACGCTGGACTAAACTTTTAGAAGATAATCAGTTTAAACTGCTGGAAGAGAATATATTCTCATATCTGAATTTTTATGTGTCCGTAAACCGGCTTAATTTAGACAACTTATGCGAATTCCACCAGCAACTTACAAAGATTTTTTTCGTTTATTCATACCGCCAGAACATTGATATTATGAATCTATTTACAAATGAATATAATTACAACGATTATATGAACAGTTTCAATGATGTTAAATCATTGAAAAAGGGAATCTCATTTATCATAAATGCGATAGCCAACGCCTCCATGACAGAAGAATCCAAAAATGATGTGCAGCGGGCAAAAGAATATATACTGGCAAATATATCCAACAACATTTCTGTAAAAGATGTTGCCGATTATGTGCATCTAAGCCCGGAATATTTTTCAAAATTATTTAAAAAAGAAACAGGTGAAAACGTAAAAAACTATATTTTAAGGATAAAAGTCGATTCAGCTAAAGACCTATTGGAAAATCCCAATATACCTGTAAGCATTGTTGCATCGGAAGTAGGATACAGCAACTTTTCCCACTTTACTCAGATGTTTAAAAAACATGAAAATATAACACCCAGTGAATACAGAAAGCAGTATATGAAAAGCAAAAATATAAATTACAGAGAGGATTTTAATGAAGAATGAGTTATATGCGTTTTAATTTCAGAAGCCAAACCTTAGGATATTATGTTGATGTTTCTATTGTCTACCCAACGGACGAATACAGTTATTATCAGCAGGATGCTTGCGCAAATCCGCTGTCAATAGAAGGAAAACGCCCAAGAGTATATAAACCCGGTATGAAGTTCCAAACTGTTTATCTTATACACGGCGGAGGCGATGATGATACTTTAACCTACAGATACACCAATGCGGAACGATATGCTCAAAAAAATAATGTCATGCTTGTTACCCCCTGCATTCCCAACTCTTTTGGCATAGATACCCGGTACGGGGTAAAATATCAAAAGTTTTTATCCGAGGAGCTGCCTGTAGTAATACAGACTCTTTTTGCCTCATCTCCAAAAAGAGAGGATAATTTTATTGTTGGATATGCAATGGGCGGTAATATTGCTTTAGGTACCGCTATCATGCATCCTAACCTCTACAGAGCCTGTGTTGACATCTCCGGAGGAATCGGCATGACTCTTTCCACAGAGACATTAATTGAAGAATTAAGAGGAAGCCACTTTAGAACTAATTTCCCCATTTATAATTCATCCTTTGGAAGTGCAGACTCAATAATTGACTCCCCTTATAATATTGAAGCTATAGCCAGAAAAAACATTCAAAACGGTGTTGAGGTATGCGACTTTCATATAATTTGCGGAAGTGATGAGTTTATAAGATACAGAGTGGAAAAAGACGTGCAAATACTAAAAGAATTAGGCTATCCTGTAAACTACATCTGCCCTGAAGGTTATACCCATGACTTTGAACTGTGGGACAAGTATATCAGGTTGGCACTGGATGAATTGTTGCCGCTAAAAAGATAGTAACGTTTCTGAAAATATATATAATTAGTCAAGAGGAAATAGATATAACTGTAATTATCGTTAAAAAACTCTAATATGTTTTGTGCGTCATAGTCGAACTTATAGAGTCCGAAAATGACGCACTTTCTTTTACCGGTGTTAAAACCAAATATATCCCCGATAGAATTATACAGCAATCTCTTTTTATGTATTAATCTTATTCACCAAAAACGCTGGAATAGTCTTTCTTGAATTTCTCTATACCTATCTCGGTAAGCGGATGTTTAATCATCTGCTCAATTACATTATAAGGAACGGTTGCAATATCTGCACCGGCTAATGCACATTCAATTACATGGAAAGGGTTGCGGATGCTGGCTGCGATAATTTCGGTTTTAATTCCATGAGTACGGAAAATCTTTGCAATCGTTTCTACCAATTCAACACCGGGTGTTGAAATATCATCAAGCCTTCCTAAAAACGGGGATACATAAGCTGCCCCGGCTCTTGCGGCAAGAAGCGCCTGCGTAGCGGTAAATATCAATGTCACATTGGTTTTTATGTTTTCAGAGGAAAGAACTTTTACCGCTTTTAAACCTTCCTCTGTCATCGGAATTTTCACGACCATATTCGGATGGATTGATGCGATCTGTCTGCCTTCTTCTATCATGCCCCGGGCATCCGTCGTCGTTGCTTTTACTTCTCCGCTTATAGGCCCGTCGACGATGGAAGCAATCTCTGTGATAACTTCATTAAAATTCCTTCCTTCTTTTGCAATAAGGGAAGGATTTGTTGTAACTCCACAGATTACACCCATCTCATTGGCTTTTTTGATTTCATCAATGTTTGCCGTATCGATAAAAAATTTCATAATATATTACATCCCTTTCTGTAAACCCTATAATATCTTCAGGTTACCCGATTTCTAATAGTGCTGTATTGTATGCCGTATGTACGCTTTTACCTTATTCTCTGAGCACTCTGTTTCATGCCGGTTCATCAATCTTGACAACTTGTCATGACCGGATTCAAATTAACCATTACAAATTATATCACCTTTTAAACTTTTGGCAACATAGAAAAAAGAAAAAAATCTCATCTGACACATAAGCACATATCAGATTAATTAATCGATTATATGAAACAAGATTATCTTGATATGTTTTACCTAAAGATAATAAATATCTTGCAGAACTCATAATCATATTATAATATGAAGAAAAAATAGTATCAATTAAAAAATCTAAAATAATATTGATAGTAACACATAATAAGGAAGTTATTAATATATGCGATGAGGTTTATGAGATCTCAAACGGATACGCTAATAAGATTTAGTTATAAAAAGGATTTATATTAAATATTAAAGAGGTGAAATTTTGAGTAATTTAAAAGCATTAGGGGCTAATAATGAATACGTACAGCAAGTAAAAGATTACGGAAAAACAGATGCACTGCTTTCTGTAATTCTATATTGTATTCTATTGCTAATGAGTGTTGTAATGGGGAAAATATTTATACATAAACAGTCAGAATTGACCGATATATATATTTTCTGTGCTACCGGAATATTTTCTATAATATGCACAGGGTTGGTAATATCGTTTTGCTTAATCAGGAAACAGCGACTAAACACAGTAGGTTTCAGTAAGAAAAATGCAGGAAAATCATTTATAATAGGATTAATATTAATTTTTATAGTTTTTTTATTATGGGGTATCAGACCAATAATTTCAGGAATATCAATAAAAGCAGATATTACCTTTATTGCTATGAAAGTTATTCATTATCTGATTTTCATAGCATTCACTGAAGAGTTGATTTTCAGGGGATATATCGGAACGAGAATATATGGTTACTTTCGAAATAAATATTTAGCAATAATTGATGTTGGCATTATGTTTACATTATCACATGTTCCGCTGCAAATGATTGTATCTCGGACGAGCCTGCCTGAATTTATATCAGCTAATATTTCTAATTTAATTAATATTTTTATTCATCATTTATTATCCCAATAGTTATTTTCAAAATATAACAGCATAATTGCGCCGACTTTATTACATTTTATAGAAGATTTTATAAGTGGATTTCTTTTAAACGGGACAGTCTGAAAGAGATAAATAAATTTTTGTATGGTTTTTATTGCTCTTCCCCTTTAAGTAAATGGCTAAAAAATCTTCCGCATTTTCCTTTTACATCATCTTTGATTTCTATGTTATTTTTATTTAAAAAGTCAAAAATAGATTCGTCTATATTTCCCTTATATTCTATCTCGATTTCATAATCCTCAACATCAAGATATTTATTTTTGTCAAGGCAAATTTCAATGTCATTGCTCCATTTATAAATATAACGTTCCGTAACCATAAAACCCGCCAGACTTACATCCGGCAAAGATACAGAACATAATTTACTTAAAAAATCACCGTCTATTTTTTGGGGAATTTCATTAATAAAAGTTTCAATTTCTTGTTTCATATGTATTGCGCCTTGTTCACTTACCGGTACTTTAAGTTGCAAAGCAATTGTATTGTTGCATTCACGAACACGTATTGTAATTCCTGAATTTTTTATATAATTATTATCTGTATAGTAATAATTTACCTGTGTCCTTATCTGATCCCATTCAAATTGCTTGACAAGACAATCAAACTGTTCTTTAGTCAGTAATATTTTCAGTTCTTTTTCTATCATGATATTATCTCCTTATTTAGACACTGCGGCTATATAACATATCTTACAATATAATTTTGCATTTTTAAATATATGCTTATTTTTATTTTACAGCAAATTTTCTTTTATCCATTTTGCAACCCCGTCATCTTCGTTTGATTCGCATATTTCTGATACGATATCCTTTACAGGTTCCAGGGCATTTTCCACCGCTATCCCTTTTGCGCATCCAGTTTTGCCTTTCAATTCTGTGAAGCTGTCAGAATAATCCGTTTCCAGGCCACAAACGCTCCGCGTCGAAATTGGCATACAGAACATCATCAGATTCTACCGCAAGGCATACATCGGGAAATACACTCAATATTTTTCTCGAAACATCATATGGATCTTTCATGCCAAATCCGCCAATTTTTGAATCTTTATCACATATTAGTGCTCCGTTGTGATATATGCCTGCATCAAAATCGCATCTTACCATAAAGTTCTTTACGGCTCTGACAGGCCGTGCAGTAGCGATGACAAACAGATTTCCTCTTTTTCTGAATTGATTAATAATATGTAGAGAATAATCCGATATGGTTTTATCATTCCTGAGTAATGTTCCATCCAAATCGGTAACTACCATTTTTTTGTGTTGCGTATTCATAAGATTTTACCTCTAAAATTTCACTTTTCCTTAAAACTTTGGCTAATCTTCGCTTAGTATTAAATAATTTCAATTATACATATAACCAGCTCTTCCGCTAATTTAACGCTTCATATGCAGTATATATTTAAATCCGGCTTCTTCTGCAATTTTCTATGATTTGCCGACTTCATATAAACCTTTAATTAAATCAACACCATTTCAGCAAAATCATCAATTACAAAAAATTTCGAAGAATTTTTATAAAATAAAAAAGCACTCACATTCAGTTTTTCAACTAAATGAAAGTGCATATGGTTCTTTTCCGAAAACAACCTAATCCAGCCTCTTCATCGTCGGGAAGAGCAATACATCCCTTATAGCTGCAGAATCTGTTAATAGCATTACAAAGCGGTCAATTCCTATTCCTATGCCGCCTGTCGGAGGCATACCGTATTCAAGTGCTGTAAGGAAGTCTTCATCGGTTTCGTTGGCTTCCTCATCACCTGCTGCCCTAAGGGCTTCCTGAGCTTCAAACCTCTTTCTCTGGTCAAGAGGATCGTTAAGCTCTGAGAAGGCATTGGCCATTTCCCGTCTTGTAATAAACAGTTCGAAGCGTTCGGTGAAATCGGGGTTGTCCGGCTTTCTGCTGGCCAGAGGCGAAATCTCAACAGGATGATCCATAATAAATGTGGGCTGTACCAGATGTTCTTCAACATATTTTTCGAAGAACAGATTGATAATGTCGCCTCTTTTGTGCCTGTCCTCAAATTCTATATTATGTTCTTTTGCTAAGGCTTTGGCTGATGCTTCATCTTTTATCTGGTCAAAGTCAATATTTGCATATTTCTTGATGGCTTCAACCATAGTAAGCCTTTCAAAAGGCTTAGACAAATCTATAACCTCTCCGCCATAGGTTATTTTGGTGGTTCCGCATACCTTTTGGGCTACGGTGCGGAAAAGGTCCTCAACAAGGTCCATCATTCCGTAATAGTCGGTATATGCCTGGTATAACTCAAGCAGGGTAAATTCCGGGTTATGCCTTACAGATAATCCTTCGTTACGGAATACACGGCCTATTTCATATACACGCTCTAAGCCACCGACAATAAGTCTCTTTAAATAAAGTTCCAAAGAAATTCTCAGATACAGGTCCTGATCCAACGCATTGTGGTGGGTGCTGAAAGGTCTTGCTGCAGCACCGCCGGCTGTAGGAACAAGAACCGGCGTTTCTACCTCTATGAAATTCCTGCTGTCCAAATAATTTCTTATTTCTCTGATTATCAGAGATCTCTTAATAAAGGTATCTTTTACTTCGGGATTTACAATCAGATCCACATATCTTTGGCGATATCTGAGGTCAGTATCTTTAAGTCCATGATATTTCTCGGGAAGAATCTGCAGGCTTTTTGAAAGAAGAACTATGTTTTTAGCCTTTATAGATATCTCGCCCGTATGGGTTTTAAACACCTCTCCCTGGACACCAACAATATCACCGATATCATACTTTTTAAATTCGGTATAAGATTCTTCACCGATTTCGTCTTTACGCACATAAATCTGAATATCGCCTTTTAAGTCCCTGATATTACAAAATGACGCCTTGCCCATAATTCTCTTGGTCATGATTCTGCCGGCTACGGAAACCGTCTTTCCTTCAAAATTGTCATAGTCTTCGGTAATATCTGCCGAATGGTTTGTCACATCATATTTCATAATCTTAAAAGGGTCTTTCCCTTTTTCCTGAAGTTCTGCAAGTTTTGCCCTTCTAACCTTGAGCAGTTCGTTTATGTCCTGCTCATTTGCCGCTTGTACTCTTTCATCAGCCATGTTTTTCACCTCATATCATTATCCGGTGCGGCATTTAGCCGCCACCGGGTATTAATTTGACTTTTGAATTTCCAAAATCTTATATTGAATTACCTCTCCATGGGTTTCCACATCCACGACATCCCCGACTTTTTTGCCAAGCAAAGCACTTCCAAGAGGGGATTCGTTGGATATCTTGCCTTTAAGGCTGTTGGCTTCCATCGAACCGACAATCTTATATGTTAACTCCTCGTTCATTTCCATATCCAATATACGAACTTTACAACCTATATTTATAACATTAACATCTACTTCATCTTCCAAAACAACTTCGGCATTTCTAAGAATTTTATCAATCTCTTCTATTCTTGCCTCAATGTCTCTTTGCTCATCTTTGGCAGCATCATATTCGGCATTTTCAGAAAGATCCCCCTGTTCTCTTGCCTCTTTGATTTTTTGAGCAACTTCCTTTCTCTTATTTACCTTAAGATCGTGAAGTTCCTCTTCCAACTGCCGCAGACCTTCATAAGTCAGTATATTTTTCTTTTCTACCATAAAACACCCTTCCTCCATATAGCATATTGTATATTTTTATAGACTTATACAATACATTCAAAGTATTATATATCAACGCCTGTTTCTTGTCAACATTATATATTATGCAGCAATAACGCAATGTTTGCAATGTTTTTCGAAAAATTTAGACAATATCAATCAATGCCCTGCAAAAACATATAAGTTTTCGCATGGCATTTTGATTGATAAAGTTGGCGTATTACGTTTTCGTACAGTATATCTTATCTTTACAGCATATAAAATATACTATCCTTTTATGAATAATCTTTGAGATTTTGTTAAATAACCTGTTAATTAAATAATTTTTTATAATAATCGCTAAAATCAATAGTTGCAAAATAATCCTGAGGGGTTTCTGCCCTTCTTATAAGTTTTACCGAACCGTCCTCTTTAAGAAGCAGTTCAGCGCTCCTTAATTTACCGTTGTAATTGTACCCCATGGCATATCCGTGAGCACCGGTATCGTGAATCACAATCAAGTCACCTATATCAATTTTAGGAAGCATTCTGTCAATCGCGAATTTATCGTTATTTTCACATAAGGAACCGGTTATATCATATTTATAAACATGCGGCTCATCTTCTTTACCCATAACAGTAATATGATGATAAGCCCCATACATGGCCGGCCTCATAAGATCGGCCGCACAGGCATCCAGTCCGATATATTCCTTATATATATGCTTTTGATGAATAGCCGTAGCTACCAGATGACCGTAAGGTGCAAGCATATATCTTCCAAGCTCGGTATATATAGCAACGTCTCCTAGGCCGGCAGGAACAAGAATTCTTTCATAAGCTTTTCTTACCCCGTCACCGATAGCCATAATATCATTGGGCTCATCTTCCGGCCTGTAAGGTATGCCAATACCGCCTGATAAATTGATAAACTTAATATCCGCTCCGGTTTTATCCCTTAGCTCAACCGCCAGCTCAAATAGTATTCCTGCCAAAGTAGGATAATAGTCATTGGTCAGGGTATTGCTGGCAAGAAAAGCATGAATACCGAATGTTTTTACGCCTTTTTCTTTTAATATACGAAAACCTTCTACCATCTGTTCCTTTGTAAAACCGTACTTGGCATCGCCGGGGTTGTCCATTATCCTGTTGGAAGCCATGAACATACCGCCGGGATTGTATCTGCAACAGATAGTATCAGGAAGCCCTGCCACCTTCTCAAGAAATTCAATATGAGTAAAGTCGTCAAGGTTAATAATGGCATTCAGTTCTCTGGCTTTTACAAACTCTTTTGCCGGTGTGGCGTTGGATGAAAACATTATCCCATCGCCTGAATAATCAAGAGCCTCTGCAAGCATAAGTTCCGTATATGAGGAACAGTCCACACCGCAGCCCTCTTCCTTTAATATTTCTATAATATAAGGATTGGGCGTGGCTTTAACCGCAAAATACTCCTTGAAGCCTTTATTCCATGAAAAAGCTTCTTTTAATCTTCTTGCATTTTCACGAATACCTTTTTCATCATAAATATGAAATGGTGTAGGATATTGCTTTGTTATTTCTTTCAATTGTTCCAAGGTTACAAACGGTTTTTTCTTCATATATTACCTCCCCTGCTATGAATATCGGTTTTAGCTTATGTAATTTAAGTATTCATTATTAATCGGCAGTTACCTGATTTTACATTTTCTATAAAATCCTTTATATCCTTAAGCGGTTTATAAAATGCCATACCGCTTCGCTCCTGTTCAAAGCCGTGGGCATCAGTACCTGCCGTTACAGGCAGCTTGTGTTTCTTAGCGTATTCGCTGGCTTTTTTATCAAATTCTAAATTTCTGTTGCCCACATTGTATACTTCCACCGCATCGACCAAATCCGGAAATAACCTGACTTCTTTTATGTACGGCCTTATTCTGAATGGATGAGCATGAACTACAAATCCTCCGGCTTCATGGATATAACGGTATTGGTCTTCGATTGACCATTCAAGCATTTCGGGATGTTTTTTCATCCATTCATGATTAAGACCATAAATTAAAAATTCTGTACCGTCATAATTGGCTTCCCATCCGAAAAAAACGGACAGGCCGATTTTTTCTCCTTCTTTTTTCGCATTTTCATATCCTTTATAAAATAAATCCACCCGTTCTTCCCAAGGCAAACCGTCAGGAATGGCTGTATTTCCGTTAAAGAAATGATCAGTAACAATTATGCCTGCATATCCTGCTTTTTTATACAACTGCGCCTGCTGTGCTCCTGTCAATATAGCACATGCACTGGCTTCAGCCGTATGAAGATGGGTTTCATATAAATATAAGTCCATATTGACCCCCGGTCCTTTCCGTCATTATTCATATCGTCCTAAAGAATTGTTCCCATTATACATCATTTTAAATCAATTTAAAACCCTTTTTATAATTAATCAAAATTTTCTTTATTTTTGCATAAAATTATAATTTTGATACCTACTTTTTTGCTGTAAAACATCTTTTAAGTTAAGCATCTGTCGGGTTTTATCGATCGCTAAGAGAACATACGATTGCAAAATTACTAGAAAAATACAAACTCTTGTGTTATAATCATGAAGAGCAAACTACATATAGAAATTTTCTAAATATTTATAAATTTTATATATTTAAAAAAGGGGAATATAAACCATGGAACAGTATAGCGGAAGTCAGATCGTTGTTTTGGAAGGACTGGAAGCAGTCCGCAGGCGTCCCGGAATGTACATCGGAAGCACAGGCTCCAGAGGGCTTCACCATCTTGTCTGGGAAATAATAGACAACGGTATAGACGAACATTTGGCAGGATACTGCACACAGATAAATGTTACTCTCCGAAAGGACGGTGGAATAGAAATAGAGGATAACGGCCGCGGAGTACCTGTGGACATTCATCCACAAAAAAACATTCCTACTGCCCGTGTGGTTTATACAATTCTTCATGCAGGGGGCAAATTCGGCCATTCCGTATATAAAGTATCCGGCGGCCTTCACGGTGTAGGTGCCAGCGTCGTTAACGCCCTCTCCAAGCGAATGATTGTAGAAATAAAAAGAGACGGAAATATTTACAGGGATGAATATATAAACGGCGGTCATCCGGTTACGGAACTTGTAGACGGCCTCCTTCCCGTTGTAGGTAAATGCAAGAAGAACGAGACCGGTACAAAAGTTATCTTTTTCCCGGACGATGCCATTTTCGAAACCGTAGAATTTAAAGCCGAAATAATACAAAAAAAACTCAGGGAATTATCCTATTTGAATAAAAATCTGACACTGACTTTTTATGATGAAAATACTGGCATATCACAGACCTATAAGGAAGAACACGGTATCAAGAGCTTTATTTCATATTTGACCAGAGATATGAACGTACTTCATGAGGAGCCTATTTATTTGGAAGGAAAAAGCGGCAACATTGAAGTTGAAATAGCTTTCCAATATACCAATAATTTTGCGGAACAGATAAATTCCTACTGTAACTGTATAAACGTTGTAGACGGCGGGACCCATGTTACCGGATTTAAGACAGGTCTTACCAGGGTTATAAACCAGTATGCCAGGGAACTTGGTGTCCTTAAAGACAAGAATGAGAATTTTGACGGCAAAGACGTCCGAAACGGCATTGTCGCCATAGTATCCATTAAACACCCCGACCCGCAGTTTGAAGGTCAGACCAAGACTAAACTTGGAAATACCGACGCAAAAACTGCGGTTGAGGAAGTCTTTTCCCAGGAAGCCCAGCGCTGGTTTGATAAAAATGTCGAAGTATTAAAAGCTATCCTTGATAATACGATGAAATCCTACAATGCCAGAAAAGCCAGCGACAAGGCAAGAACGGCCATATTAAAGCAGTTAAACGATGTGGATACCAGAAGCAAGCTGGCTTCCTGCTCATCAAAAAAACCGGAAGAATGTGAACTGTATATAGTCGAGGGAGACTCTGCCGGCGGTACAGTAAAGACCGCTAGAAACCGCCGCACCCAGGCAGTTCTTCCTCTTAGGGGTAAAATCCTCAACGTAGAAAAGGCGACCTTAGATAAAATACTGTTAAACAATGAAATAAAATCCATGATTGCGGCATTTGGCTGCGGTATCGGAGAAGATTTTGATATATCAAAGTTAAATTATGATAAAATCATTATCCTTACCGATGCCGATGTAGACGGTTCCCACATCAGTACCCTGCTTTTAACATTCTTCTACCGCTTTATGCCGGACCTTATAAAGGCAGGAAAGATTTACAAAGGTCTTCCGCCTTTGTACAGGGTGGAGTATGAACCCGCATCAAAAAGTAAGAAAAAAAGGGAATTCAAATATCTATACAACGATTTTGAACTGGAAACATTCCGTAAAAATAAGGATTATAAAATTATAAATATCCAGCGGTATAAAGGTCTCGGTGAAATGGACGCCCAGCAGCTTTGGGAGACCACTCTAAATCCTGAAACAAGAGTACTTGCCCAAATAACCATAAGCGACAATATCGAGGCCGATGAGATTACCAATATCCTAATGAGCAGCAATGTTCCTCCGAGGCGTACTTTTATTATGGAAGAAGCAAAATACGCCAAGCTGGATATATAAGCTCCATTAAACTTATATAGGAGGTAACAATGAGTCATCAAAATCAAACCGATCAAATAATTCAACTGGATTATTCCGAAGAAATGAAAAACAGCTATCGGGATTATGCCATGAGCGTAATAGTATCCAGAGCCGTTCCGGACGTAAGGGACGGCCTTAAACCCGTACAGCGAAGAATCCTTTATTCCATGATGGAATTGGGCTTGGAGCCGGATAAACCCCACAGAAAAAGCGCCCGTATCGTCGGTGATACCATGGGTAAATATCACCCCCACGGCGACAGTTCAATTTATGATGCCTTAGTCAACATGACCAAGGATTATTCCCTTATGATTCCTTTGGTAGACGGCCACGGAAACTTCGGTTCCATAGACGGAGACGGTGCTGCTGCCATGCGTTATACAGAAGCCAGGCTTTCGCCCGGAGCCATGGCCCTGCTTGAGCAACTGGACAAAAACCTGGTAGATTTTAACCCGAACTTTGACGGCAGCGAAAAAGAACCTGCGGTTCTTCCTGCCATGATACCAAACCTTCTTATTAACGGTACAACCGGTATCGCCGTCGGTATGGCAACCAATATACCTCCCCATAATCCCGACGAAGTTATAGACGGAATTATAGCTTACATGGATAATCCCGATATAACCGTAAAGGAACTGATGAAATATATTCCCGCTCCGGATTTCCCTACGGGAGGAACCATAATAAATGTGGACGAAATGGAAAAAATCTATACAAGCGGAGAAGGGAAAATCCGGATTCGTGCAAAGACCGAAATAGAAAATGCCGAATACGGAAAGAAAAATATAGTTATTACCGAAATCCCATATACTGTAGCGGGAAACAAGTCAAAGCTGGTTGAAAATCTTTCCAACTTGATTAAGGATAAAGTTTTTGATGAAATAAACGATGTCAGGGACGAATCTTCCAAGGAAGGTATCCGAATAGTCATCGAAGTAAAAAAAGACAGAGACATTCAAAATCTCCTAAACGGTTTATATAAAAAGACCCTTATGGAAGATACATATTCGGTTAATCTCCTTGCCATCAAGAATCAACAGCCGGTATTATTTGACCTGAAAGGTTTAATCAAAGAATTTGTAGATTTCCAAATCGAGCTGTATACCAAAGAATACAACTACCTTCTCGATAAGGCAAAAAACCGTTTGGAGATTGTGGGAGGCTTAATAAGAGCTACCGATATAATCGACCTGATTATCGAAATCCTTCGCGGAAGCTCGTCAGTAAAACAAGCCAAAGATTGTCTTATGAACGGCAATACCGAGGGTATCCGCTTTAAGTCGGAAGCTTCAAAAAAGGAGGCAAGCACCCTAAACTTTACTGAAAGACAAGCCGATGCCATTCTTTCCATGCAGCTTTCAAAATTAATAGGCCTGGAAATTTTAAAGCTGCATGAAGAAGAAGAAAGTTTAAAAGACTCCATAAAAGAATACGAAAAAGTTCTTGGAAGTCAAAAAGAACTGTTTAAAGTAATTAAGAAACGCCTCACAGAATTTAAGAAATTATTCCATTCCCACCGCAGGACCATGCTTATTAACGCTATAACCGAAGATTATGTGGAAGAGAAAAAAGTTGAAGATATATATGTTCTTATTGACCGCTTCGGTTATACCAAATCCATAGATACAAGCAGTTATACCAGGGTCCTTGAAGAAAACCTCAAGGAATACAGCTATATCATACAGATGAAAAATACGGACAAGCTGTGCTGTTTCACGAAGGAAGGTAACATGTTCCAGGTTAAGGCGGAAAATATTCCAAGATGCAAGATGAAAGACAGAGGAGCTTTAATACATACCTTATGTAAACTGGAAAAAGAAGAAGTAATCCTTTATACCTCCTTTGAGCAGCTCTTTGAAGCCCAGCTTTTATTTGTAACAAAGAACGGATATATCAAGATGGTTTCAGGTGCGGAATTTGAAACGAACCGTTCTCAGGTTAATGCCACAAAACTTGAAGACGGAGACGAAGTGATCGGAATAACCTTGCTTTCGGCAGGGGATATATTATCGGGCAATCAAAATGTAATCATTCTTACCGATCAGGGCTTATCCCTTGGCTTCTCCCTTTCGGAAGTACCGGAACTTAAGAAAAACAGCCGAGGTGTTAAGGCTATTAAGCTTAATAAGGACGATTTTGTACGCTTTGCTGCGGTAGTCGGTCCGGATACACAAACAGTTGAATATAACAACAAACCGATAGAAGTTAAGAAGATAAAAATCCGTAACCGTGGAGACAAAGGACAAAAGACTAAGCTGTAAAAGGTTATGATGGGTTATAAAAAACTATATTAAATTATATAAGGCTACGATTAGGTTAATAAGCAGCTAATCTGTAATTATCCATTTATTTAAATTAATAGTTTTTATAAAACATAATTAATTTAATAATAACATAACATAAATAATAGCCCGGAAAATCATGTTAACCGGGCTATTATTATGTTCATCTTATAATAAATGTTATTAATAAAATTTTTCTTAATCATTAGCTTATAGCATATGCCAATTAACTGTTCAAAGGATTTCGGACCACCCCTATCAAAAACGGCAGCTTTTCTTTATATAAAACGTAAATAAAAGGCCTGTTCAAGTTTATTACCGCTTCATCTTCCCCTACTAATCCGGAGTTTGCGAAAAGATTAACCTCCGTATAGGATGAGGCAGAGCAACCGTATTCGTCAATTTTTATCTTTGATGCCTGCTTAATAGCTCCTACAAAAATGTTTTCATCGGTCAGATTTGAAAATGCATTTTCTTCCACATCAAATATTTTATTTATTCCGATTGCCTTTACTGTATCATTTAAATAATTCTCATCAGCATATGCAAATTTCGGTATGCTGAGCTTAACTTTTCCGATAGTAGTTTGGTAATTTGCCCAGTTGTAAATAATATCGGCAAGTTTACCCTCCTTACGTAAAAAATCTTCTACCTCTATTCCTTCGTCCGGAAGAATAAATAACATATTCGATTTATCCTTTAAGTGTAAATATGTTGATATAAAGTCTTCACCTTTAAGAAATGAGTAAGGCTCTTCTTCCATATTCATAAATTCACACAGTACCTTACTGTTATCGCTGCAAGTAAAGTAATCCTCAGATGTACTTTCTTCGTCAAATTCTGTAATCCATTCTTCATAATAATCCAAGGTATTTAACGCAACAAAGGTAGCTCCCGTGTAAGATAAATCACTGTAATCGGGCTTAAATCCTTGGTTGGTATTTTGGGATACCCAATCGGTCATCATTTGCTGGAATTCAGCATCCTGAAAATCGCCCTTAAATATTTCAGTTCCGTATTTATCCCTGACCGTTGAAAGAATATCATCTTTATACTTGATATTATCATTCAGCCACAACGAATTTTTTATCTTAACTCTGCCTACGTTTAGATATCTCTTATCAAGGGCAGATATAGCTTTATTCAATTCAGTTCTGTTGCTGTCAATAGCACTGAAACCCAATGCTTTTTGCATCTCTTCCCAGGCTTCGCCACCGGTCAGTTCCGCAAGCACAGACATAGCCAGATACAGGTTAAAAGGAGCATAAAGCTGATTATCCCGGCTTTTGCTGCAAAAGATATGCACAGCGGTTTGCTCGGTGAAGTCGTAATATTTTTGTATAAACTCGCTGCTTACATTATCATCGTTCAAGGCTTCTTTAACATAAGATGTTTCTTCAATATCTTCTGCTGTATTTTCTTCCGTTGCAATATCCTCTGTTGCAATGTCTTTTACAATTCCTACCCCTGCCTTGTCTGTATTTACGACAGCATCATCTTCATTGTCTGCTATGGTGCCTTCTGTATTATTTGTAATTTCATCATTATTCCCATAAACCGGTTCTGCTTCGTTCTTTGCCGAACATGCGCAGATAAATAAACATGCTGTTATTATAATAAAGCAGAATATATAATTTTTGACTGATTTTAAACTGTTCAAAAATCCTTCTCCTTTCGTACAGATTGTTAATTAGATAAAACAACAATTTTCAGCATGTAAGTTAAAATACGGATTACATACATAATATCATATTATGTATAAAATTTCCATCATAATACCGGTTTAACACAGCGTTAAATTAAATATGAAATTTATCTACATAAGCATATAAAGCAAAGAAAAAAATCCACCGTACGGCCGATATAACGTTCTTTTATAATATTAGCTATTGTCATATCATCTTCAACAATAAGTATTTTGTATATATTCACGCCCTCATAAACTTTAGATAATATTTTATTATAAATCATCATCCCGGTAGTCAGATCTTAATATGCAAGCATACATCAGCAATTGCGCTAACAAAAATTATTTTTAAGAAAAAAATCAAGCCCTGTCTTTACGGATATGATAAAAGACAGGACTTGAAAAAGAGATGTGAGGGTACAAAGCGATTGTTATATTATCTTCTTTTCTATAAAATCATTTGAAAAATCAATAAACTCTTTGGTTTTGGCAAAGTTGTAATTAAAGTATGAGTCCTTTTTATCAGGGTCTGTTTTTGTATACTGAATCGGCAGCTTCTTAATCAGTTCCTCCATTCGGTCAGCCAAATCTTCAAGCGTAATCAAATATTCAAAAATTTTGTTGTTCAAATCTTTATCTTCATTTAATAAAGCCATTTCCAGCCTGTATGACAAATCAGCAATCTTTTCTCCCCCTATAGTGTGCATCATTCTTCTTAATGTCTGGGTAATCATTCGTAAACCTTCATATTCTTCTGTTTCTGTCATGTTTCTTAGAATAGGAAGCTTTGATTTGACGCTTTTTAACGTCGCCAATAATGCCTTTGAATAATTCTCCATATTATGAAGGTAATAATCATACCCCTTATAAAAATCAATCTCCGGCACTATATCAAACAGATTTTGCATATAGTGTCTAAACATATTATAACCCCCCAAATAAACCGAAAACATTCACTTAAGAAACTTTAAAACTTAAAAAACACTTTTATATCCTAACATATTAGTCAAGCAATATAACCCCTTTAAACATTATAAAAGCATATTTATTTTAATTTATGTCCTATATAACCTGATTTGATTATGTAATAATGTATGAAAAGTTTGACTTTTTTATAAAAAATCAGAATATACCATATATTGTAACATAACAGGATAATAATAACATTATACAGTGGTTTTGTAAATAAAAATTTTTAAATATAAGAATATTTTCCCATATATTCCTTGAAATTATAAATTTTATTCATTATTAACATCATTAGTAAATAAAAACATTAAAATTTTTAATATATAAAAAAACGACAGGGCTTGCGGATTACATCAAAATGATGTATTATAAATCATAATTTTTAGGTATAAAAGTCTGTCCAAATATACATAAATTGAAGTTTATATGACAAATTAGGAGGTTGAACAGTGGATAAAGAATTAGTAATTGTACTTGACTTTGGGGGGCAGTATAATCAGCTTATAGCAAGACGTGTAAGGGAGTTTAACGTATATTGTGAAGTACTGCCATATAATACAGATATTGAAGTTATAAAGGAAAAGGCTCCAAAAGGAATAATTTTTACCGGAGGTGCCAACAGCGTATATGAACCTGATGCACCAAGCTGCGATCCTAAAATTTTTGAATTAGGAATACCTATACTTGGGATATGCTATGGTTGCCAGCTTATGAGTCATCTAAACGGCGGTAAAGTCGGCAAGGCGCCAAAAAGGGAATACGGCAAAACAGAAATAGAAGTAGATTCAAGTTCCAAACTTTTTGAAAATGTAACCCGAAATACAACCTGCCTAATGAGTCATACGGATTATATAGAAACTGTTGCTCCGGGCTTTCGGGTCATTGCAAAATCCGAATCCTGTCCCGTTGCTGCCATAGAAAATCCTGAAAAGAACTTATACGGTGTACAGTTCCATCCCGAGGTGGAACATACACCCGAAGGTGTTCTGATGCTGAAAAACTTTTTATTTAAAATTTGCGGTTGTACAGGCGATTGGACTATGTCATCCTTTGTTGATATGTCAGTCCGTTATTTAAAAGAAAAAATCGGAGATAAAAAGGTTTTATGTGCCTTATCAGGCGGAGTTGATTCATCCGTATCGGCTGTTTTGGTAAGCAAGGCTGTCGGGAAACAGCTTACATGTATATTTGTAGATCACGGTCTTTTAAGAAAAAACGAGGCCGATGAAGTTGAAGAAGTGTTTACGAAAAAATTTGACGTAAATTTCATCCGTGTAAATGCTCAACAGCGTTTTTATGATAAACTGGCAGGAGTCACCGATCCCGAAAGTAAGAGAAAAATAATCGGTGAAGAATTCATAAGGGTATTTGAAGAAGAAGCAAAAAAAATTGGCAAAGTAGATTATCTGGTTCAGGGAACCATCTATCCTGACGTAATAGAAAGCGGCCTCGGTAAGTCTGCGGTTATAAAAAGCCATCATAATGTAGGCGGCCTTCCCGATTATGTAGATTTTAAAGAAATCATTGAGCCTTTAAGAGATTTATTTAAAGACGAAGTAAGAAGAGTCGGTCTTGAGCTTGGGATGCCTGAACATCTGGTATATCGCCAGCCTTTCCCGGGACCCGGACTTGCCGTACGTATAATCGGAGAAGTAACACCCGAAAAAGTCAAGATTCTTCAGGAAGCAGACTATATTTACCGGGAAGAAATTGCAAAAGCCGGGCTGGACAGAAAAATCAGCCAATATTTTGCTGTCTTAACAAATTTAAGAAGTGTCGGTGTTATGGGGGACGAAAGGACCTATGATTATACCGTTGCCTTAAGGGCAGTAACAACAACCGACTTTATGACGGCAGAATATGTGGAAATTCCCTGGGAAGTACTTGGCCGCATATCAAGGAAAATTGTTAACGAAGTAAAACATGTAAACCGTATTTGCTATGACATCACAGGTAAGCCTCCTGCTACGATTGAATGGGAGTAGAAAATATATTAAAAATATAGGTTAGTATAATTAGTATATCCTGCAAGCAATTTAGTTTGCAGGATTTTTCTTGAATTCATACATAAAGTGGACGGTCCCTTTTATACTTGTGTGTATGTCAGGAACCGTCCCATTGTTTTAATTTCACTTATTTAATTAATTTCTCTGCCTCTTTTGGCTTTGCATCCGGAAACAGCTTGAGCAAGTGATTTATAATAATATCCTTTGCCTCTTGTGCCGAAAGATGATATGCGCTGCGGACATAATCCCCGCCGTATATATTTTCGCTTAGGGTATAATCCGCTACAGCCCAGCCGTATTCCTGGTTTTTTTTGTTCTTTTTTCTTCTGAAGCTGCGGATAAGGACATAGGTCTGCATTTGAAGAGATGTTAACGTCCCTTCAAAGTTTTTTTCACCACCCTTATTAAAACCTGCCAGCTTTTTTAATTCATAAGACGCCACCCTGTCATATTTGCTTAAAACATCTATAATTTTCTTTTGCCTTATACTTGCAAGCCCATCCTCATACCTGCTGTCAAAATCATATCCGTCTCTACGGTATGCCGCAAATATAGGGAACCATTCTTTAGATATAAAACCTGCCCTGTTACAAAAGAGTTTTCCGTAAGCAATATCGCTTTTTTCGGCAATGATTCCTCTCCACTCCCAGGGGTCCTCCACAGGATCTCCCGACCACCAGGCATCCCTGGCTGTCATTTCCTCCAAAGAAAACCCTTCTACTTCACCTTTAAAAAAAGGGAGAAAACCTACTTTATTTATGTATTCTTTCAGTTCTTCAACATTTTTTATTCGCCTGTCGTCGTTTCGATCCAAGCCTTCCATAATCCATTGGCCGTTGGCAACAATCACTATCTTCACCTCTCTTTCCAATAAAGAGCCAAAAGGTACTTATAGTGCCTTATTGATTACACCCTTAAATCATCAGTTTAACTCATCCAATGTCTTATTGTATGCCGGTAAAAATTCTTCCATAAATATATCCGCTTCTTTCAGTTTCATATTTCTAAGCTGGTCATAAAGCGATTTTTTTGCCAATACGAACTCTCTATTTCCGGCTTTCTCCTCTTCTATACATTTTATCAAAGCAGATATTTTATCCGCTGCCTTTACCAGCTTACGTAAATATAAATCTTCTTCCGACGCAAAAAAGATATCTTCGTAATATTTTTTCAAATAATCCGGCAACATACAGAATAGTTTTTCTGCCGCATCCTTTTCCACCTCTTTAAAAGCCCCCTGAATATTTTTATTAAAATACTTAATAGGAGTAGGCATATCACCTGTTATTATTTCGGTGGCATCATGGTATATTCCAAGGACTGCTGCTTTTTCCGCATTTAAATTATTGCCAAGCCGTTCATTGCTGATAACAGCCAGAGCGTGGGCAAGCATAGCGACCTCTAGGGAATGCTCGCTTAAATTCTCCTGCCTGGAGTTACGCATAAGCGACCAGCGTTCTATAAATTTCATTCTTGATATCATGGCAAAAAAATTAGATACCATATGTAACTCTCCCAACAGTTTATATTCCAAAAGGACATTAAAGATATTTCATCTTTAATGCCCTTGTGACATATGAATAATTTATAATCGATTTAATATTTATCAATTTAAAATTAATCTTATTCAGACCATATTTGCAACAAACTTATCCCTGTAAATATTTCTTCAGGTATTGACCGGTATAGGACTTCTCATTTTGAGCCACTTCTTCCGGAGTTCCGCAGGCTACAACAGTCCCACCCTTATCTCCGCCTTCCGGCCCCATGTCAATAATATAATCCGCTGTCTTTATAACATCCAAATTGTGTTCTATTACGACTACGGTATTTCCCGATTCGCAGAATCTCTTTAAAATGTCAATCAGTTTATGAACATCGGCAAAATGAAGTCCGGTTGTAGGTTCGTCCAGTATATAAATGGTTCTTCCCGTACTTCTCTTGCTCAGCTCAGTTGCCAGTTTAATTCTCTGGGCTTCACCGCCGGAAAGGGTTGTGGATGGATGTCCGAGCCTGATATAGGACAGGCCTACATCATACAAAGTCTGTATCTTTCTTTTTATAGACGGAATATTTTCAAAGAACTTTAACGCTTCTTCCACAGTCATGTTAAGTACATCATATATGCTCTTGCCCTTATATTTTACCTCCAGGGTTTCCCTGTTGTATCTTTTCCCGTTACAAACTTCACAGGGAACATAAATATCGGGAAGGAAGTTCATCTCTATCTTTATAATACCGTCTCCGCTGCAGGCTTCGCAGCGTCCACCTTTTACATTGAAGCTGAATCTTCCTTTGGTATACCCTCGCATCTTGGCATCCGGAGTTGCAGCAAACAAATCCCTGATTTGATCAAACACTCCGGTATAAGTAGCAGGATTTGACCTGGGTGTCCTTCCTATAGGGGATTGGTCAATATTTATAACTTTGTCCAATTGGTCTATACCTAGTATATCTTTGTGAGCTCCGGGTATCGTATGGGCCCGATTAAGTTCTCTGGCCAGTTTTTTATACAGAATTTCATTTATAAGTGAACTCTTTCCCGAACCGGACACGCCTGTAATACAGGTCATCACTCCCAAAGGTATATCTACGTTTATGTGTTTAAGGTTATTTTCATGTGCATCCACAATAGTAAGGAATCCCGTAGGTTTACGTCTCTCTTTGGGTACAGGAATTTTTATTCTACCGCTAAGATATGCACCGGTAATGGAATTCTCAGCCTTAATAATATCTTCTACCGTACCCTCGGCAACAACCATTCCACCGTGTTCACCGGCTCCGGGTCCTATATCCACAATATGGTCTGCCGCATACATGGTATCCAGATCATGCTCTACCACTATCAGGGTATTTCCTAAATCCCTCAAATCCTGCAAAGCCTTAATCAGCTTATCGTTATCTCTCTGATGAAGCCCTATGCTGGGCTCGTCCAGTATATACGCCACGCCTACCAAACCGGAACCGATTTGCGTAGCCAGTCGGATTCTTTGAGCCTCTCCTCCGGACAAAGTCCCTGTAGACCTGGCAAGAGTAAGATAATCCAGGCCTACACTTATCAGGAACTTCAACCTGGCTTTAATTTCTTTCAATATCATCTCACCGATCTTCATCTGCATATCGGTAAGTTCTATGTTTTCCATAAATTCAGCCAGGTCACGGACGGACATTTCCGTCATCTCAGCTATATTTTTGCCGCCTACGGTAACGGCAAGTGCTTCTTTTCTGAGCCTTTTACCGTTACAGGAGCTGCATGGAATAGTTCTCATAAATGTTTCATATTCCTGTTTTGCTGTTTCTGATGAAGTTTCCCTGTAACGTCTTTCAACATTCTTTATAAGGCCTTCAAAAGTAACGTCATACACTCCATGCCCTCTCTGGCTTTTGTAGTGAACCTGTACAGATTTCCCGCCGGTACCGTACATGAAAATATCCTTTACATGCTGGGGCAGGTCTTTATAAGGGGTATTTAAGTCAAAATCATACGCTTTGGCCATAGCTTCCAAAATACTTCTTGTGAAACTCCCTTTATCCTTGACGGATTGCCAGCCGGGAGCTGCAATGGCCCCACCTATAAGGCTTAAATCTTTATCAGGAATAAGAAGGTCCTCATCAAATTCCATTCTGATTCCCAGCCCGTGGCACTCAGGACAAGCCCCGAAAGGATTGTTGAATGAAAATACCCTGGGCTCCAGTTCTTCTATACTTATGCCGCAATCTGGACAGGCAAAATTTTGGCTGAATTGCATAGGCTCACCGCCTACTACATCCACGATCATAAGGCCGTCGGCAAGCTTTAGCACATTTTCAATAGAATCTGTCAGCCTTTGCTCTATGCCCTCTTTAATAACCAAACGGTCAACAATTATTTCAATATTATGCTTTATATTCTTGTCCAAGCTTATTTCTTCACTTAAATCATAAATACTTCCGTCAACTCTTACCCTGACATATCCGCTGCGCTTTGCCTGTTCAAACAGTTTTGCATGAGCCCCTTTACGTCCCCGTACCACAGGAGCCAAAAGCTGGATTCTGGTTCCTTCGGGAAGGCTCATTATCTCATCAACCATCTGGTCCACGCTTTGCTTTTTTATTTCCATTCCGCAATTGGGACAATGTGGGATACCTACCCTGGCAAATAAAAGCCGCAGGTAATCGTAAATTTCCGTAACAGTTCCGACCGTGGATCTGGGGTTGCGGTTTGTCGATTTCTGATCGATTGATATAGCCGGAGGCAGGCCTTCTATGCTTTCCACATCGGGTTTCTCCATTTGCCCCAAGAACTGTCTGGCATAAGAAGACAACGATTCCATATATCTTCTTTGCCCTTCGGCATATATGGTATCAAAAGCCAGGGATGATTTTCCTGACCCTGAAAGGCCTGTAAGAACTACCAGCTGATCTCTGGGTATATTTACATCAATGTTCTTTAAATTATTTTCTTTAGCTCCTCTTATTCTGATATATTTTTTTTGATCTGACATAATTTCACCTGTTTCGTTAAATCGTATATCTGTGCATTTTAATTCGTAAAGTTTATAAATATATATAATACTTTAAATAAAATTAATAGGTATATTTAATTTCTATAATATCGTAGCGGACAAGCTTTCAATGCCATCCGATAAAAGATATTTTTCCGTTATTTATTTTCTCCTTCCAGTTCAAGCAGGTGTTTTTTTATCTCTATCATCTTATCACGCAACTCGGCAGCCAGCTCAAAGTTAAGTTCCGCAGCCGCAGCATGCATTTGCTTGGTAATCTTTTTAACCAGCTCGTTTAATTCCTGCTTTGACATGGATTCTAAATCTTTTTCAATCTCATTGATATTCTGGTCAATCTTTTTAGATATGCTTATCAAATCCCGTACCTTTTTCTGTATGGTTGTAGGTGTAATTCCGTGTTTAAGGTTATATTCATGCTGTATCTTTCTTCTGCGGTTAGTCTCACCGATTGCGTTTCGCATGGCTTCGGTTATAATATCGGCATACATGATAACCCGGCCTTGGGCGTTTCGGGCGGCTCTTCCTATGGTCTGTATCAAAGATGTTTCAGACCGTAAGAAACCTTCCTTGTCGGCGTCAAGAATTGCCACCAGTCCAACTTCCGGTATATCAAGGCCTTCCCTTAAAAGATTTATACCTACAAGAACATCAAACAAATCCATTCTCATGTCCCTGATTATTTCCGACCGCTCCAGGGTATCAATATCGGAATGCAGATATTTTACCCTGATGCCGACTTCTCTTAAGTAAGAAGTCAGATCCTCGGCCATTCTCTTAGTCAGGGTAGTTACAAGAACTTTATTCTTTTTCTCAATTTCTTTTCGGATCTCTCCAAGCAGATCATCAATCTGACCTTCAACCGGCCGAACGGAAACTTCCGGATCCAAAAGGCCGGTAGGCCGTATAACCTGTTCCACCCGAAGCTGTTCGTGCTCTCTTTCGTATTCTGCTGGTGTGGCTGAAACAAACAGTATCTGATTTATCTTGCTTTCGAATTCCTCAAAATTAAGGGGCCTGTTATCCAGAGCCGAAGGCAGTCTGAAACCGTAATCCACCAGTGTTTGCTTTCTGGACCTGTCCCCTGCATACATTCCCCTTATCTGCGGAATTGTCATATGGGATTCGTCTACGATTATCAGAAAATCATCCGGAAAATAATCAATAAGCGTATGGGGAGGTTGTCCGGGTTTCAATCCGGTAAGGTGCCTGGAGTAATTCTCGATACCTGAGCAAAAACCCGTCTCCCTGAGCATCTCTATATCAAAATATGTTCTTTCGGCTATTCTCTGAGCTTCAAGCAGCTTGTCCTCGCTCTTAAAGTAACGGATTCTCTCTTCTAATTCTGCCTCTATATTTTTTATCGCTATCTCCAACTGTTCCGGTGCCACTACATAGTGGGATGCGGGAAATATGGCTATGTGCTTTAAGCTGCTTTTTATCTCACCCGTAAGTACATCTATCTCCAATATCCTGTCCACTTCATCTCCAAAGAATTCTACCCTTACAGCTACATCTGCGGAGGAAGCTGGGAATATCTCTACCACGTCACCCCGTACTCTGAAAGAGCCGCGTTTAAAGTCCATATCATTCCTTACATACTGTATGTCTATAAGTTTTCTTAACACTTCATCCCTGTCTTTTATCATCCCCGGCCGCAAAGACAGAACCATGTTCTGGTAATCTATAGGACTACCCAGTCCGTAAATACAGGATACACTGGCCACAACTATAACATCTCTTCGCTCTGTCAGCGCTGCCGTAGCGGAGTGACGCAGTTTGTCAATCTCGTCATTGATAGATGAATCCTTTTCTATATAGGTATCCGTTGACGGTACATATGCTTCCGGCTGATAATAATCATAGTAGCTTACAAAATATTCAACTGCATTTTCCGGAAAAAATTCTTTAAATTCTCCGTATAACTGAGCCGCAAGGGTTTTATTATGAGCTATGACTAAGGTAGGTTTTTGGAGTTTTTGTATAACATTGGCCATGGTAAAGGTTTTTCCCGATCCTGTTACCCCAAGCAATGTCTGATATTTGTTACCTTTTTTGAAGCCTTCCACCAAAGCCTGTATGGCTTGGGGCTGATCTCCCGTCGGGGAAAACTCGGAAACCAGCTTAAACTCCATAACGACACCTTCCTTTCATAGTTACCTGCATATTTCGTATAACACTTGATAAAATAATAATACTTTCTAATATATTCGGTTGTTTATTAATTTACAAACCAATCTGCCCTTCATCAAGCTTAGGGATCTAATAATCATAAGTTTATATAAAATGTATTTTTGAACTTTTTATAAACTGTATATTTGAAATATAATTGCCTATATTAACTTTATCCGTTATATGTAAATATAAACATATAAGTGCATTAATTTTATAAGTTTATAAATATCCTATATATCTACTTAAGTGTCTGTAATTATATCACAGTGGTTTGGCAAAAGCAATAGATTTTCGAATGTTTGTTCTATTTTTCCATTATGCACAATACCTGGGTATTCAATAATTAAACCTGCCGTGTATGTGTTTATATAAGCACATTTCACAGCAGGCTTCGAAAATCTTTAATAACCGGTTAGTATTGTAAAAAACTTTTCATATTCTGAATTCTGTCTTATATTAAAAATAAAACGATGGCAAATCAGATTTTCAACTTTGCTTATTTACTATACCCATATCCCTTATTTCTAAATATCTGTTAATTAATATCTAAATTAATTATGTTTTTTGATAATAAACGGCAAATATCAATTATGTTTGTGTAACATGAAACTGGCTGTAATAAAGTTTATGATAAAAGCCTTCTTTACGCAAAAGTTCTTCATGACTTCCCTGTTCGACAATCCTTCCCTGATTCATAACCAGAATAAGATCGGATTCTTTTATAGTAGATAACCTGTGGGCTACAATAAAGCTGGTCCGCCCCTCCATCAGTCTGGCAAAGGCCTTCTGTATATGAATTTCTGTTCTGGTATCGATATTACTGGTGGCCTCATCCAGTATCAGCATGGGAGGCTTTATTAACATAACTCTGGCGATGGAAAGAAGCTGTCTTTGGCCCTGGGAAAGATTTGACCCTTCTTTGGTTATAACAGTATCATAGCCGTTAGGCAGCCGCTCGATAAAACTGTGGGCATAGGCAGCTTTAGCTGCATTTATTATTTCTTCCTCTGTGGCATCTTCTTTGCCGTAAGCTATATTTTCTCTTACGGTTCCTTCAAACAGCCAGGTGTCCTGAAGCACCATTCCGTACATATTTCGAAGGGCTTTCCTTTGCATCTTCTTTATATCTACACCGCTTACTTCTATTGTTCCCTTATCAGCATCATAAAAACGCATAAGCAGGTTTATAACCGTTGTCTTTCCGGAACCTGTTGGTCCTACAATTGCAATTCTGCTGCCCGGCTTAACTTCCAGATTGAGATCCTCTATAAGTTTTACACTTTTATCATATGAAAAATACACATTCTTAAGGCTTACCCTTCCGTCTGCTTGAATACCGGAAAGCAGGCCTTCATCGGAAGGCTCAGGCTCAAGATCAATAAGGGCAAAAACCCTCTTTGCACTGGCCAGGGCGGATTGAAACTCCGTAATAACTCCCGAGATTTCATTAAACGGTTTTGTATACTGATTGGCATAGGCCAGAAAGCTTGTAAGCTGCCCTACGGACAAATTTCCCCTTATTGCTGAAAATGCGCCCAAAATACCTACACTGGCATATACCACACCGTTGACAAAGCGGGTACAAGGATTGGTAAGGGACGAATAAAACTGCGCCATAACTCCGCATTTATGAAGTCTTGCGTTTATTTCTTTAAATCTTTCCAAAGCCCTGTCCTCATATGAGAATGCTTTTATAAGTTTTTGATTACCCAGCATTTCTTCTATCAGACCGCCCATTTCTCCTTTTATCTCGGTCTGCTCGGTAAATTTCCGATAAGTCCTTCGTGATATAAATGAAGCCACAAATAAGGACAGAGGAGTAAGAAGGATAACCGCAAAACCTATGCCCAGATTAATGCTTAACATAAGTCCAATAGTTCCCACAATAGTCATTATTCCCGAAAACAACTGGGTTAGGCCCTGCAAAAGCCCGTCGGAAACAGCATCTATATCATTTACCATAGTATTTATTATATTGCCGTGGGGAGTTTTATCGATTACCTCCAAAGGTACTATATTTAATTTTTCATATACGCTGTTTCTTAAATCCTTAACGGTAAAATATGTTATCTTGCTTGTACAAAAAGACATGGTCCACTGGAAAATGCAACTTCCCGCAATAAACAAGGCCATATAAGCAATAGTCCTTAAAAGCCCGTTAAAATCCACCTTTCCCGGTCCTGCAATAAAGTCAACCGCTTTTCCCAGAAAAACCGGAAGCAAAAGTGACAAAAGAACACTGACTAAAGCACTGAAAAGAGCCCCTATCAGATACATTCTGTATGGTTTTGCATATGAAAATAATCTTTTTAGTGTCTGATTGCTCTCTTTCGATGTCATAGGATACCTCCTTAGCTTATCTGGGAATCACAAATTTCTTTATATACATGACAGGACCTGTACAAATCTTCATGTTTGCCTATACCAGCCACCTTGCCATCATCCAAAACAATAATCTTGTCCGCATTCTTTATCGTGTTTGCTCTCTGTGAAACCATAATTACCGTTGTGTTTTTTAAGTTTTTCTTTAGAGCCTCTCTTAAATTGGCATCGGTAGCATAATCCAGGGCACTGAAACTGTCGTCCAGTATAAGTATTTTTGGATTTCTGACAAGAGCCCTGGCTATAGTAATACGCTGCCTTTGCCCTCCAGATAAGTTCTTTCCGCCCTGTCTGATTATGGTGTCATATCCGTTAGGAAGCCGTTCCACAAAATCTTTTGCCTGGGCTATTTCTATCGCCCACTTAATCTCTTCCATGGTTGCATCTTCTTTATAATATCTGATATTATCCGAAATGCTTCCCGAAAAAAGGACTGCTTTTTGAGGTACAAGGCCAAAAATTTTCCTAAGACTGTCAATGGAAAAATCCTGTACCGGTTTCCCTTTAATTTTTATAACTCCCTTACTTACGTCATAAAATCTGGGCAGAAGATTGACCAATGTTGACTTGCCCGATCCGGTTCCTCCTATAATTCCTACTATCTCACCCTCATTTATGTCAATATTAATATCCTCCAGGGCATATTTGTCCGTTCCTGGATAAGCAAAAGAAACATTTTCAAAGCTGATAAGCGGATACCCGTCCAAGCCTGTATCCGTTAATTCTTCCGATGACAAATTGGATCTGTCGCCGGCTTTATCCGTAAGCGTAGGCACAGTTTCAAATACATTATTAATTCTTGCTGCCGATGCCGCAGCCTTTGTAAATATAACCACAAGATTGGCAAAGACCACCAAAGCCAAAGATATTTGAGTTATATAGTTGGTAAAGGCAACAACTTCCCCCTGGGTCAGACTGCCTTCGTTAACCCTGATACCTCCGAACCATAAAATTGTAAGAATTGCAATATTTAAAATGGCAAAGGTAGCCGGGTTTAAAAAGGCAGAAATTTTGCCGACACTTATGGCAATGTCGGCCACTTCGTCATTAGCCCTTTTAAATCTTTCTATCTCATGTTCCTGTTTGGAAAAAGCCCTGATTACCCTGGCGCCGCTTAAACTTTCCCTGGTTATCAAAGATACCTTATCCAATTTCTTTTGCCTGGCTTTATAAAACGGTACAGACTTTTTCATAATCAGGTATAATACCGCTGAAACCAACGGAGCCACTATCAAAAATATGACCGACAACTTTAAATCCAAAATCATGGACATTACTATCGCACCGATTATGAGAAAAGGTACTCTTACCACAAGCCTTATCAGCATAGCTACTGCCAACTGCATCTGATTAAGATCATTTGTAAGAACATTAATCAGAGTATCTGTCCCAAACAAATCCAGTTCCGCATGGGAAAAAGAATTTATATGGGCATACAGGTCGTTTCTTACCATAGTTCCAAATCCCTGGGATGCCCTGGCTGCACAGTATTGACAAATAAGCGCAAAAACAAGCCCCATAAAGCCGAGAAGGAGTATTATTCCTCCCCTTTGGAGCACATAAGCCGTATCCTTATTTTTTATTCCTATATCTATAATAGATGCCATAACAAGCGGAACAATGAGTTCAAATACCGCTTCCAGAAGTTTAAAAAAAGGCCCTATAATAACTTCTTTCTTAAAATATCTTAAGTATCTTGCCAGTTTAAACATAATTCCCCCATACCATTAGGTCATTTAATTACAGATAAAAATTATACAGTGTATTACAGCACTATAATTGCATCTCATTTTTGCTTGAATATGAAAAGCAGTTTTAGAATTAATAATAAACCGTTTTATTATGAATTTTAAAATTAATAATTATTATTGTAAATCAACATAAAATATCTCCGTATATGTCAGTTTCCCCTTAATATGTTCCGATTTCATCAGGCTTATCCTGCTTACGCGCTGGGTCATTCTCGGAACATATGCCTCAAATTCCTTTTGGTTAAATTTATCCTTAAACTTTACTCTTCTTGCCAAAGTAAGATGGGGTTTGTATTCACGGTCTTCCAAAACAAAGCCTACATCAGTCAGGCAGTCTGCCAATTCTTTCTGAAGCCTGATTAATTGCCCGTTTTTTTCAACTCCTATCCAGCAGATATCTCCCTCACTGCGCCTAAATCTCCCAAAACCGGCAAAAGTAAGCTCAAAAGCTTTTGCATCCGCAAGGGATACCGCTTTTTTCATGGCATCCATAACAAGGTTTTCCTTGTCGGTCTCTCCTATAAAATTCAATGTCAGATGCAGATTCTCCCGTAAAGTAAAGCTCCCCTTATCGGTTAAACGCCGCAGCTTCTCCATAACGCCGCACAAGGAATCTTTTATTTCATCGTCAAAAATAACTGCCGTAAAAAGCCTCATGATATCCTCCGTCAGATAGATCCGAATAATACATACACAGTTAACTTTATCGCAATTTTGCTGATGTATTATTTTGCAACATATTAATTCTGATAAGAGCGAAAGCCCTTACCATACAATAATATATTAATCAATAAACTGATTCAATGTTTTAAATTATAAAATGCAGGGCTGAAACTATAAAATATTCCTATGGTTGAAATGTTTCATTACAAATACTATAATCAGAATAGTATAAATTAATTCAATATAGTTAACAGGAGAAGTAAAATATGAATACCCAACAACAAGATAATGAAAAACTTTCGGATCTTTACCTTACAGATAAGCAGGCATGTTACAATTTATTATTTGCCCAGCTTTCATCACTTATTGAAAATGAAACCTATCCCATAGCCAATCTTGCAAATGCCTCAGCTTTGCTAAACCTTACCCTCCCAGATATAAACTGGGTAGGTTTTTATCTGCTGAAAAATAAAGAACTTGTCTTGGGCCCTTTCCAGGGTAAGCCCGCCTGTATCCGTATCCCCGTAGGAAAAGGAGTTTGCGGTACTGCTGTAGCCCAAGCCAAATCCCAACTGGTTCCCGATGTCCACGCCTTTCCTGGACATATCGCTTGTGACAGTGCATCAAATTCAGAGATAGTCATACCTATTATAGCAGGCGACCGTATTGTAGGTGTTCTTGATATTGACAGCCCTGAATTTAACAGGTTTGACCAGACTGATCTTAAAGGGCTTGAGGAAGTAGCAAGGATACTGGCAGATGGCTGCAATTGGGATGAAATAATATAAGGCTCTACTTGCCTGCAAGTTCTTTTACTATTTTATCCATAAGTTCTTCAACACTAAGACCTTCCGCATCTATTATGATATGGGCATATTTTTCATAGAGGGGACAGCGCTCACAATACAGGTCAAGCAAGGTTTGACCTTCACGCAGCACAACTCCCCTCTGTTTTATATTGCCGAGCCTTTTACGTATTGTATTATAGCTTAGCTTAATATAGACTATTCTGGCAATGTTTCTGAAATGTTCCATTGCCTCGGGACAATATATTACGCTGCCCCCGGTAGCTATTACCGTATTTTCTACGGAAATGTCCCGATTAACCTGATTTTCTATGTCCAGATATCCCTTAAGCCCCTTCTTTTCTATAATGTCTTTTAGGAGCATTCCCTCCTGTCTCTGGATTAATATATCCGAGTCAATAAAATTCATGCCCAATACCTTAGCCAAGACGACTCCAACCGTACTTTTTCCGGCACCGGGCATTCCTATTAACACTATGTTCTCCATATATGCCGACCTTTCAATGAATTATTTGTTTATCTTATTTTAATAAATCTATTTAAATATATCGAGTTTTTCTATAAGTTTTTATGATTTCTACACTTTTATTGTTATTTATTCAAACCGTATTACATACTTTGTCTTATAAACAAAACTATATACGTAATTATTTACTCCATAATCTATGTATGTATCATACGACATTATGGCTTATGGCATCCATGCCGTTTGATATCCTTAATATTTAATTATTTAATCTAATGAATTATTATCTTACATACGTCAATCCACGCAGTAAAATTAGAGTATTTCTCCAATTCTTCGATGGACATTTCGACAGCGCTGTTGCTGCTTCCGCAGGCAGGATAAACGCTTTTGAATCTTTTCAATGATACATCCAGATATACTTCAATGCCTTCATTAATGCCAAAAGGACAAACGCCGCCTACATCATGTCCGATTATCCTTTCTACCTCGTCAGGATTTATCATCTTTGCTTTAGTATGAAACTGTTGTTTAAATTTGGCATTGTCAATCTTGGTATCCCCGGCGGTCACCACTAAAATATACTTATCCTGAACCTGAAAGGATAATGTTTTTGCAATTCTTTCAGGTTCACATCCCACCGCTTGGGCCGCCAGTTCAACTGTCGCGCTGGATACGTCAAATTCCAGTATCCTATCTTCTATTCCCAGTCTGCGGAAATATTGCTTTACTCTTTCAATTGACATCTTTCTCCTCCAATAAGGTATTTTTATTATCATTTGTTAGTTTGGAATTTATATAACGCATTATATCTCTTCTAGTAATTATACCGATAAAATAATTTCTGTCATCCACCACAGGAATAAAATTCTGATCCATGGCCCTCATCAAAAGTTCATCCATTGTTGCCGTAATTCTGACGCTGGGGTTTTTCCCTTTCTTAAATATGTTTTTTATTTGTATCTTGTCTATATTATCAAAATTGGTTTTATACAAATTTTCTTTTCTGTCATCTACCAAAAACCATAAAAAATCCCCTTCGCTTATAGTTCCTATATATTTGTCATCGGCTGAAAGCACGGGAATAGCTGTATGACCGTGTTTTCTCATCTCTTCCAGACCCTGGCGAAGGGTATAATCCTCATAAAGATATGATACTTCTGCTTTGGTTTTTAAAAAATATGCTATGTTCATTTTTATGCCCCTTTACATTTCGAAGTCCTTAACTTAAAATGCGAAATTTCCTTATAAATTATAACACGATTCTGCCGATTTAAGAAGCTTTGCCTAATTTTAATTTAATCTGCTTTTATCGTTCTTTATTTACATCATACTATATATAACCGACGCAAATAATTTTATTTCGACATATTGTTTGCACATTTTTCGACATTCTGAATATTATATATTGAAACCAAAAAAAAATAAAAGCAGGAGAGGTGAGATATGGATAATTACTACAAATACGGAAGTGCCACTGTTGTAAGTTCAGAAGCTTATGCCAGCAACTGCGATAAAGATTTCTGCAATGCTTCTGTATTGAAATCGGATACCCTGCCGGGTGCCGAAAATTATCCTTGGCCCGGAGGAGATTTTAAAATCCCCAGAATTCTTAGTGAATTCGTAGTTCAGATCGATTCCGAGGCTAAAATCAGACTTAATGAACCCGCATACGAAATTAAGAGAATTGAGAAACAGGTGTTCCTGACACAATGCAGGTACATTCCTCAAACAAATAAAGTATTTATCGAAGGTTACATCAGGAAAAACATTGAATATGCCACTAAGACCTGCACCAACAAGCACAACAGTATTGCAGGCACCATAAAAGATACTACTGTTCATGTTCCTTTCAAAGTATATACAAAGGTTGAATTCTTTGGAGCAAAACCTCAGATTATACCGAATCCTCCTTCATTAATAGCAAGATACTTTGATGAAAAGAGAATGGGAAAAGACATAAGAGAAGCTGATAGATCAAATGTTGAAATATTTAACGAGCCTGTATACTGCGAACTTGAATGGTCCGCAGTATATGATGCCGATATAAACGAGAAGGGTAAACCTATCGATAATATGCCTAACGAGGAAGAATTCAGAGAATTTACAGATAAATCTGTCATTTATCTGTGCATTAAACTTCTGCAAAAACAGCAAGTATGCTGGCCCTTCCCTCTTAAGGATGATGCCAAGAAGAAACCTTATCCGCTTAATACTGTATGGCCTGCACCCGAACATCCTGATAAAAAACCGGATAACATATTCTAAAGAATCTAAATCACTCATTCAAATATATATAACACCCACAGGGACGCACTGCAAAACCGCCATAAAGGCCGGATGCAATGCGTCCTTATTTTAGTATGCAAAAAATCTTCTAAGCAAGCCAATTTTTTATTACCGAACTATCTTAATATGGCATAATCCTGTTTTAATAAACTTCTTCAATACTGCGCTCATAAATCAGATCTTTATATAATTTTTCTGCCTTCTTTGCTATATTGGATGCCAAATAATCCTTAGCCCTGTTTACAGAATTTTTGCTCATCCACTTTCTTAAGCTCAAATTGCCAAGAAGTATCTCCAGCTTTCTCTCCCACTCTGCAACATAAGGCTCCGTCAAATACCCGTTCCATCCGTCCGAAATTACGTCATTAACACCACAAGCTTTTACGGCAACTACAGGCAAGCCTGCTGCCATGGCCTCGAGAAGAACTATACCTTGAGTTTCTGATCTTGATGCAAACACAAAAGCATCACAGGCATGATAAAAATTTCGGATTTGCGAATGTTCAACACAGCCTGTAAATATAATATTATCGGTCAAATTAAGGGAGTGAGCCACAGACTTTATTTCATCCCTCTGACTTCCATCCCCGATTAAGAGCAGGCGAAAACAGGAGCCTATGTTGCTTTTCAGTCTGGCCAACCCTTCCAGTATAAACAGGATATTTTTTTCTCTCTCCAATCGGGATACCGTACATAAAAGAAACTTTTTTCCCTCTAAATATCGACTCCTTATTTTCTTGGTTGCTTCTTTATCATATAAAAAGTCTTCGGGATTTATTCCGGTTGGTACAATTTCAATTTTTGTGCTGGTTCCGTTTTCAATAAGATACTGTTTCATGCTTTCGGTCGGTACAAAAACCATGCTGCACAGATTTGTAAATATGCGGTTATGAAACGTTACGAGCTTTTTGCCGCTGTCAAACAAAATCTTATGAGGTATGGCCCTAAGTTTATTTTTAGCATTTCTCATATAGAAATTTTGCACATAGTCGTACGGTTTTAAATAATGCAGATACTGTTCGTATCTGGTATGATAGGTAAATACAATAGGTATATCGTACTTTTTGTGCAGATACTGGGCAATATATCCCATCAGCATGGGATGGTGAACATGGATTATATTAAAAGGTATGGCGGCAAACTTTTCTTCTATAGTTTTGTCCAAAATATCAGGTATTACAAATTCACCTTTTAGCTTTTTCTTTCTTGATTTATACCGTATCACATATGGCTCTTCTTCCTGCCCCTCATAGCTGGGAGCAAATATATATACTTCATGTCCAAGGCTTCGTAACCCTTGTGCCAGTCTTTCAATAGATATAGGGACTCCGCCTACAAAGGGCTTATAGTTATTTGTCAGCATGGCAATCCGCATATTTATTCACCTCTTTGCCCTAATCAGACACGGAAAACTTATCCTATTTCTTATCATTGATCTTTTAGCAGTTCTTTTATTCTAAGTATATTAATTTAATTATCAAAGTAATTATTAAAAATTATTTTGGATCAGTGTTTTATTAATAGTATAATCAAATACCGCAGAATTTTTCTTAATTTTCGTAAAATCTCCTAAGAAATGAAAAATAAGAATTAACATAAAGATACAGCAAAACTAAACATATATTTTGTTTCCAATAGATTTAAATATTTCATTTAATTTTTAAAGAAATGGAGCAGAATTCATATTCTACCCCATCTTTACATAATACATTATTTTATATACTATTATTTTGATCTCTGCCGTATTCTTATTATTATCATCAACAAATTCCTTTATGGCTGACCGGAAGCTGAAGCTTTTTTCTTGCGCTTTTTTGTTATATAAATTTCCCTAAACCTAGTTTTTTTCGAAATTGATAATTTTAAATAAATATACTTTATTTTCTTATAATTGTCAATAACACCCTTATTTTTAGATAATAGGTATATGTAGGTTTGTCAAACATATGTTACACCATACTTAATAAAATCATTTAAGACTTCTTGTGGCGATTTCCATCCCAGGGGTCTAATTGGAAAACGGTTATACTCTCTTTTGTTATATATAGTTAGCTGCTTACTGAAATCCTCGAATGAATAGAAGGTATGCGTTGAATAGAATCGCTCATTATCCTTTCTATGACTTCGTTCTACTTTACCATTATGCCTGGGCGTAAATGGCCGTATGAGTTTATGACGAATACCTAGTTGCTTAAGTCGTACTTCAAAAATTGTCGGTGTTTTAGCTTTATTTCCTGATGAAAGGCGTTTAGTGAATTCCATGCCATTATCTGTTTGAATGCATTCTATGGGCAGTGGAAATGCTTTTACAAGGTGCTCTAAAAACTGCATAGATGAATATGTACTACGCTCTTCAAAAGCTTCAACATAACGCCATCTGGAATATTCATCAATAGCAGTATACTGATAAAACTTTTGCCCCTTGGCTTCATTAACCAGGCATGAAGAAGGTACGGCCTTGACATCAATCTGGAACCTCTGGCCAGGATATGACATTTTCTCATAAGGCTTAGGAATGTACTTTGGTTTTTTTGGTTTAGTAGGCATAAGGCTTTTCTTACGAAGAAAACGATATAGACCGGTGATGGATCTTTTATAGCCACGTTGCCTAAGTTTTACCCAAAAAACAACCAAACCATCATGAGGATTACGACGGCGCATGTTATTAATAAGTTTGATTTCTTCTTCAGTATGCTGATTAGGATGATGATGAGGCCTTCTGGACCGATCTCTAAGAGAATCCCAAGAGCCATCGTAACGGCGTTTCCAGCGATAGACATACTGGCGATTGGTTTTATAACGAGCAGCAGCTTTTGAAACACCATATTTATCAGCATACTTAATTAATGCTAGTCTAAATCTCATATCCTGTGTTATAATAGCCATACGGAAATGCTTCTCCTTTCTGTTTGTATTTTTGTATGGTAACTTAAATATAACACAAAAGAGAGCATTTCCGTTTTTATTTATTTAATTTTGTAACACATGTATTGTAAACCTACAACCCTTATTTTTAGATAATAGGTATACCGTAACTAACCAACCGAAAAATCCGCATAAACAGAATTATTGTTTATGCGGATACTTTTTAAATTATTTTTCTTAAACCAACTTATAATTAAAACAATATAACAATATATTATATAATTTTATTCCTTTGCTGCCCTTTCGAATAAAGCAATCAAATACAGGCGTATCTTAATACGTCTAATCTTTCATATGATTTATATTATTTTGATGTTCTCTTTTTCTGCCACGCTTCTTACATAGCGGACCGCTTCCTTATATTCATCATAAGTATTTAGATGTTCTACGAATACGGTTGTTTCCGGTCCAAGGCTTTCACATAACCTAAGTACCAAACCATAGTCTATAGTGCCTTTTCCAGGCATACATTCCTCAATAACGCACGGAAATACCTTTTTCATATTTACATCTTTAATATGAATACTCTTAATATAAGGCCCCAGTTTTTCAAAGCATTCTTTTATAAATTCCGACCTATGCACATATCTGTACGGATTATTAATCATGTTTGTAAAATCCATATGTACCGCAAAAGCTTTGCGGTCAATATCCTTGATTAGCTGCAGATAAACATCCGGTGAATCCGGTATCATCCACGGCATAGGTTCCAAAGTATAGTAAGTATTTTTAGGATTTACACTGTCTATGATATCCCGAACGGTATCTACAATCAAAGCATAGGTGTCTTTGGTATAATTTTCACTGTAAAATCCGTCCCAAAGCTCTCCTCTGGAACCTGCAACGTTTACACAGCAATTGGCATCCATTTCATCTGCCAATGCCAGTTGCTTCTTGCAGTATTCCAGTGCTTCCTTGCGCTCAGCCTCGTTGGGAGAAATCGGATTTCTCCACACACCTACTTCTCCTAAAACCAAATTGTTATTCTCAATATATCGCTTATATTCCTGCTTGACTTCCTTGGGATCATCGTAAGATACAGGAACAAGGACTGCACTGTATCCTAAATCTTTTACCAGGGCAAGCCATTCGTCAGGGTTGGAGTAGGGCTTTTCTATTCCTCCACCTATTCTCATATTCATCCTCCTTTGTTGTTAATCCAACTCATCAATATCCTTTCCTGCAGGCAAAGGTACCGGCCTTTCACATGTCGTCTTCATATTATAAACGGAACCGGTTTTTGCAGCTTGGTCAAAACTCAGTAACGCTTCCGTCACATGAAGTATTAAATCTTCATTGGTCCTGTGTTTTCTTCTGTTTACCAGTGCATATGCCATATCGAGAACTCCAAGACCGCGGATATAATCCATTGGTTGCTGGTATATTTAGGGTATCTCCTGAATGTCCTCGCAGATGTCAATCTGTGGCTTATCTTCTCCGCCATAAAGCTTCAGGGCATCAAGCACTCTTTCTTTACGGAAAATCTTTATCTTACCGCCGAAGTAATTGGGATCCGGCAAAATCAGGGTGCCTTCTGTCCCGTATATCTCAAGCTTGGGCAGGTTTGACATCCAGATGTCAAATGACATATTAATATTGGCATTGACACCGTTTTCAAATTCCATAATTCCGGTATAGGTTGTAGGCACTTCCACCGATATAGTCTTTCCTCTAAGCGGCTTGCTGTATATTTTTCTTGTTTTTCTCCCTATATTTGCAAAACAAGCCGTCCTTTTTATCGGACCAAGCAGTGATACCAAAGCCGTTATATAATACGGTCCCATATCAAGCATCGGACCGGCTCCTTTTTTATAGAAAAATTCCGGTGAGGTATGCCATGTTTCAATACCATATGAAATCATATTGGCAGTTGCCGATATCGGAGTCCCTATCCATCCGTCATCAATTACCTTACGACAGGTTTGAAGCCCGGCTCCAAGAAACGTTTCCGGAGCAGCTCCTATCATCAAGCCTTTGCTTTTGGCTAAGGATATAACTTCCTCTGCTTCCTGTAAGGAAAGGGCAAATGGCTTCTCGCAATACAAATGCTTTCCTGCCATCAATATCTGTTTATTGACTTCCGTATGAGCAGCCGGAATTGTAAGGTTAATTACAATCTCTATCTCAGGGTCATTCAACAGTTCCTCTGTACTGCAGCCTTTTGGAATTCCGTACTTCTTAGCCGTTGATACGGCCTTATCCCTGTCCAGGTCTGCACATGCCTGAATATCCAACCAGGTATAGGTATTGCTTATGACTCCGCATCCTATAATGCCAATCTTAACCTTCCTCACCGTTTATCCTCCTTAAAAGTACTCAAAATATGCATTCTAGCTGCCTGATAATAAACAGCATAAATCTTTTTATGACTACAGTTATTTATATCCAATTTAACAGTTTTATTTGTCAAATTCCAACAACTCTACGGTTACTTTCAGCAAATCTTTCGCATCAATATAAGAATAACGTCCGCCGATCCATTCTCCTTTTTGAATTTCTTTCATTCCGTTTCTTTCAAATTTTTCAACTACGTGTTTAATTCCGTCAACAACAAATGCTATATGGTGGATTCCTTCACCATAAGTATCAAGATCATGTCTCCATGTACTTGGCTCATGATCAGGTTCAAGAAGTTCAATATCCAAATTAGGACCTACATGGAAGAACGCCTGTTTTACGCGGGCAGGTGTAGGATTTCCCCGATATACGGTTTTTGCAATATCTTCAGTGGCTGTCATTACTATCTCAGGCTTTTCAATACCGAAAAGATCCGCGTAAGCCTGGGCTGTTTTTTCTATGTCATGACATAAAATACCTATTTGAGTAACTACATTTGTTCCCATTATATTTTTTTCCATAATATCATTCCTTTCTTTTGTTTTCCTAATTTTATTTAACAACATTTTATGTGTTTAATCAATAAACAGTTAGTTATTTTATTGAATTTAAGAAGTTTAAATAATATTAAAATAATTGATAACGCAACAATAAGCATAAATCAGGCCTGTACCAAGGCATAACCTGTGTTTTATATTGGACTAAAACCTTATCATCTGATACTTTTTTGTATGTGTAAAAAGCAAAAAAAGTGATTATCGTAAGATAATCACTTTTTTA
>NZ_CVTD020000004.1 GCF_002904165.1 Herbinix hemicellulosilytica | reverse complement strand
CAAAGAGCCCTTTTTTATAGCTGGGCTACTAGGATTCGAACCTAGAAATGCCGGAGTCAGAGTCCGGTGCCTTACCGTTTGGCGATAGCCCAATTTATATATTTACTTGATTTCGGCCTCTTTCTGACCGCCACGAATGATATTATAACTTATCGCCCGCCATATTTCAAGTATAAATTTTAAGAAATTTATTACATATTTTGTATTGGGCTAGTCTTCGGCTATATAGCTGTTTTCAAGGGTTATTACGCAATTTAATCTGGAATCATGCTTTCTGGTTTCTTCCATGATTTTTGCAAGGATTTCTTCTTCCTGCTTAGGCGTATAAGAAAAGGGCACCACCAAATCAAATATCAGATTAATCTGAAATTCTGTTTTTATTACTCTGAAATCATGAATTGAAGCCCGTTCATCATAACTTTTTACTATATCAATAACCAATTTCTTTTTCTCAAGCACCAAAGCATCGTTCATTTCCACCGGGTCCATATGGATAACAAGAAATATCCCCATTTTTTCAAGTATATCCCGTTCTATTTTGTCTATTGTTTCATGTATTTCCTCAAAATTGATGTCGTTTGGTACTTCCGCATGAATCGTTGCCATACGGTGAATTGGGCCGTAACTGTGTATTATTAAATCATGAGTTCCAACTATATTGGGGTAACTTTCCACCATATCTGTTATGCTCTTATAAACTTCCCTGTCGACCGCTTGCCCAAGCAGAGGTTCCAAGGTATCCTTTGCTATTTTAAATCCCGCAATCATAACAAATACAGATACCACAAGCCCCATGTATCCGTCGATTTTAAGGCCTGTCAAACCCGCGACTGCCGCAGATACTACAGTAGCCGAAGTAACCAATACGTCACTCAAAGAATCTGCTGCCGTAGCAAGCATAACAGAAGATTTTATCTTTTTTCCGAGTTTTCTGTTAAACAGCATCAGCCATGCTTTAATAAATATGGAAAGAATCAAAATTCCTATAAGTATCGGTTTAAACACAACAGCTTCCGGATTTAGGATTTTTTCAAATGAATTTTTAAACAATGAAATACCAACTTGTATTATTATAAAAGAAACCGCCAGGGCTGCAATATACTCTAGCCTTCCGTGACCGAAAGGATGCTCCTTGTCGGCAGGCCGCCCTGCCAGTTTTATTCCCACAAAGCCTATAACAGATGAAGCTGCATCCGATAAATTATTAAAAGCATCGGCCATTACAGATATACTTTTTATAAGAATACCGACTGTCAGTTTACCTATAAAAAGAATAATATTACACACAATGCCAACTATCCCGGATAAAGTCCCATATGAGGTGCGTACCCTCTGATCCTCAACGTTTTCACTGTCTTTTATGAATAATTTAACTAAAAGATCTGTCAAGTTAAATATCCCCTTTCGTACATTCATATCCTATAACCTTAATTATCCGGCACGCTTATGATTATTTCCTGCCGGCAAGAAATATATAATTCAGATGATACGCACCTATATAGAATATCCAGCTATTTAACTTTTATTTATTTTTATTTAAAATCATCTGCCAAAAGATATTTCCTAATTTTGTAAGTTAATTCTACGCGTGTAGTTTATAAAGCCAGACGGTAGATATTTTCTACATCTTTGGAATTCAGACGCACAAAGCTTCCGATAGTACCGTTTTCACCAAGGCCAAGTTTTTCTACCATCAAAGGAATGTCTTCTTCCCTAGCTCCCAATTCTTTAAATGTAGTAGGCATTCCTATGGATTTAAGGAATTGCTTAAATCTTTCAATTCCTTCCCTGGCAGTTTCTTCGGGATTGGCAAAATTCATATGACATCCCCATACTCTTACCGCAATCTGGGCAAAACGGTTTATGTCATGCTTCATAACATAAGTCATCCAGGCAGGGAAAACAACGGCCAGGCCGGCTCCATGAGCCACATCATATAAAGCCGAAAGTTCATGCTCTATGCCGTGACTTGCCCAATCCTGCTCTCTTCCTACACCAACCAGGTTATTGTGTGCCACCATGCCTGCCCACATAATATTAGCCCTGGCTTCATAATTATTGGGATCTTTTATAACTCTGGGAACCTCTTTTATCATGGTAAGCAGTATAGCTTCACACAGACGGTCGGTTATTTCTACTTCTTTAGTATTGGTGAAATACCTCTCAAATACATGGGCCATAATATCAACGGCACCACATGCAGTCTGATATGCCGGCAGGGTCTGGGTAAGTTCGGGATTTAGTATGGAGAATTTAGGTCTAAGAACCTCGCTTCCGGCTCCCCTTTTAAGCATACCTTCTTCTTTAGTTATTACCGTATCACCGGAGCCTTCGCTTCCTGCGGCCGCAATAGTAAGAACGGTTCCTACAGGAAGGGCTTTTTCGATTGGTTTTCCCTCAAAGAAGTCCCAGAAATCACCCTCATACATTGCTCCTGCCGCAATAGCTTTGGCAGAATCGATAACACTGCCCCCTCCTACTGCAAGGATAAAATCAATTCCTTCTTTCCTGCAAAGGTCAATTCCTTCATAAACAAGGCCGCTTCTGGGATTTGGTTTAACTCCACCCAGTTCAATATATTCTATATTCTCCTTATTGAGTGATTCTTTTACCCGGTCAAGCAAACCGGATCTTATGACAGAACCGCCCCCATAATGGATCAATACTTTACTCCCACCAAAACGTTTAATCAAACGGCCGGCTTCTTTTTCTGTCCCTTTTCCGAATGCAAAATAAGTCGGGCTGTAAAAAGTAAAATTATTCATACCTTTTTCTCCTTTCAGCTTTTTGTTCTCTCTCTTTATTGAAAATGAAAAACATTCCATATATTAAATGATATAATATATGCCATAATTCAATTATATATCTTTATTTGCTTTTTCCTATTATAAATTTGATTATTTTAATTAAATTTTACTAAAAAATATTAAAAGACTCTGTATTTTACTGTCACCAATTTTTTTCTTTTTATAATCATTCTTAAATTACGATTTTATTTTATTATTATATCATAAAAGAAAAATCAAAGCTAGAAAGGCGGTTAACATGATAATAACTACTACCCCTTCCATAGAAGGAAAGCAGATTGATACTTACCTCGGTATAGTTTTCGGGGAAGTTATATCAGGAGTTGATTTCATCAAAGATTTTGCTGCCGGATTGTCAAATTTCTTTGGCGGCAGGTCAGGAACTTACGAAGAAGAGCTGATCAGAGCAAGACAAGAAGCTATTGAAGAAATGACAAGGCGTGCGGCTGCCTTAGGTGCAAATGCCATAGTCGGAGTTGATATAGACTATGAAGTACTCGGCAGCAACAACGGTATGCTGATGGTCACTGCCTCCGGAACTGCTGTGTGTGTATCATAATACACACACAGTTTTTTTATGATGATTTTAAAGGGTACATATCGGTCTGTTATTATAACACACTTTCCACAATCATAAACATACAGAGAATGATAAATACGATTGTACCGGAATTAAGTATATAGTCGCTTTTTTTAACCAAAGGAATGGCAGCTTTGGTAAATTTGATTTTCTTAATATTAATAATAAAAAATGCCGTACCAGCTGCAACAATAACCTGTATAACAAGAGATATTAATATAATAATTTTCATATCTCCACTGTATAAGACTAGAGGTGCCAGGCCGGAGCCGATAAAGTTTACCATAATATGTATTAATATAGAGTACCTGATAGTATTGGTTTTAACGGTAACGTAGGCCATAACGGCTCCTACTGCTGTTGCATATAGAGCCTGTGACAAATTCATGTGAAAAAGGCCGAAAGCTATGCTTGTAAGTAATATTGCAGGCAAATCTCCAAACCTGCGCAGTTTATCCAGTAGCAGCTTACGAAATATCAACTCTTCGGCTATAGGTCCAAGTATTGTGGCATAGAGAATTATAATAAATGTATTGCTTCCTAAAATGACCTCTTCCAATGGATTAACCACTTCAGAACCCGTAAAATATGAAATTATGTTATTGATAAATAAGGTAATCAGATTGGTATAAAACATTGCCGCATAGCATATTAAAAAGTATTTAACAAACTCTCCCAAGGACAGTTTCTTTACCTCTCCCTTTTCGGAATCAGGTATTTTTTTCATCAATATAAAAGCCAAAGGCAAGCCTACACCCAATATGCTTACTGCTGTCAGAGTAAGTTCAAACCAATCGGATTCGTAAAAACTTATAAAATATTTTTTGGATAACACAAATAAAATTACCTGTATAATTGATATAACTACAAAGATAATAGACAAAAACCATCCACAAAGGCTTAAAATCTTTTTGTTTCTTTTTCTGTCCTGAATCTTTTCCGAATCATTATTCAAATACTTTTTTGATTCTTCATAAAAATTATTATAATTTTCCATGGCTTCCTCCGTTATTGACTAAGTCCGAAATCCAGAAGCTTTCTTGAGTCTTCCCATCTGCCTTCCGAATCCGAATTCATAACCACGGCAAGAACCGTCTTGTCACCTTTTTTTGCCAAAGATATAAGGCATTTTCCTGCCATTGTACTGGTACCTGTTTTAAGCCCCATACAGTAAGGATAATATCTGGGGCTGCCTTTTTTTATTAAAGAATTTGTGCTATTCCAGGTCACATCGGATCCGTCAACAAAAACATTTCTTGCAGAACTTTTATTGCATATTTCAACAATAACCTTATTATCTGCTGCTGCCAGCCCTATTAACCCCATATCATATGCGGTAGTATATTGACCAATGGCATCATATCCGTCGGGGGTTTTAAAGCATGAATTGACGACTCCCAAACTTTTAGCCTTTTCGTTCATTAATCTGATAAACTCAAAAATGGAATCTTTAAGGCTTGGATTTTCATTCTTTAAAGATTTTTTTCCTACATAAGCAGCCGTAACATAAGCCGCATCATTGCCCGACGGTACCAGCATACCTTCTAAAAGATTTCTTATAGTAAGAATCTGGCCTTTCTTTAGTCTTGCTACTGTCGAATCCGAGGCCACAAGTTTCAGTTCTTCTCCTACCGTTACTTCTTCCTGCTCCATACACCAATCCAGTGCTACAAGCGCTGTGAGAAGTTTTGCGGTACTGGCTGGAAATACCGGCTCAACGGCATTTTTATGATACAAAACCTTTCCGGTATCCGCATCAAACAATATGGCAGATTTCGCCTTTATATTAAGAGAAGGATTTTCTATGTCCAGAGCTACTTCTATTCTGCTGTCATAAATCATTTCGGGAATATATTTCATATAATCCACCTGACTGCTGTCGGTAATTAATTGCATATCAGGCAGATCTACAATATTTCCTCCCAGTGTAGCTTCCGAATTGTTGTAAGAATCTATAGTCTCCTCATCGTCGGGATTATTTTCCGTTTCATTTATCCCGCCGGCATCGGTATCGATTTCTTCGACATCGGTTAAATCAGAATCTTCCTGCTGTATAGGCTTTTCTTCCGACTCATTCTCAACATCAAGCGGAAGATTATTTGAAGTCTCCGATGTCTCCTCATCATTATTATCCGGCTTTTGGGCATCTGCAAAGGTAAGTTCATCTCCTGCAGCAACACCTAAGTTATTATCCTGATTCGGACTGTTGTCTGTTTTATTGTTTCCCTCCGTTAAAACATCATTATCATTGGCATCTGCCAACTGCTGTTGATTCTGACTGTATTTAAAGTCTGCAGGCTGCCTTATCATTATCATTGTTCCAAGAAACAAGCCTGCTATGACCATGCATGCGAATAGAATAAGTCCTAAAATACTTTTTCTGTTCATTATATTATCTCCTTAAACCTGTACCTGTTTATATAAATGCCATGCGGCATCTGACAAGTCCGTAAATCCTTTTTAATAAAAAAGGACGTTACAATCATAATTTTAACGTCCTTTTTCTTCTTATTGTAATAGCTATATCCAAAGAATGCAAGGAATATCCTAAATTCTTTAAATATCTGTTCAAATAAATTAATAGCTGAAGTTAATATCTACATTGCCTATACCACCGTCTATTTTTATGGTGTGGTCTGTCGTACCGATATCATTGTAATCGGATGATATTTTTTCTCCGTTAACCCTAATGGAGCCTATACCACTGTCAATCTTAAGGCCATAATCATCTCTGCCGCCGTTTATATACAATACGATGTCCCCTATTCCACAGTTGAATTTCGAATTGCCTAAAAGCAATCCGTCAATTTTTAAATTTCCTATTCCGCTGTCAAAATCAACATTTGAAAGATTTACATCATTAAAGGTTATATCTCCTACACCACCGTTGCCTTTGACATGCTGAGCGGTTATGTTATATCCGTAAATCGTACCGACGCCTGCATCAACTATTAGCCTTTCGGTTGAAAGATCCTCCATAAATACTTCTCCCGCACCGCTGTTTATTTTTATTTCCTCGGCTGTAAAATCAGAAGGTACATATACTGTGATATATGATTTGTCTTTCGGCCTTCTGAACGTAAAAAACAGGAACTTAATTACGCTGTCATCCTTAACAATAAGAGTTCCGTTTTTTACCGAAGCTTTAAAATCCTTTGAAACATTTCGTCCTTCAACCATAAATCTGTCACCGGATTTGACAGTCAACTTACCGACGTTGTTACTGATATCCAATTTTTCTACGCCGATAAATTCCTGGGTGAAATTTACCTTGTATTCATCCATATTATCATCCAAATATGCGTTTTCCAACCCTTCACTTATATTAAAAAATGTAACCGCATGTGAGACAAAACTTACTATTGCCGTAAGAATCCCAACGGTCAAAAGGACAGCTAAAGTAATTGCTGCATATTTTATAACTTTTTGAAAAGTATTCATTTAATATCTATCCCTCCAAACATTGTGGTGGAATTCAGATAAATCGTATATGCCCCCGAATCGTAACTATGACGGTTTTTAATGCTAACTCCTCCAAAAACAGGCACATTATTTACTTTGATCTGAACACCACTGGGTACATATATATCAATACCTCCAAATACGGTAGTTGCAGTTATCTCAACATTACTGTCGATAACAGCATCTCTTAAATCCAAAGTTAATCCGCCGAATATAGCGTTTAAATCGGCCCCTGTAAAACGGTCTGTTACTTTTATGCTGTTTCCTGAGAATATGGCACTGTATTCTGCCCGGCCAGGTCCATAATTGCCTGCCTGCCCTTCAACATGTATAGTCGGTTCTACATTTATTGTTTTTCTTTGAAAACTTTGAAATATAATCTTTAAACCTATAGCTATAAAAATTACAGGTATTATTAATCCCCAGAAATTTATTCTTATATTAACATAATGGGCGGCCAAAAGCATAAGCCCTATAATTAATCCCGTAAAAGAACCCACATTAATGCCATTATTTATAATAGATACAAGACATGGGATAATTATAATCAAAGTCCACCATCCTCTGAAAAACAAAGAAAAATCCCATAAATTTACCGCATCCCCGGCATAACCTATACCAATTACAAGGAAAACAAGGCCTAAAAATATATTTGATAATTTTTTTCTCACGGTTTACTACCTCCCACTATATGCTATAAATTGGATAACACATGTAAATATCATACTCTAATCAAACCTGATTTGCAATACATATCGGAATAGTTTAATCTTTCTAATTAGAATTTAATTGTTTAATTTCTTTCATCTGAATGACAGTATAATCATAATAATCCGGCAAATTAATACTCTTTGGAAAAGAGCCTTTAATAAAGCAATTGAATTTCATCTGACTTCATGTTGCAAAATAA
>NZ_CVTD020000003.1 GCF_002904165.1 Herbinix hemicellulosilytica | reverse complement strand
CAAAGAGCCCAAAATAAAAAGGCTGCACTCTTCCAGGCTTTTGCCCGGCAGAATACAGCTCATTTATTTATCCGTTATTTTATTATATTTTTCAGTTCTTACGCCAATTTGGATTTTGCTACTTCGGCAAGTTCTTTAAAGCCTTCCGCATCATTAACAGCCATCTCTGAAAGCATCTTTCTGTTGATTTCAATATTGGCTAACTTCAAGCCGTGCATGAATCTGCTATAGGATAAGCCGTTCATTCTTGCTGCAGCATTAATTCTTACAATCCAAAGAGATCTCATATCTCTCTTGCGCTGTTTTCTTCCTGCAAAAGATGAAGCCAGCGCTCTCATAACAGACTGTTTTGCAATTCTATATTGCTTTGATCTGGCTCCTTTATAACCTTTAGCCAGTTTTAATACTCTTTTATGTTTCTTTTTAGCGTTCAATCCGCCTTTAACTCTTGCCATTTTTATTCCTCCTTATAACCAATCCTTACAGATATGGTAAGATCTTCTTCATGTTTTTTACATTGGTCGCATCAGTTATAGCTGCTTTTCTGAGATTTCTCTTTCTTTTAGCGGATTTCTTTGTTAAGATATGGCTCTTGTAAGCCTTCATCCTCTTTAATTTACCGGTTCCCGTTTTCTTAAAACGCTTTGCCGCCGATTTGTTTGTTTTTAATTTAGGCATGATATTTCCTCCTTATTATTAGTACAGCTTATTTCTGCTTATCGCAGCATATATCCTGCTAATGCAGAATAAATACCGCCGATGCAGCATCAACCTGCCGGTGTATATAAATACTGCCTGTGCAGGTTTTAATACTACTGGCGTGGTGTATTTAAAATTGCTGTTTACTTTTTAACGTTTTTCTGATAAGACCATAGTCATGTTTCTTCCTTCCAGCTTAGCCGGTTTCTCTATCACTGCAATATCTTCCAGCTTCGCATAGAAATTATCAAGGATAACTTTTGAAGCAGCCGTATGTGCCATTTCACGTCCGCGGAAACGCAAGGTTACTTTTACTTTATCTCCCTTGCTTAAGAATTTCCGGGCCATATTTGCTTTCGTGTTCAGATCGTTATCACCAATGTTGGGAGAGAAGCGGATTTCTTTTACTTCGGTAATCTTCTGCTTCTTTTTGGCTTCTTTTTCTTTTCTGGCCTGTTCATATCTGTACTTGCCATAGTCAATAATTTTACATACAGGCGGTTTTGCCATGGGAGCAATTTTAACCAGATCAAGATTTGCTTCTCTTGCCAGTTTCAGGGCTTCCTTAGCTGACATAATACCCAGCTGCTCTCCGTTCTCATTAATTACGCGGACTTCCTTATCCTTGATTTGTTCATTGATCATTAAATCGTTAATAGTACTACACCTCCATAGGTTATATCACATTTACAGTTTCCGTTATCAAATCTTTATTTATATATAAAGATGATAAACTCATATACAATTAAAGGTGGATAATCCAGAGATTATCCACCTGCTTAAACCTGTTGATATTATGCTAAATACATACAATGCCAATTGTGTATAATTGGCAACTTCATAATAACCCGGTCACAGTAAATGTTTAAATTTACGCTATGGGTGAGAGATGGATACTCTTCTTTATTACACATTATTAAATTGTTACAGCTTAGATATTGTAGCATATAGTCCGAAGTCTGTCAAATATTTTTTTATTATTTATCGTACTCTTTCCTATAATTTTTTAATCATCTATATTTTTTGTAATTTTATCAATCCTTATATATCGGATATAAAAAGTTTTTTAACAGGGTTATGCTCTTGCAGCAAATACATCAATTGATTTGGATACTGCAGTACCTATAACCAAGCAAACAAGGGCTTCAGCCAAGGCATTAAAGCCTGCCAGAACAGCCGCCAGCATAAACGGGTTGATTTTTCCGCTAATTTCAACTACATTTAACCGTATCAGTGTATCGTAAAAGAAAATCATTAATGAAGTCAAAAATAAAACTGTATTTAATAGCGAACCTATCAGATTTGTCAGCGCATAGCTTATAAATTTTGATTTATCTATTCTTTTTAATAATTTAAATATAAGGCCTGTTAATAAACCCATAAATACCCTCGGTACCAGGCACGTAATAAATAAACCTATGGGATTTTCGCCAAGCAGTATAACTCCCAGAACATCCGGTCCAAAAGCCTGGGCAAAACTTGTAAGACCAAAGACCGCTCCCAGAACAGCTCCTCCGACTGGTCCGATGGTTATTGCCCCAATTATGACCGGCAAGCCTATTAATGTTACGGATAATCCGAATGACAGCTTTATATAACCTAAAGGTGTAAAAGCCAGCAAAAGGATTATGGCTGTAAACATTGCCAGTTGCACCATCTTTAATGTCCGTTCTTTTACTATCATAATATCCTCCTTTCAAATTCAGGCTGCAGCTTTACATAAGCTCAAAGCAGCATTATGTTCCTATAGGTAGGATTTACTTAAACATGAATAATTAAAAATACATAAGTAAATTTTGTCCTATTAGCTTACCGTCCCAAATATGGGTAAGGCAGCATCTCTATTTTTATAAAAACAAATTTCCGGGGTAACTTATTACCTACAAACTTAAATTTTAAATTAATATATTCCCCTTATCCGTATTGTTATTATTCTTTTCCCTATAAAAAAACAAGACAAAACCTGTTAGACCGCTAAGGAGCAGTAAACCTCCTAATATTACCGACATATATACTGATAAATGAATTCCGATATTAAGCTGCAGTATAAGAAATCCGGTACCGTTTATCAGCGAGTGGACAAAAACAGATGCCCAAAGTGTCTTTGTCTTCTCATATATATATCCCAGTATCAGTCCGATACCAAAAGCATATAAACCCTGAATAATATTCCAATGATAAATTCCAAACACTACCGCCTGAATCAAATTGGCGGCATAAAAAGGCAGTGCTAACCTTAAACGTCTGAGAAGAATACCTCGAAGCATCAGTTCCTCAATAACAGGTGCCAATATAACAACATATACCCCGGCAATAACCGGATCTGAAATAAAAATAGATCCAATGGTCTCATCATACCGTTCAAACAGGCTTTCAAACATCGGTCTAAGTAAGGTCAAAATACCTGAAAAAAACAACTGGCACCCTGTCCCGATTCCGAAATAAGCCAATATATATTTTATTTTAAAAACCTTTTTTAAATCCACCTGTTCTCTATGCCTGATACTCATAAACTTTTTGTACCATAAATTTAAAATAATAATAGATACCATAACAGCCAGTACCACAAGACAATAGTCTACTTGCGGATTTACTTCCCGAACACCTGTTATCAGAAAAAACAATTCATTAATAATCGTATAAATCAGCGAAACGGCATAAAATGCCGCAAAAGTCATCACAAGACCCTGTAAAACAATTAAAGTTTTTCTCATTATAACCCTCGTTTCTGTTTTTTACATGTAATAATGAGGCTGTCTCAAAACCTGATTAAACTGTCTGAGACAACCCCATATATGATTAAATTTAAATTTATAAATCGCTAACCAAGAATAACCTCAACCTCATGAAGCTTTCCGTCTCCGAACAGCGGAAGGATATTTCCTGATATTTCTTTATTGTCTACGGTTATTTTGGATACACCGCAAGAAACGTGATTAGGATTCTTAACCTTTATACGGTAAGTATCTCCACGGTACTGCCTGATAACGGTATATCCATCCCATGCCTTTGGTATGCAGGGATCTATCTTTAAACCGTCAAAATCAGGTTTTATACCAAGAATATATTGGGTAATCGCCACAAAATTCCATGAGGCTGTTCCTGTTAACCAGGAATTCTTTGCCTCTCCAAAGCGTCTTGCATCTTTACCGGCTATCATCTGTGAATATACATAAGGCTCCAGCCTGTGAATTTCGGAACGTTCTTCCACATATGCCGGTGCGATCCTTGTATAATAATCGAAGGCTTTATCGCCTCTTCCCACAATTGCTTCTGCTGCCATAATCCAGGCATTGTTGTGGCAGAAGATACCGGCATTTTCCTTATAACCGGCGGGATAAGTGGAAATTTCACCGTATTCAATATAGTATCGGGTATAAGCAGGATTAAGGAGGACTATACCGTATTTGGTCGCCAGTCTTTCCTCTACTGCATCCAAAGCCTGTATAGCCTTGCCGTCATTAAGCCCGCATCCTCCCATTATGCAAAAGCCCTGGGATTCGATAAATATCTGGCCTTCCTCATTCTCATGGCTTCCCACTTTTCTGCCGAAATCATCATAGGCACGTAAGAACCATGAACCGTCCCATGCATGCTCCATGATAACCTCACGCATTTTCTTTACTTCCCTGTAAGCACGGTCTGCTTCCTCTTTGTTGCCTATCTTTTCCATGAGCCTTGCATATTCCTCACCAATATGGCAGAACATTCCTGCTATCATTACGGATTCCGCAACTCTGCCGTCTTTATTGGTTGTGGTCTGGAAGGATTCTCCCGGCTCGGATGAGAAACAGTTCAAATTCAGACAATCATTCCAGTCGGCCCTTCCGATAAGAGGCAGTCCGTGAGGCCCTAAGTTGTTAAGCACATGGTCAAAAGATCTCTTTAAATGATCGGCCAAAGGAGTACTCTTTGATTCGTCGTTGTCAAACGGTGTCATTACATCCAATATGGAATAATCTCCGGTTTCTTTTATATATGCAACGGTAGAAAGGATCAGCCACAGCGGGTCGTCATTAAAATTGCTTCCTATATCATTGTTTCCTTTCTTGGTAAGAGGCTGATACTGATGATATGCCCCACCGTCCTCCAATTGTGTGGATGCCAGATCAATAATTCTTTCTCTTGCCCGATCCGGAATTTGATGAACAAAGCCTAAAATATCCTGGTTGGAATCCCTGAAGCCCATTCCTCTGCCGATACCGGATTCAAAATAGGATGCACTTCTTGACATATTAAATGTTACCATGCACTGATACTGGTTCCATATATTAACCATGCGGTTAAGTTTCTCATCATGGGATTCAATAACAAATTTAGACAACAAGCCATCCCAATATTTAGCCAACTCATCAAAGGCTTTGTCGACAGCTTCTTCGGTAGAAAATGCTTCTATCATTTTCTTTGCTTTCTTTTTGTTAATTACATTCTTGGCTTCCCATTTTTCTTCGGGATCATTTTCAACATACCCTAACAGGAATATTAAAACTTTAGATTCCCCCGGTTTAAGGTTTACTTCTACACAATGAGAAGCTATCGGATGCCATCCGTCGGCTATCGAATTGGTGGGTACTCCTTTAAATACCGCATCCGGATTATGAAAACCGTTATATGTTCCCATAAAGCTTTCTCTGTCAGAATCAAACCCGTAAACAGGTGCGTTGACAGAAAAGAAAGCGTAGTGATTTCTTCTTTCTTTATACTCAGTCTTATGATATATTACAGACCCTTCTACTTCGACTTCACCTGTACTGTAGTTTCTTTGGAAATTTGTCATATCATCCAAAGCATTCCATAAGCACCACTCTACAAATGAAAAAAGTTTAATTTTTTTCTCTTTTTCCGATTTATTCTCAACAACAACCTTATGTATCTCGGCATTGGTATTAAGAGGAACAAAATAGGTTATACCTACTTTTACTTTCCCGTATTCGCCTGTTATCTTTGTATAACCCATGCCGTGCCTGCACTCATAAAAATCCAAATCTTTCTTTACCGGTGCCCAACTCGGTGACCAAACATCTCCGTCATCATTTATATAATAATATTTTCCGCCGCCTAAATCCAGCGGGACATTGTTATAACGATACCTGGTTATTCTCCGAAGTCTTGCGTCCTTGTAAAAGCTATATCCTCCGGCAGTATTGGATATTAATGCAAAATAATCCTGTGAGCCCAGATAGTTTATCCATGGATATGGTGTCAGCGGCGTAGTTATCACATACTCGCGATTCAAGTCGTCAAAAAAACCGTATTTCATTCGGTATATCCTCCTTATCATATTATTTATACCCGCCAATAGCCATATTATATTATACCTGTTTAAGTATTTCAATAATAAGTCTTTTATTTAAAATCCCATATTTAGAGATAATCTGAAACCCTTTTTTACTGTAATATTTGAATATCTTTAATATATTTTTTATAAGTATTTTCTTTTTTTCTGCTAAAGCTTATGGTAAACTATACACTGACAAGAGAACTAATTTGCAAGTTTTTATCCGCTAATTTACTAAATAAAAATAATTGTACAACTATCAGCCGGAAACAATTATATTAATAAAAGCAAATTAAACGGAGGAAATTATGCCTAAAAAAACCAGGCTGGGCGATGATGCTGCAATTTACCAGCAAAAAAACACTCAAATGTCCGAAAAAGAAAAATTAAAGAATATGTCCTGGAAAGATAGGTTTGATTATATCTGGGAATATTATAAATATCACGGCTTAGCCATCGTTCTTGCCATAATACTTATAATATACACAGTGATTACAATTTTAAAACCCAAGACGGAAACCATACTGTATGCGGCTATTGTAAACAACCCTATACCGATTGATGTTTGGCCGGAATATAAAGATAAATTAACCGATTATCTGGAACTTGATCCTGAAACGGAAGATATATTCCTGAATTATAATTTTTATTTTAATACTACTTCCGACTATGAAGTTGGTATGCGCCAGGTATTATCGTATCATTTGGCCGCATCTGAAATCGATTTAATAATAGCCCCTTTGTCGGAATTTTCTCAATATGTTAAATTCGGATTTTTTGATCCCTTATCCGATCAATTGCCTACGGATTTATACAGCCTGCTTACAGATAAGTTTTATCTGTCAAGTACCGAAGACAATCCCAGAGTATCCGCCTACGGTATATATTTAACAGATACAAAGTTGTTCAGGGAATACTCCATTACTACCGAAGAGCCCTACCTGATCGGAATCGTAGTAAATTCAAAGTACAAGAAGAATGCCATCGAATTTATCAGATATATTTTCAGCGAAAAATAGATCCTATATAAAGCCGCATATGATAAGCCTCTATATATGCACGATTTTAAAGGCTCTTTGTCAAGTGTTGGGGTATGATATGTTTGAATCATGCTAAAACACTAGGCTTAGAGCCTATTTTTATGATTGACTCACCAATACCTGTTTTTGGGCATGACAAATAAACCTCGTGCCAGTCATATTTATTTTTATTTAATTGCAAGAATGTAAGATACGTGTACGAAATCTTTCAAAGTTTTTTATACCATATGATATACGCTTAAGTACCTTTATTTTATTATTAAATCCCTCTGTTACACCATTGGTTAAGCCATATTTAAATGCATTTAGTATTTCTTTTGACCAATGTCGGAAAGTTGCTGCACATTTTTTAAACTCTTTAATGCCTGAGTTTTCTGCATTCTTTATCCATTCAAATAATTCTTTTCTTTGAATAGAATACTTTTCATTATGACAAATATCATAAAACCATTCTTTAAGCATATGAGCTTTCCTTAAATCATCGTTATAAAGCAGCATAAGATCACAGGCTTTTTTATCTTCATCCTTTAACTTATAATACCTGGTAAGAATTAATTTACGGCTTCTTTTGTAGTATTTTCTCAAAGTAGGAGACATGGATTTTTGTATTCTTTTACGTACATTTTCTATTGCCCAGGTTACATGCCTTATGAAATGATATTTATCAATAATTACTACAGCATTAGGAAAATAACTATAAGCTAAATCAACATATGGCTGCCACATATCACAAACAAAGAATTTTACCCGATGCCTTTCATTACGATTCATTTCTCTAAAATAAGCAGAAAGATGAGATTGAGTTCTGTCAGGTAGGATGTCCATAATGTAATTCTTTTTAGGATTAACAATAATACATTGATATTTACCTGTTTCAGCGTTACCTTTAAATTCATCAATAGCAATAGCATCTTTCAAAGGGAAACTAGAATAATGAATAGTATCCAGAATTCTAGTGACCGTTGAATGAGATACATTAGATTTTTCAGCAACAGCTTTTATAGAAACCGAATTTCGTAATTCATTAGCTATGTATTGAGTAAGACGAGTGGTTCGTTGCTGATATCTAGCTAAAAAGGGATATTTTTCATAAAAACGTTTTCCACACTTACAACGATACCGCCTTTTTTTAAGAATTAGATAGCAGTCTTTGAACTGTAAAGGTAAATCTTTAATTTTTTGATAACGGTAATCATGTATCTGTTTAGTTTGTTGATGACAACAAGGGCAAATCTGTGTTGTGGCTTTTGTTTCAATATAAATTTTTAAATAATTATCTGCGTGGTTGATTTTTTTTACAAAAATACCTTCCAAATTTAATAAAGATGTGATATGCTTATTAAGCATATTTATTTACCTCCTGGTGGTCTACTTATTGACTGGCACTGGGAGGTTTTTTTATTATAAACTAAAATGCTGGGGTTGTGAACTAAATGATTCACTTACCCCAACATTTATTATAGAACCATTTTAAAACGTTATCCGTTTCTATATTAAAATACGGTTTCCCCAAAAAAAACTGCCGTCCAGTATAGCGGCAGTCTTTTTCTTGCAATTGACACCTTATTAACTTAAATTGGCTTTTAGCTATATTTGCTTTCATAAACGGATTTAGACACTCTTCTGTACCAATTAAACTTCTTAATTAATAACTTTGATTGATTTAATACTATATATACTTAGTAATTATTACAGACATATTTTCTGATTAATTATTTCTTGGTAATATAGCCCTGGGCTTTTAAAAGCTCGGCAATCAAAAGTGCTCCACCTGCGGCTCCTCGAACGGTATTGTGCGACAGGCCTATGAATTTGTAGTCATATACAAAATCTTCGCGAAGTCTTCCCAGTGTTACTCCCATACCGTTTTCATAATCCCGGTCAAACCTCGTCTGAGGCCTGTTATCCTCTTCAAAATACTTAATAAACTGTTTCGGCGCATTGGGAAGTGCCAACTTTTGAGGAAGTCCCTCAAATTCGTTCCATGCATTTATAATTTCTTCTTTTTGAGGCTTATTTTCAAAACTTACAAATACAGCGGCCATATGCCCGTCAGTTACCGGCACCCTGATGCACTGGGTAGTTATAACCGGTTTTTCGGCTTTTACTATCTTGCCGTCTTCAATCCTTCCCCAAATTCTTAAGGGCTCCTGTTCGCTTTTTTCTTCCTCCCCGCCGATATACGGTATTACATTATCCACCATTTCCGGCCAGTCGTCAAAATTCTTGCCTGCGCCCGAAATAGCCTGATATGTGGTTGCTACAACCACCGTAGGCTTAAACTTTCTTAAAGGATGCAAAGCAGGCACGTAGCTTTGAATTGAACAGTTCGGTTTTACGACAATAAACCCGCGGTTTGTTCCTAAACGCTTCTTCTGGAATTCGATTACGTCCAGGTGCTCCGGATTTAGTTCGGGAATCACCATTGGCACGTCTGGAGTCCATCTGTGAGCACTGTTATTGGAGACTACAGGGGTCTCAGTCTTTGCATAAGCCTCTTCTATAGCTTTTATTTCTTCTTTCGTCATATCCACGGCGCTAAACACAAAGTCAACGCCTTCGGATACTTCCGAAACATCATTGACGTTCTTTACAACAATTTTCTTTACTTTTTCCGGAATGGGACTTTTCATCTTCCATCTTGAACCCACAGCCTCTTCATATGTCTTTCCTGCACTTCTCGGGCTTGCGGCTATGGTTACCACCTCAAACCAGGGATGGTTTTCAAGTAAGGACACAAATCTTTGCCCAACCATTCCGGTACCCCCCAGGATACCAACTCTCAACTTTTCCATAGTCATTCCTCCGCTCTGTTTTTGTATGGCAGACATTTGTCTTTTTAGTAAATATACTATACTCCAAAAGCGGAAAAAATCAACTCTTTTTTTAAAATTAATTAATTTTCGTCATTTTAATCACAAAAATGTATATTTATTAAACCCCTTTGGTTATTTTAACATGTCAAAATATTCATTCAATAATATTTCAAGGTCTGTAAGGGTTTCTATTTCGTTAATCCTGCTCCTGAGTTTAGCCGAACCGGGATAGCCTGACGTATACCAGGCGACATGCTTTCTCATTTCCCGCATTCCCGTATATTCCCCTTTATAATCTACGATTAAACGGGCATGACGCAAAATCATATCCATAACCTCTGCAAATTCAGGCTTAGATATTAATATTCCTTCATTTAGATATGCCTTAACCTGTGCAAAAATCCATGGATTACCTCTGGCTGCCCTTGCTATCATCAGGCCGTCACAACCGGTCTGGTTAAGCATATTTTTTGCATCCTGAGGTGTTACAATATCACCGCTTCCTATTACGGGAATTGATACAGCTTCTTTTACCCGGCGTATAATCTCCCAGTCTGCTTTTCCGCTGTAGTACTCTTCGCGGGTTCTGGCGTGGACCGCTACCGCCGCCGCTCCGCTTTGCTCAGCTATTTTTGCTATTTCCACCGCATTGATTCTGTTTTTGTCAAACCCTTTTCTGATTTTAACCGTTACCGGCTTTTTTATAGCTCTTGAAACCTTATAAATAATTTCCCCCACCAATTTCGGATTGGTCATCAGGGCTGACCCTTCCCCGTTATTTACCACTTTGGGGACAGGACACCCCATATTTATATCCAGAATGTCAAAATCCATATACTCTATTTCCCTGGCCACCTCAGCCATTAAATCCGGATCAGACCCAAAAAGCTGTACGGCAACCGGTTTTTCTTCCTTGCTTACTTCAAGCAGTTTTATCGTATTTGAGTTATTGTATTTAATCCCTTTAGCGCTTACCATTTCCGTATAAACTAAATCAGCACCTTTTTCTTTGCATAATAAACGAAATGGCAGGTCAGTTACCCCTGCCATCGGACCCAGACACAACTTCCCGTCTATTTTAACGTTACCTATATAAAAGCTCATTAGTATCTCCTACCGTTATTTTACCTTTTTATTTTTTTCTGCTATAATCTTTAATCCTTTAAGTAGCAAATCGGGATCGTAAATGTCGATTACATCCGTATTGCTTGCTATTATTCTGCCAAACCCTCCGGTTGCCACAACCTTACATTTTTCAAGACCGGCTTCTTTAAGCATTTTTTTTATGATATATTCTGTCTGTCCGATGCAGCCGAATATGAGTCCGGCCTGCATGCTGGTAACCGTATCTTTTGCCAATATGGTGTCTGGCATAGCAATTTCTATTTCCGGCAATTTAGCCGTACCGGACCACATGGCATTGGCAGACATCTTTAGTCCCGGGCAGGTTACAGCGGCAATTAAAGATCCGTCTTCTGTAATTAAGTCATATTTATTGGCGGTCCCAAAGTCAGCAACAAGCACAGGGCCTCCGTAAAGCTCGTATGCCCCTACGGCATCAGCAACCCTGTCAGCACCGACTTCCTTGGGATTGGGTATGGGTATTTTAATTCCGGTTTTTATTCCGACTTCAACATTTAGAGGAGTTACTCCCAGATACTTCTTTATAGCAGAAGTAAGGGAATACATCACCCTGGGTACCACGGATGAAATAATAGCCGTATCAATAGCCGCAATACTTACTTTTTTTATATTAAGTAAGTCGGTCAATATCAGGCCGTATTCATCCGAAGTCCTGTTAATCTGGGTTGTCAGCCTGAATTTTGCTATGATTTCATCTTTGTCAAAAACACCCATAGTTATATTGGTATTGCCGACATCTATAACAAATATCATTAGGCTTCCTCCCGGTTTTCTTTTAATATCTCGGAGATATTTTCCTTAAGGAAAAATACTTTATAAAACAATTCCAGGGACTGAAGAAGTTCTTTTTTGGTCCTCTGCAATTCCTTTATTTTTAGTCCGCTTCCTATTTCATCAAATAAATAGTCTCCTTCGTCCGCTTCCACTCTAAAGAGCAGGTTTCCGTCATTATCAAATTCCAAAACCAGAATGCCTCCCACATCTTCCGTATAAAGGACGCACATAATCTTTAATTCTTTTTTTATCTGCTCAGGAAGCATCTGAAAATCTTCATTAAAATAATATTTTTTGTCGTAAGCACTGCTGGCGCACAGAACGACCTTGTCCCGGTTCATAAACAAATCTCCTTTATTATTCAGGTACCCAAATACTGATGTAAATATTCAGGTACCCGTATGTTTAATATTTTTGCAGTTTATGGTTTCTTATATATCCGCACTTATATTTATTACGTGTTTTATATGCCTTACTTATGTACTTATGCCATATAAAAATATTTACGTATCATGCCTGCCCGTTTCCAAGAGTGGCTACCATTACGGCTTTTATTGTATGCATTCGGTTTTCGGCCTCATCAAAAATAACTTTGCTGAAACGTTCAAAAACTTCATGGGTTATTTCGTTCCCTTTAACGGCCGGCAGGCAATGAAGCACTATAGTGTTAGGTTTACCGACCTTTTTAAGAAGGTCATCATTTACCTGATAAGGCTTTAACAGTTTAATTCTTTCTTCTGCCAGGGCCTCTTCACCCATGGAACACCAAACATCGGTATATACTGCATCCACATCTTTTACACTGTTCAAGTCCTGCGTTATTTCTATTATACTACCCGAAGCTTCGGCATATCCCTTGCAGATATTAACAAGTTCCCCTTCGGGCCACAAAGACTTGGGAGAGAGGATGGTAATGTCAATGCCCATTTTGGTACAGCCGATAAGCAAACTGTTTGCCACATTGTTGCGTCCGTCTCCGGCATACAATAATTTTAGCCCTTTCAGCTTACCAAACTGTTCTTTTAATGTCAAGAAGTCGGCCAGAATTTGTGTAGGATGATAAGTATCCGTAAGACCGTTCCATACCGGAACCCCGCTGTACTTTGCCAATATCTCCGCATTTTCATGAGCAAATCCCCGATATTCAATCCCGTCAAACATCCTTCCAAGTACTCTTGCCGTATCCTCTATGCTTTCCTTATGTCCAAGCTGAATATCATCCCTTCCTAAATATTCGGGATGCCCGCCTTCATCTATACATCCTATGGTAAATGCGCACCTGGTCCTGGTTGATGGTTTTTCAAAAATCAGGGCTATATTTTTTCCCTTCAGGCTGTTTCCTAAAATGCCTTTTTTCTTTTTCTCTTTAAGTTTTGCAGCCAAATCAATCAGATATTCGATTTCATCCGGAGTATAATCCTTCAATGTAAGAAAACTTCTCCCCTTTAAATTCATACTATTTCCTCCAATGTAATAAATTTATATTTATTCTGCATTTTGATTAATTATACATTATTTCAAATTTACCGAAATGTCAAGAAAAACCTGCCATGGCTTTTTATTTTTT
>NZ_CVTD020000002.1 GCF_002904165.1 Herbinix hemicellulosilytica | reverse complement strand
CAAAGAGCCTATTTTTTTAAGTCATGGCAGGTTTTTTACTTTTTATTTATTCAAAATATTTATTCTTTAAATCCCCTGTATTAATTTTATCTGTTTTATTCTCTTTAATATATTTCTCCATCAAGTTCTGTTCCAGTATTTCTTCCGAGGTCTTCTTTAACAATATTGCTTTTTCGTAATATTCTCTGTAGGGATCTATGTCTACTTCTTCATTAGTCCCAATAATCCAGGCCCGGCTGTTTTCAAATATGCCTTCTCTCGATATCTGGAACATCACCTCGTTATTGGCAAACGAACCTTCAAACAGGTAAGCCGTAAATGCCACAAACCCGTCGTCGGTATTTACAAGATCCTGGCCTATAAACAGGGTGTCATCCAAAGGCAATCCCATAATATTTGCTATGGTAGGAAGGAAATCCACCTGACCTCCGGTGGTATGGATTGTTTCTTTAATGCCGCTTCCGGGTATGTGTATTATTAACGGTACGTTCAGCATCTCATCATAATCATATTTTCTGCCTATAAATGCGCTGACCCTTTCGTTCACATCCTCCATGCCACAATTAAGCCCGTGGTGGTCTCCGTAAAGAGCTATTACCGTATCTTCATACAAACCGGCTTCCTTAAGGTCTTCAATAAATTGCCCGATGGCTTCGTCTGTATAGCGGACTGTCTGTAGATATGAACCGAATTTGGTGTCAATATCTTCTTCAAGAAGCTTAAGGGTCTGATACTCCTCATCAAGAATGAAAGGATGATGGTTTGTTAAGGTTATTATAAAAGAAAAGAAAGGTTTTTGCTCTGCTTTCAGTATAGGAACGAGTTGTCTGAATAAAGATTTATCGGATATGCCAAGGCCTATTAATTCATCCTGGTCCAAATCTTCCATACTTATATAATCTTCAAATCCCTGATATGGATAAGCCGCTTCCCTGTTCCAGAACTCTCCCTCATATCCGTGAACAGCGAAGGCTTTGTAGCCTTGCTCTCTCATAAGCCAGGGAAGTCCGTGGAAAGTATTGTCCTCATAGAGCCGGTATGCTTCACCGTCTATCAAAGGATAAAGACTGTTTAGAGTGGAGAATTCCGCATCGGCGGTATTTCCTTTCCCTATATTGGAATAATACCTGTCAAAATACAGGGTATCATTATCAAGCAGCCTGTTGATGTTTGGCGTTATTTCCTGCCCGTTATAATAAGCATTTATCACAAAATCCTGGAAAGCCTCAAGCTGTATGACAATCAGGTTCTTGCCTGCACCCACCCGGTTATATTTAGGCTTTTCGGGCTCCTGTATGTTCCCTGAAATAACTTCCAGAATTTCCTCTTCTTCCATTTCTTCTCTTACCAGATTGTCTGTGATTACTTCATATATATCTCCCACATGGCTTGTAAAAAACTCCATGGTATTTACTTTCGCAATAGCCGCAGACTGAAAGGGATTTACAATCATAGCAAACATTACTGCCGTAAGCAAATAAAATGCCAGCTTAATGCGTCTGTAAAAGGACGGCTTCATATTCTGAAGCTTTACCGAATATTTCTTAAACGAAAAATATACAAAAGGTATATCTACAAATAATAAAAAACTTGCGGGAATAAGAGTGGCTATAAAACTGTCAGGTACGGCTGTAACAGCTTTTACCTGCCAAAGCTGCCTTATCGATACAGTCTGATTATAGTAATTATAATACATCGTGTCTGCGAACATAAGCAAACTTAACAAGCTGTAAATCAAAAGAAAAATCCACCGCTTGCTTTTTAATCCGCACCTGCCGAAGAATACAAATATCAACGTCCATGCCGCCATACTGATTAAAGTAAGTATAATCCATACCCTGTCCACATCAATCAGGGTATAGTAAATCGCCATCTTAAGAGCAAAAAGGATTGCTATACAATATGGCGATATTAATATCTTTTTGATTAGTTTCATAATCCCACCTGCTTTTACGTCATTCCTTCTTAAATGTCTTGCATTCATTAAATTATATACGTGCACATTAATGATTGTAATACATTTACAAATCCCATCATTGACATAATATCAATCATACATCAAGAAATCAAGTAAAATAATCTTAACTTTTCCTTAACAGAAATATAAAATATCATTAAATAATGTCTTTTTTGCGAACCGCCTTTCGTATTTTTCAACATATTTTTTTAGACTTTAACCGATTAAAATATGCAACCTATATTATTTACTTCTATCTTTCGCTTGATATTGCTTTTTTCATACAAAAATCAGATGGGCTGTTTCATAAGCGTTTACGGTAGTATCCTTTATCTTCCGTACCTAAATATGAAACAGCCGCATCCGTAATAAACCGTATGAAATAAAATTTATTCGTCTTTTGTTACTTCAACTAAAGATTTTGCAAGACCTGCCACAGCCTGTATGTCGGAAGGAATAATAATCTTGGTGGCTTTTCCGTCTGCCGCCTTTTCAAAGGCCTCCATGCTTCTTAACTGAAGTACTGCCGCAGAAGGATCTGCTTCTTTTAAGTAACGGATACCTTCCGCCCGGGCTTTTTGTACGGCCAAAATCGCCTCAGCTTCACCTTCCGCTTCTTTTATCATAGATTCTTTTCTGGCTTCTGCCTTAAGAATTGCCGCCTGCTTTTCGCCTTCTGCCTCAAGAATGGCAGCCGCTTTTTTACCTTCGGCTATCAAAATCTGTGATTTTTTCTGCCCTTCGGCAATAAGAATTGCTTCTCTGCGTTCTCTTTCCGCCTTCATCTGTTTTTCCATGGCATCCTGAATGGCAGCCGGAGGAATTATATTCTTAAGTTCCACACGGTTAACCCTGATACCCCAGGGATCCGTAGCTTCATCCAAAATAGTTCTCATCTTGGCATTTATAATTTCCCTGGATGTTAAGGTTTCATCCAGTTCCAAATCACCGATAATATTTCTTAATGTTGTAGCCGTTAAATTTTCGATCGCCAAAAGCGGATTGTCAACTCCGTACGTATAGAGCTTGGGATCCGTTATCTGATAGAATACCACCGTATCTATCTTTATTGTTACGTTATCCTTGGTTATAACCGGCTGGGGTGGAAAATCCGCTACCTGTTCTTTTAAAAGAACTTTTTTGGCAATCTTATCAATAAGGGGCAACTTGATATGGATTCCGACATCCCAGGTGGCCTGATATCCTCCGAGGCGCTCCACAATATATGCATGGGCCTGAGGAACTATTCTTACGCAAGATGCCAAAATAAGTAAGATTATTAATACAAAAATAATTAAAATTACTTCTGCAGGCATTATCTATCCCTCCTTTTTAATACTTACCATTAGTTTCACACCCGATATGTTTTCTATAATTACTTTAGACCCTTTTTCTATTTTTGAACCGTCAACCGACCTGGCAGACCATTCCTGTCCGTTCACTACAGCAAGACCTGTATTGAAATCATTGTCAATCGTTGCTGTAACGATAGCTTCCTTTCCGATTAATGCCTCATAATTTGTCTTTATACGGGTAGAATTAAAATATTTTTTTACGAACGGTCTTGTAAAAATCAGCAATAACAAGGATATAACAAGAAACAATGATATTTCAAGCAGTATATTGTCATAAAACAGGGATACTATAAATGCCACTAAAGCCCCCCCTGCAAACCATATAGTCGTAAGTCCGAGGGTCGCCATTTCCACGATAAGCAGTATTGCCAGAAGTATCAGCCACAACATCGAATTCATCTCCCTGTATCCCCCTTTCCTTTCTTATCAATTCTATTCTATAGAAAAGATAAGAGTTATACAATAGTACAGGGTCTTTTTTAATCATATTTTAATGCAAGTTCTTTCTTCTTTGTCTAGCCGCTTCATACATTAATATTGCCGCAGCAATGGCGGCATTGAGGGATTCTACTTTGCCTGCCATGGGTATTTTTATTAAATTGTCGGCCTTACTGGAAGTTTCGTCCGACAAGCCGTTTGCTTCATTTCCGATAAGTAAACCGATTTTGCCCCTAAAGTTTCCTTCCGTATCGTACAGATCTCCGGATAAATGGGCCGCATACAAAGTAAAGCCCATCGTTTTTAATTTATCAAGAAACGCCAAAAAATCTTCCGCTTCATAATAGGGAACCCTGAAAATAGATCCCATGGTTGACCTTACTACTTTGGGCTGCAAAATGTCGGCACAGGAACGGTTTAAAACTATGCCGGTGACACCGGCTCCTTCGGCGGTACGGATAATAGTACCCAGGTTTCCCGGGTCCCTTATATCTTCCAAAAGAAGCAAAAAAGCATCTTTAGCCTTAAGCAAATCTTCAAATGCATATACGGGTTTTTTAACCGTTCCCATAATGCCTTGGGGAGTCATGGTGTCAGTTATCTGCCTAAACAAAGCATCACTTACTATCTCATAAATCAGTCCATTAAAAAACTCCGGTGTTTTAGTTTTTTCTGCATAAAAACTTTCGGACATATAAGCTTTCAAAAGAAGCCCTTCTCTTCTTGCCTCTTCAAACATCTTAATTCCCTCAACGACAAATAAGCCCTGTTCATTTCTGGCTTTCGCCTTCTTTTGCAACAGGGCTAAATTCTTGATTTGCGGATTATTGGAACTTGTTATTACAGTTTTCCCATTCATATTATTTTTCCTCTTGCATCATACTCAGCTTTGCAGCCTGGTCTGCGGCAATAAGGTGGTCAATAATTTCATCCAGATTTCCGTTTAATACGTCGTCCAGTTGATGAAGAGTAAGTTTTATTCTGTGATCCGTTACCCGGCCTTGAGGGAAATTATATGTCCTTATTTTCTCCGAACGGTCACCGGTTCCTATCTGACTTTTTCTGGCTTCAGCTTCGGCATTTCTGGCTTTCTCCAGTTCCAGTTCGTAAAGACGGGAACGCAAAATTTTAATGGCTTTTTCTTTATTTTTTAACTGAGATTTTTCATCCTGGCAAGTAACCACAATTCCGGTCGGAATATGAGTAAGTCTTACGGCGGAGTCAGTCGTATTTACACTTTGGCCCCCGTGGCCGGAAGATCTGAAAACATCAAATTTGCAGTCATTTAAATCAATTTCAACATCCACTTCATCTGCTTCCGGCATAATCGCAACCGTCGCCGTGGATGTATGAATCCTTCCTCCGGATTCCGTAACAGGTACCCTTTGTACTCGGTGAACCCCGCTTTCATACTTAAGTTTGGAATATGCTCCTTTTCCGTTAATCATAAAGATAACTTCTTTAAATCCGCCTATTCCGTTTTCGTTTAAGTTCATCATATCAATTTTCCAGTTGTTGCGTTCGGCATACATAACATACATACGGTATAATTCAGCCGCAAACAAAGCCGCTTCGTCACCGCCGGCTCCGGCTCTTATTTCAACAATAACGTTCTTTTCGTCATTGGGATCCTTAGGCAAAAGAAGAACTTTTAGTTCATCTTCTATAACCCCTATTCTTTGTTTGCTTTTACTCAGCTCTTCCCTGGCAAGTTCGCGAAGTTCCTCATCGCTTTCTTCATCCAGTATAGTAAGGCTGTCTTCGATAGTCTTTTGAACTTCCTTATATTCCAGATATTTTTCAACAATATCCGAAATATCTGCCTGCTCTTTCATAAGCTTTTTATATTTTTCTTTATCATTAACAATATTGGGGTCCATTAATTCCTGTTCAATTTCTCTGTATCTGGTAAGAATACCTTCCAAGCGATCAAACATCCGTTATTCCTCCATTATTTTGTATGTGAAACGGTCTTTGCATATACAACCCGATCAAGACCACTTAAATCCTTCTTAACTTTTATGTCCGTAAATCCTGCCTTTGACAGCAGTTTTTCGACGGCCTCGCCCTGATCATATCCTATTTCAAAAAATACAAAGCCGCCGGGATTTAAAAACCGTGGCAGGTCATTAATAATTCTTCTATAAAATATAAGCCCGTCAGTTCCCGCTTCCAAAGCCAATTTAGGCTCATGGTCGCGTACTTCAGGCATAAGGGAAATATAATCCTCCGACTTTATATACGGCGGATTGGATACTATAATATCATATTTTCCCTCAATTTTTTCAAATAAATCACTGCAAATAAACAAAACATCCAAATTAAGCTTTTTTGCATTCTTCCTTGCCACCTGAAGTGCTTTTTCAGATATATCAGAACCAACTGCCATTTTTAAATTTCCGTATTTGGCAAGGGACAAAATAATACATCCTGATCCGGTACATAAATCCAGCACAGATTTGCCCTTACAAACCTTAAGCACTTCTTCTACAAGAATCTCCGTATCCTGCCTGGGTATAAGAACATTCTCGTCAACATCAAATTCAAGACCCATAAACTCCTGGACACCGGTAATATATTGAAGTGGTATTCGGGCAGCTCTTTTTTCAATCAGTTTCTTATAAACAGTAACTTTATCCTTCGGACATTCATCCTGTCCGTACAGCAAAAAATCCGCCCTGCTTATTCCAAAAACATGGGAAAGCAGATACCAGGCATCAATTTCGGCATCTGCTACACCTGCATTTTTCAGATATTCCCTTGATTCATTCAGCAACTGTCTGTAGGTCATCATTTATTCTTTAGCCTCCGGTCTGATCCGGGTTAATCTTCGTCATTAAAATCAAGATATTTATCCAGGGCTTTCAAAATTTCATCATCGTCTTCATCATCGTAGGCTGCGGTCTTGGGACTGGCAATGGTTATTTCGGCAGCCGCGGCATATTCTTTTTTAGCCGTATCTTTGCTTGTGACCGATGTACCCTTTCTTGCTCCCCTTACGTTTTTTCCTCTTGTAACCGAATACTCACTGCTTCCATATGTTTTTCCGGTTTTTCTCTCTTTTTCAGATTTTTTCCCCGGTTTGCTTTGCTCTTTCTCATTAGCCGCTTCCTCTAAAAAGGTTCTCCAATCAAAAACTGCTTCGACTGATTTTATAGCAACTTCAATCATATCTTCGTCAGGTTCCTTGGTGGTTAATGCCTGCAGCCATAATCCGGGTTTACTTAATATGTTTACCAGCTTATTTTCGGTTCTTCCTGCCAGACGGATAAATTCATAGGATACCCCTGCTATTGCCGGTACCAGCATTATTCTTGAAAGGATTCTCCATAAAAGAGTCTGAGGTCTTATAATAACAAAAAATACAAGACTTATAAACATTACCAAAAACATAAAGCTGGTTCCGCACCGTTTATGAGCTTTGGTCTGCCATTTGACATTTTCCACGGTAAGTTCAAAACCGTTCTCAAGGCAATTGATTACCTTATGCTCGGCTCCGTGGTACATAAATACCCTTTTAATTTCTTTCATCTGTGAAGCAGCCAAAATATATCCGATAAAAATCAGGAGCCTTAATATACCTTCTAAAAGATACAGCAAAAAAGTGCCTTTAATCATCTTGGCAAACAGATTGGCAATCAGAACCGGAAGTACCATAAATATTAAAATCGAGCTTGCAAGAGATACTATTACAGCTAAAGCTGTAAGCAAAGCCGTAATAAATGAATCATTCTTTTTTGCTTGCTCTTTCTTTGCCTTTTTAGGCTGTTCTTCTTCTTCAAAGAAGCTGGCTGAATAATTTATTACTTTTATACCGATTACCATTGAATCGATAAAAGCCAGTATCCCTCGGAAAATTGGAAGTTTAAACAATTTAACTTTTTTAGAAAAATCCTTATACTTAAATTTTCCTACCGTTATTTCATTATTTGGCTTTCGTACGGCTACGGCGTAATCGTCTTTATTTCTCATCATTACGCCTTCGATAACAGCCATTCCCCCAATACCGGATGGTTTCATCTTAATCCCGAGCCTTTCCTGTATTATATTTGACTACTTTACCTGTGTTTTTCACATAAAATTTACTTAACAGAATACATCCGACATAAAATTCTTGCATCTGTCAGAATGTCTTAGTTTATTATATCATAAAATTTTGGCCAAATAAATGCTATTGATAAATTTAAAAATAGGCTGAGGAAGCGAACCTCAACCCAATTTTTAATGCCTCTATAAAAAGCCCTAGTTGTCCTGATTAATACCATACTTGCGGTTGAATTTTTCAATCGCTCCACGGGCTGCAGCAGTCTTTTGCTGACCTGTATAGAATGAATGGCACTTGGAACAAACTTCAACACGGATATTTTCCTTTGTTGAACCTGTTACAAATTCATTCCCACAGTTGCAGACTACTTTTGCCTGATAATAATTGGGATGGATTCCTGCTTTCATAATTTCACCTCTTTATTATATATCTGATTTACTGGTCTATATAATAACCCAACTTAATAAACAGCTTACTAATTATAGCATAGCTTTTAAGCTGATGCAATACCTAAAAAGCTAATTTGGTTTTTCTGATAATCTCAACGAACTCTGTATTGGTCTTTGTCTTAAGGAACATATCTATAATTCTTTCTAAAGCCTCGTCGGATTTCATTCCGCTTAAGGCCTTTCTAATCAGATAAGTAGCCTCCAGTTCCGCCTGAGTAAGCAGCAAATCTTCCCGTCTTGTACTGGATTTCGGAAGATCAATGGCGGGGAAGATCCTTTTTTCAGACAAACTTCTGTCAAGAACCAATTCCATGTTGCCTGTTCCTTTAAATTCTTCGAACACAACATCATCCATACGGCTTCCGGTATCTACAAGAGCGGTTGCAAGAATCGTTAAGCTTCCACCTTCTCTCATGCATCTGGCGGATCCGAAAAACTTCTTTGGCATATATAAAGCTGCAGGGTCTAAACCGCCGGACAAAGTTCTTCCGCTAGGCTGTACCGTTAAATTGTAGGCTCTTGCAAGCCTGGTTATACTGTCAAGCAGTATAATAACGTCCTGCCTGTGTTCTACCAAACGTTTTGCCCGCTCAATAACCATCTCCGATACCCGTTTGTGATTATCGGGCAGTTCATCAAAAGTGGAATAAATTACTTCTACATTCTTGCCTTCAATTGATTCTTTTATGTCAGTAACTTCTTCGGGCCTTTCGTCTATCAGAAGGATAATAAGTTTTATCTCAGGATGGTTTCTTGTTACTGCCTTTGCTATTTGCTTCAGCAATGTCGTTTTACCGGTCTTAGGCTGGGATACAATCATCCCCCTTTGTCCTTTTCCAATCGGAGAGATTAAGTCTACCATCCGCATGGCAATACCCGCTCCAGGAGTTTCCAGATGTATCCTTTCATGAGGGAAAACCGGAGTAAGGTCTTCAAATTTAGGCCTTTTTTGGGCTTCAGTAGGCGGGAAACCGTTTACTTCTTTAATATACAAAAGAGCCGAAAATTTTTCATTCTGACTTTTTATCCTGGTATTGCCGGTAACAATGTCTCCTGTCTTAAGATTGAATTTTCTTATCTGAGCGGGAGATACATATACGTCATTTTCACCCGGAAGATAATTGTCGCATCTTATAAAACCATATCCGTCAGGCAACACCTCAAGAATGCCTTCCTTGGTTTCTCCGCTGTCAAGCTGCTCCAGCTCTATATGAATAAAAGTTTTTTTCTCTTCCCTGTTCTGAGCGGCATTTTGGACAGCAGCTCCTGTTTCTTCGGCGTTAATTTCTTTACTGCTTTCTTTTAAAGTTTCTTTATCACTTTCTTTATTACTTTCATTATTATCATTAATATTGTCCTTACCGCCCTCTTTGCCTGCCTCTTTTATTATTTCCTTATTACATTTTTTATTGTCCTCTTTTATATGTTCACTACTATCTTTAACCTTGTTTTTTTCATTATCATACTTCACTAATAACTCAATTAATTCACTTTTTTTTAGTGAATAAAAGTTCTTTAATCCTTTTTCCTTGGCATATTCCCTTAATTTGACAAGCGTCATCGATTCATATTGATTATCCATATATTCAGCTCCTTTAACAAATTCTTGGATTTATGTCTGATGAACATGGGAACAGATATGATATAGAAAATATGTGAAATATGGGCGAACTTTCTGTTTTAAAATTTACTTTTTTAAATTATACACCTTTTTTATAAGAAAGTAAAATATTTTCAATTTTATGATTTTTGAATTGCTTGATTTAGCAAGCCGGTGATGATATGATAACTTTAATTATAATTAACTCCCCCCTTTCAAGAGGATGATTTTATGCATGACCTTAATAATAAAACGTTTTGGAACGATAAAAGATTTCATTCATTGGATTATGAACTAAAAAAAACTTTCGGTAAAAAATTATATAAACTGTCTTTGAACGCAGGCCTAAGCTGTCCAAACAGGGACGGAACGATAGACACCAGAGGCTGTATATTTTGCAGTGAAGGGGGTTCAGGAGATTTTAGCGCCACCCCCGGTCTGTCTGTTTCAGACCAAATAGAAGAAGCCAAAGCTTTAGTAGCTAAAAAACTGTCATCTCATAGCGATATACAGTATATTGCTTATTTTCAGGCTTACACCAATACTCACGGCCCGGTTTCTTATCTTGAAAAAATTTTTAGCGAGGCTGTTAACCATCCGGATATTGCGGTACTGTCAATAGCTACAAGGCCTGATTGTCTCGGTGATAATGTGATTGCCTTGCTTGACAAACTAAATAAAATTAAACCGGTATGGGTTGAGCTTGGTCTTCAGACTATCCATGAAGATACCGCCAGATGGATGCGCAGGGGCTATGCACTTCCTGTTTTTGAAGAAGCCGTCAGGCAACTGAATAAAAGGGGAATAGATGTAATAGTCCATACAATTCTTGGCTTGCCAAAGGAATCAAAAAATGATATGTTAAAAACCATGGAATATTTAAGCAATCTTGCCGAAAAAAACCTGGTCCGGGGAATAAAGCTGCAACTGCTTCATATTCTTAAGGGCACAGATCTCGGTCGATTATACCAGGAAGGCAAGTTAACGTATTCCATAACCATGGATGAGTATATAGATCTAGTAATAACCTGCCTTGAACATCTTTCGCCGAATTTGGTAATTCACAGGCTTACCGGAGACGGCCCAAAAAAAATTCTTCTTGCACCTTTATGGAGCGCCAATAAAAAGCTTGTTTTAAACACTATTAACAGCAGAATGAAAGAAAAGGATTCTTGGCAAGGTAAATACTATAAAACAGGAGGGGTTTAATGCAGTCAGATACTTTTATGTTATATAAACTAATAATACTATATATTTTAAGCAGAGTTGACTTTCCCCTGACCAATGCACAATTGACAGCTTTTATACTGGAAAAGGAATATACCAATTATTTTAATATTCAAAGAGCCATTTCCGAACTGTTGGACGAAGAATTTATTGCCGTAAAAACCATACGCAACAGTTCCCTATACAGTATAACCGAAATCGGCAGCGAAACATTAAAATTTTTTGATAACATGATTTCATCGGGAATAAAAGAAGATATAGAAAAATATCTTTCACAGAATAAATATAAACTTAAAGAAGAAGTCTCCACCCCGGCAGATTATTATCAGGTTAAAAAAGGCGAATTTGCTGTAAAACTCAGTGTTATAGAAAGGGATTCACATATTATCGATTTATCCTTAATTGTTCCTTCAGAAAAAGAGGCTGCTGCAATATGCAACAACTGGAGTGAAAAGAGTTCGGAAGTTTACGCCTACCTGATGTCTGTACTTCTTAGCTGAATTTTATGATATTGACACATTTAATATTCCTGCTGCCTGTCATCCGATAATCCGCATACTGCTTCAATATATTCCCATATTTCATCTTTCCCCTGTTTTGTGAGGGACGAAAATGGGAATATTTTTGTCTCCGGTCCTGCTCCGATGCCATCTTTTATCATTTTTATATGCTTATTTATCTGGCTTCTTTTAATTTTATCCAGTTTTGTGGCTATTATAACCGGATCAAAGCCATGATAAACCATCCATTCATACATTTGCTTGTCATTTTGTGAAGGCTCATGACGAATATCCACAAGTAAAAATATAACCTTAAGCTGTTTTGAACTCATCAGATATCTGTCGACCATCTTCCCCCACTGTTCTCTTAATACGGCCGAAGTTTTGGCAAATCCGTATCCGGGTAAATCCACAAAATACAAAGCGTCATTAATATTATAATAATTTATGGTCTGAGTTTTACCCGGCTGCGACGATGTCTTTGCCAAGGATTTGCGGTTAACCAGGGAATTAATCAGCGATGACTTTCCTACATTTGATTTGCCGGCGAAAGCAATCTCAGGCTTATTGTTCTCGGGTAGTACACTGCGAACTCCGCACACAGTTTCAAGGTTTACACTTTTTATTATCATCCCATTCACCTCCTGTTACCTGATACCTATTAAATCATAAAAATGAGCAATCCGGACTCCTTAATCCGATGCTTTAGGAGCCCGGGTTACTCACTTTTTATTTTTTATATTATGCAATTTCACCTTTGCTTTTTTTTGAATTTCTTTTAAGAGACGGTTTTCTTACCACGCTCTCTTCCGACCTGATAAGTATAGGCTTTTCATTTCCCAAAATAACATCCCTGGTTATAATACATTTTACAACGTCGTTTTCTGACGGTACAGAAAACATTACATCCATCATGGCAGCTTCAATAATTGACCGCAGCCCTCTGGCACCTATCTTTCTGCTGAAACTTTTTTTAGCAATTTCTTCAATAGCATCGTCTTCAAATACAAGCTCTACACCGTCCATCTCAAACAGCTTTTTATACTGCTTTGTGATGGCGTTTTTAGGTTCCACCAAAATACGCACAAGAGCCGCCTCATCCAGGGCATCCAGGGCAACACATATGGGAAGCCTGCCTACAAACTCCGGTATCAGGCCAAATTTAATCAAATCCTGGGGCATAACCTGACGGAAGAGTTCACCGATATTTTTCTTGTTCTTTTCGGATATCTGCGCATTAAATCCTATAGACTTTTGCCCTATTCTGGATTCAATAATTTTTTCAAGCCCGTCAAAAGCCCCTCCGCAAATAAACAATATATTTGTCGTATCTATCTGTATAAATTCCTGATGAGGATGTTTCCTTCCTCCCTGAGGAGGAACGGAGGCAATGGTACCCTCCAATATTTTCAAAAGAGCCTGTTGTACTCCTTCGCCGGACACGTCTCTGGTTATTGATGTATTTTCCGATTTTCTGGTTATCTTATCAATTTCATCTATATATATAATCCCGTACTGAGCACGCTCAATATCGTAATCGGCAGCCTGAATCAGTTTCAGCAAAATGTTTTCAACATCCTCACCGACATAGCCCGCTTCCGTCAATGCAGTTGCATCTGCAATCGCAAAAGGCACATTAAGAAGCTTGGCCAAAGTCTGTGCCAGATATGTTTTTCCCGATCCGGTAGGTCCTATCATTAAAATATTGCTCTTTTGTATTTCAACATCCAAATCTTTTTCAGAAAGCACTCTCTTATAGTGGTTATATACGGCTACCGAAAGCACCTTTTTTGCTTCTTCCTGACCGATAACATGCTGATCCAGGAAATTCTTTATTTCAACCGGTTTAAGTAAATTTATATCCGTATCCGCAGCCGGATACCCGTCGAATTCCTCTTCAATGATTTCACTGCATATTTCTATACATTCATCACAGATATAAACTCCCGGTCCGGCAATCAATTTTCTGACTTGATCCTGAGTCTTGTTGCAAAAAGAACATCTAAGTTGCTTTCTGTCATCTGATTTTCCTGCCATTGCCAATTCACCTCATTTTCTTTAACGCACAATATGCACCGGTAGTTATCTGTGAGTCAGAATTCCGTCAATTATACCGTATTCAAGTGCTTCTTCTGCCGACATGTAGTAATCTCTTTCCGTATCAACTTCTATAACTTCCAGCGGCTTGCCCGTATTTTCAGCCAATATTTGGTTGAGTTTTCTCTTTGTTTTTATAATATTATCAGCAATTATTTTAATATCTGTTGCCTGACCTTTTGCACCGCCGGAAGGTTGATGAATCATAATTTCGGCATTAGGTAAAGCAAAACGTTTTCCCTTAGTGCCTCCCGCAAGCAAAAATGCTCCCATGCTTGCCGCCATACCAATGCATATGGTTGACACGTCACACTTGATATATCTCATTGTATCATATATTGCCATACCGGCAGTCACGGACCCTCCGGGGCTGTTTATATAGAAGTTAATATCCTTTCCGGGGTCTTCGGACTCCAGAAAAAGAAGCTGCGCTACGACCAAACTGGCTGTAGTGTCGTTAACTTCTTCACTAAGGAAAATAATTCTTTCTTTTAACAGTCTTGAATAAATATCGTAGCTCCTTTCGCCACGACTGGTCTGCTCTATGACATAAGGTACCAAACTCATATTGCACCCTCCTTTATAAAATTTAGATCTTTTAGTATCTAAATTTCTTTTGTACTGTAGACATTAGACCTCTTTAGCTTCACTCACAACAAGATCTACGGCTTTCTGAACCGCAACATCTGCCTTGACGTTTTCAATTCCGCTTTCGCCCAGTATCTCTTTTACTTTGTCTACTTCCATCTTGTACATGGAAGCCATTTCGTTCAGTTCTTTTTCAAGTTCTTCATCGGTAACTTCTATATTTTCTGCTTTAACTATAGCCTCAAGAACAAGACGGGTCTGAATGCGTTTTAATGCCTGCGGCCTTAAGCTGTCAAAGAATTTCTGGGCGTCCATGCCGGTAAATTGGAAATATTGCTCCATAGACAGGCCCTGATATCTCATTCTCTGAGCGAAGTCTTCAGCCATCTGTCCGACCTGGGTTTCAATCATAGGCTCGGGAATGTCCATAGATGCGTTTTCGATGATCTTGTCTATAATCTCGTTTTCTCTAGCTGTCTTAAGTTCTTTTTCTTTAGTTTCCTTAATTGTAGCCCTAATGCTTTCCTTATATTCATCAAGAGTATCAAATTCTGATACATCCTGAGCAAAATCGTCGTCCAATTCAGGCAGTTCCTTATATTTTATTTCATGAATTTTAACCTTGAACAAGGCCGGCTTTCCTGCCAGATCCTTAACATGATAATCCTCAGGGAATGTAACATTTACGTCAACCTCTTCACCTGCAGATTTGCCGATTAACTGCTCTTCAAAATTATCGATAAAGGATTTTGAACCGATGGCCAGGGAATATCCTTCTGCCTTACCTCCTTCAAAAGGTTTGCCGTCAACAAATCCTTCAAAATCTATAACAACAATATCATTCATTTGAACAGGTCTGTCTTCTACCGTAATAATTCTGGCATTCTGTTCCCTTTCCCTTTCAATACGGGCCATAACTTCCTCATCGGTTACGGTAACTTCTTTCTTTTCTACTTCAATACCCTTATACTGTCCCAGGGTTACTTCAGGCTTAACAGCCACCTGAGCGGTAAATATAAAAGGTTTTCCTTTTTCAATCTGAACTACATCAATTTCAGGTCTTGATACTATCTCCAAGCCGCTTTCTTTTGCTGCCTTTTCATATGCTTCCGGAATTATTTCATTGGCAGCATCTTCATAAAAGATCTCGGGCCCATACATTTTCTCAACCAATGCCAAAGGGGCCTTTCCTCTTCTAAAGCCCTGAATGTTTATTTTATTTTTATTCTTTTGATATGCTTTTTGTATGGCTTTGTCAAATTCCTCTGCTGATGTCTCTATAGTAAGCTTTGCCATATTTTTTTCCAACTTTTCAACCTGTAAACTCATTTTTACATCCTCCTTGTATTATGTACCTTAAGTACCGAAATATACCATTTTCTCAGGTATATCACGAATGTAGTACATTACGCTTTATACTAGCGGGCATATTGACAATAGTATATTATATCACAGCTGTTCTGTAAATACCATATTTTATTTTTCTTCTAAACACAGCAAAACAATGCATATTATTTTGCATGCCCCTGTTTTTTTATCATATTTATTATCTGCTCAACAACATTCCTGCAAAGCTCCTCGGTTTTTGCTTCGGCCATAACACGGATAACCGGTTCTGTTCCGCTTTCCCTAACAATAATCCTGCCGTCATTGCCTAGTTCCTTGCCAAGTCTTTCGATAAGTTCGCATACCGCAGGATCACCGGTGGCAGCTTTTTTGTCTTTTACTCTTACATTTTCCAATACTTGAGGGAAAATATGCAAGTCTTTGCAAAGTTCGGACAACTTTGCTTTACTTTCCAACATTACTTCCATAATCTTTAAAGAAGTAAGGATCCCGTCTCCGGTAGTAGCATGTTTAGAAAATATGATATGGCCGGACTGTTCTCCACCGATTGAATGACCGTTAGCCAGCATATTTTCATAAACATATTTATCGCCGACTTTGGTCTTTTCATAGCTAATTCCTTTTTTGTCCAAAGCCTTATACAGGCCCATATTCGACATAATGGTCGTAACTACTGTATTATTGGCCAAATCATTTCTCTCTTTCATATACACACTGCACATATACAGAATATGGTCACCGGTAATAACATTTCCCTTTTCGTCTACAGCCAGGCATCTGTCGGCATCACCGTCATATGCAAAACCTACGTCTAAATTATTCTCCACAACAAACTTTTGTAAACCTTCAATATGAGTTGAGCCGCAATTTCTGTTAATATTGGTTCCGTCAGGCTCCCCGTTTATGACATAAGTTTTGGCTCCTAAGGCATCAAATACTCCTTTAGCTATAGAAGTTGCAGAGCCGTTTGCCAGATCCAAACCGATTCTTTTTCCTTCAAAAGAACGGGTTGCAAGCGAAATCAGGTATCCGATATACCGGTTTCTGCCCATGGCATAGTCTACAGTTTTTCCGATATTTTCTCTGGTTGCAAGAGGTATGGTGTCTTCTTTACTGTCTATGTATGCTTCAATTAATTCTTCCACTTCTGCTTCCAGTTTATGTCCATTCCTGTTTATAATTTTTATTCCGTTATCATAATAAGGGTTGTGACTTGCGGAAATCATTATACCGCAGTCAAATCCTTCTGTTCTTACCACATAAGAAACACTGGGTGTAGTTGTAACATGAAGCAGATACGCATCTGCTCCACTGGCAGTAAGTCCGGCCACCAGGGAATACTCGAACATATAGCTTGACCTTCTGGTATCTTTTCCGATTACTATTTTTGCTTTATGATCTTTCCCATAATAATGTCCCAGAAATCTGCCCACTTTATAAGCATGCTCCACAGTCAAATCAACATTGGCTTCTCCACGAAACCCGTCCGTTCCGAAATATTTACCCATTATAAAAAATCCTTTCTTAATTTGATTTGAAAAATAATTTATAAATAATATATATGCCTAAACAAGCTGTCAATTGCTTTGCCAAAGTACTATTTCGCAATTATTTTAACATATGCCAATCTTGTTTGAAAAGCAAAAAATAAAAGCGGCGTCAGTCATAAACCGACACCGCTTTACGTCAAATTTTATTAAATAAATTTATTTATTGCTGTTGTCCTGACTGGCCTGCCATAGCTTGTTCCTGTTGACGGATCATACGTCTTACCATTTCACCGCCGATTGATCCGTTTTGTCTGCTTGTTAAATCACCGTTATAACCCTGTTTTAAAGGAATACCAAGCTCGTTGGCAACCTCCATCTTAAAACGATTGAGAGCTTCTCTTGCTTCAGGAACTTCTACTCTGTTAGTACCACTGTTATTGTTGTTAGCCATAATTTCACCTCCGTCATGATTATCAAAGCATACAAGCAACAAAATCAACTTTGTAGGTTCAGCGGTTTTATCTATATCGCCATAGGTGTTTATCACCTTTAAGTGATTTGGGTTCTATCGGCCAATCATCATTCGATGATCATTCGTCATCTTATTCCCGGATGATTTACCTTGTTGATGATTTACCTTATTGATATTGATGATTTCCCTCCTGGCAAAAAATCATCTTAAAAAGGTATATCATCACAAGATACAATCAGCAGGATAATTTAATATCATAATCATCTAAAGATGATTTATCATCTAAAGATGATTTATCATCTAAAGATGATTTATCACCATAAGATGATTTATCATCAAAGATGATTTTTTATATGATGATTTCTGCCAATTTCATCCCAGCCGGGTTTTTCACCTAAGATGATTTCATCCTATGCGATTAGTAACCGCAAGTGAATTTTGTTTTTGTATTGCCTGTAATCATATTGTTTACAGAGAATGAAAATATTATTATGGTAATTATTGTCGCTATAACCATCCATTATAAAATAAATTTGTTTTAATTCACAGAAATAACCAGAATTTTAGGATATCCGAAAGCAATTTCCACACCTTTACCTTTATCGGCAGCATATACTAAGCTTTCTGCCAACTCTCCTGCATAATAAGATATAATTTCCTTATCAATACTGCGAAAAGCCGGTATTATATCAGCCAGTTTCTTTTTGCTGCGGTTTATTTTATACATTATTTTCATAACAGCTTTTGATTTATGTAAGCCGCTCACTCCGGCCGTAATTATAAAATTTTTGCACACTTCACTGGGTAGGTAATAGTAACCATATCCTATAGTATCTTCCAGTGATATGTGGTCTTTTAAATGTGTTTTGTCCATTTATTTGCCTCCTTATTATACTTAATATTTATAATAAAATAATTGAAGTTATTGTAAATATATTCCATTTTCATACATTTGTCAACATTTTTTACTAAATCTGCAATAAAATTTATCAAATAATGCCCTATATTCTTAGTAAAGGAGGAATTTTTTTAAATATAGATGAAAAATAACAAAATAACAGAGTATTCCAAACAACTGCCAAAAGTATTGTTGTTTATAGAATACTCTGTTATGATTCCCTTACTTAAATCAAAACTATTCGAGGTATTTATTGGATAAAGAAAATTTTTCAATATACATTAAGATCTTTTGTATACTCCTTTTAACTAAATACCGTAAACATAAAAAACGGAACAGAACAAATCAATAAAAGCCTCGATTATCCGATTTTTTTAATAATTATATCCAAAATAAATATCTTTACCATATTTATGGGATAAACGGAATATATATATAGAAAATCCCGATTTTGGAATTGTTGATTATGCTTAATCTGATATCAAACCTTAACCGATTTATCTGGGGTCTTCCTATGCCTGTTCTGTTATTTGGTGTTCACATATATTTCAGCATATTCCTAAAAGGAATTCAAAGGCATATCGGCAAGGCCATAAGCTTGTCTGTCAAACCGGATACCGGTGCCGAGGGAGATATCAGCGCCTTTGCTGCCTTGGCCGCAACCTTGGCAGCCACCATAGGAACAGGCAATATAGTAGGCGTATCAACCGCTGTCGCCTTAGGAGGTCCAGGTGCCATATTCTGGTGCTGGCTTACAGGTCTTTTAGGTATGGCCACATCTTACGCCGAATGTTACCTGGGCGTTTTATATCGCAAGAAAACCGAAGACAATACATATATAGGCGGCCCTATGTATGCAATGGAATACGGAATGAACAAAAAATGGCTGGCTAAGATTTTTGCTTTCTTTACCTTAACTGCTTCTTACGGAGTCGGTTGTTCCACTCAGGCAAGAGCAGTTACGGAAACAGCCCATACTCTATGGGGATTTCCGGAATATTTAGTCGGAATTGTAATAGCCGTTATAGTAGGCCTGGTTATTATAGGCGGCATTAAAACCATAGGAAAAATATGTACCAGGCTGGTTCCTGCTATGGGTTTCTTTTATCTTTTTTCATGTATTATTATTCTTATCATAAACCGCAATTTCCTGCTGCAAGGTATACAAATAATAATTTATTCCGCTTTTCATCCTGCAAAACTTCCTGCGGCGGTAGCTGGAGGCTTTATCGGAGGAAGCGTAAAAGCTGCTGCCAGATACGGGATAGCAAGAGGTTTATTTACCAATGAAGCCGGCCTTGGATCCGCAGCGATTGCAGCAGCCGGAGCCAAAACTTCCCATCCTTCAAAACAGGCATTGGTTTCTATGAGTGCCACCTTTTGGGATACAGTTGTCATGTGTGCTATAACAGGACTTGTAATTGTAACAAATATATTAAAAAATCCCTTGTCCGCCGAAGGCTACTCTATGGCTGAACTGACAACCGCTGCCTTTGCCTGTCTGCCTTTTGGCCGTAGCATACTTGGTTTGTCCTTAATTGCCTTTGCGGTTGCAACCTTAATTGGCTGGTCCTATTTCGGCGAAAAAGCGGTTGAATACCTGTTTGGCAAATCCGGTATCAATACTTACCGTTTATGTTATATAGTTATGATTTTTATCGGCTCAATAATGTCGCTTAAACTGGTTTGGGAGCTGACCGATTTTGTAAATGCTTTAATGGCATTTCCCAACCTGATATGCCTTATCACATTAAGACGGGAAATATTGCCCTATGACAAAAACCTCCTTTAGAATAAAGCACAAAAACTAAAAGCCAATAAACATATCTCGTTATATGTTTATTGGCTATTCAGCTACAGCCTTTGATTTAATTATAATGACGATATACCACCTTGCCGGCTATTTCTCTGGCAGTATTCTCATCAGCTAATTTTTTGATTATAGCCAGGGCGAAATCTATAGCAGTTCCTAAGCCTCTGGATGTTATTATATTGCCGTCCTCTACTACATCATGGTAAAGTACGGTGCTTCCCGTTAGTTCGTCTTCACATCCGGGATAGCAGGTAGCTCTTTTGCCTTCTAAAAATCCTTTGTTTCCAAGAACTGTCGGTGCCGCACATATCGCGGCAATATTTTTGTTTTCACCGTGGAATTTTCTTAACAGCTTGTCCAGCCCTTCATGGTTTTTCAAATTCTTTGTACCGGGCATTCCTCCGGGCAGAACCAGCATATCCGCATCATCAAATTTTGCATCCTCAAATAAAACATCCGCCATAACACTGATCTGATGGGACCCGGTAACCTGAAGACTTCCCGTTATGGATACCATATCTATATCAATTTGCGCTCTCCTTAGTAAATCAACTACTGTTAATGCTTCTATTTCTTCAAAACCATCCGCAAGAAAAATATATACCTTTCCCATGATTTAACCTCCTAATTTTTTATACACTTATTATAATGGAAGGGACATCCATATGCAATATAAATAAACCTTATAACGGTTTCTGACATCTTGCCATTAAGAATGCCCCTTCCAATTAAGGTTTATTATTCAGTTTAATATCATCAGACTTGATACGCCCACGTTTTTAAGTGTAAGCATCGGCCTGCAGCATGAATTCTTTTTATCTAACAAGGGACAAACTTCCAGCACATAGCAATCATCATATGGAACATTAAATTCAAAACAACCGCATGTACCAAGCTTTTCGCTCTGTATCAAAATTTTGCCTTCGTTACGGATTTTATAGAGATTTACCTTATATTCGTGATTACAGTTACAGCCGCATCCCCAAATGCATCCGAATATTTTCCCTGCTTCAATCTTACAGTCATTTACTTTTTCCCTTACCATAACCTTTCGATATATTACTCTTGTCTTTGACCTGGGACAAGGAACAGGTACTCTTACGGGATATGGCCTGTATTCTATCCGCGTTTCGGGACAAGGAGGACAAGGCTCAGGTTGCGGACAAGGTGGACAAGGTTCAGCTTCCGGACAAGGCTCTGGCTGCGGGCAGGGAGGACATGGTTCGGGTTCCGGACAAGGCTCTGGCTGCGGGCAGGGAGGACATGGTTCGGGTTCCGGACAAGGCTCTGGCTGCGGACAGGGTGGGCAAGGCTCAGCTTCCGGGCACGGAGGACACTCTGATATCGGTTGTATGGACGGTTCAGGTAGAACAGTTTCAGGCTGAGGAACTTCCGGTTCAGGTTCTTGCACAGGTGCAAAAGAAACGTCTTCGCAAGTTACACCACCGACAAACGGATACAGATGAAATTCAAATCCACTGGAGGGATTTACCGCAAAAGATCTGAATGCGGCATTACCGCTTACATGTCCTCCTGTCTTGTGTGCATGAAACATTGCATTCGGTGCAAGTATGCTTCCCCATATGGCCGCAGGAACTTCCATATATATATTTTCGGCGTCCTCAAATACATATAAGGTACGGTTTGCCAAACGCTGCGATCCCCAAAGGCCATACTGAATATGAGCATTGTTTCCTGTTCTGAATATAACAATTGCAATACTTCCATCTGGAATTTCAATTCTTAATTCTTTATTAAGAATACCGTTAGGTCTTGCATCAATGACAAATACATTTTGTACAGGGTCGTTACCCTGAAGTATATTTTCATAAAAACGTTCCGTTACGGTACCGTTTGGCATAAGTCGTGTAATGCATTCATGATAATATTGCATGCTTTCTTTAGCTTCCCTGAAAAATTCGTTTACATCCGCACCTATTCTTTCTGCCGGAATATAACGGGGTACATCGTAACTAGGAATAGCATAATGAGACCCTCTGTCACTTGGTGTCCAATATGGGCTTCCGCCCTGGGCCTGATACAGATTTTTTAAAGTTTGCAACTGATCCTGTGTGCCGTCTTTTCCTATCATATAAGTACTTCCGTGTGCTGCCCTGAAAGTTCCTCCTGCCACAACATGGCCTATAACAACCAGCGGTCCTTGCATGGCTACATTTCTGCCTACCAAAAACCTGACCGCGTTCGGGCTGTATCCAGTCCCTACAAGATTATTGTCATTGCCGAAAGCAAGGCTTAACCCTCTAGTACTTACAAAATCCCTTCCTACAGCAAATGCCCCTTTTGTATCTATGATATTATTGGCATCTTCAAAAACAATGGCATTAAAATTTACAGCGATCCCAAAAGGCTGTCCTGCTATGTCGTACCATTTTATATATTCATATGAAATTCCGGCATAGGACAATTGGCCATTATTTTGATTGTTAAGCATAGTTTCCTCCTTGATATGCAAGCAATTGCACTCTCAATTCAGTTTATTCATAAAAAGAATATTAGTGCAGGATTTTTGCCTGATTCTCAGGGAGTTTATAAATTTTATATTTTTCAATTTTATATTTTCAAAGTATTTGTTACGTTGTTATTTAAAATTTATTATTACATTAAAAGGGCTTACGGTATTTTACGTAAGCCCTTTATTTGTGCAATTATTAATCATCCTGATATTATTCCAAATTGATTTTATCGGCTTTTTCTCCGATATAAAGTTTTACTTTATCTATTCTTTTATGTTTGACACTCTCAAGCTTAAAAACCATATTGTCAATTTCAATGGTTCTGTCATCTTCTTCTTTTGGTATGCATCCGATCTTATCAATCAGAAAACCGGATATGGTGTCATAATACTCTGAATAAAGATTTAAATTCAGTTCGCTGTTTAATTCTTCTATTGTGACAAGCCCGTCAATAAGATACGTATTCGCATCCAGTTGCTTTATTTTTTCATTGTCCGGATCATATTCGTCTTCAATATCGCCCATTACTTCCTCAACCAGGTCTTCCATGGTAACGATACCTTCAAAACTTCCGTATTCGTCTATCAGGATCGCAATCTGTTTTTTGGATTGCTGAAGTTCTTTGAGTAATTCTCTTATAAACTTGCTGTCCGGAACAAAATAAGGTTTACGAAGAATAGATCTTATGTCTACATTTGTTATACCGACCTTTACGGCTTCTTTAAGAAAATCTTTTATAAACAAAATACCGATAATATTGTCTATGTCTTCTTCATAAACAGGAATTCTGGAGTACTTCGCCTCTAAAAGTTCATCTAAATATTCTTCCAATGGCTCGGTAATATCTATGGCAAATACATTGATTCTGGGTGTCATGATTTCTTTAGCCATTTTATCGTCAAATTCCATGATAGAATCTATCATTTCCATTTCATCTTCGTTTAGTACACCGTTGGCTTGTCCTTCCCTGACCAGGGATCTTATTTCTTCTCTCGACAGCATTTCTTCGGTATTGCCTTCATTCATTCCGAAGGGCTTTGTTACCACATTGGTTGACAAGGTTAAAAATTTTATAAAAGGCGAAGCTATCTTTGCAATCAGGCTGATGGGCCTTACGCAAAACAAGCTGAATGCTTCCGGTTTATGCAGGGCAACCCTTTTAGGAACCAATTCACCGAACACCAACGTAAAATATGACAATATTATAGTTACGCCGAAAAACGCAATTCTATTACCATATGCAATGCCTATACTTTCCAGCCATTTTCCTAACGGTCCGGATAAACCGGTTGCTGCAGAAGCACTGGAAAAGAATCCTGCCAGGGTAATTGCAACCTGAATTGTAGATAAGAATTTTGTCGGTTCATCCAAAAACTTAAGCACCAGATTCGCGCTTTTTTTGCCTTCTTCGGCCATTTTTCGCATTTTTGATTTATTGACAGATACCATTGCCATTTCGGCGCCGGCAAAAAACGCATTCGTTAAGGTCAGGGCCGCCAATATAAGCAGTTGAATACCTATATTATTTTCGTCTGGGTCGTCTTCCATTATATTTCCTCCAATTAAACAGGACAGTATATTTGATTTTTGCTCATAATAAAGCAAATACCCGTCCATAAATCTTCTAAGTTTTATTATGCAGAAAATATTATAGCATATTCAACCAAAAAAAACATTAAAATTATATAAAATCAACTTAGCATGCAAATAAGTGTTTAATATATGGACGGTTACACCGGTAAAACTTGCAGATACTATTTTGTCTTTTATATGTTTATAACAGCAATTGTTATTTCAGATATTTTGTTATATACTATTATATATACAAATTTTACATAAGGAGGTAATAAATGTACAATATCCTAATAGGCGGAGCTGCAGGTCAGGGAATTGACACCACCGTTTCCATATTGGAAAAAGCTTTTAAGAAATCCGGTTATTTTGTCTATACCGTAAAAGATTTCATGTCCCGGGTCCGCGGCGGTCATAACTTTATGTTAATCCGTTTTGGAAATGAGGAAATAACATCACACAGCAACAAATTGGACGGAATTATCGCACTGAATGAAGAAACCATCCGCTTACACCAAAGTAAACTGAAAAAAGACGGTTTTATATTATGTGACAGTAACTTTAAAGGGGACTTTGAAGCAATACGAATTCCGATGGAAGAAAAGGCCAAAGAATTTGGCAATCCCAGAGTATCAGGCACTATAGCCGCCGGTGCCGTTCTTAAAATATTCGGTGTCGATTTTAATCATCTTGAAAATGTTTTAGATACCTCCGTAAAAAAAGCTTATTTTCAAGTAAATATGCAGGCAGTCCATTACGGATATGAAGCTACGGATAACATATATCCCCATATGGGAGGCAAATATAAAGACTTCATGCTTATAAACGGCAATCAGGCCTTAGCCCTCGGTGCCATAGCGGCAGGTCTTAAATTTTATAGCGCTTACCCTATGTCTCCGGCCACACCGATAATGGAATACTTGTCCAGACACAGTACAGCTGCCGGTGTGGTAATGGAGCAGGCAGAGGATGAAATTGCCGCAATTAATATGGCTATAGGAGCTTCTTATGCTGGAGTTCGTGCCATGACGGCTACCTCCGGAGGCGGTTTCTCATTAATGGTTGAAGCCTTGGGTCTTTCCGGCATAGCCGAAATACCTGTAGTTGTGGCAGATGTCCAACGACCGGGTCCCGCAACGGGCCTACCTACCCGTACAGAGCAAAGCGATTTAAAATTTGTGATTTCCGCTTCCCATGGAGAATTTCCGAGAATGGTAATTGCCTTAAGAAATCATGAAGATGCATTTTATCAGACGGCTCGAGCATTCCATCTGGCAGACAAGTATCAAATTCCAGTGATTATTTTAAGCGATCAGTATCTTGGAGATACGACATCTACCGTAAAGAAGTATGATTTATCCGAAATTCCAAGCAATGCACCGCTTGTTTCGGCTGCCGACGAAACTAAATATATAAGATACCGTATTACTGAAAACGGAATATCGCCAAGACGTATTCCGGGTAAAGGAGATTATTTTGTTACCGCCGACAGTGACGAACATGACGAATACGGTTTTATAACCGAATCAGCGGATGTCAGGGTTAAAATGGTGGATAAGCGTATGCGTAAACTGGAAGGCCTTATGGAAGAACTGATAGAACCTGAATTTTTGGGAGATGAAGATTGTACTACCCTGCTTTTAGGATGGGGTTCAACATACGGTCCTATCAGAGAAGCAATAACAACCCTGAATGATATTTCAGGCGGAAAATTCGGGGCTTTAGTATTCGGCGATATATATCCTTTGCCCGTCAAGGCACTGACCAAATATGCAAAAAAAGCAAAAAATATTATAAATATAGAACAAAATGCAACAGGCCAGCTGGCATCCCTTATACGGGAAGTAACCGGAATAAAGTGTACGGGAAGTATTCTTAAATATGACGGCCGCCAGATTTCGGGAGAAGAAATAGCGGACAGGCTGATTAAGGAGGGATACAATGGGTAAATCATTCAGTACATATGAAACCGCCTGGTGTCCGGGCTGCGGAAATTTTAGCATTTTAAGGTGCCTTAAAACAGCCCTTGAGGAACTTAATATAGATCCCGCTAAAGTCCTTATGGCAGCCGGCATAGGCCAAGCAGCCAAAACACCGCAATATATCAGTGCCAATACCTTCTGCGGCCTGCATGGCAGAAGCCTTCCCGCCGCCACAGCGGCAAAAATAGCCAATGAAAATCTTACCGTCATTGTCAATACGGGTGACGGAGATTCATATGGTGAAGGCGGGAATCATTTTATACATGCCATACGCCGCAATGTCAATATAACTCATTTTGTTCATGACAACCAAATATACGGCCTTACTAAAGGCCAATCCTCACCTACCACCGCCGAAGGCCATGTTACAAACGCCCAAGCAGACGGTAATTTAAACTATCCGCTTAATCCTGTTCTTCTTGCAATTGCCGCGGGAGCAGGATTTGTTGCCAGGTCGTTCAGTGGTGATACAAAGCATCTTACCGAAATGATGAAAGCAGCTATCAGCTATAAAGGTTATGCACTGGTAGATATTCTTCAGCCATGTGTAAGTTTTAATAAAATTAATACGTTTAGTTATTATAAAGAAAGGGTATATTATCTGGAGACGGATCACGATTATACAGATAAGGCTGCTGCCATGATCAGGGCTATGGAATTTGGCGACCGGATTCCGATCGGTATATTTTACCGGGAAGAAAAACCGGATTACCATACCAAACACAAGGTCCTGGCGAGCAAAATGCCCCTTGTTGATCAAAAATATGATCCTATGATTGTCCAAAATCTAATGAATGAATTTGTATAAACATAATTTAAAGGAGGAATATATAAATGGCAGTTAAAAATGCAATGACAAACGATTTCTTACATTCCGCATACGGAGGAGAAAGTCTTGCCCATATGAGGTATTTAACCTGGGCTGACGTAGCAGAAAAAGAAGGTTTTAACAACATAGCAAAATTATTCAGAGCTATTTCCTTTGCAGAAAGAGTTCATGCTGAAAATCATTTTAAAGAAATTAGCGGTCCTACTACCGATTACACCGTAACCGCAGGCGGAGTATTTGGTTACAATAATACCGTAGAAAACCTGCAGGGTGCAATTAACGGCGAGCTTCATGAAGTTGAGCAAATGTACCCGGTTTATCTGCAGGCTGCAGAGTTCCAGGGTGAAAAAGGCGCTATGCGTTCATTCCGTTTTGCTCTGGAAGCCGAAAAAATCCATGCCAAAATGTTTAAAGAAGCCCAGGACTGTGCCCGCGAAGGAAAAGACCTGGATATTGAGGCAGTTTATATCTGCCCTGTATGCGGCCATACCGTATATAACGAAGCTCCTGATAAATGTCCTGTTTGCGGAGCAAAGAAGGAACTTTACAAGAAGTTTTAATGTAACGGAATAACAAAATAAATATAGGCTCTATAATAAATG
>NZ_CVTD020000001.1 GCF_002904165.1 Herbinix hemicellulosilytica | reverse complement strand
GACCTCCCAGTGCCAGTCAATCATCTAACCACCAGGAGGTAAATTCAAATGCCTAATAATCTTATCACAGATTTATTAAATTTGGAAGGCATTATTTTAAAAAATCTCTAAATCAGACAAATTAATACGGAACCGGATAAAAACATTAAATTTGCTCAACTTTTAATTCATGCGGATGAAGGGACTCGAACCCCCACGGTCGCCCACCAGATCCTAAGTCTGGCGCGTCTGCCAATTCCGCCACATCCGCCCATATAATAATTTAATGAGACATCGGGGACTCGAACCCCGGACACCTTGATTAAAAGTCAAGTGCTCTACCGCCTGAGCTAATATCCCCTAATATGAAAAAATCGAGAAGCGGAATACTTCCGTCTCTACGTATAAAATTAGATATATATAATTTTTACTTATATCCGGCTGTACCATTTTACATATCTGCCTTACATAGCTATTACACCTAAAGTACAAACCGAAACTGGGCTAGATGGATTCGAACCATCGAATGCAGGAGTCAAAGTCCTGTGCCTTACCGCTTGGCGATAGCCCAACAGGGTGGGTAAAGGGATTCGAACCCTTGACCTCCAGAGCCACAATCTGGCGCGCTAACCAGCTACGCTATACCCACCATATAAAAAAAATAACTTTTAAATATTCCTTATTTAAAAGGAAATGTGCCAGGAGGGATTCGAACCCCCGACACATGGCTTAGAAGGCCATTGCTCTATCCAGCTGAGCTACTAGCACATAAAGTTATTTTCTGATGATATGATGTATAAAGCCACATATCAAGCGGGTGATGGGAATCGAACCCACGTATCTAGCTTGGAAGGCTAGTGTTCTACCATTGAACTACACCCGCATATTATATCCATATTAGTTTTATTTTATTACCTCATTCTTATCGGGAAAACCGTTATCGGCTATTCCTTGATAAGTCGGGGTGACAGGATTTGAACCTGCGACCTCTTGATCCCAAATCAAGCACTCTAGCCAAACTGAGCCACACCCCGATAAGTTATGCTCCGGTACAATTTGATTACTGTGGCTTCTGATGACTTAACGCGTACCGCATAAGGCATTCTTAAGCTTTTTTGACTTTTCTTTAGCGCCGTGACGCAAGACTTATTATATAATAGCATCTGCTCGTTGTCAACATTTTTTTTGATATTTCTTTTAAAAAAATTATTTATTTTTCGAACTTTTTAAATTGTTAGGATAATACAAAAAATATAGTCCCTATAATAAAACAAACCCAAGATTTATGACTTAAGATAATTTAATGTAAAGTGCGCTTTGCCCATCCTGTCGATATCCATGATTATATACGTAGGAGTCCCTCCGCTTTGCCTGGGCAATGACAGGCTTCCGGGATTAATAGCCCATACATTGTCATTTAAATCTATCAATGGTACATGCGTATGACCAAACATAACTATATCGGCTTGTCTTATCCTGGCAGCTTCTTTAATTGGTCCGGTGCCAAAATACACTCCGTACTTGTGCCCGTGGGTCAAAAATACAGAATAATCTCCAATCATTATTACTTTTTCTTTGGGAAGATTAATAAAAAAATCATTGTTTCCGCATACCATTTCAACAGGGCAGGGGGCAATAGATTTTATATATTTCTCACTGCCGCAAATATCACCAAGATGTATCATTAAATCTATATGCCCTACTTTTTGCAGGGTTTGAAGCAAATTCCGATCTCTGCCGTGTGTATCACTTACTATCAATATCTTCATTGTCTATCTCCTGCTTTTTATATACCGCCAAATAATTAGTCAAAACTTCTTTAACGGCCCTAAGTGCCTTTCCCCGATGACTGATCTGATTTTTAAGATCGGACGGCATATCTGCCGTAGTGCAATTGTATTCAGGTACATAAAAAATCGGGTCATATCCAAAACCGTTGGTACCGCTTATTTTTTCAGCTATAAGTCCTTCAATAACACCGGTCCTGGTGACAGTTTCACCGTCCGGAAAAGCACAGGCAATTACACAAACAAATCTGGCGCTACGGTCTTTTTCCGGAACATTTTTTAGTCTGTCCAGGATATATTGGTTTTTTATCTCGTATGAAGTATCCTCCCCAAGGAATCTTGCCGAATAAATGCCCGGAGCTTTATCAAGATAATCTACCTCAAGACCCGAATCGTCAGCAAGAGTAATCTCTCCTGTCATATCACAGACTGTCCTTGCTTTTATTATTGCATTTTCCTCAAAACTTGTGCCGTTTTCTTCAATATCAATATTTAACCCAATATCTTTAAGGGAACAAAGCTCTATATCCAAATCTTTCAGTATTTCCCGTATTTCTTTCATTTTCCCTTCATTGTGAGTAGCAAATATCACTTTCATCATGTCATTCCCCATTCATGCTGCATTTGTGTAACTATACCCTTAACTAATGTATAAGCTCATCATAAGCCCGCCAAATACCGTTATATATCCCTATTGCTATATCCTGCTGCCCTGATTGACTTTGCAGGTAATCTAAATCATTGATGTTGGATATATAGCCCGTTTCTATTATGACGGCGGGAACTTTGGCATTGGCAAGGATGAAAATATCATCATCTTTCATTTCCATGACTCCGCTGCTTTTTAATGATACGGTTTTTGACAGCTCATCACTTAAAATTTTAGCCAGATCTTTTGTTTTGATATTACCATTCTCATGATTATAATAAAGGATTTCGGTCCCGTTAGGGCCGGTATAATCACTGGAATTACAATGAATACTTATAAAGAAATCACATTCCACTTCATTTGCCAGAGTTACCCTTGGCCGCAGATATATAGTTTCATCTATGGTCCTAGTATAATATACTTTAATATTATCCTTGTCAAGAAGTTCTTTTAATTCATGCATTATTTTCAGATTTATATCTTTTTCGTAAATTTTTTCGTCTTTTGATATGGCACCGGGATCTTTCCCGCCATGCCCGGCATCAATTACTAAAATTTTATCATAAACTTCTTTTGGTCTTCTCAAATCTATATAATAGTAATTTTCATCTTCAAAAAGAATATGTGCATATACATGATTAAGCTGAAGGACTATTTCATGGACATTAAACCCATAAAGGCCTGTCTTGTTTTCAATATTGATAGAATTAACCGGATCATTGCCATAATATTTTATAACTGTAGATGAATATGTACCGTCTTCTTCAGGGCTGCTATTTTCGGCTTCCGCGTGTTTTGGCTCACCCAAAAACACTTCATCCCTGTAAACTCTTGCAATAAAGTTCTGATCCGGACTTTCTTTCGTATATCCTGAAATTATAATTTTAAGCTGCTTGTTTAAATAAAGATCCTCCAGTTGAATCCTAAGACCTTCACCCAAAGGTTTTCTTATTATCAAAAATTGTTCTCCAAGCTGCTCAATTATATCATCCTTTACACCACTTTTTACACCTGTAAGAACAATACGAGCGTCTTCGGCTGTTTGTTCATTATCATCCATATTAGGATTTTTTGCATCATATTTTTCGGTGTAATCCTTATTGTTCTCTTTATCCGGATCAACATAAACAGCTTTATCCTGGGCATAACTAGCCGATATGGTTACGGAGCTGTACTGTCTTACGGCATAGGACAGCATTATGACACTTAGCATAAGTGCCACACTCTGCAAAGCTGCCTTTCTTAAAAGGTTTTTGTCCAAAAAAATTCCCTCCATACAAACTTTCAGATTATTCTGTATATGAAAATTATATATGAATTTAAAACAATAAACAACGAAAATTTATAAATTTATTCTAAAATTGGAGTTTTTTGCTGTTTAATGTAATTTCAGTTTGACGAATTTTGAATCATTTAATTATATTATATAAAATAATAATTATTTTTTGTTTATAAATCAATGAGTATAAATCTCTATATACATATATTCGAATTATAAAAAAATATTTTTGGCATTAAACACAATTTACCCTATACTTTCTAGCTAATACTATATAATCTTCCTGATTTTGCAGTAGATAATTTGCTAATTATTGCATTTTATAACAAAAATTAATATAATGAGAATAAGATATAAATCTAAAGTTTATCGGATAGGGGATTTAAAATGAAAACAGCCAACTACATAAAAATAAGGCAAAAAGACGGATATGTAACTAAACTTAAATGTATATACAGTCCGGACAAGCCCAAAGCAAGCATTTTAATCCTGCATGGCATGGCTGAGCATCATAATCGCTACTTAGCATTTTCACAATACCTGGCAGATTCAGGTTTCGATGTATATTTATATGATCACAGGGGTCATGGCTATGATACTAAATTAAGTGATCTTGGATTTTTTGCAGAAAATAGGGGTTATAAGCTTGTTACCGAAGATGTAATTGAAATCAGCAAATATATTGAAGCCAATAACAGAAGCAATAAACTCATTCTATTCGGACACAGTATGGGTTCTCTGATTGCCAGAAATGTAATTCAAGCCTATGATAAATATACCGGTGTAATCTTGTCGGGAACCGCTTATCCCTCAAAAATTCTTATTAATTCAGGCCTGCTTGTAACATCTCTTGTTAAAAAGATAAAAGGTCCGAAGCATATTTCCCCGTTTTTAAGCAATTTAATCTTTGGCGGCAAGAATTATACCAAACTATCGGAAAGGACTGCCTTTGACTGGTTGTCACGAAGCCACCAAGCAGTAGGAGCCTATATACATGATGCGTATTGCGGTTTTATCTGTACCGCTTCTTTTTACAATGATCTTATGAAATTAACCGCAAATGCTGCCAATAAAAATCTGTTACAGTCGACAAAAACCGATCTTCCTATGTTTATTATTAGCGGAGACAAGGATCCTGTAGGCGGTTATGGAAAAGACATAAAAAGGCTGTTATCTCTGTATAAAAAACTTGGTTTTACCAAGATAGCCTATAAAATATATCCCGAATGCAGACATGAACTTATAAATGAATTAAACAAAGAAGAGGTATTTAACGATATCCGTTTTTGGATTCAAAAAATATTATAAAACATATCAGTTTATTACAAGATCGATTTCATCTAAATCTATATATAAAAACCTGCCCCCATTGTCATATACACTGAATATAACTTTTGACAATGTTTTCAGGCAGGTTTTTTATATTCATATTAATATACTTTTTTATAATAAATTTAGAAATTTTTCTTTAGTTATTGGATTTAGCATAAATTCTTATTAGCAATTTCTGATAAACATTATTACTTAAAGATGGATTTTTCTTTAATTTCTAAATAATTTATTTTTTTCAATTTATTCAATTGTCTGATTTTGGCTATCCTTCTTTTTCGGCGGTTTAGGTCCCATATACTGATACAAATATGTTTTCATCATACCGTTGTATATCTTTCTGTTCTTGTCTGCCTTTCTTCCGATATATTTTTCCGCTTGGTCGTAAGCAGTAATGATATAATATGACCAAGTATCCAGTGAACCAAATACCTTGCCAATAAGCTTATATAAATCAGGAAGATTTTTTCTTTCTTCCAGTCTTTCCCCATAAGGAGGGTTAGTTATAATAAATCCGTATTTTTTACTGCTGCTAAGTTGTGCCACATCTTTTTGCTGAAAATGAATCCATTGATCCACTCCTGCCATCCTGGCATTCTGTCTTGCCGCTTTTATGATTTCACCGTCTATATCATAGCCCTGAATATTCATTTCTATATCTTTGAGTTGAAGATCCAAGGCTTCTTCCCTCGCCTGCTTCCATATACTATCAGGATAAAATCCCTTCCATGTTTCAGCCAAAAAACTTCTTTGTATTCCCGGCGCAATTCTTGCTCCAATCATCGCCGCTTCTATGGGGATTGTACCGCTGCCACAAAAAGGATCAATCAAAATCCTGTCTTTATTCCATGGTGTCAGCATAATTAATGCGGCAGCCAAAGTTTCTGTAATAGGTGCTTTACTGGTTAATTTTCTGTATCCTCTGCGATGAAGTGACTCACCAGATGTATCCAGACATACCGTTACTTCATCTTTCATTATGGTCACCCGAAGAGGATATGAACTTCCGCTTTCCTCGAACCATTCTATCTTATATATTTTTTTAAGCCTCTCAACTATTGCTTTTTTTATAATGGACTGTATGTCCGAAGGGCTAAAAAGTTTAGAATTTATAGAACTAGCTTTGGCTACCCAAAATTTCCCGTCGACAGGAATAAAATCTTCCCAAGGAATAGCTTTTATATTTTCAAATAATTCATCAAATGTTTCGGCTTTAAATGAAGCTATTTTTAGCAAAACCCTTTCCGTTGTTCTTAGGAACATATTTGCCCTTGCACAGGTATCAATGTCCCCTTTATAACTGACTCTTCCGTTGTCAACATTGGTAATTTCATATCCCAGATCACGGATTTCTTTTTTTAGTACCGCTTCCAAGCCGAAATGACATGGTGATATATATTCGTACGCCTTCATCATATCCTCCTAGAGTGCCATAATAATTTTATCCGTTATTAGCATTGTAAAATTAAATGTAAATATAGTCAATGTTTTTATAGGCCCCCTGTTTCCAACCTTCCGTGGTAAGCACGAATACCACCGTACATGCTTTTTATTTTGCATCCGTACTTCATTAAATCCCTGGCCGCTATAAGGCTTATATTACCTCTGTCACAATAAAGTATTAATAATTTCTTCTGTTTTAATACAGCCAATTGGTCTTTTAGATTATCATAAGGTATATTTACAGCCGAGGGAATATGTCCTTTTATATAATCTTCTTTGTTTCTTAAATCTATAATTAATACGTCAGGATGACCTATATAATAAACTACATCATCAGCTTTAATTGTTTCTAAGCAAGACATCCCTGACCGTCACTTCCTTTCCATTGCAATAAATGAACAGAGCCGATCAAAATAAATCTTTCGTATGTAGACTAATACTTATATGTCTCTCATTATATTATATTCCGACAAAATTATTTTGTTATAAGTCAATTAATATAATAAGGCAGGCAATTATTAGCCTGCCCTATTATATCAAATATTGAGTAAGCATTTTATCTGTAATTGTTGTTATTGTTAGTTTTTGAATTATTATTGCATCTTATTGAGTTTGAATTAGAATTGGTAGTATTGCGGTTTGATCCTGTTGTATAATCTGATTTTCCTATATTAGATGAGTTATTATTGGCGTTTCTGGTATTTGTATTTGTTGTATTTCTTGTGTTTGTGTTACCAATATTACTTGTGTTTCTACCGGTATTGGTATTGCTTGTGTTTCTTATTGTATTATTGCTGTTTGTATTTCTTACATTTGATTGATTGTTATTTCTTACATCGTTGCTGCTCATTGTCGGCCTCCTAATTTAAAAATCTATTTGCATATTGCAAGATTATTATTTGTTGTTTTATAAGAAATATTCTACTTAAAATTTTTAAATTATGTAATAAATTAACATTTTTAATGTATTGTTTTCAAAATTTTTAAAATTTAGTCATAAATTAAACCTTGCATTATAAATACTTATATAATATAATTAATAAGTGCTCGGATACTAGAGCACTTATAACCCCTTATTAATTATTTATACTCCCCTCATCGAAACGACCGCTTGGCTCCCCCTCGCGGTCGTTTCTAATTTTTATATTTATTTATATATTTCTTGTATTTATCATCTAATTTAATCTTTCTGTTACTGTCTTCAAAGTCTATCGGTTTCTTAGATAAATAAGCAATAAAACCCCTAATAAAACAGGAACAAAGAAAACTGATAATAGTTTTAGGAATAATAAGCCTATATTAAATATAAACACTAAAAAAATAAACAATATAAATAAGCTTAATATTTTATAGTACCATTTTGTCCCTTTAAAAACCTTTCTGTTTATCCTATATTTTTGATTTTCGTCCCGGGAATAATCATTATAATTTCCCTGTCTGTATTCATAATTATTGCTATCATATCGGTCGTTATAAGCAGTTTTAGACACTTTCTCCGTTTCAATAATAGTCTTTGCTATTAGCCTTGGATCACCTATTTCCTCAATTACTTCTTCCTCACTTTTATCCGTGACCGAACTGATATAATCGCTATAAAATTTTATATTCTTTTCTATAGTACTATTATCTACTTCGCCTTCCAGCGCTTGTCTTAAAATGTCCAAAAATTCTTTTTTATTCATAATAGCCTCCTTTGGCTTATTCTAACACAATTTAACTTAAGGGTAAATTAATCACACATTAAAAAATAAGAATTTTATAATTAAAGTAATCAAATTCGTACCGTTCCCCAAAATTCTTAGAAAATATAATATTTAGAATCATATAACAATACATAAATTATACTAATAGCCGTTCATTAATATGTGCAATATAAGTTCAAAAATAAATCCGTAATCTGACCATAAAACGAATTATAAGCCTTGTATTCTAATATATTCGGATAGCATCATACCCAACATCTTGCAAAGATGATTACGAATGTTAAAAAGATTCAAAGCTAAATAATATTGTATTATTCAAACATCATACATCAACACTCGACAAAAAGCCATTAAAATAGCTCTAAATACAGATACAGTAATGGGGCGGGATTCAATGAATTCCGCCCCAACTATTGCAAATAAACGGCAAAAAAAAA